>DATJIW010000033.1:0-33133 GCA_035492775.1 Vicinamibacterales bacterium
TGTGACCTATGTGCTGCAGCAGACACTCACCGCGGGTGAGTTCTCGATGATGATCACCGGGATCAACCCATCGCAGATGCGCGGCGCGAAGAGCAAGGCGTTCTCGATGCAGGAAGGCTTCGGCGACATCACGACGAACGACTACCGCGCCACGATCGACCTGCGCGGCCGCGCGTACCCGTCGCCTGGCCAGGTGCGATTCCGGTTCATTACCGGCGATGCGGGGGATCGCGTGTTCGATGGCCCCCCCGTGAACACCGGTTGGGATCCGAACAAGTGGTACTTCTGGCGCTTCTCCTGGCAGACGGGCCAGGCGGTCCTCGAGGTCCGGGAGAACGACGAAAACGGACCGACGAAGCTGCGGATCTCCACGGGCACGGGGTCGCATGATTACCGGCCGACGCCGCACGTTCTGCACCTCGGACAGCCGATCGGACGAGGCGGAGACGACGACGCTACGGTGACCGGGATCACGATCAAGGACGTGTGGGCCTCCGCAAATCCGCGACCGAAGTTCCCGAACTAACTCGCGCGATCAGTTCGAGGCGCGGCGATGACCCGATGCATCGTCGCGCCCGCCCGTGAGGGGCGATTTCCCGAACACGACAACGTCCGGAGCCACCCGCTCGGGCCGCGGATTCAACCACCGCGGGTTCGCGAACGCGAATCGCGCGATGGGGTGGAATCCATTCGGATCGGTGCCTGTCAAAAGAAACCTGTAGAACTCGGCCCGCTCGGGATAGCCGCGCGGGTTGTCGAGATATCGATCCCAGTAGAAATCGCTGTCCACAATCGGCGCATTGGAATCGCGCAGGTAATCGTCCGCGGTCTCCCAGAACCGCGCCCCGTGCAGTGTCACGTGATCGACGAACGGGACGAACCGCAAGCCGGGGCACGGCCGATTGAAATACGGCAGATACGCTTCAATCTCGAAGAAGTCGAGCCGGCCTCCGGGCGTGAGCGCGTCAGTCAGGTAGCGCCCGGCGGCATATCGCGTGTCGTTGAGAAACATGTCGTCTGCCCGTCCGGTGTAGATGGCGGAGTAGACGAGGACGAGTGCGATCGACAGAACCACCACCCTTCGTACGGGAACCCGGCGAACGCGCCCAGCCGCAACCGAGCACACCGCAGCCAGCAGCACCAACGATGGAGCTATGGGCATGATGAAACGCAGCGCGTGATGCGGACTCAGACCATAGAATCCGTAGAAGCTCACGATCCAGATGACGTGAATCAGCAGGCTGCGCCGCGATGCGTCCAGTCGATCGCGGATCAGTCGACGAATCGCAGCGGCGAGGCCGATGCCGCTCAGGACCAGGAGTGGCCAGCCCAGCCCGTCGGCCAGGAGCGCGAGGTACGGTCCGTATGAATGACGGACCTCGATCAGCGTCCCGGTCGGGGCGCCGGTGTACCAGTTGTACTCGACGCCGAACTGCCAGAACTGTTTCCAGTCCACAATCACCAGCGGCGTCCCGGCCAGAAATCCGGCAAGGGAGGCGGCGGCTGCCGTCGCGAGATGCCGAACGCTGCGAGCATCAAGAGACGATCGGCCGCGAACTGCTGCGTGGGCCGCGAGGACCGGAACCGCCAGCAGGCATGCCGTGTATTTCGTCGAGCAGGCGAGGCCAACCAGCAGACCGGTGACCGCATACGATCGGTAGGTGGCCTGCGCCATCAAGCGATCGAGCGATCCGAGCGCCAGCAGCGTCAGCAGGATCAGCAGCGCTTCGGGCGTCGCGAAATGCCACAGATTTACGAGTCCCATCGTCACCGCGGCGAAGGCGGCGGCGAGGAGCCCCGTCGCATCGTCCCAACTGCGGCGGCCGATCACGAACAGGACGTAGAGCGTGGACAACCCGAACAGGACCGAAATGCCGCGTGCGAGGCGCATGGCCGTAAACTGGAGCGCGCGGCCTGTGGAGTCCGCGTCCAGCATCGGCAGGATTTCGGGAAGAGCGCGGCCAACGTGTGCGGCCGGATAACGGCGGTGTGCGATCTCGAACGCCGCCGCGACGAGATAGATATGCAGGTGAGGATTGATGAAGTAGTCAGGGTCCCGCTTGGACGAGTGGAGGACGTTGAGCGCCTGCGTGACCTTCTCGTCGGTATGCCATTGATATGGGAGGCCCCAGTCGAGGCCGGTAAGACTCGCGGCGGCGCCCACGCTCAAGACGAGCACCAGCAGGACGCGGGTAAGGGGAAAGGTCGGCGTCGGCGGCATCGAGCCCGGCCGACTGCGTACTATATCGCGGAGGCCGGAGCGCGTCCGGCGGAAGGCCGGACGCGCCCATGATCTCGCTGCGGCGCTGGACGCCGTATCTGCTGGCGGTAATCCTCGCAGGCAACTTCACCCTTTCGATTCTCGGGATTGACTGGGGCCTTCCCTACCTGTGGCACACGGACGAGAAGATCGATCCCGCCGTCCACATGATTCACGGGCACACGCTTGATCCGGACTACTTCATCAACCCGCACCTCCACATCTATGCGATGGCGGCGGTCGTCGACCTGGCGTACCTGTTCAATCCCGGCCATACGGTCATGCTCACCGGCTATCGAATCGCGCCGCTGCTGGATCCTGCGAACCCGGGACGGCGGATTCAGTTCATGGCGATTCGCGGCTCGCGGATGCTCTCGGCGGTGTTCGCACTCGGCACGATTCTCACCGTATTCGCAATCGGCGGCCGCCACTTCGGCCAGCCCACCGGTCTGCTGGCGGCTGCGCTGCTCGCCGTCACGATGGGTCTCGTGAATCTCGCGCATTTCGCCACACCAGAGAGCCTCCTCTTCCTCTGCATGTTCCTGACGCTATGGGCGTGCGATCGCATCGCGTCGGACGGACGTGCACGCGACTATGCGCTTGCGGGTCTCTTCGCCGGACTTGCGTTCGCGACGAAATACACGGCGTGGATTCTTGCGATCCCGATCGCCACCGTCCATGCCTATCGGCTCGGATGGAACGTCTTCTCGTGGCGAAACATCCGCGGGCTGCTGGTCTGCGGCCTCGCGGGCTTTGCCGCGTTTGCCACGACGAATCCCTACGCGTTCATTCGATGGCACGACTTCGTGTACTGGGGATTCTGGTTCAACTGGTACACGGGGGCGCCCACCGGAAGCCTCGTCGACATGAGCCACTTCCAGCGTTCGTACGAGCCCTATGTTCTGCTGCTCGGCAACATCATGGGCTGGCCGATGTTCCTCGCGAGCCTCGCCGGCCTCGCGATCGCCGCCGCGGGCCTGTGGCGCGGTCCGCGGACGGGAAATCGCGCACGCGGGTACGTCATCCAGCTTGCGTGGGTGGTGCCTTTTTATGTGTTCTACGGCGCCAGCCCGCACCACGCGCTCCGATTCATCATGCCGATCGTGCCGTCACTGGCACTCCTTGCTGCCGTTGCGATCACGACGGCGTACGCGCACGCGACGAGCTGGGGCGTTCGCCGGGCGATCGTTGCAACAGCTGCCGCCATCCTCGCCTATTCGGCTGTCTACACGCTTCGATCGGATTGGATGTACTGGCACGACACGCGGTACGAGGCAGGCCGCTGGCTCGAGTCACACCGCGATTCGCTGTCCGAGCGCCTCTACTACTTCGAAGTCGAAGCGTACCTGCCGTACTTCAGGCAGCCGTTCCCGCTGAAGTATTTCCCGTTCGTCGACGATACGGGAGGGTATCCCCGCCAGAAGTTCGACGCAGCCCTCGCCGGATTCTTCGCAACAGCCACAGATCCAATCGTCGACTCCGACTTCTACTGGGATCGCTATACCGACCGGCCGTGGGTCTACCCTGAGCGGACCTCCTTCTATCGGCAGCTTCTGGCCGGCACGGATCCCGCCGGCTACCGGCCCGTCGCGCGGTTCACGCTGCACAACCCATGGTGGCTCGACCCGCGGCCGGAGCGCATCGCTCCGGAGATCGTGGTGTTCGGAAAGCCGGAGCTCCTCCAGGCGCTTGGCGGCCAGGTGGTGGAACGGGTCGAACGCTAACGCGCCGACCCGCGCGTCAACGCCGCCATCCAGGCCTTCAGACACGTCATTTCCGTACTGGTCGGAAGCCGGGCCTGCAGACCACCTTCATAGTGAAACGTCGTCCCCACTCCGCTCTCGGCCGCGAGTCGCGCCGCCATGGCGAAGTGTTCCGGAACGTTGTCGCGGCGGCCGGGAACGGCGTCGTCAGCGGCACCCATGGGTTCGTCGGCAATCACCGGCTTGCCGTACCGACGCACCAGGCCCACTCCTTCGCGCATGCGCTCCGGCCAGTTCGAATCGCGCGGTGAGTGCCACGTCACGTAATCGCCCGCCGCCAGCTCCCCTCGATCATCCAGGGTCCCGAGCGAGACCGGCACCGTGGATGGGATTGCGCCGCGAAGGCGCCGCAGCACGGAGTGATCGTGGACGTCCGCGCTTTGCGTTGGGTGATACGGCTCGTTCGCGATTTCGATGACGCAGTTGCGCGAAGCCGCGCAGGCGTTTCCGACTGCCTGCACGTGCCGCGCGAGGTCAATCCGATAGCTGGCCGTGTCAGCAAGCGCAACGACCTCGACGACGAGCCCGCGAGCGCGCGCAAGCTCCAACAGACGCGGCAGTGCCTGCTCGCCTTCCGCAGGCGTCAGCGCGAACAGCACGTGCGCCATGGACAGCACACGGACAACGGTAATTTGTTCTGATGCGGCCCAGTCGAGATACGCGGCCGCCTGGCTCTCTCGATTGTGAGCAACGAATTCGAGGAGTCTGAACGCCGTGATTCCACGCCAGGCAAAGGGAGTGCCGTCGGCGCGAACGAAATGCGTGCCGGCGGCCCGCAACGATGGGTCGACGCGGAGGGAGGCGCTGAGGCAGCTGGCGGCAAGGACGGCGATTAGCGCGCGCGCCAGGCGCCGGCGACCATCGAGGAGGCCTGCGTATCCGAGCATCCACCGCCCGTGACGGTGTCCACGCAGGTTCCCGTGAACTGGCTGTCGCAGAGCTTCCATGCCTTCAACGCGGGGCGGTAGTAGGCGGCAATCCAGTCGATGCCGTCAGCGATCTGGAAGTGACCACCACCGACGACTTCCGATTCCCAGTGTACCGGGTTGCTGGCGCAGGCGTCGCCGCGCTGAACCCTGTCCGGGACCGGGCAGAAACTATCGCCGAACGGTATCTTCACGGACGACGCGCCGACGTTCCAGCGGACGATCTTGAACTTCTTGCGGTTGTCGGAGACTTGCTGCGTCTCCTGAACGGTGCCGGAACACGACGCATCGAAGTTCCGCATCACGTACGACACGTCGGTGATCGTGGAATCCGAGAAGTCGACCAGGAACTGCCGCGCCATGTCGCCGACTTCCTTCATCGAATCGTGCAGCGACAGCGTCGCCGTCCCGCTGACATCGTGCTCGAACTGCGTCCCTCCCGCTTGTCCGTATGTCTCGGTCACCTTGAGCGTGATCGTCACATCGACTGGATCCGAGCCCGGCAGCGCCGCGGGCGCGATCCACTTCACTTGCGATCCCGTACCGTCAATCGTGCCGAGGGACGCGCTCCATGAATACTGCAGTTGATCGACGGGAGTCTCGTCGTCATGCACGGTGGCGACGAGGTTCACGGTCTCGCCCACATCGCCAAAGTTCGCGGGCTCCTTGGCGCGGCTGCCCTGCACGGAAATGGAGTTGATGACGGGGGGGTTGTTCGGCGGCGGCTGCTGATTCGGACCGCCGGTGCCTCCGGATGTCGGCTCGGTCGGATGATGGCTGCCGCAGGAGATCGTGGTCAACAGCAGCGCGACCGCGCAGACGACTTTGGACGTGCGCCCGTGGGCCATGAAACGCATCAATCAGGGAAAGCCTCTCATTATAGCAACCCCTTTATATTCGTGCATTTCGCCTGTACAATGGAGGTTCCCGTGTCTACTTCCAGCTTCAGGTTGCACTATCTCGCGAAGGCTGCGGCAGGGGTGCCGCGCGACCTGGTGAATACGTTCATCAGCGCGAAAGTGCACCCGATTCGTCCGACCGTTCTCATCTACAACTGCACGTGGGTATGCGATGCCCGCTGCACGATGTGCAACAACTGGAAGTGGGGCGACCGGAAGTCGGACATGACGCTCGAGCAGCTCGAGCCTGTCATGAACAGCCCGTTTTGGGGGGCGGTCGAGAATCTGAACATCTCGGGCGGCGAACCGACCACGCGCAACGATCTCCCCGAAATGGTGGAGATGTTCCACCGCCACCTGCCGCGGCTGCGGAAGGTCGGCATCAACACGACCGGACTGACGCCGAAGCGCGCGATTCCGATGCTCACGCGCATCGTCGAATTCTGCGCGAGCAAGGGAATCCTGATCAGCATCCGCGTGTCGCTCGACGGGATCGGAGACGTTCACAACCAGGTCCGCTCGGTGAAGAACGGGTTCGACAAGGCGGCGCAGACGATCGAGGCAATGCAGGCGCTTGCGAAACAGCACGAGAACTTCTCGTTCGGCATCGCGTCGACGATCTTCGCCACCAACATGGAGGACGCCCAGAACATCCTCGCCTGGGCGCGCGCGAAGGGCCTCGACGTCGTCTTCAACATGCTCCGCTTCACGGACGCGATGCTTCACAACCGCGATCTGCAGGAGAAGATCGGATTCCGCCAGCGCGAAGAAGAGTTCATGCGGAACTTCTTCCTCGATCGCGTGCAGGAGGAATCCGTTCTCAGCGGCCAGGCGTTCATGTATCTGCACTACGCCGACATGATCGCGAACGGCTATCAGCGGACGATGCCCTGCCCCTTCCAGAGCCAGGGGCTGCTGCTCAATCCGAACGGCGATCTGCACTACTGCGAGAACTCGCAGAAGCTCGGGAACGTCCTCGACGAAGCCGCTGAAACGCTCTATTACAAGGCCGAGAATCTCGAGCACCGGCAGCATATCAAGGACAGCGTCTGCCCCACGTGCCTGAGTCCCTGCCAGGTGAACGTCGGCGCGATGAAGCAGTTCGTGCCGTACGCGAAGTTCCTCAAACGGGCCTACCAGGTCAAGAAGGATACGGGGCGGCACATCGACACAATGCCGGAGCCAGTCGGCAGCGGCCGATAGGTGAACTGGCCGCGCTTCATCCGCGTTGCCGTCGCCGTCGTCCTGACGGCGCTCGCATTCTACTGGTCCCATCCGTCGGCTATCCTTTCCGCGGCCGCAAACGCCGACCTGCGCTGGCTGCTCGCTGCCCTGGGCCTGGTGCTCGTCGATCGCACGCTGATGGCGCTGCGATGGATCGACCTGCTCGTGGCGCTGACGCCAGGATCGCGGCCGCCCCTGAGCGGGGTTCTGCGGGCGTTTTTCGTCAGTTCGTTCGTCAGCAACTTCGTGCCCAGCGTCGCATCCGATCTGTATCGCGCGTACGAGTTGTCCCGCTACGACGTGCATCTGGCGGAGTCGACCGCGTCCGTGCTGATGGATCGGGCGCTGGGCGTGCTGTCGGTCGCCATCGTGGCCGCTGCGGCGCTGCCGTTCGCGGAGCGGCTCGCGACCGAACGCGGTCTTGTCCTCGGGCTGCTGGCCATCTTTGCCATCTGCGGCGTCGCCGCCGCCGTCATCTTCAGCGAGCGCGCGGCTGAACGGCTTCGGAACACGGTCGCGCTGCTGCCAATCCCTCTCTTCAGGCCTGTAACGGAGGCGCTGACGGACGCGGTACGCCGCTACGCTGCGCACCACCGCGAATTGCTGCGCGTCCTGGTGATGTCGATCGTCGTTCAGATCGTCCGCGTTCTCCAGGCGTGGTGCCTCGGGCTGTCGCTCGGCATCCACATCCCGCTGACGACGTACTTCGTCTTCATTCCGATCATCGTCCTCATCATGCAGCTCCCGATTACGGTCAACGGCCTGGGGACGACGCAGGTGGCATTCCTGCAGTTGTTCGTGCCACAGGGAGCGCCGGAAGCGAAGGTGTTTGCGCTGTCCGTGCTGTTTCTGGCGCTCGGGATCGCCGGCAGCCTGCCGGGCGGGCTGTTCTACGCCATTGGCAATGCGCGGCCCACGGGAGGCCGCGCGTGAGCGTCTGGATCGCCGCTGTCCTCCTGGGCGGTTCCGTGATGGCAGCAATCGAAGCCGCTGCGGGCGCTGCCGGATTCCTATACGCAACTCTGTTCGGGTTGGCGTTGGCGCCCGGCCTCCCGGTCGGATGGCGGCTGTTCGGCCGACGCCATGGCGGCGGATGGATTGCCGGCGCCGCCCTTGGATACTTCCTGACGACGATTGCGTTATGGGCTGCGGCAGCGATGAACGCGCCGGGCGTCGTGGGATTCACGGCCGCCTGGATTGCGGCAGTGGCTGTCGGGTACGCGGCCTCACGCATGCTGACCGGCCCGTCTGCATCGGCATTGAGGACACCCTGGACGCGTCGCGATACGACCGCGCTGCTGCTCGTCCTTCTGCTCGTCCCGGCATTGGCCGGCCGGCCCTTCGCGCGCCTTGGCGAACGCGATACGGAAGGAAACCGCTATTACCGCGCGTATTTCACCGCCGATTTCGTGTGGCACATGGCGGTCACGGCGGAGCTCGACAAGTTTTCGGCGCCGCCACGCAACATGTTCATGCCCAACCGGCCGCTGAACTACTACTGGGCGTACTTCGTCCTGCCGGCGTCCGTATCCGGTTCCACGGCAGGAATGCTGAGCAGCGTTGAACGCAACCTCAAAATCAATGCGCTCGGCACGGCGCTGCTGCTCGTTGCTTCGATGTTCCTGCTCGCGTGGATCGTCGTGCCGAACGGGCCCGCTGTTGCAGCCGCCGTCCTGCTCGCAATCGTCGCGTCGAGCGCGGAAGGGTTCTACGAAATCACGCGGCTCGTCGCCCGCAGTAGTCCGCTTTCGGCGCTGCGCGACGTCAACATCGACGCGATCAGCAACTGGCGCTTCGGCGGTTTGCGTATCGACGGCATTCCGCGGTGCTTCTGGTGGGTGCCGCAGCACTCCATGTCGTATGTCATGGGATTGTCGGCGCTTTCGGTGCTCTCCGCCGTCGGGGCTGAAGCCAGCCTGTCCGTCTGCCTCGCGCAGGGGCTACTGCTTGCCGGATGCGTTGCGTTCAACCCGTTCGTCGGGGCGCTCTTCGCGGCCATCTGGGGCTTCGCAATCGTCATCGACGCGTGGCGGCACTCCGCAGGCGTATTGTCTGTCCTGCGCACGTCGCTCGCGGCGATTCCCGTCGCGTTGGCACTCATCTGGTGCGTCACGACGCAGATGGTTGGCGGCGCGCCGTCGGTCGTGCAGTTCGGGCTGCTTGGCAACGCCGCTCATCGTCCGCTCTGGAATCTGGTGCTGTCGCTCGGACCCGCGCTTGCGCCCGCGATCGTCGGCGCGTTCGCGCTGCGGCGCCATTCTGCCTCGCGGCGTGCAGTGCCGGCGCTCGTGCTGATCGTCGTGTCGCTGCTTGTGATGCACCTCGTACGGTTGTCGGTGGACGATTCGTGGGTGGGCTTCCGAGCAGGGCAGATGCTGCTCATTGCGCTGCCGGTGTGCACTGCCGCCGCGTTCACGTTCCCGGGAATCGCGAGCAAGCTTGCGGGCAGCGTCGCGCTGCTGGCGCTGATCGCCGGGCTGCCAACCACGCTGGTCGACGTCTACAACGCACAGGACATTACGAACCGATCGGAAGGTCCTGGCTTCCGATGGACGGAAGTCCTCGACGTCGAGCACCAGGACGCACTGACCTGGTTACGGCGAGCGACGCGCCCCACCGACGTGGTCCAGCTCGATCCGACGTCGCGCGGGTCGACGACGTGGACGATTATCCCCAGCTTCGGTGAGCGCCGGATGGCGGCGAGTCTCCCCCGCACGCTGGTCGACGTCCCCGAGTACCATGAGCGCTCCGCGAAGGTACACGACCTGTTCGCGACGTCCGATCCAAAGCGCGCATGGGACATCGCGCACGCGCTGCGGATCGACTACGTCTATGTCGACGCCGTCGAGCGATCGGCGTACCCCGATGGCGTGAAGAAGTTCGACGGCAGCCCCCTCTTCGCGCAGGCGTTCCAGAACGGCGAAGTCACCATTTATAAGGTGAATTGAATCGCCGGTTCCTGATCGCACATCCTGAGATCAGGTTCAGCGATTCCTGTATTTCCAGAACGTCCGAGTGCCTATGAACCAGTCGCGGAGCCCGATCTTCTTTCCTTCTTCCCTGCTCCGGGGGTAATACCGGATCGGGACTTCGAGGATCTTCCGCTTGCGCGCGAGCATGCGCGCCGTGATCTCGTGATCGAGTTCGAAGCCTCGTGTCTCGAGCGGCAGCGCGGCCAGTTCTGCACGGCGAAAGAGCTTGAGCGCCGTCACGGTATCGGTGAGATAGCGTCCGGTGAACAGCCACGCCACGATGCTGAGCGAACGCCCGCCGAGGTATGCCGTCAGCGACTGGTTGGGGTATCGGCCTTTCCCCATGTATCGGCTGCCGTACACGATGTCGGTCGATCCCTCCAGTAGCGCTTTGACCATCGGGATGTAATCCTGCGGGTCGTATTCGTTGTCGGCGTCCTGGATGATCAAATAGTCGCCGGTGGAGGCATCGACCCCCGCCCGGACGGCGCGGCCCTTTCCGCCGTTCTTCGGCATCCGGAGCAGCCGCACACCGGGCATCGCCGCCACGATGTCCGCCGTCCGATCCGTCGAGCAGTCGTCGACGACGATGACTTCCTTCGTCAGGCCGAACTGCGCGAGATCGACGTTGTCGATCTGCTGCAGCAGCGTTCCAATGAAGCGGTCCTCGTTGTACGCCGGAATGATGATGGAGAGCGTCCCGTTCAACGCGTGCGCTCCCGCAGCCAGCCTTCCATGACGCGCAGATCCTCAGGCGTGTTCACGCCGAGCGCTTCCATCGCGTTCGTGCACGGAAACGTCGCGACAGTGGCACGCTCCGCGAGCCAGGGTATGAACGGAAGGAAGTTGCGCTCTCCCGTTCCGAGGCCCACGTCTGCCTCGCGCGCATAACGCGTCAGCCCTTCCTCGAACGCACGGCGCGAGAGCGCAAACAGCCCCATGTCACTCTCGCCTTCCTCGGGCATCTCGTCTCCTTCACGGAGGTGCAGAATGCGCGTAATGCGCCCGTTCGAATCCCGCGCGAGGTGAATGTACGGATGCCGCCGCCGCACGGTGGGCATAACCAGGGCTGGACCGGCGATCGCGGTTTCCGTCTCGAGCCGCACGACGGTCTCGGGCAGCACGCCAATCTGATCGCACCAGGTAATCCAGATCCAGTCGGGATGAAGCCGGGCGACTGCGGGAGAAGCGCACAAGATGGCGTCCAGCATTCCAGTCGGCATCCGCTGCTCGACGATCTCGACGTTGGGGAGGCGCGTTCCCCACTCCCGCGCGTCCTCCACGAACGACGGGTTCACGACGACGAGGAATCGTTCGACGTGGCGGTCATACAGGTCCACGAGCCGATCGAGCATCGAGATGCCGGCGACGGTCACAAATGGCTTGGGGACTGCTGCCCCGAGTCGGCTGCCCCGTCCAGCGGCTGGCACAATCAACAGGCGCATTCACGCCTCACCGCGGCAGTCTTGCCGAGGCCGCGATCCGTACTGCGGGCTCCGAGGTGACCGAACAGCTTAACAGTCAAGAGCTTACGCACAAATCCACCATCCCGGCCATATATTGCCGGGGCATCTCGATTGCTGCAGGAGGTCTGGATCATCGCCCAGTGGAGGTCGCGTGCGAGTTCTGTTCATCCAGAACAACGGCATTCAGGAATCGATTGGCGTCGCCAACCTGTCCGGAATCCTGAAGGCCAACGGCCATAGCACGGATCTCCTGCTCGTTTCGCATACAACCGATTTGTTAGGCGCGATTCGCCGTTATGACCCGGGGCTGATTGCCTTTTCGGCGCTGACGGGCGTCCACCACTCCCTCGAGAAGCTCGCCACGCGCATCAAACGCGAACTCTCGATTCCTATTATCGTTGGCGGCCCGCATCCGACCTACTCGCCGGACATGATTCAGCACCCGGCAATCGACATCATCTGCCGCGGCGAAGGCGAGCTGGCGATGCTCGAGCTCGCAGACGCGCTCGAGCACAATCGCGACATCACCGGCATCCGGAATCTCTCCGTCAAGACCGGCGCCGGCGTTATCCATCGCAATGCCATCCGTCCGGCTGTGCCGCTGGACGAACTGCCGTTCCCCGACCGAGAGCTGTATTACAAGTACGGCTTCCTGCGGGACATGCCGATGAAGCGGTTCATCTCGAGCATGGGCTGCCCGTATCCATGCACGTTCTGCCACGAGCCGGTCATCCGGGCGATGTATCGAACGGACGCGAAATCGGATTATCTGCGGCGGAAGTCCGTCACTCGCGCAGTGGCCGAGATCAAGTACATCAAAGATCGCTATCCACTGCGGCATGTGCATTTCTCGGATGACCTGTTCTTCATCCGCAACAGCTACAAGTGGCTGGAGGAGTTCGCCGAGGTCTATCCGGCGGAAATCGGCCTGCCGTGGAATTGCAACATCCGCTACGACTCCGTCACCGAACATGCGGCGGGACTGCTGGAAAAGGCCGGATGCTATGGGGCCGCGGTCGGCCTGGAGTCGGGCAACGAGCAGATTCGGGAAGCCGTCATCCGCAAGCGATCGAAAAACGACCATATCGTCGAGGGTGCGCGGCGGCTTCGCGAAAAGCAGATCAAAGTGCTGACGACGAACATGATCGGGCTGCCTGGCGAAACGCTCGACAACGCGCTGGAGACCGTGCAACTCAATATGGCACTCGGTTCCGACTACGTTCGCGCGAATACGTTTCTGCTGTTCCCGGGGCTGCCGCTCGTCGAATACGCGCGGCAGAAGGGATTCGTCGATCCGGACTTCGACATCGATCAACAGATCGCACAATCGCAGGAGATAACGCTGAAGACGCCATACGCTAGAGAATTCCGGAACATTGCGTCGCTCTTCTGGCTGATGGTCAAGTTCCCCCCGTCCTGGATTCCCTTTTTCAAGAAGCTCGTGAAACTGCCGGACAACATCGTCTTCCGCGCCATCGGCTCGTTCAACATGTGTCAGGAACTGCTCTTCTATCGCGTCCGGCCGATTCCCGCACTCCGCTACTTCCACAATACCGTGCTCATGACCGGCCGGTCGGGACTGACCATGACCATGCGCACGATCCCGTCCGTTTTCAGGCGGAAGAAACCCGCCGAACCGGCGCGCGAAATCTGGGAATCACAGCGAGGCTATTTCTAGCGATGTTCACGATGGAGGAGTCGGCGCTGCTCGCGCGGATGCTGCGCATTCTCGCCTGCGTTCTCCTGGTCGTGGTGTTCGCCGCCACGGTGTTCCTCCTGCGGTCCTGGTAGAGCTTCGACATATACTTTGTCGGAATGCCGGAGCGTTCGCTCTCCGTTGTCGTCTTCTCCGGCGGCCGCGGGTCATCAGTACTGTCCCGGGAACTCATCACCAATCCGCGAATCGATCTCACGCTGGCGATCAACGGCTATGACGATGGGAGGTCGACGGGAGAAGTGCGACGTTTTCTCGGCGATGCCCTTGGTCCGTCGGACTTCCGCAAGAACGCCTCTCACCTCGCCGGAACCCTGCACACGTGCGACGAGAGTGTCGTCGCCCTGCTCGATCGCCGGCTTTCCGACGGTACGACAACAGAGGCCGCCATCGCGGACCTGGCGTCCATCGGCGGCGAGATCGGCGCGAGGGTCGCGACGTTCATCGCGGAGCTGCGTTCGAGCGGCAAGGCCTTCGATTTCGCCGATTGTGCCGTCGGCAACCTGGCATTTGCCGGGTGTTATCTACGCTGCGGCCGGCACTTCAACTCGGCGGTGGACGATTACTGCTCGCTGCTGAACCTCCCCGCCGGCCTGATCGACAATGTGTCGGACGGCACCAACGCGTTCCTCGTCGCCATCGACCCCGATGACCGGCTCCTCGCCAGCGAAGCGGATATCGTCGATGCGAACCGGCGCAACCGCATCAAGGACATCTTTCTCCTCGCGAGCCGTCCGACGCCTGCCGACATCGGCATCGTGGAGTCACTGGCCCGCGATCAGGTGGCGGGATGGCTCCGGGCGCGCGAACGACAAATTCCCGTCAATCCGCGCCTCGTCGCGCGGGTGGCAACCGCCGATCTCATCGTCTACTCGCCGGGGACGCAGCACTCGTCGCTCTTTCCGTCGTACCTCACGCACGGTCTGAGCCGTGCGATTGCCGGCAATCTGCGCGCGCTGAAGCTGCTCATCACCAACATCCAGAGCGATGCGGAGCTGGCCGATGCGACAGCCGTCGATATCGTGCAGCGCGCGGTGTACTACCTGCGTGAAAAAGGACAGCTGCCGATCTCCACGCCGTTCCTCATCACGCACTATCTGTTCAACGATCCTCGCGGCGGCCGGGAAGAAGCGCCCTACGTTCCGCTGGGGCGCCTCGACACGCTGGAAGATCCGCGACTCGTGCGCATCAGCAACTATGAAGACGGCGTGACCGGCCGGCACGACGCCGCGAAGGTCCTGACGCCGTTCCTGCAGGCGTTTCTCGCCGATCCCGTGAAGCAGCGCATTGCCATGCTGCTGTATGACAGCGGCTCGCGCAGCAAGGTCACCCAATCGCTGCTGGAACTCGTGCGCGCCGGTCTGGCGCAGGTGCCTGCAGTAACGGAAGTCTTCTACGGCGGCGAAAAGATCGACGAGGAGTTCACCGCGCGTTTCCCGTTTCCCGTGCGCTATCTGGGGACCGACCAACAGGCTGCCGCGGACTTCAAGAGCCTCCTCGGCCGCGAGCGCTTCGACTACGCCGTGCTGTTCGAATCGTCGGGGATGTACAACGGCGAGGACGCCGTCACGATCGTCGCGCAGCTCGCATCCGGGCGCCTGGACGCCATCTGGGGAAGCCGGCGGCTCTCGATGCGGGATATCGATGCGTCGCTGCGGCTGCGGTATCGACACAAGGCGGGCTTGCGCGCTGCGAGTGCGATTGGCAGCCATCTGCTGAGCGCGGCGTACCTGCTGCTCTATGGGCGCTATATCTCTGACACGCTGTCGGGAGTTCGCGGCGTCCGGGCTGCGCTCGCTGCCGCGCCGGATCTCGATCTGAACGACAAGCGCCTGAACCAGCGCCTGCTCTCCCGGCTCCTGCGCGATCGCGCCGAGGTGCTCGAGACCCCCGTCCGCTTCTACGCCATCTCACCGGAACGGGTCAGGCGCACGACCGTCGGCGAAGGGGTCGCCTCGCTCGCAAGCATCGTCTGGTCACGTTTCAGGAAGTAGCCGCGCCGCGGAGCGGATGGAGCGGCAGTGTCGTCGCAAAACCGGGCAATCATGCGCAGCTGATACTGCGGCGGACTACAGACGAGGCCGGGGCGAAGCTGTAATATATTTGGCGGTTGGATGACCCTGCGAAACCTGGAGGCACTGGTGTGTCTCGCGCTCGTGCTCGTCGGGTGCGGAGGTCACAAGTCCACAGGTCCCACCGCAAACCCGCCGCAGATTACCTGCCCTGCCGATATCTCGATTCACAGCGTGTCGACCCCGTCGCAGGTCGTGAATTTCGATCCGCCCGCTGTGACCGGCGGCGAGCAGCCGGTGCAGACAACCTGCACGCCGGCATCGACCTCGATGTTCCCGCTCGGATCGACGACGGTCAACTGCACGGCAACGGACGCGTCAGCCCGCACGGCCATGTGCTCGTTCACCGTGACGCTGTCCGGATTCTCGATCGGGCAGGTGACGAAATATGAGGCATTCGGCGACAGCCTGACCGCCGGCGAAACCGGCCGTGCGTTCCTCTACGCCCCGCTCTTCGACGACGTCGCCAATGCGTATCCGACGCGGCTTCAGGCATCGTTCGACAGCGTCTATCCAGGGCAGGGCATCGTCGTCATCAACAAGGGGCACAACGGGGACACCCTCGAGATGATCGACGATACGATTCGCGCAACGATCCCGCACGATCGTCCCGACGCGGTGCTGCTGCTCGGGGGATACAACAACCTGAGCGCCTGCAGCGGCGCGCAGTCTTCGCCGCATGCGTGCCGGGATGCAATCGATGCCGTCGGTTTCGGGATTCGCGACTGCATCCGTCACATCAAGGAGGCGAATGCGGGCGTGCAGTTCATCTTCGTCAGCACGCTCACGCCGCCAGGACTTTCAGGTTCTCTCCGCGGCGATCCGAACGCAATCGTGGAGGCGAACTCGCAGATACGCCAGCAGGTCGCCGCTGGCGGCGCCGTGCTCGTCGATTCGTACTCGGCTTTCCTCGGCCATGAAGCGGAGTACGTCAACGTCGACGGCCTGCACCTGACGCCGGTCGGATACCAGGCGCTGTCCGACACCTTCTTCGCGGCGATTCAGGCAACGATCCCGCAGACACCGCTTTCCCGGGGTGCCATTCGCAGACCAGGCTCATAATGAGGCCGCCCGCGCTGGCGCGGGCGTCGCGGGCGTGGTCCGCGGCCACGAAACATCATGAGTTCCACTGTCGAGGCGCGCGCAGTTCCCACGCTCGGGCGCCGGCACGATGCCGCAGAAAAATGGATCGCCGCAGCCGTGTTCGCGGCGATGTTCGTCGCGTACAACGCGAACGGCCGTGAAATCGGCAGCTACGACAGCCGCCCGACGGCGCTCGCCGCGCGGGAGCTGCTCGTTCGGGGCACTCTGCGCCTCGACGTCCCGGTGGCCGCGACGCCGGAATATGCAACCCGCTGGGGCTTCATTCGCGATCGGTCCGGCCATTACCGCTCCATTTACTCGCCGGTCCCCGCGCTCGTCGCAGCGGCACTCGCATGGCCCGCCTGGAAGCTCGGAGTCATCGACGTGGAGGCGCCGCTCGGACCACCGCTCGTCGCGAAACTCACGGCGTCGGCGTGCGTCGCGATCGCCGTCGCCCTCGCATACGTGACCGTGCGGCGAACATCCTCGCGCCCTGTGGCGCTCCTGATTGCGGCAGGCCTTGGCCTCGGCACCGGATACTGGAGTTCCGCGAGTCAGACGCTGTGGCAGGCGGAGACGGCGCTGCTGGGTCTGTCGCTCGCTGTTCTGCTCTCGAGCGGTGAAAGCGGAACCCATGGGGCCGGTTCAGGCGCGGCGTTCGGCGGAGGCCTCGCGCTCGCGCTCGCGGCGCGTCCCCAACTCGCCCCGGCGATTGCGATCATGCTGATCGGGATGGCGTGGCGCAGCCGACGAGCCGCGTCGATGGCCGCGGCGGTGGTCGCCGCGGCAGGCGTGGCACTTGTCGTGACGAACGAGCGGTGGTTCGGGAACGCCCTTGGTGCGCTGCCCCTCCTGACCGACGCCAACGCGGCGATTCACGCCACTCGACAGACGTTCAGAGCGCAGGCGGACGGCTACGTCGGCCTGCTGCTGTCACCGAGCCGCGGGATCCTGATTTTCAGCCCTGTCGTATTGATCGCCTTTGCCGGAATCGGCACGGCAGTACGGCGCGGCCTCCGGCATTCCGAGTTCTGGTGCCTGCTGGCGGCGGCGATTCAGTTCGCCCTCTACGGCAGCTACTCGGTCTGGTGGGGCGGACACACCTTCGGTCCGCGCTACATGATCGATGTGCTTCCGCTGCTGGTGCCGGTGGCGGCGCTGGCGCTCAACGCCGGTCATCTTCAGCGCTGGCGCGGCGTGGCTGCGCTCACCCTTGCCTGGTCGATCTCCGTCGCCGCGACCGGCGCGTTCTGCTATCCGAACGATGCGTGGAACACGAGCCCGACCGACGTGGACCGGGATCACGCCCGCCTCTGGTCCATTTCGGACAACCAGATTCTCCGCTGCTGGAAAAACGGAGCAAGCCCTCAAAACTTCAGGCTGGTGAATCGCGCGGCGTTCCGTCAGGCGGAACGTTAAGAGCCTGTAACAAAGCCGCCGATCGCTGCCCGTCGGCCGGGTGCTCGATGCGGAATACTAAACGCTGCGCGACTATACCTTGACCGGGTTCCTCTCAGATCGAAAGGCCGGGATCGCCCTCAACGACCTGCTGGCGCAGCATAGGCCGCTCGCCCGGTTTCCAGAGCGATGCCGTGTGGACAACGCGGTAGCGAAGAGGGCCACCGTCGGGACGATCGCTGCGCGTGATCGGTCGCGGAATACAGACGAACTCGGTCCGCATTTCGTCGCTGGTGAGCCGCACGGTCGCATAGCCGTGACCGCCCATATCCACGAATTCAAGGTGCGGCGAAAGTTCCGGATTGGAAACGGCGTGAGCGCGCTTCAAGTCGAAACTCCTGGCGTATTCGAGGCACGAGCGGACTCCGTGCTTGAGGAGCATGTTGTAGGTCCATTCGGGCTTCGCGTCTGCCACTCCGGCCGTCCCTCCCCGGACGGGCCGATCGGCCAGGAACAGCGGACGGAGCGCATGGTCCCGGGGAAGATTGTGTTCAAGAGCCTCCATCGCCCCAGGGCTGGCCAGCGAGGCGCCGACGAAACTGATCCCGACCGGCTCGAAGCTGGCGGGTGGCAATAGGGCGGCGGCATAGCCGGCCCAAAAGCTGTGACGGTCGCCCGACACAATCGCGAATCCGGTTATCTTCGAATCGCGGACGAGGTCATAGATTTGTCCGCGCTCGTGGTAGGCGCTGCCCCAGTCGCCGCTGCCGATCTGCGCGAAGGTATCCGGAGGCCACTTCCGCTTGGTCAGTCCATCGGGAAGGTTCGCCGGGTCGGCCCGCAAGTCGAGGGCGCCCTGCGAATTGCCCCAGATCTTCCAGGTTGCGGTGGACCGACGGAGCTGGTCCATGAACCATTGCTTCTGACGGTTTCCCAGGATCGTGCGCGGCGGTGAGTCCTTTCGCGGATTAGGGATGCTTATATCGCCAAAGCTGAGTTCGGCCGGCGGCTTGCCGCCGTTGAAGGTTCGGCCGGCATCGAGCGCGATCATCGCCGGTTCAGAGAACATCCCGTTGAAAGTCGGATCGTAAATCTTGTCAACGCCCTCCGCGTCGGTCGGGTCGTCGCCGCAGAAGCTGTGCTGGTCGGTGAGAATCAGATCGAGGTGCCGGCCGTAGCGCAACGACCGATAGCCGATCAGGCTGTTGATGGCTTTCAGATTGTTGGGTTCGATCCCGAGGTAGCTGTCGTCCCACTTATCGATCGGCACATTCTTCACCGCCACCGCGCCGAACGTGTCGAGCGATCCGCTCGGCGCCTTGACGCGCGCGGGAACGTATTCGAACCAGGCCTGATTGGCGGCGACCTTGACCGTCTGGCCCGGCCGCGGAGGGCCGCCGGCCTGTTGGATGCTCTGCCGGCCCTGCCAGGAGAATTCGTGATTGTCCCAGATGGCAACGAAGGGCCAACGCGCTCGCGCGTCTTGCAGGTCGGGATCGGCCAGGTAGCCCTTGTAGACGACGCGATAGCCCTCGACCGTTAGCGGGTAATGGAAGTGGCCGGTTTTACCGCCATCGGGAATCCGGCCGACATCGTAGATCGTGCGGTCGTACCGTGTCGGCAGCTCGTCGGGATATTCGACCACCTCATAGATGAAATCCCCCAGGTGGAGAACGAACCCGAGTTGGGCATCGCCCACAACGCCTGGGCTGCCGGGCAGGCTGGGGGGCGCCGCGCGCTCGTCCTCATAGATCATCCGGCGATAGGCGTTGAGTTTGCCTTCGTTGACGTCCTGGCAGCTGACGAAGGCGAAATTGACCGGCCGCGGATCGTTCGGCGCCGGCGCCGTAATCGTCCGGCCGACGCGGCTCCCGTTCCCGTCTTGATCAGTGAAGCGGTACCAGTAGACGCGCGCAGGTTTGAGATGACCCACGAGCACGCGCGTTGTCCAATCCGATTCCGCTGACACCGGTGCGGACGCCTTTGCGACGACCCGCCGGAACGCATCGTCCTCGGCCACCTCCACCGTGAGCACCTGTCGGACGCCCGATTCGAACGGCCGCCGCGTCCAGAGGATCACGCTCGTCGGATCGGGATCGCCGGACGCGACGCCTTCCGGATACAGGTCGCGCCGCTCGTGCCAGTCGGTCGTTGATGCTCGAGCCGAGCCGCCCCACGCCAGTGAGGCCCCCATCGCCACGGCCATTTGAACGAACTCGCGTCGGGTGAGCGTCATCGTCTATGCCTTCAATCTCTGCGCATGCCCGGCAACGTGATCGGGCATGAGCGACGACATCAGATAATAGCCGGGGTCGCACCCCGGACGATGGCGCGATGGGACCAAGAGTCGTCCGCCGGGTTGAGCCCTTGGTGCACGGGGACGTGCGGGCCCGGTGATTCGTTGAATCCCCTGAGCGCGTACGGGAACGATAAGCTCGCATGGCGACCGATGCTGGACACTGTGATTGACAGACATCAAACGAGCAGCGACGATATAGCCAGCTATACATAGCTGACTATGCCAAAACATCCAAACGATCGACTGCAGGGCACTCTCGATTTGCTCATTCTCAAGGCCCTCGCCTCTGCCGGGCCATTACACGGCTACGCCATCGCGCGGCGCATCCGCCTCGCGAGCGACGACTCGCTGCGAGTTGAAGAGGGCTCGCTGTATCCGGCACTTCAGCGGATGCTGCAGGACAAATGGCTGCGCGCCGCGTGGGGCAGCACCGATACCGGCCGTAAGGCGCGGTTCTACACCATCACCGCCGCTGGCCGGCGCCAACTGAAGGAAGAGGAGCGCCGCTGGTCGCTCCTGACCGAGGCCGTGGCCAAGGCGCTGCGGTTTGCGTGAGGCTGCCATGACAATCCTGCGCCGCCTGTGGAATCTCGTGCGCCACCGACGTCTTGACGACGACTTGCGCCAGGAACTGGATACTCACCTCGCGCTCATCGAGGACGAGGAGCGGGCCGGCGGCCTGACTGCGGCCGAGGCGCGGCGGGCGGCGCGGCTCCGGTTCGGGAACCCGCGTGCGCACCGCGAGCAGGCGCTCGACGGCGTCCTCGCCCGAGGCCTTGAGCATCTGGCGGGCGACCTGCGCCACGCAGCGCGGATGCTCCGCAAGAACCCGAGCTTTACGCTGACGGCTGTCCTTTCACTCGCGCTCGGCATCGGCGTCAACACCGCCATGTTCAGCGTCATCGACACCGTGCTCGTGCGCCCGCTGCCGTTCGCACGCCCGTCGCGGCTCGTCGTTCTCGGCCAGAAGAGCGAGAGCAACCTGCTCGCGGTCACGATTCCCGAATTCGATGTGGTGCGGCAGCAGAACGCGCTGTTCGCCTCGATCGCCGCAAACGGGGACGCCAGCGAGCATCGGCTCGAGTGGTCCGGCGGTCAGGACTGGATCCAGACGATGCCGGTCAGTGCGAATTTTCTGCAGACACTCGGCACAGCGCCAGCCATCGGCCGCGGATTTGACGAGGCTGAGATGAGCCCGGGAGGGGCCCCCGCCGTGATCCTCGACTACGCCGCCTGGCAACGGGACTTCGGCGCCGATCCGGGCGTACTGGGACGAACCGTGCGCCTCGATGGCACGCCCTCAACGATCGTCGGCGTCCTGCCATCCAGCTTCTGGCTGGCGCAGCACGTCGATGCACTCGTGCCGCTGCGGCGCACCGGCGGCCGCGAGGACGTTGGCGCGAACACCGCCGTGATCGCGCGCCTCAACGACCGCGCGAGTCTCGGGGAGGCGGAGGCCTTCGTCTCTTCGCTGACCGACCGACTGCGCGAGGCGGACCGGAATCCGGCGATGCAAGGACTGATCGTCAAGCCGCTGCAGGCGGCGCTGGTCGCCGATGTTCGTGTGCATCTGCTCCTGTTGTTTGGCGCGACCGGACTCCTGCTGCTCCTGGCGTGCGTGAATCTCGCCATGCTGCTCATGACGCGATTCGCGGCGCGGGGAACGGAGATCGCCGTTCGCGTCGCGCTTGGGAGCGGGCAGCGCCGCCTCTTCGCGCAGTTTCTCGTCGAGAATCTCGTGCTCGCCGGCCTCGGCGGCGTGGCGGGCATCGCGGCAGCGTACGCCCTCGTCTCGGGGTTCGTGTCCTGGATTCCATTCAACCTTCCGGCGGCCACGCCGATCCGCGTGGATCGCGGGGTGCTCCTGTTCGCCGTCGCCGTCGCCCTCGTGACAGCGCTGATCCTGACCTTCGTTCCACTCGCCGTCGCGCGGCGGCTGAACGTTCAGCACGCGCTGCGGTCGACGAATCGTACGGCCAGCCAGGGCGACGTGCGCGGCCACACGCGCAGCGTGCTCGTGGTGGCCGAAGTCGCGCTCTCCACGATGCTGCTGGTGGGCGCCGGTCTGCTCATTCACAGCTTGTATCAACTCAGCCTGCAGCGGCTCGGATTCAATCCGAACGGTCTCCTCACGTTCGTAACGCCGCTTGACCGCCATCCGAACGGACTCGATCGCGTAAATGCCATTCGCGCGCTCACGGCGCGACTCGAGCGAATCCCCGGTGTCACCGAAGTCGGTGCCGCCAATGTCCTGCCGCTGGCGGGATGGCGCAACGTGCCGACGGAACACGCTGGACACCCTGAACAGAGCATCGGCGGGATGGAGATTCGAGCCGTGACGCCCAACTACTTCGAAATGCTCGGCATCCCTGTTCGGCGGGGACGCACATTTGCATTCTCGGACACCACGGGCGTGGCGATGATCAACGAGACGCTGGCGCGGCGGTGGTGGCCGCGCGGCGGCGCGATCGGCGATCACGTGATCGTCGGTCTCTTTCGAGGTCGCCGATTCGGCAATGGTGCACCGCGCGAAGTAATCGGCATCGTCGGCGACGCGAAAGACCGGGCGCTGACTGGCGCGCCCTCGCCGACCGTGTTCGTGCCACTCGAGCAGCCGACCGGATTTGGTCCGTCGGTCGCCTGGATGATCAAAGGCGAGGGATCATCCGGTCATCTCGCGGCGAGCCTGCGTGCCGCCATTGCCGACGTCGATCGCGGCCAGCGGGTGCTGCAGCTGCGGACGCTGGACGACATCGTCAGTGCGGCGACCGCGACGTTCCGCTTCGACGCCGCGTTGTTCGGCATTCTTGCAGCCGTGGGCATCGTGCTGGCGGCGGTCGGCGTCTATGGACTGCTGTCGTTCGTGGTCGCGGGTCGCCGGCAGGAAATCGGCACGCGACTCGCGCTTGGCGCGGAACGCAGTCACCTGTTCGGAATGTTTCTCCGCCAAGGGGTTGCTCTCACGGGGATCGGGTTGACCGTCGGCATCGGGGCGTCGCTGGTCCTGACTCGCTGGCTGACCGGCCTTTTGTATGAAGTGCAACCCGATGACCCCGCCAGTTTCCTTGTCGTGACGTGCCTGTTTCTCGTGATTGGCGCGGCGGCCAGCTCGCTTCCGGCGCGGCGTGCGGCGACACTGGATCCGGTCGACGCACTGCGGGCGGAATAATGAAAGACGCGGAGTGTGGTGCTGCTTTCACTCGCGTTGTGAAAGCCATGGATCATCTCGCGCGGGATGCCCGTTACGACGATTTTCGACCCTGATTTCCCTGGGGGTGAATGGTCTCACCGCGTTTGAGCATCTCGACGAGCGCCGCGATCTTCTTCTTCCGGCCGGCGACTGTCTTCATGTTGTGCACGCGAAAGGCCAGCGAGTATCACGCGGCGAGATTCAGTTTAGTCCCATCCGCTCGAACGTCACCACCGGCCTGAGTCGCCGGCCTTCCCTTTCTCCAGTCGCTCGAGACCGTATCGCGCCACCGTCGCCGCAGCGATGGGGCCCCGCTGAGTGGATTCAGGCCGGCGGTCAGCGATCAGCGGCCACTTTGACGAACTCGCGTCGATTGAGCCTCACCGGTCTGTCCCCGTCACAACCTTTTCAGGCAAGTTACCTGGCCGAGGAGGTTCGAACTTCCGAGGTGATGCGCTCTCAGGACTGCCTGTGTCTGGCAGCGTGCGACGCGGGCTACGCGCCGATGACTTCGCGCGGGCGCGTGGGCTTCTCTTCCAGAATCTCGCGAATGACGTAAATCGGCTTGTCCTGTGACTCGTGGTAGGTGCGCGACAGCATCTCCGCAAGCAGCCCCGTCATCAACATCTGAATGCCCGTGGAGATCAGGAGGATGCCGACGAAGAACAGCGGCCGGTTGGCCGACTGGTAGCTGAAGAAACGCTCATACGTCACCCACGCACACGCGAGCGATCCCGCCAGACCGAGCAGCAGCCCGACGCTGCCGAACATCTGCAGCGGACGCGTCGAGTAGCTGCTGAGGAACTTCACCGTGAGCAGATCCAGCACCACGCGGAACGTCCGCGAGATGCCGTATTTCGATTTGCCGTGCACGCGCGCATGGTGCGTCACGACCTGCTCGCCAATCCGCACGCCGAACTCGCTGGCGATCGCCGGCAGAAACCGATGCATCTCGCCGTAGAGCTTCATCGGCTTGACGACTTCCGCCTTGAACACCTTCAACGAACAGCCGTAATCGTGCAGGTGTACTCCTGTCGTCCGCGAGATGATCGCGTTGGCGATCATGGACGGCAGGCGCCGGCTGAGGAGCGGATCCTTCCTGTCCTTGCGCCACCCGCAGACGATATCGAGATCTTCGCGCTCCGCGCGCTCGATCATCGAGAGGATGTCGCCAGGATCGTTCTGCAGATCGCCGTCCATCGTGACGATGTAGCGTCCGCGTGCGTGAGCGAAGCCGGCTGAGAACCCGGCGGTCTGGCCGAAGTTGCGACGGAAGCGGATCACGCGGACGCGCGGATCGCTCGCGTGCAGCGCCGCGAGTTGCTGAAACGTGTCGTCCGTGCTGCCGTCGTCGATGCACAGGATCTCGAACGATCGGCCGGCTCGACCGAGCGCGGCGGTGATGCGCTTGTAGAGCTCGCCGACATTGGGCGACTCGTTGCGCATCGGGACGATGACGGAGATGTCCTGGACCATCAAATAGCGAGGTAAACGCTTGATTATAGGCGTTTTCGCCGCGCCCACCAAATCCAGCCGGCGAGAGCCGCAATGGCGATCAGGGTGCCGTCGATCCCGACTGCCTTCGCGTGACTCCTGATCCACGCCGCGGCCGCTTCGCCATAGAAGAACGCCAGCAGGCCTTCGGCGAGAAAGCGCGCGAAACGGGCGCTGAACACCGCCACCGAGAATTGCACGATGGGGATCTCAGCCACACCCGCGAGGAGGATGAAGATCTTGAAGGGCGCCGGAGGGGGCAGCACAGCGGGGACCATTACCGCGAGAAGGCCGTGCTTGCGGATGGAGCGCAGTCCGTTTTCGACGTGGTGCTCCTTGAATCGCTTTCGCAGGAATGCTTCGCCGCCCGCTCTGGCGATGACGTACAGGACGAGGCATCCCGCCGTGGATCCGAGTGCCGGCGCGAGCGCGTAATAGAGCAGGCGCTCCTTGTGGCTCGTCACCATCGAGATGACCAGCAGATCGCTCGCCAACGGGAACGAAAGAAATGAAGAATCGAGAAACGTGAGCGCGAACAGCCCCACGCCGCCGGATCCGACGGCGAAGGCCTGGATCCAGCCGACCAGCCGCTTCATGCGACCTACGAGTGTAGACTAATCGCGTTTGCCGTCTGCCGTTCGCCGCCTCCCGTTTGGTGTCGGCCGCTGGCCGTTGTCGATCGCCGGGGCGGTCTCGGCCGCGGGCGCGGCCGCGGCAGTTCACTATTACCGGCTGGGGCTGGCGCTTTCGCATTACGACGCGCGGGCACACCTCGTCGTCGCGCGCCGCATCTTCGACAGCCTGACGCCCGGCTGGCAGCAGGTCGGAGCCGTGTGGCTGCCGCTGCCTCACCTGCTGAACGCTCTTCCCGTCCAGTTCGATTCCCTCTATCGCACTGGCGGGTCGGCCATCGTCATTTCTGTTCTGTCCATGGCGCTCGCGACGGGCTCGATCGCCTGGATCGTGCAGCGCGTGACGGGGTCCGTGTTGGGCGGGATCACCTGTGCAGCGCTGCTGATGTTGAATCCCGACGTGCTTTACCTCCAGAGCACCCCGATGACCGAACCATTGCTCTTCGGGACCACGTTTCTGGCCGTTGCGCTGATCGTGGATTGGGCTGGTGAGCCTTCGTGGCCGCGCGGCCCGAACGAAATGGCGACTCGACGTTCGCTCGCTGCGGGGTGGAGCTGCATCGCGGCCGTTCTCACGCGCTACGAGGCCTGGCCGGTCATCGCGGCCGCAATCGCGCTGGCGTTCATCGTCCGGCTGCGCCGGGGCGAGGCCGTGACCGATGCCGTGCGTGCCGTCCGGGGACTCGCGCTCTATCCAGCCTGGGCAATCGCGGCGTTTCTCGTGAACAGCAAGATCACGGTGGGCGCATGGTTCGTCGACAGCGGCTTTTTCATCGCGGACAATCCGGCGCGCGGCCACGCATGGCTGGCGTGGATGCAGCTCTGGGACGGGCTCAAGGCGCTGATCGGGTCACCACTGTGCTGGGCTGCGTGGATCGCCGCCGGAGTGATCGTGTATCACGCCGTCGCGTCGAAAGACCGGGCATCGCTGCTGATCGTACTCGCGGTTGCCGCATCCGCTGTGCTGCCCTTGGGTGCGTATCTCAAGGGACATCCGTTCCGGATCCGGTATGACGTACCGCTGATTGCGGCGGCAGCCGCGATCGCTGGAACCGGCGTCGCTCTGCTCCCACGCATCCTTCGGGGAGCGGCGGCCGTCGCCGTGCTGGCCGTTGCCGTCTGGAGCGCTCACCCGCTCGACCCTGGCGCTCCGATGGTCGTAGAAGCGCAGCTCGACGCGCGCAACCGCGTCGGCCGTCACGCGGTAACCGCCTATCTCGAAGCGCATTGGGACGGCAGCCCCATCCTCATGAGCATGGGGTCGCTCGCTCATTACATGCACGACCTTGCCGACGCCGGTTTCAACGTGCGCGACTTCCTGCACGAAGGCAACGGCGAGATCTGGAAGGCTGCACTCGGTCACCCGCAGGCGTACGTGAAGTGGATCGTGGTCGAAGAGAAAGCGGAGGGCGGCGACGCCCTCTACTGGCAGGGCCGCTACGATCCGCGCTTCTTCGACCATTACGACCGAGTCGCGCAGGGAGGCAACGTGGCGCTCTACGAACGCCGATGAATTGCAGATTCCAGGGTGGAGTTTGCCGTTTCGACCATGATCAGCTGCCGACGAGCCGTTTGAACATCCCCAGAAATTGAGGGGCGAAGGCCGCGAAAATCACGATGAAGAAACCCGCAACGAGAACGAGCGTTCCGACGAAAAGGGCAACATCGCTCCACGAACGGTTTCGGAGACGTAAGTAACCCCATACACAGAAGATTACCAGCCCGGCGGTGGCGCACGCGGCGGGTGCCGCGATGAGCACATCAGGGCGGTCGACGCGTCCGGTACGGAGCAGCATGCCGAGGCGTTCGAAGCCATTGCGCACGAACGTCGTCAGCGTCCCGGCCGTCCACAGCCAGAATGCGCCGCTCGCCGCTCCAAGTGCGTATCCAAACTTGCGCTGCCGGAGCACGAGTGCCGCAGCCGCCGCGTACGGGACCGCTTCGAACACGTGGAGCACCCGAATGGCCGGATCCCAGTATGCGGCGATTGCGAGAATGATGATGAACACGACCGCGCAGGAAGCCGCGAGCGTATCGGTGACGGATTGGCGGGGTCGTTCGAGAGCGGTTTTCGTGAGCGCGCTCACACGTCGCCTCTGTCATTACCATTACGCTCAGCGCACAGAATGGTTCAGTGGCTGAGCGCGACATGCAGCGGAGCGCTGCCGCGAGCGCTAGAAGCGCACGCCGAACGTGAAGTTCGTCGTCCAGCCACCGAGATCGATCTTCGTGCCGAGCAGCCCCGCGTCGGCTGGAATGTCGCCCTCCGCTTTCTGCCAACGGAATTCGCCGCCCGCGACAAACGCACTGATCGGGAAACGTACTCCACCGATCACGACAGGTCCCGTCGCGGTGCCATCAGCGATGTACCGTGCCGGGAAGATCGAGTTGTCGACGTCGACGAACTCGCCCGTTTCGCTGTAGCGCCACGGAATGACGGCGAGGCCGACGCCGACGTACGGTTCGACCGAACTGCCCCGCGGCAGCGGCAGGAAACGGGCGGTCACGGTGATCGGTACGGTCCGGAGCTTCAGATCCTGCTGGATCTCGTCCCCTGACGCGTGGGTCAGGTTTGCATACACGCTGTGAACGGTGTTCTGGTAGTAACCAACGCCAAAGCCTGCTTCGAGGTACCGGCCGATCCCGAGCAGATATTCCCCTCCGAACGTAAAGCCGTTGAAATCCTTGATGTCGAACAGCAAGGGTTGCCCGTTCTGTAGATCGCCGAGCAGCACGTCGTTGACGTCGCGCGAATCCAGCCCCTTCAGCGCGAAGTATCCGACCGTGAAGTCCACGGTGTTCGGCGCCGCGGCCGGCGACGACTGGACCGGTCGAATCTGGGCGCTTGCCAGTGAGGGCGCCACCACGAGAGTGGCGATGAGCAGCAGGGCTGTTTTCATGACGAATGTGCCTCCCGACACCGAGAGCGGAGCACGAAGGGTGCCAGTCATGCGGCAGGATTACCGACGAGATCCGCGATTGTCGATCAGGTGATGTCTATCCGACAGGTCAGCCCCGTCCACATTAGCGGTCGAATCACCACTCTGCACACCTCACGCGGCACGCCCGATCGTCGCCACCATCTGCTGGTGAATGCGGCCGTTCGAGGCGACGATTTCGCCGCGCCGTGAATCGAAGGATTCGCCCGACAGATTGGTGACCGTGCCGCCGGCCTCGGTGACGAGCAGCGCTCCAGCGGAGATGTCCCAGGGGTTCAGCTGCATCTCCCAGAATCCGTCGAGCCGTCCCGCCGCCACGTAACAGAGATCGATGGCGGCCGAGCCGAGCCTCCGGACCGCGCGCGACGTTTCAAGAAATGCGGAGAACACGTCCAGGAGTCTGCGCGACTCCTCGTGCACGGTGTAGGGGAACCCCGTGCAGAGCAACGCATCGATCAGGCGATCGGCGTTGGACACGCGCATCGGGACGCCGTTCAACCATGCTCCAAGACCGCGTTGGGCCGTGAACAGCTCGCGCCGGCTGGGGTCGTACACCGCCGCGACCACGGCCTCGCCGTCTATCTCGAGCGACGCGGCCGAACAGAAGATCGGAAGACCGTGCGCGTAATTCGTGGTTCCGTCGACCGGATCGAACACCCACGTGTGACGTGCTGCCCGCTCGCGATCTCCACGCGCCTCGAACTCCTCCGCGAGGATCGCGTGGTCAGGAAAACGTTCGGCGATGAGTGCGCGGAACATCCGTTCGACGTCGCGGTCGATTTCCGTGACCAGGTCGATCGCGCCTTTTTTTTCGATGTGGAGGTTGCCGGCGCCGGCGAGCTGCATCGCGCCGGCCCTGGTGACCGCTTCGATCGCGGTCGAGAGAAAAATCGGCGGCGGTGGCTCAGCCACCGGTCGTCGTGGTCAGCTTCTTCACCATCCGCACCTCCATGCCGCCCTCCGGCGCGCGATGGAGCTGCACGTCGTCCATGAAGCTGCGCATGAAGAAGATGCCGCGGCCGCTCGACTTCAGGATGTTCTCGGGCGCCAGGGGATCCGCCACTTCCTCGGGCTCGAAGCCTTCACCCTGGTCGACGACGCGAACGACCATTTCGGTAGGCGCGTCTTCGGGCAGGAACGCGAATTCGACGGTGACGCGCTTCTCGGGACGCTCGCGGTTGCCGTGCTTGATGGCGTTGATGACCGACTCGCGCACCGCGACGCCGATCCAATGCACCGCGTCGTCGTCCATCTCGGCGAGATGGGCCATGCGATCGCTGACGACCTGGACGACGTCCAGCATGTCGAACACACTCGGGAACTGCAGCCGGACCTGGCCGCCGCGCATCATCATGCCGAGGTAAGGATAATACAGTATAGTCGGCGGATGGTCCCGATCGCGGATGCCGCGGAGGTACCGCGCGTGTCGCACGTCGCCGGCACGCTGCGGGTCCCCGGCGATAAATCGATTTCGCACCGGTATGCCATGCTCGCCTCGGTCGCCGGAGGCACGTCCCGCCTCGATGGATTTCTTCCCGGCGCCGACTGCCTCGCCACGCTGGATTGCCTGGAGGCGCTCGGTGTCGTCGTCTCCAGAACTGCCGGCGCGAATGGCTTGCGAGTGGAAATCGCCGGACGTGGTCCGCAGGGACTCCGCGCGCCGCGCCGGCCGCTGGACGCGGCCAATTCCGGCACGTCGATGCGCCTTCTCGCCGGACTCGTTGCCGCGCATCCGTTCACCACCATGCTCACCGGCGACGAATCGCTGTCGCGCCGCCCGATGCGGCGGATCATCGACCCGCTTACAAAAATGGGAGCGGCCATCGAGAGCGACGACGGGCGGCCTCCCCTCACGATTGCGGGCGGCGACTTGCACGGCATTTCACACGCGCCGCCGGTGCCAAGCGCGCAAGTGAAGAGCGCCGTGCTCCTCGCCGGCCTCCACGCGAGCGGAATCACGACCGTTCGCGAGAGCGCCCCGACACGAGATCATACGGAGCGCGCGGTCGAGGCGTTCGGCGGACGCATCCGCCGGGACGGGACGGCCGTGAGCATCGAGGGAGATCAGCACCTCACCGCGATTGAAGCAACCGTTCCGGGCGACATCTCCTCCGCCGCATTCTGGCTGGCGCTGACCGCAGGTACGCCCGGTGCCGTGCTCGACATCGTCGGCGTAGGTCTGAATCCATCGCGTGCGCGGCTGCTCGACGTGCTCCGCCGCGCCGGGGCGCAGATCGAGACCGTGGAGGATTACGTGATCGCCGGCGAGCCGATCGGCACGATTCAAGTGCGGTTCGGCAATCCACAAGACTTCGAAATCGCGCCGGACGAAGTTCCGCTCGTGATCGACGAGATTCCGTCGCTGGCCGCCCTGGCGGTCATGAACGAAGGTACCGCGCTGATGGTGCGCGGCGCCGCCGAACTGCGCGTCAAGGAAACGGATCGCATTGCCGCGCTGGTATCAGGTTTTCGCGCGCTTGGCGCCGACGTGGAGGAATATCCGGATGGCTTTCGGATCGCCGGTGGGCCCCTCCGCGGCGGCATCGCCGACGCGGCAGGCGATCACCGCCTCGCGATGGCGTTCGCGATCGCTGCGGCGCGCGCCAGCGGACCCGCGAGGATCCTGGGAGCGCAGGCCGTCTCGGTGTCCTACCCCGGATTCTTCGACGTACTCGAACAACTCTCGCGGTCCGGTGGCGCCCGATAAGATTTATCTCGTCGGATTCATGGCGGCGGGAAAGACAACGGTGGCGCGCGCCATGGCGTCGCGGCTCGGCTGGCGCGCCGAGGACGTGGACGAATTGATCGAAGCGCGCGAGCGACTCACCGTCGCCGACATTTTCGTGCGCCACGGTGAGCCGTACTTTCGTGCGGCCGAGCGCGAGCTGATCCGGCTGCTGCTTCCGCTGCGCCACGCGGTGGTCGCCACCGGTGGCGGCACGTTCATGGATCCGGACACAAGACAAACGCTCAATCTGGATGGCACGACCGTCTGGCTCGACGTGCCGTTCGAAGTGCTGGTGGGCAGGCTGCCCGCCGACGGACGCCGCCCGCTCGCTGCGGATCGTCAGCAACTCGAACGTCTGTACACACTGCGTCAGACCGCTTACGCGCAGGCGCACGTGCGCATCGATGCGGGGACGTCGCGCGCAGAAGACGTGGCCGACCGCGTGCTCGACCGTCTGGGATTGGGGTAACGCGTGCGCTATCTGATCCTCTCGGACATCCACGCAAACCTGGAGGCGCTCGACGCCGTCCTCGAGCACGCGGACGGGCAGTGGGACCAGTCGCTCGTGCTGGGCGATCTCGTGGGCTACGGCGCCGACCCCGGCGCCGTGATCACTCGGGTGCAGGCCCTGGAGCCGGTCGCGATCATCCGCGGCAATCACGATAAGGTGGCGTGCGGTCTGGAGGATGCCCGCGAGTTCAACAACATCGCGCGCAGCGCCGCCGTCTGGACGGCAGCCCAGCTCTCGGACGCGCATCGCGATTACCTGCGAACTCTCCCGATGGGACCAACGGAAATCGACGATCACGTAGAGATCTGCCACGGCGCGCCGTTCGACGAGGATCACTACATCTTCGACAGCAGCGACGCGCGCCGCGCGCTGGCGGAAGCCTCGCGCGCGCTGTGTCTTTTCGGACACACGCACATCCCCATCGTCTTTCGCCGGGTGGACGACGTCTTCTCGGGCGGGGCGCCCGACCCTGACTCGGAGACCGTCGTGCCGCTGCAGCGGGGCGTCCGCTACTTGATCAACCCGGGATCGGTCGGACAGCCCCGCGACGGCGACGCCCGCGCCGGCTACGGGATTCTGGACGACGAGACGCACGAACTGACGATGATTCGCGTGCGATATCGCGTCGAGGAGGCGCAGGCGAAGATCCTTGCCGCGGGGCTGCCGCCCAGCCTGGCGCATCGCCTGGCGCTAGGCAGATGAGAGCACGGAAGCGGTTAACTAAGAGGCCACGGAGGACACGGAGTAAACACTCTTTAGCGCGGAGAGTTGTCGAGTCTGAAGAGCAGAGAGTTGTTAACTAAGAGGCCACGGAGAACACGGAGTAAACACTTTTGCCCGGAGAGTTGTCGAGTTTGAAAGAGTAAAGAGGTTTCGAGCTTGAAGAGTACAGAGTGTTCGAGTTGCAGGCTAGGCAGATGAGACCACGAAGCGGTTAACTAAGAGGCCACGGAGAACACGGAGTAAACATTTTTTGCCCGGAGAGTTGTCGAGTTTGAACCCGGAGAGTTATCGAGTTGAAGAGTAAAGAGGTTTCGAGCTTCAAGAGTACAGAGTGTTCGAGTTGCAGGCTAGGCAGACGAGACCACGAAGCGGTTAACTAAGAGGCCACAAAGGGCACGGAGTAAACACTTTTTGGCCCGGAGAGTTGTCGAGTCTGAAGAGTAAAGAGGTTTAGAGCTTGAAGAGTACAGAGTGTTCGAGTTGCAGGGATATCTGAGTTGGCACTGCTTTCCAGCTGGAACTGTGGAAGAGTTTTCGAGACAGTGATCAGTGCCGGGTTCGGATTCTGTTCTGTATTAGTCAGGACTCGATCTGACGTCGGCCATGTCTGAGTCGTTCCTCGTCGTGCTAGTGAATTTGTTTTTCTTTGGCCAGGTCCAGACTGTCACGAAACGTTTGCATCGGCGTCTTGCCATAGCACACCGGCCCTGATGGGGGCGCGTTTCGTTGTACTCCTCGATCCAGTGATCCAGGTCCTGTTGTAATTCCTCAAGGGTCGCATAGAGCTTCCGCCGCAGCGTGACGCGATAAAACTCGTTGAGGATGGTTTTCTGAAATCGC
>DATJIW010000034.1:0-55891 GCA_035492775.1 Vicinamibacterales bacterium
CGAGCGCCAGCACCACGTCGTCGGCATTGCCGAACACGCGGCCTTCGCCCTTCGCGCCGGCGCGCGCCTTGGTCAGGTAGTAGCACCCGAGCACGATGTCCTGAGAAGGAATCGCAATTGGTGCACCGCTGGCCGGCGACAGGATGTTGTTGCTCGACAGCATCAGCACTGAAGCTTCGATCTGCGCCTCGGGTGACAGCGGGATGTGCACCGCCATCTGGTCGCCGTCGAAGTCGGCGTTGAACGCCGTGCAGACGAGCGGATGGATGCGGATCGCCTTGCCCTCGACGAGCACCGGCTCGAACGCCTGGATGCCCAGACGATGGAGCGTCGGCGCGCGGTTCAGCAGGACCGGATGCTCGCGGATGACCTCCTCGAGGATGTCCCACACCTCCCCGCGCTGCTGTTCGACCATCTCCTTCGCCTGCTTGATCGTGGCGACGAGACCGCGCTCTTCGAGCTTGTTGTAGATGAACGGCTTGAAGAGCTCGAGCGCCATCTTCTTGGGCAGGCCGCACTGGTGCAGCTTCAGCTCCGGTCCGACGACGATGACCGAACGGCCCGAGTAGTCGACGCGCTTGCCGAGCAGATTCTGGCGGAAGCGTCCCTGCTTGCCTTTGAGCGTATCGCTGAGCGACTTCAGCGGCCGGTTGTTCGCTCCGCGCAGCACGCGGCCGCGGCGACCATTGTCGAACAGCGCATCGACCGCTTCCTGCAGCATCCGCTTCTCGTTCCGGATGATGACGTCGGGTGCCTTCAGCTCGATCAGCTTCTTCAGCCGGTTGTTGCGGTTGATGACGCGGCGATACAGATCGTTCAGATCCGACGTCGCGAACCGGCCGCCGTCGAGGGGAACGAGCGGCCGCAGCTCCGGCGGAATGACCGGAATCACGTCGAGGATCATCCACTCCGGCTTGTTGGTCGACTTGCGGAACGAGTCGACGACCTTCAGCCGCTTGGCGAACTTCAGCTTCTTCTGAACGGACGTTTCCGTCCTCATGCGGTCGCGCATCTCCTGCGCGAGCTTCTCGACGCTGATGCGCTTGAGCAACTCCTTGATCGCTTCCGCGCCCATCTGCGCGCGGAACTTCTGGCCGTAGTCCTCGCGCGCCTTGCGGAACTGATCCTCGCTGAGCAGCTGGTTCGGCTTCAGGTCGGTATCGCCCGGCTCGATGACGACGTAGGCTTCGAAATACAGGATGCGCTCGAGGTCGCGCAGCGAGATGTCGAGGAGGTGGCCGATGCGGCTCGGCAGCCCCTTGAAGAACCACACGTGGCTGACGGGAGTCGCCAGCGTGATGTGGCCGAGGCGCTCGCGCCGGACCTTTGCCTGCGTGACTTCGACGCCGCACTTGTCGCAGATGACGCCGCGGTGCTTCATCCGCTTGTATTTGCCGCACAGGCACTCCCAGTCGGTGACCGGGCCGAAGATCTTCGCGCAGAAGAGTCCGTCCCGCTCCGGCTTGAAGGTGCGGTAGTTGATCGTCTCAGGCTTGGTCACCTCTCCGTGCGACCAGGAGAGGATCTTTTCCGGCGAAGCGAGACTAATCCGGATCGCGTCGAAATCCGTCGTCAGTGAACCGCGTGTATCGAAAGATGGTCTCATCTATTTCCTTCGCTGAATGATGACTCGGCGTCAACTCCCACTTCCCAACTCCCAATTCCCAAGTTCACACTTGGAAGCTGGGAGTTGGTAGTTGGGCGTTATCAGCTCTCAGCCAGAACCGGGATGCCCTCGTCGGTTGCGGGCGGTTCCGGTTCTGTCAGCTTTCTCTTCGTTTTCATCAACTCCACGTCGAGGCAGAGCGCCTGCAGTTCGCGGATGAGGACGTTGAACGACTCCGGCAGGCCGGGCTGGAACGAGGCGTCGCCCTTCACGATCGCTTCGTAGATCTTCGCCCGTCCGGTCACGTCGTCCGACTTCGCCGTGAGCAGCTCCTGAAGGATGTGCGCTGCGCCGTAGGCTTCGAGGGCCCAGACCTCCATTTCGCCGAACCGCTGTCCGCCGAACTGCGCCTTGCCGCCCAGCGGCTGCTGGGTGATGAGCGAGTACGGACCGATCGAGCGGGCGTGGATCTTGTCGTCGACCAGGTGCGACAGCTTCAGCATGTAGATGTAGCCGACGGTGACGTCCTGCTCGAACTCCATTCCCGTCATGCCGTCGAAGAGCCGCGTCTTGCCGCTCTTGGGCAGGCCGGCCTCCTCGAGCCAGTGCTTGATCTCGGGCTCTGTTGCGCCGTCGAAAACGGGCGTGGCGAAGTAGAGGCCGAGCGCGTGCGCGGCCCACCCGAGGTGCGTTTCGAGGATCTGGCCAACGTTCATACGGGACGGAACGCCGAGCGGGTTGAGCACGATCTCCACCGGCGTGCCGTCCGGCAGGTACGGCATGTCTTCTTCCGGCAGGATACGCGCAATGACGCCCTTGTTGCCGTGGCGGCCGGCCATCTTGTCGCCGACCGACAGCTTGCGCTTCATGGCGACGTACACCTTCACCAGCTTGATGACACCCGGAGGCAGTTCGTCGCCGCGACGGACCTTCTCCTTCTTCTCTTCGAACTGGTTGCGGATGACTTCGACCTGGCGCTCGGTCCGCTCCTCGAGCTCGCGGAGGTCTTCCTCGAGCCGCGGATCGTCGGAGCTGACCTTCAGCCGCACGATCGCTTCGTACGGCAGACCGTTCAGCACGTCCTCACTCAGTGCGGTACCACGGCGCAGCAGGCGCTCCCGGCCGTTCTCGTCGTAGAGATCCGCGCGGGCCTCCTGCCCCTGCAGCATCCCGATCACGCGCTTCTTCACTTCGTCGTGAAGGATGCGGATCTCGTCCTGCAGGTTCTTCTCCATCATCTCGAGCTCGTCGTTCTCGATCGCCTTGGCGCGCTCGTCCTTCTCGATGCCCTTGCGCGAGAAGATCTTCACGCCGACGATGATCCCTTCGATGCCCGGGGGGCAGACCAGCGACGCGTCGCGGACATCCCCGGCCTTCTCGCCGAAGATCGCGCGCAGCAGCTTCACTTCCGGAGTCAGCTGCGTCTCCCCCTTCGGCGTCACCTTGCCGACGAGGATGTCGCCCGGCTTGACCGACGCGCCGATGCGGATGATGCCGCTCTCGTCGAGGTCGGCCAGGTAACCCTCGCCCACGTTCGGAATGTCGCGGGTGATTTCCTCGGGGCCGAGCTTCGTGTCGCGCGCCTCGATCTCGAACTCCTCGATGTGGATGGACGTGTAGGCGTCCTCCTTCACCATCTTCTCGGAGATCAGGATCGCGTCCTCGAAGTTGTAGCCGCGCCACGGCATGAACGCGACGAGCACGTTGCGTCCGAGGGCCAGCTCGCCCAGCTCCGTGCACGGGCCGTCTGCCAGGATCTGTCCCTTGTGGACCTTCTGGCCCACACGGACGATCGGCTTCTGGTTGATGCACGTGTTCTGGTTCGACCGCTTGAACTTCGTCATCGGATAGATGTCCGCGCCCATTTCGCGCGACATCGACTCCGACTCCCCTTCCACGCGGACGACGATGCGCTGGCTGTCGACGTAGTCGACCGTGCCCGAGCGCCGCGCCACGATGCACGCGCCCGAGTCGCGCGCCGTGATGTACTCCATGCCCGTGCCGACGTACGGCGCACGCGCGCGGAGCAGCGGCACCGCCTGGCGCTGCATGTTCGATCCCATCAGCGCCCGGTTCGCGTCGTCGTTCTCGAGGAACGGGATGAGCGACGCCGCGACCGAGACGAGCTGCTTCGGCGAGACGTCGATGAAATCGACCTTGTTCCGCTCGGCGAGGATGAAGTTGCCTGCCTGCCGCGCGTTCACGCGATCGTTGACGAAGTGGCCGTTCTCGGCGACTTTGGCGTTCGCCTGTGCGATGACGTACTGGTCCTCTTCCCACGCCGACAGGTAGTAGGAGTAGGGCTCGTATTCGAGTCCGCGGCGGCGCTTGCTGCCCGAGACGGCGTTTTCCTTGTCAGCGCCGACGTCACCCGCTTCAACGATGTCGCCGACCTTGTACTTCGCGTTCCCGCCCGCGTTCGTGATCTGGACGAAGTCGACGACGCGGCCGTCCTTGACCTTGCGATACGGCGATTCGATGAAGCCGAACTCGTTGATACGCGCGTAGCACGACAGCGACGAGATGAGGCCGATGTTCGGACCTTCCGGCGTTTCAATCGGACAGATGCGGCCGTAGTGCGTCGGATGGACGTCGCGGACCTCGAAGCCGGCGCGCTCGCGCGACAGGCCGCCGGGCCCGAGGGCCGACAGGCGCCGCTTGTGCGTGACTTCCGACAGCGGGTTCGTCTGGTCCATGAACTGCGACAGCTGCGAGGACCCGAAGAACTCGCGAATCGCCGCCATGACCGGCTTCGCGTTGATCAGGTCGTGCGGCATGGCCGTCGCCATTTCCTGATATACGGACATCTTTTCCTTGATTGCGCGCTCCATCCGGACCAGGCCGATGCGGAACTGGTTTTCGAGGAGCTCGCCGACCGACCGCACCCGGCGGTTGCCGAGGTGATCGATGTCGTCGACGTTCGCCGGGTTGCGCCTCAGCTTCAGCTGGTACTTGATCACCTCGTAGAAGTCCTGCGGGTGCAGGATCTTCTCGTCGAGCGGCGTGTTCAGCTTCAGCTTCGTATTCAGCTTCAATCGGCCGACACGCGAGAAGTCGTACTTCTGCGGGTTGAAGAACATGTTCTCGAAGAGCGACCGCGAGCTGTCGAGCGTCGGCGGATCGCCGGGCCGCAGCCTGCGGTAGATCTCGATGAGCGCCTCTTCGTGCGTGTGGATGGGATCCTTCTTCAACGTCGCCGAAAGGACCGGTCCGACCTCGTCCTTCTCGGGGAAGAAGATCTCGATCGCTTCGACGTTCTTCTCCTGCGCCATCGAAAGGACGCGGGGCTCGAGCGGTTCGTTGGCCTCGAGGATCACTTCTCCGGTGGACGGATCGACGACGTCCGCGGCCGCGAAGGCGCCTTCGAGTTCGGCGTCGGCGACCTCGACCGCCGCCACACCCGCCTTGCGCAGCGCCGCGAGCGCGCTCGCGTTGATCTTCTTCCCGGCGGCCGTCACGGTGTCGCTTCCGGCCTTGACGTCCTTCGCCGCGCGGAGGCCGACGATGCTGTCGTTGACGGCCCAGTGCGTCGCGCCGTCCTTGAACGAGAGCTTGTCGACCGAATAGAACGAGCGGATGATCTCGTCCGCGCCGCGCAGGCCGAGGGCACGCAGGAAGACCGTGGCCAGGAACTTCCGCTTGCGATCGATGCGCACGTAGAGGAGGTTCTTCGCGTCGTACTCGAACTCCACCCAGGAGCCGCGGTACGGGATGATCTGCGCGATGAACAGCGTCTTGTCTTCCGAGTGGAAGAAGGCGCCCGGCGACCGGTGGAGCTGCGAGACGATGACGCGTTCCGTGCCGTTGATGATGAACGTGCCGTTGTCCGTCATCAGCGGAATGTCGCCGTAATAGACCTCCTGCTCCTTGATATCGCGGATGGTCTTGACGCCGGTCTCCGGGTCCTTGTTCCAGACGACCAGTCGGATGGTGACCTTGAGCGGCACGGCGTAGGTCATGCCGCGCTCCTGGCACTCATCGACGTCGTACTTCAGCTTCAGGCCGACGGTGTTGCCGCAGATATCGCAGACGTCGCCGCGGGCCTCGTTGGGCTTGCCGCAGCGCGGGCACAGCACGTCGTGCTCGCCGTACGGATCGGCGATCAACGTGTGGCCGCAGTTGGTGCAGGGCTTGCGCAGGTGATGCAGCCCGGAGAGGCGGCCGCACTTGCACTCCCAGTTCCCGATCGAATATTCGATGAACTCGAGCGACGAGTTCTCGCGGAAGTCGCTGATCGGGAATACCGACTTGAACACGGACTGCAGGCCGGCGTCCTCGCGCTCCGAGGGCAGCCGGTTCATCTGCAGAAAACGTTCGTACGACTTCTTCTGGATCTCGATCAGGTTCGGGATCGGAACCGTCGTCTTGATTTTTGAGAAGTCGATGCGTTCGCGGTAAACGTTCTTGGGAAGGCTGTACATGCGTGTGAATTACCTCGGGCGAAAACGCGGATAGCCGGGGCGGTGCCCCGGCTGCCTTGGCGCGGCCAAAAAACGCGCCAACTTCGTAAGACGCCCACCTGCGCGGCGTGGTTTCGTGCGCCGCGTCGGCGGGTAAACCCCGCCTTACTTGATCTCGACCTTCGCGCCGACGTCGGCGAACTTCTTCTGGATCGCGGCCGCCTCGTCCTTCGGAATCCCTTCCTTGATCGGCTTCGGCGCGCTCTCGACCAGGTCCTTGGCTTCCTTCAGGCCCAGGCTGGTGACCTCGCGGACGACCTTGATGACGTTGATCTTGTTGCTGCCGACTTCGGTGAGGATCGTGGAGAACTCGGTCTTCTCCTCGGCCGGGGCCGCCGCGCCGCCCGCCGCCGCGCCGCCGCCCGCCGGCATCGCCATCGGCATTGCCGCCGCCGCGCTGACGCCGAGCTCCTGCTCGAGCGCCTTCACGAGCTGCGAGAGCTCGAGGACGCTGATCCCCTTGATGTAATCCACCACCTGCTGCTGATTCAGTTCGGCCATTGCTTCTCCCTGACGCTGAAAGTTTCCAGTTGCCAGTCACCAGTTGCCAGTGGCTCCGGCGGGAAACCGGAAACTGGAAACTGGGAACTTCCCTTATGCTTCGGATCGCTTCTTTTCTACTTGTACGAGAACGCTCATCAGATCGCGCGGCGCGGCGTTCAGCACGCTCACCAGCTGCACCATGGGCGCCTGCAGCAGGAAGAGCAGCTTCGCATACAGCTCCGGTTTCCCGGGCAGCGACGCCAGTTCGGTCACTTCCGCCGGCTTGATGGTGCGGCCCTGGACGACAGCGGCCTTGATCTGGAGCGCCGGCTTGTCCTTCGCGAACGTCGTCAGGACCTTCGCCAGCGCGACGGGGTCGTCGCCGCCGTAGGCGACGGCGGTCGTGCCGACGAAATACTCGCTGAGCGTCTCGAACGGCGTGCCCTTGATGGCCCGCTTCGCCAGCGTGTTCTTGACGACGGTGTAGCTCGCCTTCGCGGCGCGTACCTGACGCCGGAGCTCGGTCACTTCGGGAACCTTCAGTCCGCGATAGTCCATCAGGATCGCGGCCTCGGTGCCCTTGAACGACTGCTCGAGCCCCTGCAGCTCTTCTTCTTTGACTGCGCGCGTGACGGCCATCAGTGTTTCACCGTTTCTGTAACGTGGCTCGTGTCGATCACAATCCCCGGCCCCATGGTCGACGACATCGTCACGCTCTTGAGATACTTGCCCTTTGCCGCCGCCGGCTTCGCCTTGACGACGCTGTCGACGAGCGCGTGCGCGTTCTCGATCAGGCTCTGCGCGGGAAACGACACCTTGCCGACCGGCGCGTGGACGATGCCGGTCTTGTCGACGCGGAATTCCACCTTGCCCGCCTTGATCTCGCGGACGGCCTGCGCGATGTTCGTCGTCACCGTGCCGGTCTTCGGATTGGGCATCAGGCCGCGGGGGCCGAGCACCTTTCCGAGCTTGCCGACGGCGCGCATCATGTCGGGCGTGGCGACGACCGCCTCGAAGTCCATCCAGCCGCCCTGGATTTTCTCGACCAGTTCCTCGCCGCCGACGTGGTCGGCGCCGGCGTCGGTCGCCTCGCGCTGCTTATCGGCGCTCGCAATCGCGAGCACCTTCTTGCTCTTGCCGAGGCCGTGGGGCAGCACGACGGTGCCGCGGACCATCTGGTCGGCGTGTTTCGGATCGACGCCCAGGCGCATCGCGAGCTCGACGGTCTCGTCGAACTTCGCGAATTTCACCTTCTGCATCAGGGGAACGGCCTCTTCGATCGAATGAGGCCGATCGGGTACCGCCTTCCTGGCGGCCGCAAATTTCTTTCCGCTCGGCATGTTTACAATCTCCGTGGTGCTGACGGCCGCCCGGCGGCCTCCCACTTTTCAGTAGCTACGCTGTCAATTCCCAACTCCCAATTCCCAACTCCGAAATTGGGAATTGGGAGTTAGGAATTGGGAGTTATCTATCCGATCACGTCAATGCCCATGGAACGCGCGGTGCCGGCAACCGATTTCACGGCCGATTCCAGCGAGTCGCAGTTCAGATCGGGCAGCTTCGTCTTGGCGATGTCCTCGACCTGCTTGCGCGTGACGGTGCCGACCTTGTTCTTGTTCGGCTCGGCGGATCCCTTTGCCAGGTTCGCGGCGCGCTTGAGCAGGATCGAGGCGGGCGGTGTCTTCGTGATGAACGAATACGACCGATCGCTGTAGATCGTCACGACAACCGGGATGATGAGCCCCTCGTCCTTGGACGTCCGCGCGTTGAAGTTCTTGCAGAAGTCCATGATGTTCAGCCCGTGGGGACCGAGCGCGGTCCCGACCGGCGGCGCCGGGGTAGCCTTCCCCGCGGCGATCTGGAGCTTCACCATTGCCTGTACTTTCTTCGCCATACTTCGCTGTGCTCGCTACAGTTTCTCGACCTGCAGGAAATCCAGTTCGACCGGTGTCGCGCGGCCGAAGATCGTCACCATCACCTTGAGCGTGTTGCGCTCGTTGTTCACTTCGTCGACGATGCCGTTGAAACTCGTGAACGGACCCTCGTTGATCCGGACCTGGTCGCCCTTCTCGAACGAGTACTTCGGCTTCGGCTTCTCCGCCGCTTCCGTCACCTGGTTCAGGATCTGGTCGACTTCCTCGCGCGTCAGCGGCGTCGGCTTCGCGCCCGCGCCGACGAAACCGGTCACCTTCGGCGTGTTCTTCACGACGTGCCACGCGTGGTCGGACATGTGCATCTCGACCAGGATGTAGCCGGGGAAGAACCGCTTCGAGCTGACGACCTTGCGGCCGCCCCGCATTTCCGCCACCTGCTCGGTCGGAATCAGAATCTCGCCGATCTCACCCTGCAGGCCGTAGGCGTTGACCCGCTGCTCGAGCGACTCCTTGACCTTGTTCTCGAACCCCGAATACGTGTGGACGATGTACCACTGCTTCGTACGATCGTCGGTCTGCGTGGTCATTGCTGTCGTCCCTATGCCCCGCCCAGCTCGCGATAGATCCAGCCGATGCCGTAGTTCAACACGAGGTCGCACACCCAGAGGTAGACGCCAAAGAACACCGACGTCAGGATGACGACGATCGTGGTGGCATAGACCTCCTTCGAGTTGGGCCAGGTCACGCGGCCCATTTCGTTGCGGACCTCGGACAGGAAGCGCCGCGAACGGCCCCACCATCCGGTCACACTCTCGCGCGCGCGTCCGCTGAAGGAATCTTCTGTATCCACCGTTGCGGTCTTCATAAATATCTTGCTGCAGCTAGCCGCCCGTGCTGGTTCCCGCGTCCGGCAGCTGCTCGTAACTGGCAGGACAGGAGGGAATCGAACCCCCAACCCCCGGTTTTGGAGACCGGTGCTCTGCCAATTGAGCTACTGTCCTTCTATTGGCGCGAGTCGGTCGGCGCTCCCCGCCGACTTCGCTCCGCCGACTCGCTTCGGCTCGCTTCACGCGCTCCCGCTCCGCCGGTCGCTCCGTTCCGCTCGCTCTTCCTATTGGCGCCAGTCGGTCGGCGCTCCCCGCCGACTTCGCTCCGCCGACTCGCTTCGGCTCGCTTCACTCGCTCCCGCTCCGCCGGTCGCTCCGTTCCGCTCGCTCTTTACCGAAAGCTTCGCGCTCGGACTCCCCGACTCGCTTAGCTCTGCGCCGAAATCGCCAATCGCCAATTGAATCGCCAATTGAATCGCCAATCACCAATCGCCAATCGAATCAGCAATCGCCAATCGCCAATCGCCAATCGTTCAATCGCCAGTCCGTGCACTCGTCAATCGGCAGTCGGGAATCGCCAATTATTTGGTCTCGCGATGCCCCGTGTGCTTCCGGCAGAACCGGCAGTACTTGGACATCTCGAGCCGCTCGCTCGTCTTCTTCTTGTTCTTCGTCGTGCTGTAGTTCCGGCGCTTACATTCGTTGCACGCCAGAGAAATGATGTCTCTCATCGTTTGGCGCTCGGGGCCGGCGCTCTCGCGCCGGTTCCCTCCGGCCCCTCGCTCAAGCTCGCTTCACTCGCGCGCCGCACCGCCGGCGCGCTCCGTTCCGCTCGCGGTTACTACAGTCCTGCTACTCGATGATCTCGGTGATCGTACCGGCGCCCACCGTCCGACCGCCTTCGCGAATCGCGAAGCGTGCGCCCTTCTCGAGCGCGACCGGGACGTGCAGCTCCGCCGTGATCGACGTGTTGTCGCCGGGCATCACCATCTCCACGCCGTCGGGCAGCTTCAGCGAGCCGGTAACGTCGGTCGTCCGGATGTAGAACTGCGGACGGTAACCGTTGAAGAACGGGGTATGACGGCCGCCCTCTTCCTTGGACAGGATGTACACCTCACCCTTGAACTTCGTGTGCGGCGTGATGGAGGCCGGCTTCGCGAGCACCTGGCCGCGCTCGACGTCCGTCTTCTCCACGCCTCGGAGCAGCACGCCGATGTTGTCGCCGGCGACACCTTCGTCGAGGAGCTTGCGGAACATCTCGACGCCGGTCACGACCTTCTTCTCGGTCGGCTTGAATCCGACGATCTCGATTTCCTCGCCCACCTTCACCTTGCCGCGTTCGACACGGCCGGTCACGACGGTGCCGCGCCCGGAAATCGAGAACACGTCTTCGATCGGCATCAGGAACGGCTTGTCGACTTCGCGCTGCGGGAGCGGGATGTAGCTGTCGAGCGCCTCCATCAGCTTCAAGACCGAATCGACGCCGTCCTGCTCGCCGTTCAGCGCCTTGAGCGCTGACACGCGGACGACGGGGATGTCATTCCCGGGGAAACCGTAGGAGCTCAGGAGCTCGCGGACTTCCAGCTCGACGAGGTCCACGAGTTCGGGGTCGTCGACTGCGTCGACCTTGTTGAGAGCAACGACCATGTACGGCACGTTGACCTGCTTCGCGAGGAGGACGTGCTCCCGGGTCTGCGGCATGGGGCCGTCCACCGCCGACACCACGAGAATCGCGCCGTCCATCTGCGCCGCGCCGGTGATCATGTTCTTGATGTAGTCCGCATGGCCCGGGCAGTCCACGTGCGCGTAGTGCCGGTTCGGCGTGGCGTACTCGACGTGGCTCGTCGCAATCGTCAGGATCTTCGTGGCATCGCGGCGGCCCTGTGACTCCGAGGCCTTTGCAACCTCGTCGTACGGGACGAACTTTGCCCAACCCTTGTCCGCGGCAACCTTCGTCAGCGCAGCCGTGAGGGTCGTCTTGCCGTGGTCGATGTGGCCGATGGTGCCCACGTTGACGTGCGGTTTCGAACGATCGAATTTCTCTTTAGCCATGTCGTTTGTACCGTCCTATCGCGTTTTATCGAACTGGAGCCGATGACCAGGATTGAACTGGTGACCTCGTCCTTACCAAGGACGCGCTCTGCCAACTGAGCTACATCGGCTGGAGCGGGAGACGGGGATCGAACCCGCGACCAACAGCTTGGAAGGCTGTGACTCTACCACTGAGTTACTCCCGCTAAACCGCAGGCCGATTGCCGTTAACCGTTTGCCGCAACGAACCAGAACCTGACGGCGAACGGCCAACGGCACACGGCCAACGCATTCATTGGTGGCGAGGGAAGGACTCGAACCTTCGAAGGCGCAAGGCCGACAGATTTACAGTCTGCTGCGTTTGACCGCTTCGCTACCTCGCCGATGCCGCTGCCAGCCGATGCCGACCGGCTCCTTCCGCCCCCACGTTTCAGCATGCGCCGGCTGACGATGAGAGCTCGAATTGCTTTGTTTGAGAGTGCGCGCTCGATTCACGGAGCTGGCGAAGGGATTTGAACCCCCGACCGGCTGATTACAAATCAGCTGCTCTACCGGACTGAGCTACGCCAGCCCAGACAAAAGAGTATTAATAGCACGGCGCGTGCCAATAGCGCAAGTGCGCCGCTGTCAACGATAACCGACGACTCCGCTCGTCGTCGATTTCAAGCTCATCCGGGAATGCGACGATAACCCCCACGCTTTTCTATAGTTAGCACTTGGCACCGACAGGTATCACTCGCTGGCGGACAGCCTCATATAATACCACGCCGGCGGCGACGGACACGTTCAGGCTGGAAACGCGCCCGGCCATAGGAATGCGTGCCAGCCGGTCGCATCGCTCGCGAACCAGCCGCCGCAACCCGCTTCCCTCCGCCCCCAGCACGATGGCGGTCGGCAGCGTGAAGTCGATGGCGGTATACGGCTCCGCCGCTTCGTCTGCCAAGCCGACGCTCCACACGCCGCCATCCTTCAATTGCTCGATCGCCCGCGCGATGTTCACGACCGTCGCAATGCGGACCACGGACACCGCACCCGCCGACGCCTTCGCGACGATGCCGTCCAGCGCCGCCGCATGGCGTGCCTGCCGGACGACGCCGGTCGCACCGGCCGCGTCAGCCGTGCGCAGAATCGCTCCGACGTTGTGCGGATCCTCAACGCCGTCGAGGACGACGATCAAAGGCGCGGAGCCGCCGGCCGCGGCGATCAGATCCTGAACGCTGCAGTCGTGGAGTTCCTCGACGTCTGCCGCGACGCCCTGGTGCACGCCGCCGCGCGTGATCCGATCGAGCGTCTGCGCGTCCGCATACTCGACGGCGACGCCGTGCTCCGCGGCGGCGGCAATGACCTCGGCCATCCGCCGGTCCTGGCGTCCCGCGACGCGCAAGCGCCGCACGCGTCGGGCGCGCATGGCTTCGAGCACGGGATTGATGCCGTAGATGAGCATCGACCAGCGCTACCTGCCGCGAAGAACCGCGGCGGCGAACGAACGCGCCCGAAACGCGCAGTCCTGGATCCTGGCGAGTCCCGCGTCGCCAGGCAGGCCGGCGCCTCGATCGATGGCGGGAACGGCCAGGTCGAGCTCCGGACCGCCGACTTCTCCCGTCAGCGCGGCGCGGATCGGGTGAAAGAGCGCCTTCCCCTTCTGGCCGGTCTTCTCACGGACGCGGGCGGCCATCGCGCGAAAGCTCTCCCGATCCAGCATCGCGCCGGCGATCGCGTCCGGCATAGCGGCTATGACGTCGCGGGCGCCCGGCTCCTGGACCACGGCGCCGACATCTGCCTTCTCCGACGCCGCCTCCGCGTCGTATTCGAACAGGAATGCGAGGCGTTCGGGAATCTCCTCGAGGCGATCGACGGACCCGGCCGCCATCGGCAGAAGCGATTCGAGATACGCCGCCGCGGCATCGGTCATCTTTCGCAGGTATCCGCGTGCGGTGAAGAATCGCGCTGCTTCAGCGGCCACGCGCGACGGCGGCAGCGACTTCATGTAGTGGCGGTTCATCCATGCGAGCTTCTCCGGGTCGAACACGCCTGCGCTGTGTCCGACGTCCTCCAGTGCGAAGCGACGCGCGAGCTCGTCCATCGGCAGCAGTTCGTCGCTGCTGCCCGGATTCGCAGCATCACTGCGCGGCGACCAGCCGATGAGCGCGAGGTAATTCATCAGCGCTTCGGGCAGGTACCCGCGATCGCGGAACTCGGCGACGGAAGTCGCGCCGTGGCGCTTCGAGAGCGGCGTATGGTCGGGGCCCATGACGAGCGCGAGATGCGCGAAGCGCGGCGGTGAAAATGTGAGCGCGCGGTAGACGAGCACCTGCTTCGGCGTGTTCGAAATGTGATCCTCCCCGCGGATCACGTGAGTCACCTCCATCAGCGCATCGTCGATGACGACGGCGAAGTTGTATTGCGGGCGGCCGTCGGATCGAATGAGGACGAAGTCGCCGATGTTGTCCGTGTTGAAGGTGACCTCGCCGCGCACCAGATCGTGAAACGAGATGTCGATGTGATCGGGTACCCGGAACCGTACGACGGCGCGTTCGCCGGCCTCCATCCGCCGGCGCGCCTCGTCCGGGCCCACCGACCGGCACGTGCCGTGGTACCGCGGGGGCCGGCCGGCGGCGAGGTCCTGCTTGCGATCGGCATCCAGCTTCTGCGGCGAGCAGAAACAGTAGTACGCGTACCCCGCACCGAGCAGCTCGTTCGCATACGACGTGTAGAGGTGCAGACGTTCGGACTGGCGGTACGGGCCGCAGCCACCGCCGACGTCGGGACCCTCATCCCATTCGAGCCCGAGCCATCGCAGGTCTTCGAGGATGCTGTCCTCGGAGACTTTGGTCGATCGCTCCGCATCGGTGTCCTCGATACGAAGGATGAACGTGCCGCCGTGCCCTCGCGCGAGCAGCCAGTTGAACAGCGCCGTGCGCGCATTGCCCACGTGCAGCTGTCCCGTGGGGCTCGGAGCGAACCGGACCCTCATCGTGACGCGTCCGAGCGCGAACGAATCAGCGCAATGGCGTGAGCGGCGATGGCTTCACCACGCCCGACGGCATCGACGCCCTCATTGGTTTTTCCCTTGATGCTCACGCGCGAGGGATCGATCCCGATCGCGGCCGCCATTCGTCCACGCATGTCGTCGACGTGATCCTTGATCTTCGGTCGCTCCAGAATCACGGTGACGTCGAGATTCCCCACCTCGTAGCCCGCCGCGCGCGCCAAGGACGCGGCCTGTTCGAGCAGCACGAGGCTCGATGCGTCCTTCCATCGTGGATCGCTATCGGGAAAGTGACGGCCGATGTCGCCCAGGCCCGCTGCTCCAAGTATGGCGTCGGTCGCCGCGTGGCAGACCACGTCCGCGTCGGAGTGCCCGAGTGCGCCGCGTTCGCTCGGAATCGTGACGCCCGCGAGGATCAGGGGGCGACCATCGACGAGCCGGTGCAGGTCGTACCCGGTGCCTGCGCGGCCGGTGCGCGCGCGGCCCCCCGCCCGCTGCCTGGCCGCGTGCAGATCGTCCGCCGTCGTAATCTTCACGTTCCCCGGATCTCCTTCGATGAGGTGCACGGAGTGCCCCGCGCGCTCCGCGAGCGCCGCTTCGTCTGTCGCATCGACTCCCGATCGTCCCAGCGCCACCGCGGCAGCCAGAACGTCGCGGCGGAACCCCTGCGGAGTCTGCGCGAGATAGATCGTGTCGCGCGGGATTGTCTCCACGATCACCTTGTTGGATCCGGTCCGCCGGACCCGCTTGATCGTGTCGCTCGCCTCAATGGCCGCGATAGCCGCGCCGTGCTCGGCGGCGGCGCGTATCGTCCGCGTGATCACCTCGGCCGTCACGAACGGGCGCGCGGCATCATGAACCAGGACGACGTCTGCCGCAGCGTCGACCGCGTCGAATGCATTCGCAACGGAATCCTGCCGTCGTCGGCCGCCCGTCACGATCCTCACCGGATGCCGCGTCGACGGCGGCGCGTACGGATTTCGGCCGGAATCGGGCGGCAACACAATGATGAGCTCAGTGACATCGGGATGGTCATCGAACGCGGCGACGCTGCGTTCGAGGATGGACTTGCCGCCGAGATCGAGGAACTGCTTCGGCGTCGATGCGCCGATGCGAACGCCGGCGCCGCCCGCCGCAATGATGGCCGTCACCTGCATGGGGAAATTTCGATTATATCGGGACGCCGCGAGCGGACCGCGCGACCGCGCGACGCGCGGACGGTCAGCATCGCGAACAACTCATCTGCACCACTCGACGGCTCGTCACCGTGGAAGAGGCGTTCGACCCGCTGCGCGAGGGAAGTGAGTGCCCTGTACCGCGCAATATGTTGCAGCACCTGTAAGAAGCGACAGTACCACTCGATAGTATATTGACAAAGACCATTCACATTGCGTACGTTCGCAGGTGCGTCCCGCCAGGCGGGATCCTCACGCTTATGAAAAGAGTGCTCTTCGTGTCGCTGCTGGTCGTCTGGTGCATGGCCATGAGCGAGCGCGCCGTCTACGCCTACATGGACCCAGGCAGCGGCAGCATGTTCCTGCAGCTCGTGCTCGGCGGTGCAGCCGGCATCGGCCTGATCGTCAAACTGTACTGGCGGAAGCTTCTTTCGCTCGTGGGCCTTCGGTCCCGCGACCCGCACCCCGAACAACAGCCACACGTCTGATCGCGCATGCCGGCGTTCGAGCCCGGCTCGTTCCGGGACCGGCAGGCTCGGGTGTTTCATCACGATGGGCGGGTGCTTCGCGCGCTCAGCGCTTCCGCGCTGCGCGACTGGGACCGGCTCGCCGCCTCCCGCCTCCTCGCCGCGCGGACCGCCGACGGCACGATCGTCAAGTCGTGGCGCGCCGCCGACGAGGCTGCGCTCATGCGCGGACTCGGCAATGAATGGTCGGGGATTCTCGAGCACGAGCGCGTACCGTTCATTTCATACCCCTATGAATGGACGTTCGGCATGCTGCGCGACGCGGCGCTGCTGCAGCTGGACCTGATTCAGGAAGCGATCGACGAAGGGCTGATCCTCAAGGACGCCACACCCTACAATGTGCAGTTCGTGGGACGGCGCGCCGTCTTCATCGATACGGCGTCGTTCACGGCGCTCGAGCCGGGCGAACCGTGGCACGGATACCGCCAATTCTGCCGCCTGTTTCTGTACCCGCTGATGCTCACCGCCTACAAGGATGTGCCATTCCAGCCCTGGCTGCGGGGAAGCCTCGAAGGAATTACGCCACGCGATATGCGCGCGGTCTTCGGCGCGCGCGATCTGCTGCGTGCGGGTGTCCTGGCGCACGTCGCCCTGCAGGCCGGTGCCGAGGCCCGGCTCGGATCGGCCACCCACAGCGTGCGTGCCGAACTGAAGCAGGCGGGCTTCAGTGCCTCGCTGATCACGAGGAACGTCGCGCGGTTGCGCCGCCTGGTCGAACGGCTGGTCTGGCAGCGTCAGCGATCGACGTGGTCGGAGTATGCGGAACACAACACGTATTCATCCGACGATGCGGCGAAGAAGGACGCGTTCGTGCGGCGCGCCGCGTCGGCGCGACACCGGCACCTCGTCTGGGATCTCGGAGCGAACACCGGCCGCTACGCACGCGCCGTTGCGCCACATGCGGACTACGTCGTCGCACTCGATGCTGACGCGCTGGCCGTGGAGCGGATGCGGGCGGAACGCGGTGAGGACACGTCGAGGATTCTTCCGCTCGTCGGTGACCTGCTCGATCCGTCGCCAGGGCTTGGCTGGCGCGGCGACGAGCGGGTGCCGCTCGCCCGCCGCGGGGCACCTGATCTGACCCTTGCGCTCGCGCTCATTCACCACGTCGTGATTGGAGGCAACGTTCCGCTGCCGGATTTCATCGACTGGCTTGGCGGCCTCGGAGGCGATCTCGTCATCGAGTTCGTCACCAAAGACGACAGCATGGTGAAGACGCTGCTGCTGAACAAGGACGACCAGTACACCGACTACACGCGCGACGTGTTCGAGCGCAGCCTTCGAGCGCATTTCGACGTGGCGGCGATCGAGGAAATCCAGCAGGGCACCCGGGTGCTGTATCACGCAACACGCCGGCCATGAAAATCCGGCTGATGCATCTCGTCGCGCTTGCCGGTTTCGCGGTCGCGCAGCCGCTTTACGACGTCCTGTCGAAGAGCGCCGAGTTCTTCGTCGCCCACCGCGCGGACCGCTTGGACATGATCCTGCTCGCGTTCTGGCTTTCGGCGGCCGTTCCGATTGCGGCATTTGCCGTTGTCTGGGCCGCCGATCGCGTGCACCGCACGGCGGGCGCGGCCGTCATGGCGCTGTTCGTGGGCCTGTTCGTCACGGTGGCCGTGCTGCCCGCCGCCTCGAACGTCAAAGGAGTGACGGCCGCCGAAATCCTGGCGATCTCCGCCGTTCACGGCCTAATCGGCATACTGCTCTATGTCCGCTTCTCCGCCGCGCGCCAGTTCGTCTCGCTGCTCGCGATCGCCGCGGTCGTGTTTCCGGCGTGGTTCCTCGTCAAGCCGGCGATGCGTCCCATCATGTGGCCGGGGGCGGCGATTGACGCCGGCATCGATATCCCGGGGGATACGCCGGTAGTCTTCGTGATCTTCGACCAGCTGCCGCTCACGTCGCTGCTCGACGAAAATGGCGACATCGATCGGAACGCCTACCCCGGATTTGCCGCGCTCGCGTCGGACGCGATCTGGTACCGGAATGCGACCACCGTGGCGGACTTCACGGCGTTCGCGGTCCCCGCGCTGCTGAGCGGCAATTATCCGCAGGCGGGCGGCCTGCCCGTGACGTCCACGTATCCACGCAACCTGTTCACGATCCTCGGCAAACGTTATCGCATCCACGCGACGGAACCGATCACCGATCTCTGCCCGGACGCGCTGTGTCCACCCGTGCGCGAACGACGTTCCGAACGTCAGCGTTCGATGCTCTCAGATATCTCCATCGTATTCGCCCGCATGATCCTCCCCGATGCGCTGGAGACGGGACTGCCTCGCGTCAGCGAGAACTGGCGTGATTTCTCCGACGCCGACAATCTGCAGGAACGATGGGTGAACGCGCGCGACCAGGACCGCGTCGCGCCGATGCGGGAATTCATCGAATCCATCCACGGCTCCGATGCGCAGCCGGCGTTGTATTTCGCGCACATCCTGCTACCGCACGAGCCTTACGTGTATCTGCCCGATAAACGCCGGTTCAGCAGCGAGCCCGGGCTGCTCGGGCTGGATCCCCACGGACGGTGGCCGGCCGACCCGTGGTACGCCACGCAGTCGTATCGGCAGCATCTCGCCCAGGTCGGATGCGTCGACACGCTGGTGTCCGATCTCGTACGCCGCTTGAAGGGAGAAGGGCTCTACGACCGATCGCTCATCGTCGTCACGTCGGATCACGGCGTGGCGTTCCGTCCTGGCAACCCGATGAAAGGGTTCGTGCGCGACACGGTTGCCGACGTGGTTCCCGTGCCGCTGTTGATCAAACCTCCTTACCACCAGGGAGCGGAAACGCCCGAGCGTAACGTGCAGAGCATCGACATCCTGCCCACGATTGCCGACCTGTTGCACGTCAACTTGCCGTTCCCGACGCGTGGGGTTGCCGCACGGCCTGAAACACCGGAGCCGTCCGAGAAGAGGATTTATCACACCGGGGCGACGGCGCACGAGCGGCTGCCGCGTTCGCTGTGGGATACCGTCCGCGACGCCGCGCGGCGGAAGCACGCGATCTTTGGATCCTCGTCGCATGACAGTCTCTGGCTGCCCGCCGAGTTTCCCTACAAGCAGCTGATGGGAAGGCGCGTTGACGAACTGCAGGTCCGCGGCGCCAGCGCGCTCAAGCTGGAAGTGGTGGACGCGTGGATGTACGCCGACGTCCGCAACGACGCGCCGTTCGTGCCGTCGCGCGTCAGCGGAATCATCCATGGCCCTGCCGCCGATTCGCCGTCGTTCCTGGCTGTCGCCGTGAATGGAATCGTGAGCGCCGTGACCAAGAGCGTCGGTGCACCCTCGGCCGCCGCCGGCCTCTGGGCCGCGCTCGTGGCGCCATCGCGATTCCAGAACGGACTCAACCCGCTCGACGTCTTCGAGGTCGCCACGGAAAACGGCGAGACCGTGCTGCGGAGGGCGTATCACTCCGGCCGCCTCCCATCCGCATTGAATCTGATCTCGGGAGAAGCGAAATACGACTGGAACGTCCGCGACGCGGGATTCTATCCGCGCGAGCCGATCGGCGATGCAGAATTCCGGTGGACCACCGGCGACTCGAGCCTCACCATTGCGAAGAACCTCGTTCCGCCGCAAACGCAGCTGATCACGATTCGCCTCGCGGCGATGACGCGTCCGCAGACGCCGCTCACGCTCAGTCTCAACGATTGCACGCTGTTTCAGGGAACGCTTCCGGGCGGAGAGTGGACGCAGACGTTTCCCATCCGCGACTGTATGAGTTCGGCGGCTCGGGATTCCGAGCTCGTCATCCGCATCAAAAGCAGCGTGGCGCCCGCGCCACCTGGCGACAACCGGCAGCTCGGGTTACCGGTGCTGGCGGTGACGCTCGGCGGCGCCTCATGATACGGATCGCACGACATCCCGCACACGATCGGCGAACTCTCTGACGCCGTCGCGCCGCACGGCCGCGGTCTCGACCGGCTCGTGAATCGTCACGCTCACATCGCGGGCCCTGACAGTGAGCTGACCTTTCGTCATGACGCCGCAGCTGCCGAGAATCGTGATTGGTACGACCGGCAGCCCCGCTTCGACCGCGAGCGCGAACGAACCGCCCTTGAAGCGCTGCACGGACCCATCGATGCTGCGAGTGCCTTCGGGAAACACGATCAACGAGTGATGCTCGCCAATCAGGCGCGCCATCTTCTTCACGACACCGGCGCCGGGACGGCTGCGATCGACGAGCAGGTGTCCCGCGAGATGCAGGTGCCATCCCATGAACGGGATCCGGCCGAGCGACTGTTTGGCGACGATCCGAAGCTGGAACGGGAGCGCGGTGAAGACGATCGGGATGTCGTAGATGCTCTGGTGGTTCGCCGCAAAGACGTAGCTGCGGGACGTATCCAGCCGTTCGAGGCCGCGGACCGTGACCCGCACGCCGCTCGTCTTCAGGATCAGCCATGCCCACGCTCGAGCGCACCAGTGGGCCGCGTCACCCGTGCGGTCGACGAGCGTCGAGAGGAGTGACGCGGTGCCGAGCAGAATCGTGTAGACGCTGACAGCAGGAATCAGGAAGAAGACGGTTTTCCACCAGTCGAAATCTCTCTTGCCATTCCCCACTGTCGGCATTCGTCATTTGACGTTCGTCATTTTGACGGGCGCGGCCGGCGCCGCCTCGATGAACCGGCCGAAGATCATCTTCCCGGCGGTGGTCTGCAGCACGCTGGTGACGACGATGTCGATGTTCTTGCTGATCATGCGACGTGCATTGTCGACGACCACCATCGTCCCATCGTCGAGATAGGCGACGCCCTGGTTGTATTCCTTCCCTTCCTTCAGAATGAACACCTTCATGAATTCGCCGGGCAGAACCACGGGCTTTAAGGCGTTCGCCAGCTCGTTGATGTTGAGCACGTCGACGCCGCGGAGCTGTGCGACCTTGTTCAGGTTGAAGTCATTCGTCACGATCTTTCCCTGAAGAGTACGGCCGAGCTCGATGAGCTTCAGATCAACTTCGCGGACGTCGGGGAAGTCAATGTCGGAAATGTGCACGTCGACGCCAGACATCTTCTGTATCTTCTGCAGGATATCGAGGCCGCGGCGCCCCCGGTTGCGCTTGAGCGAGTCGGCAGAGTCGGCGACGAGCTGCAGCTCCTTCAGCACGAACTGGGGAATCACCAGGGTGCCGTCGAGGAAGCCGGTTTCACAAATGTCGGCAATCCGGCCGTCGATGATGACGCTCGTGTCGAGAATGCGATACCGCTTCTGGGGACCGGCGTTGCGGAAGAGCGCGGCAATCCGCTGCGGCTGCAGCCACTCCCCCTTGCGCGCGCCCATCACGATGCCGAGGTATGGAAACACGAGCAGGATGAAACTGTGGAGGAAGGCCACTCGGCGATCGTTGTAGTCTGCCCAGAAGAGCGCCGCGCCGATGGTCTTGGCGAGGCCGAGTCCAATCGCGCCCCCGATGAGCGCGCCCAGCAGGTTGGTCACTTCGGTTTCGCGGAGGCGCGTCTCGATCAGGACGACGAGCACGCCGAGAAAGACACCAATGCCGAGATTGACCGCCAAATGAGGGTGGAACGGGTGCAACAGTGCCGCGGCCCAGGCGACCGCAGCCACGAAGCACGCGCGAACGACAATATGCCAGGGCATCGCACGACTCCGGGTATGAACGGCCGCGGGTATGAATAAAACGCGGCACGAGTAATGATACCCCGGCCGTAGAAGCTATGGATCTCGGCACGGTGCTCACGCTCGCGGCGTCGCTCTGGCTTTCGCTCCCGCACGGCGAGACGGCATGGGACCTGCTGGAAACGACCGCGCCGTTCACGTTCGCTGACGGAATCGACGGCGGAGGTGCTCTGGCCGGCGTGCCGGCGCGCATCGGCAGCGACGGCAGTTCGTGGACGCAGACCACCTTCCGGATGGGGCTGGCCGATCTCACCGATCCGGCCGGCGGCCGTCCGCTTCTGTATCCGGACCTTTCGCTGTTTGAACGCGTCGATGTCGCCGCCGCCGGTGGATCGCTTGCCGCAGGGACGCCTGGCGCGGTCGTCGGCCTGACCGCGCGCGCTGGCGGACGGAATTGGGCTGGCAGCGCGTCGATCGTGAGTGCGCCCGCGGCGTTTCAATCGGCCGGTACCGGACGCCCGCCGCCGATCGCGCGCCTGCGCAGGCTCGGCGCGGTGGAGGTAGACGCCGGAGGCGCAGCGGGGACGAGCATGCGGCTGTTCACTGCGGCGACGGCCCTGCGCTCGTCGCACGTCGAGCAACAGGATGCTTATCAGCTTCCGGGCGACGCCTCGTCGATCGCGGGGCACGCGGCGATCGATATTCCGCACGGCGCGCGCGTCGGTGTCACGGGATGGATCCAGCAGACGACGACCGCGTTTCAGGGCCGCGCGCGATTCGCCGACCGCAACGTGGACGGGCGGCAGCGCTACGGAGGTGCCGTCGCGGACTGGCAGCGTGGATCGAGTCTTCCGCTCGAAGTGACGGCAAGCGTTGCCTCCGTTCGCGTCAGTCCAGACGCGCGCTCTTCGACGCCTGACGGCAGCGTCGAGCGGCTCGTCGACGGACCGGTGCCGGCGCTTGCTGAGCTCAGCGCCGGTTCAAACCAGCACTGGACGGTTGCGGCCGCCGTCGAGAGGCGCAGCACCGTTCGACTCGCGGCTGGCAGCCGTATCGAACGAGCGAGCGCCCGCATCGATCCGCTCGGGTCCGGGCCGATCGGCGAAACGATTGACGGCCTGCCCGCGCGCGCGTGGGACTACGGATATGCCGGCGAATCCCGCCGGTCGATGTCGATATTCGAGGGTCACGCGAACGCGTCGATCGACCTCACGCCCGACACGATCGTGGAAGGCGGGCTACGCGTCGACCATCTTTCCGCATCGGCGCGCGGCGCGGTATCGGGCGTCGGGTGGACGTCGCTCGAGCCGCGCGCTGCTGTCCAGTGGACGCCGGCCTCATGGGTATTCGCTGCGGCTGCTCGGCGCTACCACGAACTGCCGCCGCTCGCGCTGCTGTCCGCCGGCGATCCTGCCGGTCCGCAGGGGAAGGTCTTCCTCTGGACCGACGCCAATCACGACGGCATCGTCCAGGACGGCGAGCGCGGACCGCTCGTGTCAGTCGTTGGTCCGGGAATCGCGACGACGATCGATCCGTCAATCCGTCGTCCGCATACGGACGAAGCGGTCGTATCGATCGAACGGCGATTCGGCGCGAGGGGCGGAGTGCGATTCAGCGGCGTTGTACGGAGGGGCCGCGATCTGCTCGCGCTCGAGGACATCGGCGTGCCGTTTTCATCGTACAGCGTCCGCACGATCTTCGACCCCGGGCTCGATCTCGGGAGTCCCGGCGACGATCAATTCCTGCCGGTTTACAGCCGTGCCGCCTCGACATTCGGCGCCGATCGCTATCTCCTGACGAACGCTCGAGGCGTCACAACGACCTACGGTGGCGTGTATCTGACGGCACGTCTGGACGGTGCAACGCGATGGCACCTGCTCTGCGGCGCGACGGCCCTGCGAACGCACGCCCCGGCCGCATATCGCGGCTACGGACCGCTCGAGAACGACGACGTGCTCGTCGGCGACGCGTTCAGCGATCCCAACTCGGCCACGTTTGCCGACGGACGGACGTTTTTCGACAGGAGCTACGGCGTCAAGATCGCAGCCACCTATACCGCGCCGAAGCAGATCACCATTGGCATGGTCGCGCGCTATGCGGACGGACAGAATTTCGCGCGGCTCGTTCTCGTGTCCGACCTGCCGCAAGGGCCGGATGTCATCCGCGCGTACCCGAACGGCGCGAGCAAGTTCACGTACACGATGACTGTCGACGTCCGGGCAGAGAAACGATGGAGCTGGCGGCGAGGCGACGCCCGCTTCGCGATTGAAAGCTACAACCTGCTCGATACCACGAACGAGGTCGCCGAGAACACTGTCACCGGAGCCCGATTTCGAACGCCGTTGTTCACGCAGCCGCCCCGCGTCGTGCGGATCTCGCTGCGAATCGGTGTGGGCGGCCCATAGCAGACACGCCATCGGATATGCTCGTGGTCCTTAAGGCAAAGACATGATGCTGGCAATCGGCGCGATCGTGCTCGTCGGTCTTCAGGCCCCGCAGCAGGCTCCGAAGATCAAGCGCAGCCAGCATGGCTCGGTTTCGCAGCAGATCGCGGATACCAGGATCCGGATCGAGTACGACCGCCCAGTCGCCCGGGGACGCGACCTGTTCGGCGCGCTCGTGCCATACGACAAGATCTGGTGCCCTGGCGCGAACGACTGCACGACGATCGAAGTGTCGTCGGATATCGAGGTCGACGGCCGCAATCTTCCGGCGGGCACTTACACGATGTGGGCGAAGCCCGGCGCCGAGAAGTGGCAGATCATCTTCAACCGCGCGCACCCGACGTTCCACACGCAGCACGCGCGCGTGGCGGATCAGGACTTCCTGACCCTCGACATCACGCCCCGAGCAGGCACGCACATGGAGACGCTGACATGGTACTTCCCCGTCGTCGACGGACGCCATGCGGAACTCGTGCTGCACTGGGGAACGGTCGTCGTGCCGATCTCAATCGACGTGCCCGAGTAGGCCTGGCGCTCAAATGCGGTTACTGCCGGAGGAGCTGCGAGATCTGCAGATCCGCCGGCTGCAGACCGTCCGCGGACGCGCGCAGATGGATGGGGCCAGCGCTGCGGCCTGCCTGCACGATGACCTGCGCGTAGCCATTGAAAAGATGACGCTGCCATGCGGCGGGATCTGCATACTGATCCGCCTCGTGCGACGCGGGGTCGCCATTGCCGACACCGAGAATCCGCCCGCTGCCGTCGAGTGTGAAACGAATCAGCTGATCGGCGATCGGGACCACGCGGTTCTCGGCATCCACGGCGGACACCGCGACAATCGCGACATCGCGGCCGTCCGCGTCGATCGATGTCCGATCGGCAGACAGCACGAGTCGCGACGCCGGACCCGTGGTTTCCACGCGCGTGGTTTTCACGGCGCGTCCGCCTTTGAATCCCACCGCTTCCAGCGCGCCCGGCTGATACGGGACACTCCATTCGACATGGCCGTCCTTCGGCACGGTCCGCCGGCCAACAGAACGGCCGTTCACTTTCAGTTCCACCGCGTCCAGATTGCTGAAGGCCCAGACGTCGATCGACTGCCCTTCGCGTCCCGCCCAGTTCCAGTGCGGAAACACGTGCAGCACCGGCTGGGTCGTCCACCAGGCCTGGTAATAGAACGCGATGTCCTTCGGGAAGCCGCAGGTGTCGAGAATGCCAAAGTGTGAGTTGATCGACGGCCAGCTGTACGGCGTCGGCTCGCCGCGGTAATCGAAGCCGGTCCAGACGAAAGCGCCAGCCAGCCACCGCCGCGCGTCGTAGAAGGTCCACCAGTCCTCCGCCGTCGCTCCCCAGTCCGGCTTGTTCACGTCGTACGCCGACACGTACGTCCGCACCGGATCGTTCTCGTAAATCCCGCGCGTGCTGACGGTGCTCGCTTCTTCGCTGCCGAAAAGGATCTGACTGGGATGCTCGGCGCGGTACTTATCGATGTCGGAGATGTTCTTGTAGTTGAACCCGCGCAGGTCCAGCACCGTGTGGATGCCGGTGTCGCTGTTGTGGGCGTTCGAGGCAAAGGTCACGGGCCGCGACGAATCGAGCGCCTTCACCGTCCGCGCCATCGTCGCGCCGATGCGGGCCCCGCGCGGGGTCGACTGCTCCGGCTCCTCGTTGCCGAGCGACCACATGATCACGCTCGGGTGATTGCGATCGCGCATCACGAGGCGTGTGAGCTGGCTGAGAATCTCAGGCGAGGAGCCGATCAGGCGGTTCTCGTCCATCACGAGAATGCCGAGGCGATCGGCCGCATCGAGCAGTTCGGGCGTCGGCGGATTGTGCGACGTCCGCAGCGCGTTGACGCCATACTTCTTCAACTGCTCGAGGCGCCAGGCGTTCAGGCGATCCGGAATCGCGCTGCCGACACCCGCATGGTCCTGGTGATCGCAGACTCCTTTGATCTCGACCCGATCGCCGTTCAGGAAGAAGCCGTTGTCCTTGTCAAATCGGATCGTGCGAATGCCGAACGGCGTCGAGACGCGATCGACCTGCTCGCCGTCGACCGTGACGGTCGTCGCAAGCTGATACAGATATGGATCGTCGAGCGACCAGAGGTGCGCACTTGGCACGTCGAGCGTCAGGTCAATCGTGCGTGACGACCACGGCTCTAGGGGCGAGCCGGCACCGGAACTGCCGCCGGTCGCCGTGCCTCCGCCATCGAACGCAAGCGAGTGTCCAACCGAAACGTTGACGCTCTTCGCCGAGTCATTGCGAACGGTGGTCGCTACGACGATCCGAGCACTCTTTCCGTCCACGCTGCTCGTCACGAACACGCCATCCGGCGCGATGTGCACTGGTGACGTCTTCGTCAGCCACACGTGTCGATAGATGCCCGCGCCCTCGTAGAACCACCCTTCCACCTGGCTCGCATCGACACGAGCGACGAGCTGGTTCGTCTCACCGTAGTTCACGTAGTCCGTGATGTCGCAGTCGAAACCGATGTAGCCCGAGAGGTTGCTGCAGATGCGGTGGCCGTTCAGCCAGATTTCGCTGTCGCGGAAAATGCCGTCGAACGTGAGCCCGAGGCGGCGCCCCTCGTCCGACTCCGGGATGTCGAACTTCTTTCGATACCAGCCGATCGTGGTTTCGGGAAAATTCCGGCCGACGGGCTTGTATCCATGGCTCTCCAGATTCGAGACCTTGCCGTCGACGAACGGGAGTTCGACCACCCAGTCGTGCGGCAGATCGATCTGACGCCACGCGCTGTCGTCGAAGCGCGCCGAAAGCGCGCCAGGCGCGGATCCCGCTTTGGCGAACGGCTCCCCGCGCGAGTATCCAAAATCCTTGGCGACGTCGTAGGTGTGGCCGAAGGCAAAGCGCCAGCCCCCGTCCAGAAGGATGCGTTCGCGGCCCACTGCAGCCTGCGAGCGTACAACCGTGGACCCCGTCATGGCGCAGAGCACGAGGATCGAAGACGCGACTGCCGCGCGGCGCATGGTCACTCTCCAGCGCCGTATCCTAGCAGTGTCGAGGTCGGAAAGAATCAGCCGCGCTCGCTGAGCGCCTGCAGCGGATCGGTGCGCGCTGCCCGCAAGGACGGGAGCCAGCATGCCCCGAACGCGCTGAGGATCAGACAGATCGCCGTCACTCCGAGGGCAGGCAGATCCCAGGCCGGCACGTCGTACAGCAATGACGCCGCCCAGCGGCCCAGGACGACGGACACTCCGACTCCGACGATCAGGCCCCCGAACGCCGGCGCCATTCCGTCGCGCAGGATGAGCTGCCGAATCTCGCCGGCGTCGGCGCCGAGCGCCATCCGGATGCCGATCTCGGCACGACGCTGGTGAACCGTATACGACATGACACCATAAATCCCGATGAGCGCCAGCAGGACGGCCACCCCGGCGAACAGGCCGAGCAGCTGCGCGCCGGTCCTCGGTGCCCACAACACCTGGTCGAGGACGCCGGCGATGGTGCTCGCGCCGACGATTGCGATCGCGGGGTCGAGCCGCCGCACGCGTTCGCGCACGACAGGCAGAACCGCGTCCGGTGCTCCTGAAGTTCGCACGTGCATCGTCAAGCCAGGGACGTAGAGCTGCGCCAGCGGCACGTAAACGAATGGCCGCGGCTCGGCGCCCAACTCGTCGACCGCGACGTCGGGGACGATGCCGACGATTGTCCGCCAGTCCGTATCCGTGAAGAACTTCAGCCTTCGTCCCAGGGCCTCGCCCGCGGGCCAGAACCGTTTCGCGAAGCTCTCGCTGACGATCGCGACGCGCGCGGACTGGGCGTTGTCGGCCGCCGTCAGCAGCCGTCCCCGACGGAGCGGAATGCGCATCGTGTCGAAATAGTCGGCCGTCACCGACGTGGTGGTGACGTAGACGCCGCGCGCATCGGGCGCGCGATCGTCCAGGAACACGCTGCGAATCGCGGCGCCGCCCAGCGGCGACGAGCCCGCTACCGCGGCGCTGACGACGCCGGGCGCGTTCCGCGCTTCACGCAGCGCAGCGTCCACGAACTGGAGTGCCCTTTCGGGCGTATAGCGATCGTCCAGGTTCGCGCTGAAGACGAACAGCCGCTGCGATTCGAAACCGGGATCGATTCGCTCTGCGTGCTCGAGGCTGCGGAGGAACAGCCCCGATCCCGCCAGCGCTGTCGCGGCGAGCGTTACCTCCGCCATGACGAGCGTTCGCCGCAGACGCGCGCCGGCGGCGACGTGTCCCGCGCGTCCGCCCGCATTGAGCGCGTCCACGATTCTCGGGCGGGTGGCCCGGATCGCCGGCAACGCTCCAAACATCAATCCAGTTCCGACGGCGATCGCCGCTGTGAACGCGGCGACGCGTCCGTCGAATGTCAGGTCGATTGTGCTGTCGGCGAGGAACGGCGGCCGCATCGCCCAGAGCGCCGCGCGGCCCCATGTCGCCAGCAGCAGTCCGGCCGCGCCGCCGAGGATGGACAGCACCACGCCCTCGGTCAGCATCTGCCGGATCAGGCGCGCCCGCGTCGCACCGAGAGCGCCGCGCACCGCCATCTCCCGGATCCGGCCGGCGGCTCGAGCAAGCAGCAGGTTGGCGAGATTCACGCACGCGATCAGCAGGACGAATCCCACGACGATCGCGAGCACCTGCGCAACTCGCACATATTGACCGCGCTCGTTGATACCGACGATCGCAGCCCCGAGCGGATGGATGGCCAGTGTGCGGCCGCCGTTATCGCGGGGGTATTCGCGGGCGAGACCGTCCCCAATCGCCGCCATCTCCGCCGCCGCCTGGCTCGCGTTCACACCCGGCTTCAGACGCCCGATCGGGTAGAGCATGACGCCGCGCCGAAGATCGAATACTTCGCGCGCCGGTGCGGTCAGCACCGTGTTCCGGGCCGCCAGCGATACCCAGAACATTTCGGCCGGCGAGAACGCCCACGTCCCCTTGAACCGCGGCGGCATGACGCCGATGATCGTGAAGGGCTGCGAATTGAGCTGAATCGTCCGGCCGATGATCGTCCGCTCTCCGCCGAAATGCCGCACCCACATCGCGTGGCTGAGCACGACGAGGTTGGACCCGCCGTGCGGGTCGTCTTCCCCGACGGCGAAGCCGCGACCCAGCTCGGGCCTGACGCCGAGTACACCGAAATAGTTGGCGCTGATCATCTCGCCGTTCACCGGCTCGGCGCTCTCCTGGTCCGACACCGTCATCGAGATCAGCTGGATCACGGCCACGTCCGAAAACGTCGTCGTCCGCTCGCGCAGATCGCGATAGTTGCCGTAGGACGTCGGCAGGTAGCGGTTGCCCGCGACCACGTTCTGCGCGTCGACCATGTAGATGGCGAACAGGCTGCCGATGTCGTGCACGGGCGGCGGGGCGAACAGCGTCGCCCTGACGACAGTGAACATCGTGACGTTCGCACCGATACCAAGCGCGAGCGTCAGCACGGCCACGGCCGCGAACATCGGACTCTTTCGGAGGACCCGGCAGGCGTAGACGAGATCACTCACGCGATTTCGATTGTGCGCCGTCTCCGTCAGGGTGTTCGGCGGATGTGATGAACGTCGCCGTGGGCGTGACCAAACGGCGCCGGCTGACTACCAGTCCATCAACTGGTCCAGCGCCTCGTTGATGTTCTTGACGATCACCAGCTCGCAGCCAGCCGGCATTTCGTCCGTCGAGCAAGCGCCCTGGGGGACGACGCAGCGCGTGAAACCCATTTGGGCGGCCTCGCGAACGCGCAGCGAGCCCTGGGTAGTCCCTCGGACCTCGCCCGCCAGCCCCACTTCACCGAAGACCGCCGTCCCTTCGCGGATCGCCCGATTCCGCATGCTGGACGCGACGGCGGCGATGACGGCCAGATCGGCCGCTGGTTCGTCGATCGTCATTCCGCCTGCGACGTTGAGGAACACGTCCTCCCCCGCCATGTTCAATCCCGCGCGCTTCTCGAGCACCGCGAGCAGCAGCGACAGCCGATTCTGATCGATGCCGCTCGCCATCCGGCGAGCGTTGCCGTACGACGTCGAGCTGACGAGCGCCTGCACCTCCACGAGGAGCGGACGCGACCCTTCAACGCAGCAGAGCACGGCGGACCCTGGAACGTTGGCGGGCCGCTCCGACAGAAACAGCTCCGACGGATTCGGCACCGGTTTGAGGCCTTTGCCCGTCATCTCGAAGACGCCAAGCTCGCTGACGGCGCCAAATCGATTCTTCACCGCGCGGACCACCCGATGCGCGTGATGCTTCTCGCCTTCGAAATACAGCACCGTATCGACGATGTGCTCGAGCGATTTCGGGCCGGCGAGATTGCCGTCCTTCGTAACATGGCCGACGAGGAACGTGGGGATGTTCTGACCTTTTGCGGCAAAGAGCAGCTGAGTCGCAGCCTCGCGGATCTGCCCGATGCTGCCGGGGGCGGACTGAAATTTGAGCGAGAAGACCGTCTGCACCGAATCGACGACCACCAGCGCGGGACGAAGCCGCGCAATTTCTTCGAGGATGCGTTCGAGACAGGTTTCGGCGAGAAGATACAGGGGCGCGTGCCCGACGCCGAGCCGCTCGCCGCGCGACTTGATCTGGTGTTCCGATTCTTCGCCCGAGCTGTAGAGGACCGGCCCGATGGTCGCGGCAAAGTGCGCCGCCGCCTGGAGCAGCAGGGTGGATTTGCCGATGCCCGGCTCGCCGCCGATCAGCACGAGGGATCCGGGGACGACGCCGCCGCCAAGCACTCGATCGAATTCCCCGATGCCCGTCGTCAGCCGCTCGGCGACGCCCGTGTCGATCTCCTCGTACAGCCGGGGACCTGCCGCGCCTGCGAGCGCGTACCGGTTGCCGCTGGCAGCCGCCGCTGCGCCCCCCGCGACGGGCGCCGGGATCGCGCGTTCTTCGACGAGCGAATTCCAGGCACCGCACTCGGCGCAGCGCCCGAGCCATTTCTGGCTCTGCGCTCCGCATTCCTGACACGCGTAGATCGTTTTCGGCGCCTTCATGCGGATCCAAAACGCTCCGACCCGTCGTACACCCTTTCAATCCTGGTGCCGACGCGGCAGAGAAGCTCGTAGGGGATCGTGCCGATCGCCGCTGCCATCTCGCGGACACCGATCGATGCGCCCTCCTGGTCGCCGACGATGATCACCTCGTCGCCGGGGCTCACGTCCATGCCGGTCACATCGATCATTGTCATGTCCATGCAGACGGAGCCGACGATCGGCGCACGCCGGCCGCGCACGAGCATGTACCCGGTGCCGGCGAGCCGGCGGTCGAGGCCGTCGGCGTACCCGGCCGGAACGACCGCGATTGTTGCGGCGTCGGAGAACGGCGTGTTCAATCCGTATCCCGTCGCCTCACCGGCGCGGACGCCCTTGACATGCACGATACGGCTGTGGAGTGACAGAGCAGGTCGCAACGCGAGAGTCGACGCGAGCGGCGGCGGGACGATTCCGTACAAGAGGAGCCCGGGGCGGACGAAGTCGTACCAGGTCCGTTCGTCGCGGAGGAGCGCCGCGCTGTTGGCGGCGTGGCGATAGCGCGGCTTGAGACCGAGCGCGTCGATCGTCTGCAGCGCCTGCTCGAAGCGGTCGCGCTGCCGCGGAAACTGCGTACTCTCAGGGTCGTCGGCGGTGGCGAAATGTGTGTACGCAGCGTCGATCTCGAGGTCTGGCGACGCCGCGAGTCCGGCGAGCGTCCGCTCGAGGTTATCGTGCCTGAACCCGAGCCGGTTCATCCCGGTATCGATTTTGAGGTGATACCGCAGCCGCCGGGGTCTGACCCCGATTTGCGCGGCGGAGCGCGCGGGCGGGGTCTGACCCCGATTTGCGCCGGAGGTGTGCGAATCGGGGACAGGCCTCGATTTGGCGGCGAGCGCGCGGGCGGCGGAAGGCGTGGAAATCGTCGGCGTCAGGTCGTAGTCGAAGACCCCCTCCAGATCACTGATCCCGAGCGCGCCGAAGACGAGAATCGGTATCCGAACACCGCCGCGCCTCAGGACGACGCCTTCTTCGATGTCCGCGCACGCGAGCATCGCCGCGCCGGCGCGCTCGAGTGCCAGACCGACGGGCACAGCGCCGTGCCCGTAGGCATTGGCTTTGACGACGGCGATGACGCCGGGGGCGGTGCGCGGCGCGCGGCCGGCCGACGGCGGATCCAATGACGAGACGAGAAACGCTGAAATCGCGCGGAGGTTGTTCTCGATTGCGGCCAGATCCACGCGCGCGACGGTCGGCCGATTCATGAACGGCAGTCAGTGAATTCGCGATCCCGCGCTCGCGCCACTACGCCGCGCCCTGCGCGAGGTTCTCGAACCGCGTGTGCTCCTTGATGAACGCCAGCTTCACCGTACCTACCGGACCGTTGCGCTGCTTGCCGACGATGATCTCGGCGACGCCTTCGGATTCCTGGTTCGGCTGCCCATCGGCGTCGCGATACTGCTCGTCGCGATAGATGAACATCACGACGTCGGCGTCCTGCTCGAGCGCGCCCGACTCGCGGAGGTCCGACAGCTGCGGCCGGTGATCGGAGCGCGTCTCCGGCGCACGCGACAGCTGCGACAACGCGACGACCGGCACGTGCAGTTCCTTCGCGAGCCCCTTCAGCGATCGGGAAATCGACGCCAGCTCCGCCTGACGGTTCTCAAACCGTCCGCGGCCCTGCATCAACTGGATATAGTCGATGATGAGCAGATTGAGGCCGTGCTCCGCCTGCAGCCGCCGCGCTTTCGCGCGCATTTCGAGAACACCGATCGACGCGGTGTCGTCGATGTACACGCGCGCCTCGGCAAGCGTGCCGAGCGCGTGCGACAGCCGCCCGTAGTCTTTCTCGTTCAGAAAGCCGCTGCGGAAGCGGTGCGCGTCGATCCGCGCCTCTCCCGTCAGCATGCGCATGAACAACTGCTCCTTCGACATCTCGAGGCTGAAGAAACCAACGGTCAGGTCGGTGTGAATGCCGACGTGCTGCGCGACGTTCAGGACGAAGCTCGTTTTTCCCATCGACGGGCGCGCCGCCACCAGCACGAGGTCGGACGGCTGCAGGCCGGAGGTCATGTGGTCGAGGTCGACGAAACCCGTCGGAACGCCCGTGACCATCCCCTTGTGCTGCTGCAGCTTCTCGATGGTCGCGAAGCTCGTCTGCACGAGGTCCTTGAGCGGTGTGAACCCCGTGTGCGCGCGGTCCTGCGCGATCTCGAAGATCGCCTTCTCGGCGCCGTCGAGGATCACGTCCGGGTCGTCCTCGGCCTGGTACGCGGTCGCGAGGATCCGGTTGGCAGAGAAAATGAGGTTCCGGAGCGTCGCCTTTTCCTTGACGATCCGCGCGTAGTGCTCGACGTTGGCCGAGCGCGGCACGCCGTCGGCCAGCGACGCCACGTACGCCGGGCCTCCAACGGCGTCGAGCTCGCCGACGCGGCCGAGCTCCTCCTTGAGCGTCACGAGGTCGATCGCGTCGCCGCGCTCGCTCAGGAGCACCATCTTGTCGAAGATGCGCCGGTGCGCGTCCCGGAAGAAATCACGTCCGTCAATCAGCTCGGCGGCGTGATTGAATGCTTCGTTGTTGACGAGGATCGCGCCGAGTACGGATTTCTCGGCTTCGAGATTGTGAGGGAGCGTACGTTCTGGCGTCGAAACTTCTGGCACGGGGCGAACTTTGACGAATCGGTGAATTAATGAATTGGTGAATTGCTCGACGTAGTTTCCACGACCGGGGAACACCCGTCAACCATCATTCACCAATTCGATTCACCAGCCGGCCAATTCACGTATTCACGAATGTTCCGCCACGACCTTCACGCGCAGTTGCGCGGTCACGTCGCGGTGGATCCTGACCGGAACGGTCGATTCGCCAAGCGTCTTGAGGGGCTCCGACAGCTGGATCTTTCTCTTCTCGACGTCGAAACCCTTGGCCTGGAGGGCGTGCGAGATGTCCGCCGACGTCACGGAGCCATACAGCGTGTCGTTCTCGCCGACCCGGCGCGCCACTTCGATCTCGAGCTGCGCGATCCGCTGCGCGATGGCTTCCGCCTGCGACCGTTCTTCGGCCTCGCGGGTCTCGGCAATCTTCTTCTCGCGCTCGATCTGGCGCTTGTTGTTGTCCGTCACGGCCAGCGCAAGCTTGCGCGGCAGCAGAAAGTTGCGGGCGTAGCCCTCGGCGACCTTCACGATGTCGCCGCGGCGCCCGAGGTTGTCGACGTGCTCTCTCAGAATCACTTCCATTGGCTGACCTCGATTTTCAGGTTCGGGGCCTGAACCCCGAACCCTGAACCCCGAACCTGATTAGTCCGTGACATACGGAATGAGCGCGAGCTGACGCGCACGCGAGATCGCGGTCTGCAGCGCGCGCTGGTGCTTCGCGCAGGTGCCCGAGATCCGCCGGGGCTGGATCTTGCCGCGCTCCGGAATGAACGGCGTCAGGAGACGGACGTCCTTGTAATTGATGTAGTCGATCTTGTCCGCGCAGAACTTGCAGACCCGGCGCCGGCGGAAGAATCCGCCGCGCGGACGCTCGCCGCCCTTCGCCTTGTCGTCTTTCTTTCCGCCGCGGCCGCGACCACCCGAGCGTTCCTCGCTCATCGTCCCACCTCCACGCCTTCCATCCGGTCGTCTTCCTCATCCATGTCGCCACGCCGCTCGCCAGGCTGCGGCTCCGGCGGCAGCCCGCGGGCCGTGCGGCGCCGCGCCTGCGTCGCTTTCCGTTCGTCGTGATGGCGCTGCGCCACGCGCAGGTCCTCGTCGACGCGGACGGTGAGATACCGGACGATCGAGTCGGCGACGCGGAGCCGACGCTCGATCTCCTTCACCATCTCGCCGGAGCCCGAAAAGGTCTCGACGACGTAGACGCCTTCCTTGTGATGGCCGATCTCGTAGGCGAGCTTGCGGCGGCCCCAGTTCTCGGTCTTCTCGAGCGTGCCGTGGAAGCGCTGGACGATCTGCTCGATCTGCGTGTGCAGATCGGCGATCTCCTGCTCGCCCGTTTCAGGGGCGATGATGTAAACGAGTTCGTACTGTCTCTGACTCATTGATGCTCCTTCTGGCCTAACGGAGAGCGTGAAGCGCGTGCAGCGTCAGCTCCCAAGGAGACGGCTGGGTGCCGCGGTCAACGACCCAACGACACAACAACCAACGACACAAGGGCATTCCGTCCGGCGGTCGACACCTCGAGCAGTTGGGGGTTGCGGAGTTGCGTAGTTGTCACTCTTTCACCACATCGTCCTTCCTGTTGAACCGGTTCATCGCGGACATGATGTCCTCCTCGACGAACAGTTCCGCGGCGTCGGCCGCACGGCCGATCGCCTCTTCGATCACCGGCCGTTCGGCCGGCCCCACGCGCCCGAGCACGTGGTCCGTGAGGTCGCGCTGCGCGTCCCCGCGTCCGACGCCGATCCGCAGCCGCGGAAACGCCTCCGTCCCCAGCGACTGAATGATCGACTTCAGTCCGTTATGGCCGCCCGCCGAACCCGCCGGCCTGAGGCGGATGCGTCCCGCTTCGAGCTGAACCTCGTCGACGATGACGAGCAGGTCGGCCACCTCGATCTTGTAGAACTGCAGCAGGCCGACAACCGCCTCCCCGCTGCGGTTCATGAACGTGAGAGGTTTCGCGACGATCGCGCCTCCCATCATCCACTTGCACGACAGCGCGTCGATGCCTCTCGGCGCTGTCTCCCACGTCAACCCGTGTCGGCTGGCCACCAGGTCCACCGCTTCAAATCCCGCGTTGTGACGCGTGGCCGCGTACTTGGACCCGGGGTTCCCCAGGCCGACGATCAGCTTCATGGAATCAGTGAATGGTCAGCTGGTGGATTGGTGAATTGCATGAATTCGCCAGGTCACCAATTCACTAATTCGCCGATTACTTCTCTTCCTCTTCCTTCTTGCCCTTCTTGATGACTTCGGGCTCCGCGGCGGCCACGGCAGGCGCCGCTGCGGCTTCGGCGGGCGCCGGCTCCTCGGCCTTCAGCGCCACGACGTGCACGATCATCGTATCGGGCTCGGTGACCGGCTTCCACTTGCCGCTCGACTGCAGGTCGCGCACGCGCACGCCCTGGTGCAGCATCAGCTCGGAGACGTCGACGTCGATGTGCTCGGGAATCTCTCCCGGCAGACACTCGACCTCGAGATCTCTCGTGACGAAGTCGACGATGCCCCCCTGCTGCTTGACGCCCTTCGCCTCGCCCTTCAGGACAACGGGCACCGTGACGGTGATCGCCTTGTCCATCGCGACGGCGTAGAAATCGGCGTGCAGCAGCCGGTGATCGATGGGATCGAGCTGGTACTCCTTCACGAGCACCTTGCCCCCTCCAAACTCCACGCCCTCGAGTCCGATCAGCGTGTTCACGCCGGATTCGGAGTGAAGGATGCGCAACAGCACTTTCGGATCGACGGCGATTTCGATCGCCTTGTCCTTGCCCGCCCCGTACACGACGGCGGGAATCCGTCCTGCCGCGCGCAGCCGCCGCGCCTCGTTCTTCCCTCGGGTGTCCCGCTTCTCTGCCTGAAGTACTGCGTCCATATCGCTAAACCCCTACACGAACAACGAAGAAACAGAGGTTTCCTCGTGAATACTCCGAATCGCCTGCCCGAGCAGCCGCGCCACGGACAGCTGTTTGATCTTCTTGCAGCACCGTGCCTTTTCGGTCTGCAGCGGGATCGTGTTGGTGATGATCACCTGGTCGATCGGCGCCGCCTCCAAACGCTCGATGGCGTTGCTCGAGAGCACGCCGTGCACCGCGCAGGCGAACACGCGTTCCGCGCCGTTCGCCTTCAACGCATTGGCCGCTTTCACGATCGTGCCTGCAGTATCGATGATGTCGTCCTGCAGAATGCACGTGCGTCCCGTCACGTCGCCGATGACGTTCATCACCTCCGCGGTGCCGTCCTCCGAACGGCGCTTGTCGATGATCGCCAGCTCGGCGTCGAGCCGCTTCGCATACGCGCGCGCGCGCTCCGCACCGCCGGCGTCCGGTGAGACGATCGTCAGGTTCGGACTCTCGAGCCGCGACAGGTGCTCGATGATGACCGGCGCCGCGAACAGGTGGTCGACCGGTATGTCAAAGAAACCCTGAATCTGCGCCTTGTGCAGATCCATCGTCAGCACCCGGTTCGCGCCTGCGGCGCTCAACAGGTTCGCGACGAGCTTGGCCGAAATCGGCACCCGCGGCTTGTCCTTCCGATCCTGCCGCGCGTAACCGTAATACGGAATGACCGCCGTGATCCGCGACGCGGAAGAGCGGCGGAAGGCGTCGATCATCACGCACATCTCGACCAGATGGTGATCGACCGGCGCACACGTCGGCTGCACGACGAACACGTCGGTGCCTCGGATGTTCTCGTCGATCTGGAACGAGACCTCCGTGTCGGGGAAGCGCTGCAGACGCGCATGCCCGATCGGCACGCTCAAGAATTCCGCAATCTCGTCCGTCAGCGCGCGGTGCGCGCTGCCCGAGAAGAGTTTCAACTGGCCGCGCCCGATGGCCGGCATCGCTCCAGGCGGAGGATTGTTCACGGAATACCTGCGACGCTCACAGTGTTGGTTGGGGCGGGAGGATTCGAACCTCCGAATACGGGATCCAAAGTCCCGCGCCTTACCGCTTGGCCACGCCCCACCCCGCGGACGACACGGATCCGCCCCGTGTCGATCCGCCGCTTCAGAGCAGCCTGTCGGCGCGGCCCCGCGACCCCTCTGGAAAAGGTCGATTTTAGCGTAAGGGACGAGATCTGTGCAAATTCCCAGCCCCACCCCAACCCGAACTCGTGGAAGTCCTGCGTCCTGGAAGTCGATGGAAGCTCACTGATCTGGAATCGAGGGTTTGTGCTTATCGGCTGACCCGACGAGGCTTCCCCCGACGTTCATGCTCGGCACGGCTGAGCGTCCGCGTGACCCAGCCACGCACCCCGTTCCGGCAAAGTGGACGGATACTCCGTTCGGCTGCCGACCGGCTCCTGAACAGACCAAAAACAGCAGAGCCGCTGCCGGACATGGCCGTCGCCACGGCTCCCGCATCCTTCAGCTGCGCCTTGAGCGTCGTAATCTCGACATGCCGCCGGACGACGGGCGGCTCGAGATCGTTGACCATTTGCGCGGCCCGGCTGGGCCATGGCACCGGCAGGAGCTGCAGCTCGCGCACCTGATCGCGGACGCCGGCTGCGCGGTCCTCGTCGTACCACCCGTAGGCTTCGCGAGTGGACACGCCGAACGGCGGCCGGACGAGTGCGACGAAATGGCGCGGCAAGTCGACGAGCGGATAGATTTCCTCGCCGCGGCCGAGGCCGAGCGCCGTCCCACCCGCCAGAAAGAACGGCACATCTGCGCCGATGGTGCCCGCGATCTCCCGCAGCAGCGACATGGCCGCACCGCCCCAGAGCCGGGCGAGGCCGACCAACGCGGCCGCCGCATCGGCGCTCCCGCCGCCCAGTCCCGCTTCGACAGGAATCTTCTTTTCAATCGTGATCTGCGTGTCGCGCACCTCGCCGGCGCGGCCCAGCGCCGCCCACAACTGGCCGGCTGCCTTCCACACGAGGTTCTGTTCATCGAGCGGGATCCCCGGCGTCCGGCACTTGAGCGTCAACGGCCCGGGACGTTCTTCGCAGACGAGAACGTCGTGCAATTCGATCGATTGAAAAACGGTTCGAAGCTCGTGGTAGCCGTCCGGGCGTACGCCAAGCACGCGCAGGTCGAGATTCACCTTCGCGTGCGCTCGCACGCTGATTCGCAGCCGCGGAGTGGGCATCCGGTGAAGGGATTTTACCGAAGCTCGATGGCGCCTGACGACCCGGCCTCTCCCATCGGGCCGGCACGGCGCAAATCTTCAAGAGTGATGGGGTCGGCGTCCGCAGGCACATCGGCGGTGAACGCACTCGCGTCGATCGCGGCGTTGACGTCCGGCTGCGAGAGGCGGAGCGTGATGTCGGCCGTGACCCGGCCACCATTCTGAACGACCAGGCGGATCGTCGTCGCGCGCTGCTCATCGAAGTCGCTGTAAAAGACACTGAGCGAACCCTGCGCTGCCGCAGCCACGCGCCACCTGTCGCTGACGCGCTGCAGATACACGACATGGTCGGGAAACTCGACCGCCGTCCACCCATTCGCGTACCCGCGGCCGGCCGTCGGTGCCGTGCCTCCCATCGTCCCGCAGCCATCGACGATGGTCCGCATTGCCGCGGCGCCCAGCGGCACTCCGACCAGTGCGTCGACGATCGACGCGGCCGGCGAGTCGCGAAGCACGCGGTTGTCGCGCGTCAGCACGAGCGTGCCGTGTTCGTCCGCGGCAGTCAGCACGAAGATCGGTTTGCCGAACGGCGCGATGCCTTCGAGGCGCATGCTCGCCGGCGCCGAAAATCCTGCTTCGAGGCGGCCGCGCAGCTTCGTGCGTCCCGCTTTGCCCGACATGGCGAGCACGGCACTGAACGTGCGGATGTCCGTGCAGCCCCGGGTCGCGTCGGTGTAGGCGGACGCAAAGTCGGATACGGGCGCGCCGTCGCCCGACGGAAGCGAGGGCGCGTGCGGCGGGGCGCAGGCGGCGAGTGACAGCGCCAGAACGAGTGGGACGACGCGCCTCATCGCTGCGCGTCGGAGATCTTCTTCTGGATGCGGATGCGATCAATCGATTCGCCGTCGCCCGACAGCGCACGCTGCCACGCCGCGACGGCTTCCGCCTTGCGGCGCTGCGCGATGCGCAGATCCCCGAGGTGATCCTGGATGACGGAGTTCTTCGGCTCCTTGTCCGCCGCGGCGGTCAGCGGACGATCGGCGAGATCGAGCTTGCCCTGGCGGAAGTACGCCCAGCCAAGGCTGTCGAGGAACGACGGGTTGTCGGGGTCGACCTCGAGCGCGCGCTGGATGTAACCCACGGCTTCGTCCAGCGCGGTGCCTCCGTCGGCGAGCATGTAGCCGAGATAATTCAGGGCGTCGGCGTCGCGCGGATTCTTGTCGATGACGCTGCGGAAGACTTTCTCGGCCTCCGCCTTCTTCCCGGTGCGATCGAGCGCGCCGCCATATTGAAAGAGAACCGCGGTGTTGTCGGGCGCGGTGCGCGCGGCTTCTTCCAGCACGGGTACTGCTTCGTCGAATGCATTCCGCGCCTCGAGGGCCACGCCGAGCACGTAGAGCACGCGAATGTCGTTCGGATTCGACGCTCTTGCGGCCCTGGCCGCCGATTCTGCAGCCGGCATGTCGCGGCTGTTGAGCAGCGCCATCGCTCGACGAGCGGCGATGTCGCCGTTGGTCGGCATCAACTCCTGCGCAGACTGCCAGGACTGAGCGGCGTCTTTCCAGCGGCGCTGCTGCTCCAGAATTTCGGCCTGCGCCACGCGCGCACGGATCTGCGACGGATCATCGGCCAGGACGGAATCGAGTGTCGCGAGCGCCTCTTCCGGCTTCCCTGCCGCCTGTTGTGCCTGGGCAAGCAGCAGCGCGCCCTGAATGAATCCCGGATTCTCGAGGAAGATGTGATGCAGCGGCGAGAGCGCATCGGCAGGCCGGTTGGCGCGCAAATACAGGCGCGCGAGCGCGAGATCGACCGAGAGCTCCTCGGTGCCGTCGGTGCCGCGCGCGATCTCGAGCGCCTTGATCGCCCGTGGCGAGTACGTGGAGAGATCGTCGGCCGTTCGCGCGGGCTGCCCTTGTTCGACGAGTGCCGCGAGGACGGAGCCGAGCACCCGGTTCGCCTCCCGGTTCGCAGGGTCGATCTTCAGCGCGTTTTCTGCGGCATCGATCGCTTCCACGGCCTTGTCCTGCCTGGCATAGAAGGCCGACAGTTCAGCGCGCGGCTCCGCGCTGTGCGGAGCGAGCGCGATCGCCTGCTTCAGCGCGGCTTCCGCGTCCTCCCCTTTCCCGCTGCCCTCGAGATATCGCCCGAGCAGGAAGTAGTACTCGGCGTCCGGCGCGTTCTGCGCGGCCGGCGGCGCAGGCTGCTGGAGCACCGGACCTGGCGACGCCACAAGCCAGACTGCCAGCAGTGCTGAACCGTAAGGCATAAGCACTCCTATAATGACGGCAGGCCCGGCGCCGACGCAAACTGTGGTTGAATGACACCAGACGAGGTTCCTGATGGCCGTCGACCCTGAGCTGCTCGAGATTCTCGCGTGCCCGAACTGCAAGACGAAAGTGGAGCTGGTGAAGAACGGCACCGCACTCAAGTGCCCGCAGTGCAAGCGCGTGTATCAGATCAAGGACGACATTCCGGTCATGTTGATCGACGAAGCGACGATCGAGCCGTAGCGTTCGCGCCGCGGGCGATCCTGCTCCTCCGGCTGCGACTCGTCGGCGACGTCGTCTTCACGACGCCGCTCATCCGCGCGCTGCGACGGGCGTATCCTTCGGCACGACTCAGCTACGTCGTGGAAGATGCCGCCGCTCCGATCGTCCGCACCAATCCTCACCTCGACGAGATCATTACGGTCCCGCGCGTCCGCGGTCTGCAGCGTATTCGCGAGGACCTCGCGCTCGCGCGCCGCCTGCGCAAGGGCCGGTTCGATCTCGCCATCGACCTGCACGGCGGTCCACGGAGCGCGTGGCTGGCGCGCTTGAGCGGCGCGCGCGAGCGCGTCGGTTATCGGATTCAGGGACGGTCGTGGATGTACACGCGCACCGTCGAACGGCCGCGCGAACTGCGGGCGAGGCATTCCGTTCGGAATCAATGGGATCTGCTCGAGGCAATCCCCGGATGGCCGGGCGGAGCGCCCGATCCCGACGTCGATCCCGTGGAGATACCCGTCGACCCTGCCGCAGACGCACGCGTGGCGGCGCGATTGAGGACGGCTGGCGTAGGAGACGGAGACACGCTCATCGTCCTCCACGTCAGCGCGGGCAATCCCTTCCGCCGCTGGCCCGAGCCATCCTTTGTCAATACCATCGTCGGACTCGCGGGACGGGATGCGCGGCGTCGAATCGTGCTCAGTTCCGGGCCGTCGGATCGATCCGCCGCGTCGCGGATTGCCCTCGCGGCGCGCGCAAAACTGGGTGACAATGGCGCCCGCGTGCTCGATGCGGGTGAGTTCGACCTTACAGAGCTGCGGGCGCTCATCGGCCGAAGCCGGCTGTTCATCGGCGGCGACACGGGGCCGCTGCACGTCGCGGCGGCGACGGCCACACCGGTGGTAGGAATCTATGGACCGACGCTTGCCGCGCGATCGGCACCATGGCGCAGCCGCCGCACGACTACCTTGTCGGTCGAGATCGAGGGCCTTCCCTGCCGTCCGTGCGACCAGCGCGTATGCGCGCCGGGTGATTATCGATGCTTGACGACGCTCTCGCCGTCGGCCGTTCTGGAAGCCGCCGAGAACGCACTGCGATGAACAGCGACGCGCCCGCCGAACGGCTCGAGCGCGCGGCATACCTGTCGCTGCTGGCGTTCGCGGCTGCGCTCCAGGTGTCGATCGCGGCAGCCGACATCCTGCTGACGATCTGCGCCCTCCTGTGGGCGTGGCTCGTCGTCCGAAATCGCGAGCGCGTCGAAGTGCCGCGGATGTTCTGGCCGCTGGCGGCGTACGGCGTCGCGACGATCATCGCCTCGATATTCTCGGTCGATCCCCGCACGAGCCTCGTCGACTGCAAACAGCTGGTGCTCTATCTCATCGTCCCGATCGCTTATCGGCTGCTGCGGGGACGCCGCAGCATGACTGCGGTCGACGTCATCGTCAGCGTCGGCGCGTTGAGTGCGACGGTGGGCATCGTGCAGTACCTGATCCTGAACTTCGACAATCTGGGAAAGCGTCCCGAAGGGGCCCTCGGGCACTACATGACGTATTCGGGGCTGCTGATGCTCGTCGCCTGCGCGGCCGTGGCGCGGATCATGTTCACGCGGCAGAACCGCGCCTGGTCGGCGCTCGTGCTGCCGGCGCTGGTGCTTGCGCTCGTGTTCACGTTCACGAGAAGCGCCTGGGTCGGTGCGTCGGTCGGAATCGGACTGCTGTTCCTTCTCCGCGACTTCCGGCTGATTGCGCTGCTGCCGGTGGCATTCGGCGTATTCCTGGCCGCAGCCCCGGCGAATCTGACTGCCCGTCTCTATTCGACGTTCAGCCTCACCGATCCGTCGAACATCGATCGGATGGCGATGATGCGATCGGGCATCCACATCATCAAGGACGACCCGCTGACCGGCGTCGGCCCGAACATGGTGATCCAGGTGTACCCGCACTACCGTGACAAGAGCGCGGTCAATCAGCTCAACCCGCATCTCCACAACGTGCCGCTGCAGATCGCAGCCGAACGCGGACTCCCGGCGCTCGCGGTGTGGCTCTGGTTCATCGTCACGCTGTGCGTGGACTTCCTGCGGCGCCGCCGCACGGGCAACGCGTCGCTGTCGAATGCCGGCCTCGCGGCGATCGCGGCGATGCTTGCGGCCGGACTGTTCGAATACAATTTCGGCGACTCGGAATTCCTCATGCTGTTTCTCGTCCTGATGACGCTGCCGTACGCAGCAGAGTGGCAGCCGGCGCCGACCGATCATGTCCGCGTCTGATCTCGCGTCGATCCTCGCGCGGGCGGACGGCCGATCCGTCCTCGTCGTCGGCGACGTCATGCTCGATCACTTCGTGATCGGGCATGTCGATCGCATCTCGCCTGAAGCGCCGGTTCCCGTCGTCACGTTCCACTCCGAGGAATTCCGGCTTGGCGGAGCTGCGAACGTGGCGCACAACGTGCGCGCGATGGGTGGCCGCGTGCGCATCGTCGGGCTCGTGGGGTCGGATCCGGACGCCGACCGCCTCCGCACGGCGCTGAAGGCGGCAGACATTTCCGCGCACCTGATCGATGACCCGGGTCGCCGCACGACGCGCAAGTTGCGCGTAGTGACGACCCGCAACCAGCAGGTCGCCCGGATCGATTACGAGCACGATGGCCCGACGGCTCGCGAAACCGAGGAACGGCTGACAGCAGCCGTGCACGAAGGGCTCGCGGACGCGGACGTCGTCCTCATCTCTGATTACCAGAAAGGCGCGGTGACACAAGGCGTGGCGCGAGCGGCGATCGACGGCGCGCGGGAGCGCGGCGTCCTCTCGCTCGTCGATCCCAAGGTACCGCACATCGATTACTACACCGGCGCGTCGCTCGTCACCCCGAACCACCACGAGGCGGAAGCAGTGACGCTGACCCGCGTTCGCACCAGCGAGGATGCCCGTGCAGCCGCGCATCGTTTCAAGGCCCGCGCCCGCTGCGGCAGCGTCCTGATTACCCGGGGGGAACACGGGATGTGGCTGCTCGCGGGGGACGATGAGTGCGACCTTCCGGCAGAGGCGCGCGAGGTGTCGGATGTGACAGGCGCGGGCGATACCGTGATTGCAGCGATGGCGCTTGCGGTGGCTGGCGGCGCTTCGCTGGTCGAGGCGGCACGCCTCGCAAACTACGCGGCCGGCCTTGCGGTGAGCCGCTTCGGCCCGGCGGCGATTTCCGCGGCCGATCTTCGCGCCGCGCTGGCCTCGCCCCAGCCTGCGGCCTAGCATTCCCGGATCATCGACACTCGTTCGAAATCAGCAGCAGCTCAGGGAGAGGTGCGCGCGCGAGCACGCTCCCGAGCTTCACGTTGAAGACGGGGTACCGGTTCAGCACGCATGTGCGGCTTCCGATCTCCGCCGCGAGCGCATGATAGTCATCGTCCGTCAGCACGCCATACACGCGGTCGCGCGAGTTGATTGCGGCAACGAACGAGGGTGTGTCGAAGTGCTCGTCGACGTGCCGTCCCAGGTAGTAAACCATGCTCGGCAGCGCCACCTGGTAATTTGCGACGACGTCGCCTGGCTGTAGACGGCTGGCGATTTCCCTGCTCAGCGCCGGCACCGGCTTGTAACGCTCGAACTCCGGCAGCACACGCAGCACGAAGACCCAGTTCACGGCGATGATCGCCGCCAGCAGCACGCCAGCCGCCCGAAACGGTCGTCCGGTAACCGCAAGCGCCGCACACATCACCCCGCCCACGATCGCCATGGCTCCGATTCCTGTCGCTCCGCCCAATGCGTAGACACGCCCGGCGCCGACGAAGACATACAGTGCGCCCAGTCCTGCGGCGGCGAGCAATGCCCCGACCGCGACGAGCGTCCCGCGCACCCACCGGCGCGCGCTGGCGTCTTCGCACGCGCGGGCCATCATGAGGCCGGCGATCGCCGCTGCCGCAGGCACGACCGGAAAGATGTAGAGGTCCTGCTTGCCGGCGGAAAGCGAAAAGAAGCCTACGATGACGACGATCCACGACCAGAGCAGCAGCTCCAGCGGGTTGCGGCGCCGCCATGAAAACACGGCTCCGCCAATCAGAAACGCCGACCAAGGGAAAGAGTCGCTGAAGAGAACGGGCAGGTAAAACAGCAATCCCCGCACCTGGCGCACGCCGGCGCCTTCGGTATATCGCTCGAGGTTTTCCGTCAGCAGGAAGGACCTGATTTGGGCCCACCCGTGCTCGTGATAGAGCGCCACGTACCACGGCAGCACGATGCAGGCAACAATGACGACACCGCTGGGAATCATCATGTCGCGTACGCGACGCAGTTGGCCGCGAACGGCGAGGTACAACGCAAACGCGAGCGCGGGGATGACGATCGCCACCGGACCCTTCGTAAGGGTCCCGAGGCCGACGGCGACGTACATCCAGCCGAGGTAACGCCGCCGTTCCGGATAGCGCTCGCTCAGTGCGAAGCACGTCAGCGTCAGCGCAAGGAACATGGTGAGCCAGACGTCGATGAAAATGCGTCGCGCAAACATGACGAGGCGCGGGTTCGCGGCGAGGCCGAGCGCGGCCCACAGGGCGGAATCGCCAATCCCTAATCTCCCATCGCGAATCCCCGATCCCACCTCCCGGCCCCCCGACCCCGCATCCCGCATGCCGAACTCCGCATCCCGCATGCCGCACTCCGCATCCCGCATGCCGCGCTCCGCATCCCGCATGCCGCACTCCGCATCCCGCATCAATCGCGGATCCGCGACGCGGGCGAGGAAGAACGCGCACGCGATGATGACCATCGCGCCGATCGCGATCGGGATCCGCTGTACGGCAACGGAGACGCCGAACACTCTGTAGAAGCCCGCGACGATCCAGTAGCTGAGGACGGGCTTGTTGAAGCGAGGGAGATAGTTGAACGACGGGTTGATGAAGTCGTGCGCGGCAATCATCTCGCGCGGCGTTTCGACGTAGAACGCTTCGTTCGCGTCCCAGATCGAGCTGCCGCCGAGATCCACGAAGTACACCGCCAGCGCCGCGGCCATCAGCGCGTACAGCAGCCAGCGCGGTGGTCGACGGTCGTTAATGTCTGAAATGGCGGCGCCCCGTAAAGACCATCGCGAGACCTCGCTCGTCGGCGGCCGCGATGACTTCGGAGTCTCGAACCGAACCACCCGGCTGCACGATCGCGGTCGCGCCCGCGTCCGCAATGGCGTCAACGCCGTCGCGGAACGGAAAGAACGCGTCGGACGCGACGACGGTGCCTTTGAGCGCACCTTCGCCCGCTTTCATGACCGCCACTTTGACGGCATCGACGCGGCTCATCTGCCCCGCCCCAACGGCAGCGGTTCTCGTAGCGGTCGTGAAGACGATGGTGTTGGACTTGACGTGGGCGCACACGCGCCACGCGAAGCGCAGGGCGGTCCACTCCTCGGGCGTCGGCTGCTTCTGCGTGACGACTTTGATCGACGCCTCGGAGCTCGACTCCGCCGGACTCGAGCCCGAAGACAATGGCCACGGACGCTGCGCTTCCGTAACGCGATCACGATCCTGGGTCAGCGTCCCGCCGAGGAACGAGCGCGTCTCCTGTCCCGTGCTGCGGCCCAGCAGATCGAAGTCCGCCGTCACGACCCGCATGTTGACTTTCTTTGCGAGGATCTCCTGTGCATCCGCCTCAATCGACGGCGCGATCACGGCTTCGATGAAGGTCGACGTGATGGCCCTGGCCGTGTCGGCGTCGACGGGCCGGTTCAAACCGACGATGCCGCCGAACGCGGACAACGGATCCGCTTCGCGCGCGGCGACGTACGCCTCCGCCGGTGTCGCGCCGGTCGCAACCCCGCACGGGTTCGTGTGCTTGATCACGACGCCGACCGGTTCGGGAAACTCCAGCGCGATGCGCAACGCCGCGTCGAGATCCAGAAGGTTCGTATACGACAGGCCTTTGCCCTGGTGCACCTTCCACGCACCGAACTGCTCAGGCAACGGTTCCCACCAGGCCTGCTGATGGGGGTTCTCGCCATATCGCAGCGGCGTCGAAGCCGTGACGATTTCCGGCGGCGCAGCCTGCTGCCCGACTCCACGCATGAACCGCCCCTTCTCGACTGAAATCGTGTGCAGCGTCCGCGCGATGAGTGAGTCGAACTCCGCCGTGTGGGCGAATGCCTTCTTCATCAGCTCGAACTTGAACTCGAGCGACGGACCATCCGGCCGCGCCATCTCTTCGAGTACGCGCGGGTAGTCGGCGGGATCGACGACGACCATGACGTCCTGGAAGTTCTTGCCGGCCGCCCGCAGCAGGGAGGGGCCGCCGATGTCGATCTGCTCGACGAGGTGATCGAACGGCGTATTCGGGTCCGCGGCGGCCTTCGCGAACGGATAGAGATTGACGACCACGAGATCGACCGGCGTGATGTGCTGCGCGGCGATGGCGGCGAGGTCGTCCCGGCGATGCCGGCGGGCCAATATGCCGGCGTGAATCCTCGGGTGCAGCGTCTTCACCCGGCCGTCCATCATCTCGGGAAAACCGGTGACGTCGGACACGTTGACGACGGGCAGACCGGCGTCGGCGATGGCGGTCGCTGTGCCTCCAGTCGACACCAGCTCCACGCCGCTCGCGGCAAGTCCGCGGGCGAAATCAATGAGACCCGTCTTGTCAGAAACACTCAAAACTGCGCGCATATTGAGAGATTTCCTTGACTTACCCCCGGCCGGCCCTTACTATTGCCGCGGCGCTGGCGGGCCAGCGTCGTAAGCCGAGGCCGCGCACTCGCGGTCTTTTTTTATGTTCAGGCCCAATTGCAAGAGGCAGGGAAAGTACGATGCGTATCACAGGCAAGGTCAAGTGGTTCAACAACGCCAAGGGTTACGGTTTCATTGAGCGCGACGGCGGCAGCGACGTATTCGTCCACTTCTCAGCGGTCCAAGGGAACGGGTTCCGGACGCTCGAGGAAGGCCAGGCGGTCGAGTTCGAGATCGTTGACGGTCCGAAGGGCCCGCAGGCCGGCAACGTCACCAAAGCAAGCTGACGCTCCGATTGGGGCCGGGAGGGTCGCCCGATCCTTCCGGCCCGGATCGTTCACTCCCCGGCTCCCTTCACACCCCGCGCCGTCAGGCTCACCTTTCCGTCCTTCACCGATACCCGAAACGCGACTTCGCTTCCGTCGCCGCGCCGCAGCTTGCCCACGCGTTCCTGCACGAGGGCCGCGAACTTGTGAAACGGCACCGCGGATTCGCCGACGCCGCGCCGCGCTTCCATCAGCGAATCGTATAACGCGTGCAGCTTGTCCATCTCGCGCAGCGGATCGCTGAACGCGGCAACACCCACGACCTTTGCATCGGCGGCCGGCGCCTTGCGGTCGTCGACGTCGGGCTTCGCGGGCTGCCGCTGCGCGAACGGTCCCGGGCGTCCCTCTTCACGGGCACGGAGCGCGCGATCCCACAGCTCCGTCAGCTTGCGATACCGCGTCTGCAGCGCATCGAGCCGGAAGCGATCGACGCCCGACTGGACATGCGTGCGTCCCCACCGCTTCAGCAGCGCGTCGACGCGGCCGCGCGTTTCCCACGGCGGACGCTTGGCGCGTCCGGCGAAGAACATGTTGTACTCCGCCTCGAGCTTCTTGATCTCGGCGTCGAGCGCCAGCAGATCCTTCTGGATTTCGGTGAGCTCCGGCATGACTATCGGATCAGAAACCAGATCAGCGGCAGCCACAGTTCTCGCGCATACGGCACGGGCCGATCGTCAATGAGCACGTCGGTGGTGTCGTATCGCCCCACGATCTCGAAGAGATCGCGCAGTCGCGCCGCGTCTTCCGGAAAGTAGCGCGCGCGATGCCGCGGACCGCCGGCAGTCGTCAGCACGCGATATTCGCGAGACGCCTGCGCCAGTGAAACGGCGCGATCGAACGCCGGGCCGTCGAATGGAGAGAATTCCAGCGTCACCGAGAACGGCAGCCGGCTGGTGCCGAACAACGCTTCGCTCAGCTCCGGGCTGAGCGCCGCCAGCTCCTCGTCGGTCGGCTGCTCGGGCAGATCGACGTACGGCCAGAACCGTTCGAGCGGACGGTAATCCGGCACCGGCGGCGTGGGCAGCGCGTTGGGATCGCGCCGGTCGTCTGGAGCATCCGTCATGGACATGAAGGCGGAATTGAAATGATATCCTGATTTCCCCGTGACGGACCTCCGCGTCATTCCTTCCATCGAACAGCTTCGCCAGCGAGAGGCCATGCTGGCGCTCGAGGCACGGTATGGGCGCGCGGCGGTCGTCGATGCGCTGCGCGCCGAGACCGCGGCGCTCCGGGAGCAGCTGGCGACCGGCGCCGTTGCGGCCGTGCTCGTCGACGAGGCGGTCGCGCGGATCGAGGCGGGCGTCGCGGCACGGCTTCGCGCGGCGATGCGTCCGTCGCTCGGTCGCGTCATCAACGCAACCGGCGTGATCGTGCACACGAACCTCGGGAGGTCGCCGCTGTCAGCAGCGGCGATGGCGCGCATCGCAGAGATCGGTGGCGGTTACACGAACCTCGAGTACAACGTGGAAACCGGAGCTCGGGGCCGACGCGACGTCCATGCGCAGCACCTCATCGCGCGGCTGACCGGCGCAGCCGCGGCGGTCGTCGTGAACAACAACGCGGCGGCGACGCTTCTGATGCTGGCTGCGCTCGCGGCGGGACGCGAAGTGGTCATCTCGCGCGGCGAGCTGGTCGAGATCGGTGGAGCGTTTCGCGTTCCGGACGTCATGAACCAATCAGGCGCGATCCTCCGGGAAGTGGGCACCACGAACCGCACGCGGGCAGCGGACTACGCCGCAGCGATCTCGGCACGCACCGCCCTCATCCTGCGCGTCCATCCATCGAATTTCACGATCACCGGATTCACCGAGCGCCCGCCGCTCGACGAGCTGGTCGCGATCGGCCAGCGCTTCAAGGTGCCGGTCGTCGAGGATGTGGGCAGCGGCTGGCTCGGATGGCCGGACCGCTCCGAACTGCCGGAGGCGCTCAGAGACGAGCCAATCGTGTCGGAAAGCATCGCGGCTGGCGTCTCGGCCGTGTGTTTCAGCGGCGACAAGCTCCTCGGCGGCCCGCAGGCCGGCATCATCGCCGGCGCCGAGGAGATCGTCGGCACCATCCGCCGCCATCCGCTGCTGCGCGCGCTGCGGGTCGACAAGCTCACGTATGCCGCGCTCGAAGCGACTCTCGAGGAGCACGCGATCGGACGCGGCATCGACGATGTGCCGGTCTTCCAGATGTTGAGGGCCGACGCCGCGGTCATCGGCCGGCGCGCACAGGCGCTCGGGACCGCGATCGGCGGCGCAGGGTGGCGCACGTCCGTGATCGACGGCGTCTCGACGATCGGCGGCGGCAGCGCGCCGGGCTCCCGGATCCCGACCCGCCTCCTGGTGCTCGAGCGGGACGGGGCAACGGCCGTCGAGATCGAGCAGCGGCTGCGTTCCCTCTATCCGCCCGTCGTCGCCCGCATCCAGGACGACAGAGTCGTGCTCGATTTGCGCACCGTTACCGATTCGGAGGAGCAACAGCTGGTCGAGTTGCTCCGCTGATTCACCGACTCACCAATTCACCACTTGTGCTGGTCGCCCTCACACGCGCCGTCCCGCCGAGCATCATCCGCTGCGAGCTGACGCACAGAGAACGTACGCCGATCGACCACGCGCGGGCCGTGCGGGAGCACGACGACTACGAACGCGCGCTCGAGGCGCTCGGCTGCCGCGTCGAGCGCCTGCCGGATGCGCCGGACCTGCCCGATTCGGTTTTCGTCGAAGATACTGCCATCGTGCTCGACTCCGTGGCGGTGATCGCGCGGTCGGGCGCCGAGTCGCGCCGCCCGGAGACGGCGTCGGTCGCAGACGCGCTGAAGCGGTACCGCGACGTCGTCTTCGTCAACGAGCCCGGCGTGATCGACGGCGGCGACGTCCTGCGGATCGGCAAGAGGATCTACGCTGGCCTTTCGACGCGGACGAGCAGCGAAGGGATCGCTCAGCTGCGGGACGCCGCCGCCCGCGACGGCCTGACGGTGATCGCCGTTCGGGTGGGAGAATGCCTGCACTTGAAATCATCGGTGACGGCGATCGATCACCGGCGGCCGACCGTCCTCATCAATCCCGACTGGATCGCTCCCGCCACATTCGAAGGCTGCGACATCGTCCCGGTCGCTCCCGATGAACCGGACGCCGCGAACGTGCTGCTCGTGGGGGACACAGTGCTCTGCGCCGCCGAATTTCCCCGGACGCGGCATCGTCTCGAGGAACGCGGCTTCAAAACGATGGCTGTCGCCGCCGGGGAACTCGCGAAGGCGGAAGGCGGGCTGACCTGCGGCAGTATTGTTTTCAGCGCGGGAGCCTTCGCCCCGCCGCACCCCGCTACGGCGGCGACATCACAGAATGGTCTGAATGGACTGGAGCGCGTAATCAATGACCCGCGTCGGAAGCACGCCGAGGTAGAAGGTCACGATCATTGCCGCCCACAGGCCGGTCATCGACAGCGCAGATACCACGGGGCGTGCGGGCGCCGCAGTCTCCTCCGTCATGTACATCATGACGACAATCCGCAGGTAGAAAAATACCGACACCACACTCGACAGCACGCCGATGATCGCGAGCGAGTAGTGGCCTTCCTGGACGGCCGCGCTGAAGATGTACCACTTCCCGATGAATCCCGCGGTGGGCGGGAAACCTCCGAGCGACAGGAGGAACACCGTCATCAGGCCTGCGAGTCCCGGCCGCGTCTTCCACAGGCCGGCGAAGTCGCGCAGCTGATCGTGCGGATGCTCCGCCGTGCCGAGGAGGGCCACGATCCCGAGCGCGCCCAGGTTGGCGACGGCGTACGCCAGGAGGTAGAACAGCACCGCGGCTTTGCCGGCGGAGTTCGCCGCCACGATGCCAATGATCAAATACCCCGCGTGCGCGATGCTCGAATACGCGAGCATCCGCTTGACGTTGGTCTGCAGCACGCCGACGACGGTGCCGACGATCATCGTGGCGGCGGCAATCACCGAGAGCACCGGAATCCACTGCGCCTGCAGCGGCTCCAGCGTCGAGAGGAACACGCGGACGAAGGCGCCGAAGGCGGCCGCCTTGACGCCGGTCGACATGAATGCCGTGACAATCGTCGGCGCGCCCTCATACGCGTCCGGCGTCCACATGTGGAACGGGACCGCCGACACCTTGAACGCAAACCCGACCGCGAGGAGGCCGACGGCGAGCAGCGCGAGCGTCGTGCTCGGGCCTGACGCCACGGCTGTTGCCACGGCGTCCAGGCGCGTGGAACCCGCGATCGTGAAGGCGAATGCGATGCCGTACAGGAAGAACGCGCTGGAGAACGCGCCGAGCAGGAAGTACTTGAATGCGGCTTCCGCGCCGGCGAGGCTGGCGCGCCGCAACGCCGTCAGCACGTAGACCGACAGGGACAGCACTTCCAGCGCGAGGAAAATCACGAGCAGGTCCGTGGCGGACGCCATCAGCATCATCCCGCTGATGCCGAACAGCGTCAGCGCGTAGTACTCGCCCGGAGGCAGGTCCTCGCGCTCGACCACGTCGTTCGAAAACACCATCGTCAAGATGCCGATGATGCAGAGGATGATGTTGATGAACAGGGCGAAGTTGTCGGCGCGGACGACGCCGAAGCTCGTGGCGTCGGTGTTCCAGAGGAAGCAGGACGCCACGAGGGCGCCGACGAGGCCGATCAAGCCGAGGCCTGCAATCGGCATCCGCTCGTCCTGGTGACGGAATGCTTCCGCCAGCATCGCCGCGATGGCGGAGAGGACGACAATGACCATCGGGATGGTCGCGGCCATGGCATTCATCGGTGATCCCTCGCAGCGGGGACTGACGGTGGCTGACGGAGTTCCGCGGCCGTTGGCGTCGTCCCGTGCATGGCGTCGAGGATCTTCACGACCGCGGGCTCCATGGGACGCAGGAACACACCGGGAAGAATGCCCATGAAGATCGCCAGCGCGACAGTCGGCACCATCAACGCCCACTCGCGCGCGCTCAAGTCAGGCAGTGTCCGGTTCTTTTCGTTCGTCACCGTCCCGTAGTTCACGCGCTGGAACATCCACAGCATGTAGACCGCCGAGAGGATGACGCCGGTTGCGGCGACCGACGCCAGCGCCGGGTTGGCGCGGAACGCACCGAGCAGGATCAGGAATTCGCCGATGAACCCGTTCATGCCGGGCAGGGCGACCGACGAGAGCGTCACCAGCAGGAACATGCGGACGAGCATCGGCGTGACGCCCTTGAGGCCGCCGAACTCCGCGATGAGACGCGTGTGCCGCCGGTCCGACAGCATGCCGACGATCATGAAGAGGCCGCCCGTGCTCACGCCGTGGTTGAGCATCTGGTAGACAGAGCCTTCGACGCCGTTGACGTTCATCGCGCACAGCCCGAGCACGACGAAGCCGAGGTGGCTGACGCTCGAGTACGCCACCAGTTTCTTGAGATCCGGCTGCACCATCGCGACGAGCGCGCCGTAGACGATGCCGATGACCGCGAGGATCGCGATCCAGGGGGCGAATACGTGGGCCGCATTGGGGAACAGCGGGAACGAGAAGCGCAGCAACCCGTACGTCCCCATCTTCAGCATGACGCCGGCCAGAATCACGGAGCCCGCCGTCGGCGCTTCGACGTGCGCGTCGGGCAGCCACGTGTGGAACGGGAAGAGCGGCACCTTGATGACGAACGCGAGCGTGAACGCCAGGAAGAACCACTTTTCGAGACCCCAGGGCAGCACCGTGCCGTACAGATCGAGGATGTCGAAGCTGGGCGTGCCGGCGGTCGACGCGTGCGCATAGGCCAGGCCGATGATCGCGATCAGCATCAGGATGCTGCCGACCATCGTGTAGAGGATGAACTTCACCGCGGCGTAGATCCGGCGGTCGTAGCCCCAGATACCGATCAGGAAGTACATCGGGATGAGCACGGCATCCCAGAAGATGTAAAACAGGAAGAGATCGAGCGACACGAACACGCCGAGCATCGCCGTCTCGAGCGCCAGCAGGAAGAACGAGAACAGCTTCTGGTTCTTGTGGATCGACTGCCACGACGTCAGCAGCGCGAGCGGAGTCAGGAAGGCGGTGAGTACGACGAGGAACAGGCTGATCCCGTCGAGCCCGAGATGGTACGAGATGCCGAACTGCGGCAGCCAGGCATGCTGCTCGACGAACTGGAAGCCCGAGGAGCCGGCGTCGAACCTGTTCCAGAGCCACAGCGTCAGCACGAACTCGACGAGCGAGACCGCCAGCGCGAGATAGCGCACCATCGGCTCGCGCTCCGGTCGATCCCCTCGGCCGGCCGCCAGCAGCACCAGGACCGCGCCGATGAGCGGGACGAAAACGATTGTCGTCAGCAGCATGAATGCGTTATCGAAGCAGATACCAGCCGAGAATCAACACGGCTCCGGCAAAGAGCGAAGCCGCATACGTGCGGATCGAACCCGTCTGCAGCCTGCGCAGTCCGGAGCTGGTGCCCCGCACGAGCGCGCCCACGCCGTTCACGGCGCCGTCGATGAGCCCCACGTCGACTCCGCGCCACAAGGCGACGGTCGACCCGTTTTCGATCGGATGGACGATCGTCGCGTCGTACAGTTCGTCCACGTAGTACTTGTTGAGCAGGAGCGTGTAGATCGGCGACAGGGTCCGCGCCATCCGGTCTGCGGCCCCGCGGTTGCGATACCAGAAATAGAAGGCGATCACGATGCCGGCAGCTGCGGCGCCGACCGATACGCCCATCAACATCCATTCGGTGTCGTGATCCTCTGAACCTTCGCCGTGCGCGCCTGGTGCGCCTTCGTTCGGGGCGGCAGCCTGCGTCTCGACAGCCGGGCCGAACTCACCCACGGCCGTCGCATGCGCTTCGAACGACGGCTCGAGGAAGTGTTCGATGCGGTTGGAACCGCCCATTGCCGCGGGAATCCCGACGAAGCCCGCGAAAACGGACCCGATCGCGAGCACCACGAGCGCGAAGGCCATCGCGGGCGGGGCGTCGTGTAAATGAGAGCCGTGCGCGGTGCTCGGTGCGCCGTGCGCGGTGCTCAGTGCGTCGTGCGCGGTGCTCAGTGCGTCGTGCGCGGTGCCCAGTGCGTCGTGCGCGGTGCCCAGTGCGCCGTGCGCGGGTGCATCGTGCGCGGTGCTCGGTGCGCGGTGCGCGCCGTGCTGCGCGGCGGGCTCTTCCTCTTCGGGATGCGCCGGCGCTGCCGGGGCCTCGTGGCGCCGTTCGCCAAAGAACGTGAGGAACAGGAGCCGGAACATGTAGGTCGCCGTCAGCAGCGCCGTCAGGACGCCGATGGCCCACAGCAGCTCATGCCCCTTCGAGTACGCGTTGAAGAGGATCTCGTCCTTGCTGAAAAAACCGGCCAGAGGCGGAATGCCGGCGATCGCGACCGTCCCCGCGAGGAAGGTCCAGAACGTAATCGGGAGCGCCTGCCGAAGCCCGCCCATGTTGCGCATGTCCTGCTCGCCTGCGAGCGCGTGGATGACCGCGCCGGACCCGAGGAACAGGAGGGCTTTGAAGAAGGCGTGCGTATAAAGATGAAAGATGCCCGCGGCGTAGGCACCGACGCCCATCGCCAGGAACATGTAGCCAAGCTGCGAGACGGTCGAATACGCGAGCACGCGCTTGATGTCGTTCTGCACGAGCCCTATCGTGCCGGCCATCAACGCCGTCGCGGTCCCGATTCCCGCGACAACGGCGAGCGTCATCGGCGCGTGCTGGAAGAGCACGGCGTTGCGTCCGATCATGTAGACGCCGGCAGTCACCATCGTCGCGGCGTGGATGAGCGCGGATACCGGCGTCGG
>DATJIW010000035.1:0-50720 GCA_035492775.1 Vicinamibacterales bacterium
CCGTTGCTGCTGCTGCACGGCGGGCTGGGAATCGGAGACGACTGGCGTCATGTGTTTCCGTCAGACCCGCCCGGCTACCGCATGATCGTCCCGGATCTGCGCGGACACGCATGCTGAGACCGATCGCCTTGGCACGCTCGACGCCGACGGCGTCGAGCTCTCAGGTTGGGCGCTGAAAGTGTGAACCACAAACGAAGCTATCGGCTGCCCACCGACTTCCCTTCCGCGAGCGCCGCCGCTTCCTCATACGTGGGAACGCCGTTGATGGCGCCCAGGCGCGTGCAGCTGATGGCCGCGGCGGCGTTGGCGAAGCGCATCGCGTCGCGCGCAGCGTCTCCTCGAAGGATCGCCGTGATGAACGCGCCGCGGAACACGTCGCCGGCGCCGGTCGTGTCGATCGCATCCACCGTGAAGGCGGGCTCGTGATAGAAGGCGTCGCCGTCGAGCGCCACCGCGCCCCGAGGTCCGAGCGTCACGCACATCAGCCCGTCGTTCAAGCGGCGCAGCCTCCGCAACGCGCGTTCGAAGTCTGACTCCCCCGTCATCGCGGCCGGGACATGCTCGGCAAAGATGGGAATCGTGACGGCGCGCACGAGCGCTTCGGTGCGCGGCGTGATGCGATCGATGTCGCTCGTCACGATACGGCCGGCGTCGCGCGCGATCTCCGCCGCGGCGATCGACGCCTCCTGGTCCACATCGTCCACGTGCACGACGCGCGCGGAGGCGAGGACGTCGGGCGGAAGCTCGCGCGGCCGCAGCAGCAGCCCCTCGGCGCGATCCCAGAGCACGATCCGCTCGCCGGCGTGCTCGTCGACCATGATCACGGCGAACTGGTTCGTCACGTCGCGAATGACGGCGTCGACCATGTCAATCGCGTGGCGCGCCAGCTCCTCGCGGACGCGGCGGCCGTTGTCGTCCGTCCCGGTGGCGCCGATGTATTTCGCGCGCAGCCCCATGGCTGCGCACGTGCACAGCGCGGTCGCGACCTGTCCCCCGCAGCAGAGCGAATGGCTGCTGATGCGCATCTTGGCATTGGGACCGTCGCGTTCCGGGTAGGCCGGCAGCCGATAGACATAGTCGACCGAATTGGCGCCGATGCCGATGACGTCGAACGGTGCGCCTGACGGATGCGCGCTCATCTGTGGAAGTATATCTGCGATGAACACGTCTCGCGTCTTCATGCTCGCATCGGATCATCGCTGGCAATGGGAGGAGTGGTGCGACCGCCACCACGTCGCCAGGACGCGGATTTCCGAAGTCAAGGCACTGGTCCTCGACGCATTTCTCGAGGCGCGCGAGCGGTCGTCCGAGGTGCGCCGGTTCGGCGCGCTGCTGCTGGACAACCAGTACGCCGCAGGCGCGATGGCCGGCGCGATCCAGCGCGGCATTCCGGTCGGCGCTCCGGTCGAACGCGCGGGGGTCTTTCCTCTCCAATGGGAGCGCGAGCCGTTCCACGCGATGTCGCGCGGCAACAGCTTCGTCAAGGTGCTGGTGCGGTACCGGCCCGAATGGCCCGAACCGGATCGTGAAGGTCAGTGGGCCAAGCTGCTGGAACTGCAGGCGTGGTGCCGTGAGGCAGCGATTCCGCTGCTCGTGGAAATCATCATCATGAAAGCCGGCGAGGACGAATCCGAATTCGAGCATCGCGGCCGCCCGTCCATGCTCGCGGGTGTGATCCGCGAGGCGTATCGCCGCGGACTCGTGCCGGCCATCTGGAAAATCGAAGGGACCGCGAGCCGCGACGGCGCCGTGGCGATCGATGCGGCCATCGGGGAGCGTCCCGAGCCGCGGCAGCTCATTCTCGGGAAAGGCGCAGGCCCTGAAGCGATTGCGTCCTGGTTCGATGCGGCTGCCGGGCTGGCATCGACCGCCGGGTTCGCGATCGGGCGTTCGGTGTTCATGGAGCCCGGAAGCGAATACCTGCTCGGCCGCCAGTCCACCGGCGCGACGAGGGATGCGATCGCGGCGCGGTATCTGCAGTTCGTGGACGGCTGGTGCGAGCGGGAGGCGTCGACCCGAGCGTCCTGAGACCCGGCCGGATTGTGGAACGGCTGCTGCAACGCGCTGACGCGGAGAACTGCCGATGAAGCGCAAGGAATACGAGAAAGAGTTGGGCAAGTTGCAGGTCCGGCTGTGCGCGCTGCAGGCCTGGGTCAAGGAAAAGGGATTGCGGGTCGTGATCGTGTTCGAAGGGCGGGACGGCGCCGGAAAAGGGGGCACCATCCGCGCGCTGACCGAGCGCCTGAGTCCAAGAGTCTTCCGCGTCGTGGCGCTCCCCGCGCCGTCGGATCGTGAAAAGACGCAGGCGCACTTCCAGCGGTACTTCTCACAATTCCCCGCCGCGGGTGAGGTCGTCATCTTCGATCGCAGCTGGTACAACCGCGCCGGGGTCGAGTACGTGATGGGCTTTTGTTCGCCCGCCGAGCGGGACCGCTTCCTGAAACTCTGCCCCGAGGTCGAGCGATTTCTCGTCGATGGCGACACCATCCTGATCAAGCTCTGGCTGGAGGTGAGCAACGACGAGCAGAAGCGCCGCTTCGAGGCGCGGATCAAGGATCCGGTCCGACAGTGGAAGCTGAGCCCGATGGACCTGCCGTCGCGCAAGCGGTGGTACGACTACTCGCGCGCGCGGGATGCGATGCTGAAGGCCACCGACACGCGCTTCGCGCCCTGGCACATCGTGAAGTCAGACGACAAGCGGGCCGCGCGGCTGAACATCATCGCCCACATTCTGGACAGCATTCCGCACAAGAAGCTGCGAACGGATCGGGTGCGCCTGCCGCCACGCTCGCGGAAGCACGCGTACGACGATTCAGCCTCGATCGCACGCCGGCGGTTCGTCAAGGAGCGGTACTAGCATTCGCGCGCCGGCGCGTCAGGCTCGAGCGCGGCCTCCGGCATTCGGGAGATTCTCCGGCAGAATGGAGCCCTGCAAGCGGCCACCGGCCGGATCCCGCCGGGGGCCTGAGATGTTCGGCGAGGTACGTCGGTTGCTCCCTCCGCCAGAGTCATGCTGCGATTCGCCGTCGTCGTCACCGCGATCCTTCTGCTCGTCGGCGCGCCGCACGGCGAAGCGCCGGCTGCCGGAACCACTGTGGACCCGGCCAGCCTCGATACGCTGCTCGCGCCGATCGCGCTGTACCCCGACGAACTGCTCGCGCAGATCCTGCTGAGCGCCGCCAATCCCGGTAAAGTCGCCGCGCTCGGCGAATGGCTCAGAAGCCACGAGAGTGTGAAAGGCACCGAACTGCAGGATGCCGCCGTGCAGGCCGGCTTCACCGACAGCTACGCCGCGCTCGTGCTGTTTCCGCAGGTCGTGCACTACATGGCCGACAACGCGTCGTGGACCACGCAGCTCGGCAAGGCGTTCGTCGACGACCGTTCGGCGGTATTCGCCAGCATCCAGCGGCTGCGCGCGAAGGCGCGCGACGCGGGCAATCTGAAGACCACTCCCCAACAGCAGGTCGAAACCAGAACGACGTCTGGCGGAGAGCAGGTCATCGTCATCGAGCCGACCAATCCGCAGGTCGTCTACGTTCCGCAATACAACCCGCAGGTCGTATACACACAGCCCACGACAGTCGTCGTCGAGAAGGACAGCAGCGCGGATGCTGCCGCGGCCGGCATCATCGGCTTCACGGCGGGCATTGCCATCGGCGCGGCATTCGACAACGACTACTACTACGGGCCGTACGGATACCGCGGCGGCGGATACATGTACAACGATGCGTGGAACGACTATTACGACGAACGCGAGGACGCACGCGAAGACTGGATGGAACACCGCGAGGACATGGCGGAGGACATCGGCGAGAACCGCAACGAGCGCACACAGAACGCGCAGGAGCAGCGCACCGAACGGTCGCAGAACCGGCAGGAGACGAAGACGCAGACGCAGGGGCAGCGCGAGCAGCGCCGTACCGACGCCCAGTCGGCCGCCGCAGCAAACCCGCAGGCCGCGTCAACGGCGAAAAGCTCGCTGGAGTCGCGAGGCTATACCGGCGAGAAGGCCACCGCCGCGAAAGAGCGCAGCGGAAAATCATCCGACGCATTCTCGGGCTACTCGAGCGGGAAGTCGGAACGAGCGGCCAGTCAACGCGGACAGCGCAGCCGGAGCTCGTCACGCAGCGGCGGCGGCAGCCGACGGAGGTAGTCACGCCATGCTCAGGCGATCCGCTCTCGTAGACGCCGTTTTGATCCTCACGCTGGCCTGCGGCCCGGCCGCGTGCTCCCGCGGTTCGGCCCAGCAGACGTTCGCGGCTCCAGAGGATGCCGTTCACGCGCTCGATGCGGCCGTCAAGACCGGCGATCTGAATCAGGTCGCGGCGATCTTCGGCCCGGAAGGCCGCGCGCTCATCGACACCTCCGATGCGGCAACGGCACGGCGCAACCAGCAGGTTTTCAGCGCAGCGATGCAGGAGCAATGGCATCTGGAGGGAACGGGCACGACGCGGGTGCTGATCGTGGGCAACGAGCAGTGGCCCTTTCCCGTCCCGATCGTCGCCGATGGCAGCCGCTGGCGGTTCGATACGCCGGCCGGGAAGGAAGAGATTCTCGCTCGACGCATCGGTCAGAACGAACTCGCGGCAATCCGCATCTGCGAAACCTATGTCGCGGCCCAGCGTCTCTATGCCGCGCACGCGCATGACGGGCTTCCCTCGGGTGTCTTCGCGCAGACTGTAAGCAGCACGCCCGGGCGCCACGATGGGCTCTACTGGCGGGCGCCGCAAGGAGAGAAGCGAAGTCCCCTGGGAGATCTCGTCGCGTCGGCGGCGCTGGACGCGCGGTCCAACAGCCAGGGATCATCTCCGTTCCACGGCTACTACTTCAGGATTCTGACGGCGCAGGGCCCGGCAGCGCCCGGAGGCGCGAAGGACTACATCACCGGCGGTCGGATGACCGGCGGGTTCGCGCTCGTCGCATGGCCGGCGCAGTACGACGTCACGGGCGTCATGAGCTTCATCGTCAACCAGGACGGAATCGTTTACGAGCGCGATTTCGGACCCGATACCGAGACGCTGGTCCGTGCGGTTGCGCACTACGATCCGGACACGGCGTGGAGCGCGACGCGCTGAGAGGATTGCTGGCGAAATGTCACGCCCGACTCGGAATCACAGAGAACAGGACCGACTGACCCAGGCCAGGACGGGCGGCGTGCCATGGCGGAAGTGGGGCCCGTATCTGAGCGAACGTCAGTGGGGCACCGTCCGCGAAGACGACAGCACGACGGGTGACGCGTGGAACTCGTTTACGCACGATCAGGCGCGGTCACGTGCATACCGCTGGGGCGAAGACGGCCTGGCGGGGATCTCCGACGACCAGCAGCGCCTGTGTTTCTCGCTCGCGCTGTGGAACGGCCGCGATCCCATTCTGAAGGAACGTCTGTTCGGGCTGACCAACAGCGAGGGCAACCACGGCGAGGACGTCAAGGAGTACTACTTCTACCTCGATTCAACGCCGACGCACTCGTACATGAAATATCTGTACAAGTATCCGCAGCTGACGTACCCGTATGACGACATCGTGCGCGTCAACGGTCGTCGCAGCCGCACGGACTTCGAGTACGAACTCCTCGACACCGGCGTGTTCGACCTGGATCGGTACTTCGACGTGTTCGTCGAGTACGCGAAGGCCACCCCCGAGGACATCCTGATCCGGATCACGGCCGCGAATCGCGGCCCCGACGCCGCGGATCTGCACCTGCTGCCCACGCTCTGGTTTCGTAACACGTGGTCCTGGGACCACGACGCTCCAAGGCCGGTCCTGCAGCAGGTAAAGGGCCGCAACGTCATCGCCGCCGAGCACGACACGCTCGGCGTGCGTTTTCTGTACGCGAGCGGCGCTCCCACGCTCATCTTCACGGAGAACGAAACGAACGCCGAGCGGTTGTTCGGCCGGCCGAATCGAACGCCGTACGTCAAGGACGCGTTTCACAACTGGCTGGTGATGGGTCGCACGTCGACAATCAATCCTGATTGCCGCGGGACCAAGGCCGCGGCGTACTACCGCCTTTCGATCCCTGGCGGCGAGTCGCTGAGCGTGATGCTGCGATTGTGTCCGGGACCCCTCGCCGACGAAGTGCCACCCGGACGCCTCGTCGGACCGGACTTCGAAGCGCTCGTCGAACGACGGCGCCGCGAATGCCAGGAGTTCTATGCCTCGGTTATCCCGCACTCGCTCGACGCCGATTCCGCCAACGTCATGCAGCAGGCGCTCGCGGGCATGCTGTGGACGAAACAGTTCTACAACTACGACGTCGACCGGTGGCTCGCGGAACGCGGAACCGATCCCTTCAAGCGCGGATCCGGTCACGCGCCGCGGAACAGCCACTGGCATCACATGGCGAACACCGACATCATTTCGATGCCGGACAAGTGGGAATACCCGTGGTACGCGGCCTGGGACCTCGCGTTCCACGTCATCGCGCTGACGCTGGTCGATGTCGATTTCGGCAAGCAGCAGCTCGATCTGATGCTCCGCGATCGATACCTGCACCCGAACGGACAGATCCCTGCGTACGAGTGGAACTTCGGCGACGTCAATCCTCCGGTCCACGCCTGGTCGACGATCTTCACCTACCGCCTGGAGAAAGCGCGCCGCGGGCAGGGGGACATCGACTGGCTGGAGCGGTCGTTCCACAAGCTGCTGCTCAACTTCACGTGGTGGGTCAATCGCAAGGATCGCAGCGGACGCAATGTCTTCGAGGGCGGCTTCCTCGGTCTCGACAACATCGGCGTCTTCGATCGCAGCGCGCCGCTGCCGACGGGCGGCTATCTCGAGCAGGCGGACGGCACGGCGTGGATGGCGCTTTTCTGCCAGAACATGCTCGAGATCGCCGCCGAACTCGCCTCGGAGCGCCGCGCCTACAACGACATGGCGGTGAAATTCATCGAGCATTTCCTCTGGATTGCCGCGTCGATGGTGCACGCCGGCGACGACGTCGGGATGTGGGACGACGAGGACGGCTTCTTCTACGACGTGCTGCGTCTGCCCGACGGCAACGCGCGGCGGCTGAAAGTGCGTTCGATGGTCGGCCTCCTGCCGCTTTGCGCCGTGACGGTCTTCGAAGGCACGCAGCTTCGTCAGGAGCCGGAGCTGATCGTGCGGCTGAGCCGGTTCCTGGCGGCCCGGCCCGAGCTGACGGCGTTCGTCCAGGATCCGTCGAGGCGCGGCGAGCGCGGCCGGCTGCTCGCGTCGATTCTCAATGAAGCCAAGCTCCGGCGCGTGTTGAAGGTGATGCTCGACGAGAACGAATTCCTGAGCCCTTACGGCATTCGCTCCGTCTCGCGCGCACACGCGGAGCATCCGTACCAGGTCCGCGTCGGCAACGATGTGTATACCGTCCCGTATCTGCCGGCCGAATCGGACAGCGGAATGTTCGGCGGCAATTCGAACTGGCGCGGTCCCATCTGGATGCCGGTCAACGGTCTGCTCGTCCGCGCGCTTCTCCAGTACTACGCATTCTATGGTGACGCCTTTACCGTGGAGTGCCCGACGGGGTCGGGACGTCAGATGACGCTCTATGGCGTCGCCGAAGAGATCTCTCGGCGGCTCGCGTCAATCTTTCTGAAGGACGAAGGCGGCCGGCGTCCGGTCTTCGGCGGGTCCACGAAATTTCAAGAGGACCCGCACTGGCGCGACCTCCTGCTCTTCTACGAGTATTTCCACGGCGATAACGGCGCGGGCCTCGGCGCGAGTCATCAGACCGGATGGACGGGCATCGTCGCGCGGATGATGCATATGTTTGCGACCATGTCGCCCGGCCAGGTGCTGGAGCTTGGAAAAGCCGCCGCCGGCGAAGCGCAGGTCGTGACTGCCGGCTCGTAACCGCGCCTGATGACCGTCGCCGACCTGGGTCGTACCGCTGAAAGCAACCGCCTCGATGGATCGACCCGCCGCGTACTTGATCCGGTCTCCCGCCTCTCGGAGATCCTGTTCGGACTGATCATGGCGCTGACGTTCACCGGCTCGATCAGCGTTGCCGAATCCGGCCGGGACGAAGTCCGGACGCTGCTGGTCGGCGCGGTCGGCTGCAACATCGCCTGGGGCATCGTCGACGCCGTGATGTTCCTGATGGACATGCTTGCCGAGCGCGGGCGGGACGTGCTCGTCGTGCGAGCAGTGCGGACGGCGAGTACCGCGTCAGGCGCAGAGCGCATCATCCGCGATCATCTGCCGGACGCTTTCGCTCACGCGCTCACGCCGGCGGAGATCGCACACATTCGGTCGGCGGTCCTGGCGGGTCCCATCAGTTCACACGCACCCGGGCTCGAGCGCGCAGATTGGCTGGGAGCCCTCGCTGTCTTCCTGGTCGTCGTGCTCTCGACGTTCCCGGTAGTGCTCCCGTTCCTGTTCATCGACGACGTCGCGCTGGCGCTGCGCGCGTCGAATGCCGTTGCAATCGTGATGCTGTTTGGTGTGGGCTATCTGCTCGCGCGTCACGCCGGCTATCGCCCATGGCGGACAGGCCTTGCCATGGTCCTGCTCGGCGTCGTACTGGTCGGCCTCACCATCGCGCTCGGAGGCTGATGCCGTCCGTTTGGAGTTCATGACATGCCACGACCCTCATTACGTTTAGCCGTTGTCGTCTGCTGTGTGTCGGCTGCAGCCGCCCTCCATGCCGCCAAGGTCAAGGTGGAGGCGAGGCCGGATCCGACGTTCGACTTCGGCCGCGTCCAGTCGTGGGCCTGGGACGCCGACGGCGGCGAAGTGATCATGGCCCGGACCGCACACGACGATCCGGCGCCGGTGAAGGCGCGCATCGACCCGCTGATCCGCAAGTACGTCGACGAGGCGATGACGAAACAAGGATTGACACAGGCCACCGGCAGTACACCCGATCTGCAGCTGCACTACTACGTGCTCGTGACGATCGCGTCGGAGGGACAGACGATGGGACAATTCCTGCCGGCGGTGCCATATTGGGGGCTGCCGGCGTTCAACCCCGGCACGTCGGCATTGAGCGTCGTCACGCGGGGTTCGCTCGTGCTCGACGCGATGATTCCCGGTACGGTGGGCGATCGGAAGGTCGTGTGGCGCGGCATCGCCCAGAGCACGGTCGAAGACGCCGACTCGGATCGGGTGCGCGACGAGCGGATTCACAAGGCCGTGCAGGAACTGATCAAACGGCTCCCACGGAAGAAGAAGTAGCCTCATGACTGTCTTGCGTACGTCCGGAGCCGCTGGAGCGGTCCTGCTCTGTCTTGCCGCGCTTGCGGCTGCCGATTCCATTTCGTTCGTGTCGACCTGGAAGGCGCCAGGCGCAGCGCCGATTGATTTCGCAGGGAAGAAGGTCGGCGCGGCGCTCATCGTCGACGACGAGAATCTGCGGGTGTCAGCGGAGGAGGCGCTGGCACGCGAACTCGACGCGCGCGGTTCGATCGGCGTACCGGCGTATCGCGTCGTTCCGCGTGAGGAGCTGCGGAACAAAGACGCCGCGAAGGGCTTTTTCGAGCGGGCGGGCATCGCGGGCCTCGTGGTCCTTCGTCTCGTCGGCACCGAAACGACGAGCACCGATTCCCCTGTGGTGTGGAGCAGCGGATACTATGCGCATCCCTGGGACTACTGGGGCGCAAGCTGGACGCAGCCGTACTCCATCGGTGGTGGGGGTCAGCACACGACGATCACCGTCGAAGTGCTGCTTTACGATCTCGCGAGGGATGCTCCGATCTGGGCGGCGGTCACGCGATCCAAGGATCCCAAGGACGTGCAGACCTACATGAAGAAGCTGGCCGCCGACGTCGGCAAGCGGCTCGAGAAGGATCACCTCGTCCGTCGAACCGCGCGCTGACCGTCGCGGTCAGTGGCGGATCACCGTCGGCTTCGCCGCGGCCTTGCGGTTCGCTTCCGCCGTCAATAGCTTGTAGGCCAGGTAATATTTGTAGATGTTGCTCACATACGTGACCGTCTCGCGGCCGATGCGTTCGGACGCGATGCGTTCCACGTTGCCGAACCAGATGTTCGGGTTGAGACCGCGCTGCGCCGCTTCATTGCGAAGCGCGCGGACGCGGCCCGGCCCGGCGTTGTAGGCGGCAAACGTGAACAGCGCCTTGTTCAGATCGTCCATCGGCGCGGCGTCGAAGAACTGGCTGCGGATGAATCGCATGTACTTCACGCCGGCGTGCACGTTCGGTTCGACCTTACGGATATCGCCTACTTTCTGTTCCTTGCCCGTCTCCGGCATCAGCTGCATGACGCCTATCGCACCGACGGAACTCTTCGCGCCCTGATCGAGCCGCGACTCCTGATATCCCTGCGCCGCCATGAGCAGATAATCGAAATCGTATTCGCGGCCATACTTGCGGAAGAGGGCGACCAGCTGCTGGAATTTGCGGCGCTCCGCCTCCGACGTGGCGTCGCGAACGTATCGCGTGCTCTGGAGGTATTTCTTGCTGAGCACCGCGCCAATGGTCGAGTCGAGACCGTTTCGCGCGATGAAATCGTTCAGCACCTTCGCGAGCTGCGGGCTGTTCTTGCGAAAGGCCACGGCCAGCACACCGTTCGTCCGCAGCTTCACGTCATGGTGAATCACCATGTCGGGAAAGACCTGCTTCCAGAAATCAGCGAGGTAGCTGTCGACGACGGTCGCCGGCAGCAGGCCGGCATTGACCATCTCCAGGAGATCGTCGTCTTCGAGGCTTTCCGAGACGGTCCGGATGTCGACCGGCGGCTTCCCGGCGGCCGCGAGCCGCCGATTGAGGTCCTGCAGGCTGACGTAGTAGCTGGATGTCTTGCGCACGAACACCTCGCGGCCCGAGAGCGCTTCGGGCGAGTCGATAGCCGCCGCCCCTGGCGCGGATACGACGATCTCATCGATGTTGCGGCGCGTCGGCTGGCTGAAATCGACTACTGCCTGCCGTTCCGGTGTGACCGTCAATTGTGCGACGACCAAATCCAGCTTGCCTGTGATAAGCGAGGGGAACAGGGCGTCACGCGGCATCGGCACCGCGACCACGTGCACGCGGAGCGCGGGTGCGGTCTTCAACTGCTTGTTCAACTGCTCTTCGAAGAGCACGAGGTACTCATATGAGAGCCCGCGGGGCGTGCCCTTGTCGATGAAGTAGCTCGTACGATTGAACGGGACGCCGGCGCGAATGATGCGACGCGAAACGAGACCGTCCAGATCGCCTGCGAACGGCTTTTCGATCAGCCCCTTGAATTCTTCGGGAAGCACGAGTTCGTGCCGTGGCTCCGAGGCTGCGTCGGTCGATCCCGGCGCCGGTGCGGATGCGGCCGCCGGCGAAGCGGGTGCGCTTCCCTGCGTGGGCGGCGCGGTCCCACTCCCCCGCGAGCACGCCGCCAGAAGCGTCATGCCGAAGGCGAGAAACGCGAACGAGGTCAGCCGGCTGATGTTCGTTTCCCTCATACGAGTCGGCCCGGACGTGCGCAGGTCAATAGCTGTACCCGATATACGCCATCGCATACGCGAAATTCCTCGTGCGGCCCGTGTACTGCTGAACCGCTTTGCCGGGATCGGCAAACGCGCCCACCAGACTGACTGTGAAATTCGAGTTGAGCTTCCAATCCGAGTACGCGTCCACTTCCACCGCGACCTTCGAAGACGTGACCTGCGGGCCGAACGCCGTCGGCCGATCGAGATCGAACCGGAAGAACAGCAATCCGCCGCTGATCGACTCGTTTGGCGCTACGTGGGCGCGCACGAGATGCGATTTCAGGTTCGAGTTCGACAGAAAGTATTCGCCGGCAATCTCTCCCTGCCACCAGTACCCCCAATCGTAAAAGCCAGGCAGCAGCGTGTCCCAGTTCTCGTCCGCGGTCGTCGACGGGTTGTCGCCCTGGAACGAGGCATAACGATACGTGAGTTGCGGCTTCCACCGCGCTTCGCTGAATCTGTACGAGCCCTCGGCCGTCCACGCGTTCGAATGCAGCACCTCGCCGTTGCGCTCGGCAGCATACTCGAACCCGAACGACACGTCTGGCGCAGCCGCCAGGGGCGCCGTAAACGCGCGAACGTCGAAGACATTCAGTCCGTCGCGTCCGGGGTGCACGCCGGGCTTCGCGCGGAAGCGGAGGTATGTCGCGCCCAACTCCGTCGAGTCGTCCTTGCCCGTCCGGAACTCGTAGTTCAGACCCCAGAGTCGGGTGCCGCTGTCGTTCTCAGGCAATTCGTCCTTGTCGAGATAAAAGGTCTCGATCGTGTTCGGACCGGGCCTGAACTTCGCGATCGTCGCGAACTGGAAGGCCTTGCGCGCGTTGGTCCAGTAGCCACCGCGGCTGCCGCCTTCCGACGCGCCATCCCAGAGCAGGAATCCGTGTCCGAGCTGGAAAGCTTCGCGCCCGACGCGGATGTCGACGAGGTTTTCACTGCTGCTGAGCGACGTCCCCGACCGCCAGCCGACATAGCCGTCTTCGGGTCCGAACGAGGAGACGTCATGGCCGTACAGCTCCGGCACTTCGCCGTAGGTGCGCTCGCCGACGACGCTGACCCTTCCATAGAGCTGGGAGCCGGACGGCATCTTGTAGACACCGGAGAGCGACGGCTTCACGTAGCCTTCGAACCACTGGTCGCTCAGATCCTCGTTGGTGCCGGGGTCTTTCGGGTTGATGTACAGCGAGTTGCCAAAGCCGAATGTACCCACGCCCGCGTCGAAGTTGAACTCCCACGAGACGGGCGGCGGAAGCCCTGTCGTGCGCTGCTGGTCGGAGGCCTCCGGCCTGGATGGAGGAGACACGTCCTGGGCGGGAACGGGCACGCTGCATAGCCACAGAACGAGGCCCGCGAGAGTCAGTCGCGCCCGGCTGCGCATGCGGATCCCCCTCCCCATCCGACTCAACTGCAGCGCGAGTACCGTTGCCTCGCCCCACGGAGGCGCGCGCGTAAGGCGTTACACACCCTCAGTTCCGCGGCCCGCCATGGTTGTGCGCCTCTTGCGGGCGTCCGACATGCCGGGCGTTCTCCGGCATTCCGGATCGCAACATGACAACCATCCCGGCGGCTTCAATGCCTCGGGGAACCGATAGTCGCGGCAAGAACTTCGCACGCTGGCGCAGCAAGTGGCAGCCGGAAAATCTCTTCATCTTCCCGCCTTGGCGCTTGCCGTCGTCGTGGCCACGAGCGGAGGGCTCGCCGCGCAGCAGGTGCCGCCGCCCGCGGCGCCCACCCCGGCGCCAGCGGCGGCGCTTGTAGCAACACCCGTCGCGGACGCCCTCGGCCGGAGCACCCCTCGCGGCACCGTCACGGGCTTTCTGGCGGCCGCCCGCCGCGGCGACAACGAGCTCGCCAGGCAGTATCTCGACACCGGCCTTCCGGCCGCCGACGGTCAGGCGGTCGCGCACGAGCTCTTCGTCGTGCTGGATGCGCGGCTGCCGGCTCGACTCACCGGCGTGAGCGACGCGCCCGAGGGCTCGCGCGCGAACCCGCTGCAGCCCAATCAGGAAGCGATCGGCACGATCGAGTCGGCGGCCGGCGACGTGCCGATCGTGCTCGAGCGCATATCCCGGCCGAAATCCGAACCGATCTGGCTGTTCTCACGCGCCTCGCTGGAACAGGTGCCCGTCGTCTACGGTGAAATCACCCAGAATCCGCTGACGCGACATCTGCCCAGCGTCTTCGTCGAGCCGAGGCTTGGCGGCATCCGCCCCTACGAGTGGCTGGCGCTCCTCCTGGGAATGCCCGTTCTCTATTTCATAACGGTGATGCTCGACAGAGGGGTCACCGCCACGATCCGGACGGTTCGGCAGCGGCGAGCCGGCTCGACACGCCTGCGGCACATTCTTCCGGTTCCCGCGCGGCTGCTCCTCATGATGGCTGTCGGCGAGTGGCTCGTAGCGCGACTCCCGCTCTCGCTGCTGGTGCGTCAGGTGATCTGGAATGGCGGGGCTGTCGTGTCGATCGTGGCGATCGCCTGGCTGGTCGTGCTGTTCAACGGCTATGTCGAGCGCCGCCTCTCGCGGCGGCTGCCACAGGCGACGTTCGCGGCCGGCATCTCGCTGCTCCGCGTCGGCCGGCGGGTGGGCGATATCCTGGTGATCTTCCTCGCCTTGCTGGCGATGCTTCGCGTGTTCGGCGTCGATCCGACGCCGGTGGTTGCCGGCCTCGGCGTCGGAGGCCTGGCCGTGGCGCTGGCGGCGCAGAAGACGCTGGAGAACGTCATCGCCGGCGCGTCACTCATCTTCGACCAGGCGGTTCGCATCGGCGACTACCTCAAGGTGAGTACGATCGAAGGCACCGTCGAGCACATCGGGCTCCGCTCGACCAGGATCCGCACGCCTGACCGCTCGATCGTCACGGTGCCGAACGCGCAGATCGCGAGCATGAGCCTCGAAACGGTCTCGGCGCGCGACAAGTTCTGGTTCCATCCCATCCTCTCTCTGCGGCACGACACGACGCCGGAGCAGCTGCGCACGATCCTGGCCAACATCCGGGAAGCGCTCGTGCGGCAGCCGATGATCGAAGCCGCATCCGTACGAGTCAGATTCTTGCGCGTCGGGACGTTCTCGCTCGACGTCGAAGTGGTGGCGTATGCGCTCGCCCGCGACTGGCCGCATTTTCTCGAGATTCAGGAGCAGCTGCTCTTTGCGATCGCCGAGATCATCCGCGACGCGGGCTCCGCGATTGCCATTCCCGCCCAGGCCACATACCTCGAGAAGACACAGGCCATGCCGTAACGACGAACGGAGGGGCGGGCGCGTTCACGAAGAGCCGGCCAGACGGCCGGGATCAATGCGAGCGCGGCGCGGGAGGCTTGGGCTGATCGAAGCTGCCGCCGAGGGCCAGGAAGAGATTCACGCGCTGGACACGCTGCTCGGCCTGCATGCGAACCAAAGCGGACTCGGTGATGTTCAGCGCCAGTTGACGCTGGGTCACGAACCGAAGGTCGGAACTCCCGACACGGAACTGCGTCTGCACGATGTCGTATGCGCGCCGGTTGTCTGCGAGTGTCTGGGCGAGAATCTGCTCGCGCTCGCGCGCCGCAATCTCGGTGGCGAGCGCGTTCTCGACCTCGCCGAATGCGCGCAATCCAACCGCTGCGTAGGCGGCGACCGCCTGCTTCTGCTCCGCGGTCCGGATTTCCACCTGCGCCTTGAGCGCACCGCCCCTGAACAGCGGCATCACCAGATTCGCACCGACGTTCCAGACCGGATTGTCATGGTCCTTCAAGAAGAACAGTTCGCTCGAAATGGTGCTGACCCCGCTCGTCAGCGCGATGACCGGCAGCCGCGCCGCCTTCGCCTCGCCGATCCGATTGAACGCGGCCGCGACGCGTCGTTCTGCGGCGACGACATCCGGCCGCCGCTCGAGCAGTTCGGAGGGGAGGCCGGCAGGTACACCGGGAAGCTGCGATGGCAGGCTCGCGCTGACCGTCGCGGCGGCGGCGGGGTATCGCCCGACGACGATTTCGAGCGCACGCAGCGCCTGCTCGCGCGATAGCTCGATGTCCCGCAGCAGGTCGCGCGACGTTCCCGCGTCAGCGCGGGCGATGTAAATGTCCTCGTCGTTGCCGACCCCGACGCGGGCACGTGTCTCGGCCAGGTGCACCAGTTCGTCGCTGTCGCGTACCGTGCCGCGCGCGACTTCCGCCTGCAGCGACGCCTCAGTCGCGAGGAACCAGCTCTTGGCGACGAGGGCAGCAAGGGACTGACGGGCGTAGGCGAAATCCGCCGCCGTCGCAGCGGCATCAGCCGCGGCGGCCGCGCGGCCGTATCTGACGCGTCCCCAGAGATCCAGCTCCCAGCTCGCCGTCACCAGTCCGCCCTGCAGGCCCGAGTTGTCGCCGGACAGCTTCGTGCCACCGCGCGTGAGCAGATCGACCGAGGGATAGAGCCGCGCGCCGGCTTGTTTGGCCTGCAGCATCGCGACCTCGACCCGGCTGGCGGCCACTTGCAGATCCGCATTGTTCGCGAGCGCTTCGTTCACGACGGCCTCGAGCGCCGGGTCCTGAAACGTTGCGAGCCAGCCATCGCCGACCGAAGCTGCGGTCGCTCCGGGGGCCGTCCACTGCGGCGGCACAGCTACTTTGGGCATGCCTTCCGCTTTGATCGCGGCCGCGTCGGGCGGCTTGTTCAGCACGCACGCCGCCGCCAGCGCCGCTGAAGACGCCACGACTGCGAGCGAAAGGCGACGCCGTTTCATGGGGCGTCCGTCAGTGGCCAAGGCTGATGCCGTGCTTGATGATCACGTAGTCGAGATACGACTCGACGCGCAGCAGCACCTTGCGGATGATGTGAACGGGCGTGAGGTGTTCCGTGTAGACGGCGGCCGCGCCCCGCGCGCCGGCCGCGAGGAACACATCCTTGTCGCTGTCGGCAACCACCAGCTTCACCGGAAACTTTCCCGGCGGCGGCGTAAAGGTCGTCTGCGGCAGATTGCCCGAGGCGTCCATCTGTCCCTGCGACTGCGCCCACAGAATCGAATCGACATGGGCCTTGATGATGCGTCCCGGATACGTATCGAGTGTGATCTCGGCCTCGTTGCCGGGGTCGATCTGGTGGAGCTCGTTCTGGCTGAACAGGGCATAAATCTGGTAGTCGTTCGAGACGAACGTCATCTGTTCGCTCAAGGCGACTTGTCCAACAAACGCACCCGGACGCAGCCAGACGTTCACCATCGTGCCGCTGCCGGGCGAGACCGTTCTGGTCTGCGACAGATCCCACTTCGCGTTATCGAGCTTCGCCTTGATGGTCCCGGCGTCCGCCTCCGACATCTTGACTTGCGCCAGCGCAGTGGCCACCTGCGCTTTCACCTGCGCGACGCTCGCGATGTCGCCGCGGACGGTGCCCTGCAGTTTTTCGCGCACCTGCTGTTCCGACGCCCGCGCGGCGGCGATCTGCGCGGTCAACGAGTCGACGTTCGTCTGCGCCTGTTCGAGATCGAAACGGTTGCCGGCGCCGTCGGCGACGAGGGCCGTATTCTGCACCACGCGCTTCTTCGCAAGTTCGAGCTGCGCCGTGAGCGAACCGACCTGATTCCGCGCTTCGTTCAGCTGCTCGTTCAACTGCCGTCCGCTCGACTCGGCATCGGTCAGCTTGGCCTGTGTCTCGGACAGCTTCTCTCGATCGGCGTTGACCTTGGCTTCGGCGGAGCCGAGCTGCGCCTCGAGGGAATTCACCTCGTTTTGATACGGCGTGGGATCGATCTCGAAGAGGACGTCGCCCTTCTTGACGGCCCGGTTGTTCTCCACCGGCACCGACACGACGCGCCCCCGGACCTGTGAGACGATCGGGACGACGTACTTGATGACCCGGACGTCGCTCGTCGTCGGCGCGACGATGTTCAGCAGGAGGAGCAGCGCGGCAATCGCCACGATCGGGAAGATCACCACGGCGACCTTCCAGGGCGTCGTCCACGGCAGCCACTTGAATTTGATGAAGACGAGCCAGACGATCAGCGAATAGATACCGAGGAGCAGAATCTCCATTACCGCGCTCCGTGCCCCGCCACTTTGGCTTCGAGCGCATCGAGATCGGCGCGAAGCGTCTGCAGCTCGGCCTCCGTCAGGCCGCGCGCCTCGAGACGCGCGAGCCGGTCGTGCAGGCCTGCCGGCAACGCGGCGTGCTCGTTATCGATGTCGGTCGTTTCATCCGCCTCGCCGTGGGCCACACGGTCGGTACCGTAGGCCATCTTGTGGAGCACGGGCTTCGAGTACGCCCACAGCCAGGCGATCGGCCACAGCAGGCCTCCGAAGACGAGCGACAGCAGGCAGAGCGTCCGAATCGCCTCGAACTGCGGGTGATGCCGTTTGTGCGCGATCTTCTCCGGCAGGACGTGAACCATCCAGAACAGGACGATGAGGACGACCGGTACGAAGAAGATCACGAACAGCGCGATGCCGGTCGCGAGCTTGTCTTCGAGTTCCGGCGACAGAAATGAGGCGATGACCATCGCAGCTCCTCAGGGTGTGATGTTCACCGCCGCACTGAGCTGAAACTGCAGGCGTGTCTCAGCCGGCACCACGAGATGTTCCTCGCCGCCGGATGCGAGGGCCGCTCCCCCGACCGCGCCCACGGCCGCGCCGATGGCGACGCCTTCGCCCCCGCCGGCGAGGCCGCCGACGAGCATGCCGAGGCCGGCGCCTCCGCCGACCTTGCGTGCGGTCTTCTTGCCCTCCCCTTTACCCTTGGATTCCACGTAGGTGGTCGCGACCTGATAGACCATCCCGCCGAACCGGATGTCATTCAGCTTCAGCGAGACCTTGTCGCTGCCTTTCATCTTTCCGGACTGCTCGACCTTGACGGCCTGCAGCGTCGCGCCGGCCCCCCTCGGAATCACGATGTTTCCATTGATCATGATCGGGTCGTCGACGACACCTTTGAACGCCTGACCGGCCTTGGAGGCGTCCACGTCGATCGCCTCCGTCAGCCGCACGTTGATCGCCGTGCCTGCCGGCACGGAGACCGGCTTTGGCTTCGCCTTCGGCGGCGGAGGCGGGGGTGGCGGCGGCGCCGGCTTTCTCGACGCGAACTCGATCTGCACCGCCTCGCTGACGGCAATCTCCGACACCTGGCCGTTTGCGAGCAGGATGCGGATCGAGGTGCTGTCCGCGCCGACGAACATGCCATCGACGACCTTGCCGGACCGCAGCCGGACGCGGTCGGCAGACGCCGTCGCGGCTGTCGCCACCAGCAGCGCGATGACCATCCAGAGCGTGCGACGGGTGATCATGTCGGCTCCTCTCACTTGACTACCGGCAGCGATGCGGCGATTTGAAGATCGATCAGCAACTGGATCTGCTGCTCGACCTGCAGCACGCGCGCCGCGGTCTTCGCCGACAGCGCCTTCTTGAGGTTGTCGTAGTACTTCGCCTTCAGCGCCTGGCGCCGGGACTCCAGATCGAGTGCCTTCAATGCCAGGCGGTCGGCGACCTCGTCGGTCATTTCCGTGTAGTGCTGCGCATAGTCCTCGATGTTGTCCACCCGCTCGTCACCGAGCCTGGCCAGGTCTGCGTCGTACTGCCGGAAAATCGGCCAGAACGCCGCGCTTTCCGCGTCGGTGAATTCCATCACCTCCGTAATGATCGCGACCTTCTCGGCCCGCACGTCACTGCGCAGCAGTTCCGCGTAAGCCGTCAGATTCAGCTTCCGGTTCTCTGTCTCCGCCGACGCGGCAGGAGACTGCGCGAACGCCGTCGACGCGCTGCCCATGATGATCATCGTCGCGAGCGCCACCGTCTTGGTCACGATCGTCCTCCCGGCCGGGGGTTACTTCTGCTTCGGCGGATAGTTCTTGAAGATCTTGTCGACGGCTTTCTTGATGCTCTTGTCCCGTTTGTCAGGCTTGGCGTTCGTGTCGATCTCCTTCGTGCCGATGCCGCGCCAGACCAGCTTGTTCGCCTTCGCGTCGGCCATGTCCACGACGAGTGTGCCGACGAGAATGTCGCGCACCGACGTCGTGCTGGTCCCGTGGGCCCAGCCGCCGCCCCATCCCCACCCGTAAGCGCCGTAACCGCCGCCGCCGTACCCGGAGCTGTACGTCGAGATGTCCTGCTGCTTGTCAAACGCCACGTGGTACACGACGTACACGTCGGGGTCGCCTGTTGCCTTGGTAAATCCCTTTGCGGCCATCGCCTCGTCGATCGCCGCGGAGATCCGGTCGTCGATTAACTGTTGCCCGACCTTGGTGCCCTCTTTCGTCGCATAGGTCTTGTATGCGCCGAAGTTCGCCGATTTGTCGAAATCGAACGTCACCTTCTGCGCCATGACGAGGGCCGGCATCAACAGAGTGACGGCCATGGCTGCGATCACGCGAGTGCTCTGCATACTGGCATTCCTTTCAGTGCCGCGATTTGTCTGCAACTGGCTCGTGAGCAACCTGCGCGCCGTATGGGCAACCGTCACGACGGGCCACAGGGCGGGTGTTTGCCGATGAATCGCCACTGGTAGAGTCCGATATTCCGGAGGATCTCCGACCGGGCGCGGCGGACGGGGCCGCCGCCGGCCGGGGCCCGTCGCCCCCGGGCATGAATACGCGGACCCGCCGTCGGCACGCGCTCTGCTGTTCCACACTGGTAGAATGTGCGGCCGCCGTGTGCCCGGGGTGGCCAGGAAAGGTGAGACACCAATGAGTCAGACGCGACGCGCCCATCCGGCATCGGCGGCCATCGCGGTGCTCGGCCTGTTGTGGAGCCCGGTCGCCCCGCTCGTCGCCGCCCAGGCGGCGCCCCCACCATCCACTCCTCAGACCAAGCCGGCCGTGGCGCCGCAGAATAAACCCCCGACCGGGTCCCAGACCAAACCGGCCGCGGCACCCCAAAAGAAACCAGCGGCGACGGCCGGCGGCGCGGCGATCGACGGCGGGTGGCCCCGTTTCTACGATCTGCCCAGCGGCGCCAGCATCCTGGTCTATCAGCCCCAAATCGCAAGTTGGGACCAGCAGAAGCACGTCGTCGCGTACAGCGCCGTCTCGTTCCGGAGTCAGGCAGCCGAAAAGCCGGCGATGGGCACCGTGAGGTTCGAATCCAATACGCAGGTCGCCGTAGCCGAGCGCCTGGTCCGGTTCGATCGCATCAAGGTCACCGAGACGAATTTTCAGACGCTGCCCAAAGAGCAGGTGCGCGAAATCACCGCTCGCATCGACGATGCGATCCCGGACGAGGAACGGATCATCGCGCTCGATCGCGTGCTCGCGAACATCAACGACAGCGACATCGTTCCCAAGAACGTGGAAGGCATCAAGGCGGACGCGCCGCCCATATTTTTCAGTAAGAAGCCGGCAGTCCTCGTGAACCTCGATGGCGACGCGATCTGGAGTCCCATCAAGGACAACGACCTGAAATACGCGGTCAACACCAACTGGGACCTGTTCCAGCACACCCCGACCAATACGTACTACCTGCGCAACAAGAGTTCGTGGCTGAAAGCGTCCGACGTGAACGGACCCTGGACCGCGGCGACGAGCCTGCCCGCGAGCTTCAAGAAGCTGCCTGACGACGACAACTGGAAGGAGGTGAAGGCGGCGCTCCCCGTCCAGGGTACCAAGCCGGTCGCCGTGCCGACCGTGTTCGTCAGCAACAAGCCAGCGGAAATGATCCTGCTCACGGGCGAACCCAAATATGTCCTCGTCCCCGGCGCCACGGACCTGCTCTGGGTGAGCAACACCGAGAGCGATGTCTTCCGAATGGGCCGGACCGGGCCCGTCTATTACCTCGTTGCCGGGCGCTGGTTCTCATCGCCCGGTTTCGATGGTCCGTGGACGTTTGCAACGCCGTCGCTGCCAGCCGAGTTCAAGAAGATTCCGCTGGAGCATCCCCGTTCCCGTGTGCTGGCGTCGGTCCCGGGCACTAACCAGGCCGCGGAAGCGGTGCTGCTCGCGCAGATTCCGCAGACCGCCCGGGTCAACAAACGCGACACGAAAGCCCCGGAGGTGAGTTTCCAGGGCGACCCGCAGTTCACGCCGATCGAGAAGACGACGGTCGAGCGAGCGGTCAATACGGACAAGGACGTGTTCAAGGTCAACGGTCGCTACTACATGTGCTATCAGGGCGTGTGGTTCGTCGGCTCGTCGGCATCCGGGCCATGGGAGGTCGCGAGCTCCGTCCCACAGGAGATCTATCAGATCCCTCCGAGTTCGCCCTCGCACCACGTCACCTACGTGACGATCGAGGAAGACAACGACGATTGGGTCGTGTACGCAGCGGCAGCGGGCTATACGGGAATGATGGTCGCGTGGGGCTGCACCGTGTGGGGCACCGGGTGGTATTACCCTCCGTACTACGGCTACGGCGGCTTCTACCCGTATTACTACCCGGGTTTCCCGACCTACGGCTACTCCGCCTGGTACAACCCGTGGACCGGAGCGTACGGACGAAGCGCGGTCGCTTACGGGCCGTACGGCGGCGCCGGCGTCGGGGCGCGCTACAACCCGCGCACCGGCACGTATGCACGTGGAGCCGCGGCGTGGGGTCCGTACGGCGCGCGCGGCGTGGCGCAGGCGTATAACCCACGGACAGGGACGTACGCCGCCACGCGGCAGGGATCGAACGTTTACGGAAGCTGGGGATCGACGGCGGTGCAGCGCGGCGACGACTGGGCGCGTACGAACCGCTACACCAATCGCCAGACTGGAACGACGACCCGGACCATCAGGACGGACGAGGGGAGTGCCGTGACGCGGCGTGGTCCCGGCGGCGCAACCGTCGGCGCCGGATCGGGTGGCAACATATACGCCGGCAACGACGGCAACGTGTATCGGCGCGAGAACGGCACGTGGCAGAAGTACGACAACGGAAATTGGTCGAATACGGATAGACAGCCCGGTCCGCGGCCGGACCCGACGAACCGCGGGACGGGGACCGCGCAGCGCACCACGCCGTCTGCGACGACTCGCGCGCCGACGGATCAGCTGAACCGCGACTCCCGCGCGCGAACCGAAGGCACCCAGCGGACGAACGATCTCAATAACTACCGGTCCGGAACCGGGACGTCGGGAACGGGCAGCTACCGCGGGAGCAGCGGACGCACAGGTGGCAGCGCCAGACCGCGCGGCGGCGGCGGGCGCCGGCGGTAGGCCGATGCCGCCGCGGGAACGGGCATGACGTCGCCGGCGCTTCGCACAGCGGCCCTGCTGCTGCTCCTCGGCGCCTGTGCGGCTCCGGTACGCGCGCAGATCACGGCTGCACCGACCCCGCATTCCGCCGATCAGGAATCAGACGCCGCGGCGGAGCCGGCGGCTGTACGTCTCGGCGGCGACCCCGTCATCTGGATCGTCGCAGGGATCGGCCCGTATTCGACCGTGGATCGAGCCGCGCGCATCAGCACGCGGCTCGGCGAGGCGGTTCGCGATCGCAGCGTCAACGATCTCACCGTCACCATCGGGGAAGCCGAGGGTGCGTCCGAGCTGCGCTGCGGCACTCATCTCTTGATGCGAGTGACGCAGCGCGACGCAGCCGCATTCGGCGTCGGCCGCGCCACGCTCGCCCAGGAATACGCAGACGCGCTGACGCAGGCGCTCCGCACCGAGCGGCAGCGCTATCTTCCGGCGACGCTCTTCCGGTCCGGCACGTCGACTGTGATCGCGACGGTCATCCTCGGACTGGCGTTATGGGCGCTCTATCGCCTCATGCGCGGCGCCCGGCGGATCATGCTGCGACTGCTGACGCGGCAGAGCGCGGGCGTCCGATCGCTCCGCAGCGAGATCCTGTCGCACGCGCGCGTTGTACGCAGCGTCGGCGCGCTCACGCGCGGCGCGCACGCGGTACTCACCGTGCTGCTGATCAACGCGTATCTGACGTACGTACTGGGACTGTTCCCCTGGACCCGTCCCGTCTCGACGCAGCTGCTCGAGTACGAACTGACGCCCATACGCGCCGTGGCCGCAGCCTTCGTTGGCTATCTCCCGAAGCTGCTGTTCGTCCTCGTCATCGCCGGCGTCCTGTACCTGGCGCTGCGGATCGTGAACCTGTTCTTCAGACAGGTCGAGCAGGGGCGAATCGTCTTCGCGAATTTTCCGGCTGAATGGGCGGACCCGACGTGCAAGATCGTCCGCGTCCTGCTGGTCGCGTTCGGGCTGATCGTCGTGTTCCCCTATCTGCCGGCCTCGGATTCGCCGGCGTTTGCCGGCGTCTCCGTCTTCATGGGCGTGCTGTTCTCGCTGGCCTCGAGCTCCGCGCTGTCGAACATGATCGCCGGCATCGCGCTGACGTACACGGGCGCCTTCCGCGTTGGCGACCGCATCAAGCTCGGCGACACATTCGGCGATGTCGTGGAAACGTCGCTGCTCGTCACACGTGTGCGCACCATCAAGAACGAGAAAATCACGATCCCGAACAGCGTGGCACTCGGCACCGCGGTCACCAATTACAGCCGCCTCGCGGGCACTGCCGGACTGATCCTGCACACCACGGTGACCATCGGGTATGCCACCAGCTGGCGCGTCGTACACGATCTCCTCATCGCGGCAGCGTCGAAGACGCCCGGCATCCTTGCCGAGCCGAGGCCCTTCGTCTGGCAGACGGCGCTCAACGACTTCTTCGTCAGTTACGAGTTGAACGCCTACACGGCCGTGCCGCGCGACATGATCGACATCTACGCGGCGCTCCATCTGCGCATCCAGGATGAATTCGGCGCCGCCGGAGTCGAGATCATGTCGCCGCACTACACCGCATTCCGCGACGGTAATCCGGCCGTGGTGCCCGGCGGCGGCCCGGGCGCTTCCGCGGCAGGGGCGGCGTACCACCCCGCTGGCGGCACGACCTTCGGCTCCGGCGGATCGCCTTCGTAAGCGGGCACCATGATCTGCACGCCGTACTCGTTGAACACGTCGAGTACGTTCTTGTGGAGCGCCGTGTAGAGCGCGTTCATGTTCTGCGGCTGGTCGCAGGGTACGTTCAGTTCGTACACAATCGAAAACTCGCCGAGGCTCTTGAGAAGGACGAAGGGCGGCGCGGCCGCCGCAAGGCCGCTGGTACGCGAGGCGGCTTCGCGCAGGAGCGCCTCCACCTGACGCCAGGGACGTTCGTACCCGATGGCCACCCTGGTGTGGAGCAGCAGCGGACTCACGCGCGCCAGCGAACTGTAGTTCAGGACCTGCCCGCCGAGAATCTCCGAATTCGGAATCACGATCTCCTCGTTCTTGAATGAACGAAGGTGCGTCACCTGGAGGCGCATCTCGATGACGTCGCCGACAGCTTCGCCGATCTTGACGCGGTCGCCGACCTTGAAGGCGCGACGGTAGGTCATCATGTAACCGGCGATGATGTTCGAAATCGCGGAGGACGATCCGAGCGAGAAAACGATGCCGATGAACAGCGACACCCCCTTGAACGCCTCCGATTGCGATCCCGGGATGTAGGGATAGGCGACCACCAGCGCGAACGCGACGATGCCGATCCTGACGATCTTGTAGGTCGGCTGCGCCCACTCCGGATCGAACTGTCGAAGCGTCACCGAGCCGCGCTCGACCGCTTCGAAGAACAGCCGGACGATGCGCAGGACCGCGCGGACGATGACGTACAGCACCACGAGGAAGACCAGCTTGGGCACGTTCGCCAGCAGCCCGCGGCCGAGCACCTGCAGCGGCGCCGCTGCAAAGGCCGCCGCGTTCAGCGAAGCCGGCCGCGTCCACGGCCACTGCCCGAGCACGTACCCGACGTAGACGAGGAGGATCGCGGCAACCGTGAGAGTCTTGAGCCCGCGCAGAGTGCTCGCCAGTGCGGCCCGGATCCGCTCTGCCCGCATCACCTCGAACGACTGAATGCCGACCGACTGGATTCGCGCTTCCAGACGGCTGACGAGGAGCGCATCCACACGGCGCCACACCCAGGCGAGAAGCACCAGCGAAACGATGAGAAGGAGCGTGGCCAGCCCCGTTCGGGCCGCCGAGCCGCGCAGCGCCTGCGGCGTCCGGGCGTACCGATACGCAGCGATCGCGCTCCGGAGCTGTAAGAGGTGCGCCGTCGCCAGATCGTTTTTGGAGACCTGCTCCGTGCGCGCGTCCGCGTCGGTTACCGCCATGAGCAGCGTCGGCCCTGCCATGACGCGGACGGCTTCGGGTCCGGCGACCAGATGCAGGGAATCGATCGGTATCGACCGATCTCCCGCAACAGTCTCGATACGCTCTTCGATCAGTCCGGCCCTGACTTGGGGCGAAAACGACGAAACCCCGCGAACGCTGAACAGCGTCACGCCGTCCAGCGTCACGGGCGCCGTCGGGACGACCCCATCGTCTTCGCTTCCGGGCGTCTGGGCCGCAATGACCGCAGGCCACGTCAGCGCTGCGAGCGCCGCCAGCAGGATCATCGCGATCGATCGTCGTCCTCTCTTCATGGGCACCTTAATACGCGACCAGCCCTGCCGCGCGGAACGCCGCGATGGCGGGCTCGATCTGTTCATGTGTCGCCGGTTCGGTGTCGGCGAGAGTGTATGGGATACCGAGCTTCTCCCACTTGTATTTGCCCATCTGGTGGAACGGCAGAACATCAACGCGGGCGACGTTGCCGAGGGAGGCCGCGAAACGGGCGACGGCGGCGATCTCCCCAGGATCGTCGGTGAGCCCGGGCACGAGAACGTAACGAACCCAGACGGGCCGCTTCCGGGTCGCCAGCCGCTGCGCGAAATCCCGCGTGGAGGCCGGATCCACCCCGGTCAGACGCCTGTGGCGTTCGTCGTCCCAGGCCTTGAGGTCGAGCAGCACGAGATCGATCAGGTCGAGCTCGGCGTCGCTCAACTTGTGTCCGTAGTAGCCGTTCGTATCGAGCGCGGTGTGGATCCCCATCTCCTTCGCCGCGGCAAACAGCTTCACCGCGAACCGATGCTGCATCAGCGGCTCGCCGCCGCTGAGCGTGAAGCCGCCCTTCATGACCTGGAGGCCGCGCCGGTATTTGCGCAGTTCCTCGGCCGCCCGACTGACCGTGACCGGCAGGCCGTTGCTCATCCGCCACGTATCGGGGTTGTGGCAGTACAGACACCGCCACATGCACCCGGCCGTCCACGCGACCACCCGCACGCCCGGCCCGTCAACGGTGGCGCCCGTCGTGAACGAATGCAGAAACCCCATGTCCCCGCTCGCGAGCGCAGCCCGGACGTCGCTCTCCGGCACCCCGTCGGCGAGACCGACGCGAAGTTCGAAGGGGCTCTTCGCCTCGAGAGACACCGTAGCAACCGCGCGATCGTCAGACATGGGAGAGATCGCCGTGGAACGTCCGATTGATGACGTCCATCTGCTGCTCGCGCGTCAACCGCACGAAGTTCACGGCGTACCCCGACACGCGGATCGTGAGGTTGGGGTACTTCTCCGGGTGGTCGATGGCGTCGAGCAGCATCTCGCGGTTCAGCACGTTGACGTTCATGTGATAGCCGGTGCTGCCGAAGAACGCGTCGAGCATGGCCGTCAGGTTCGTCACGCGATCCTCCGGCGTGCGGCCGAGTCCTTCGGGCACGATCGACGTCGTGAGGGAGATCCCGTCCTGGGCATCGCGGTATGGAATCTTCGCTACCGACGCGGCCGACGCGTGGATTCCGTGTGTGTCGCGGCCGTGCATCGGATTGGCCCCAGGGGCGAACGGCTCACCCCGCCGCCGGCCGTCGGGTGTGTTGCCGGTTGCTTTGCCGTACACGACATTCGAGGTGATCGTGAGGATCGACTGCGTGTGGACGGCGTGTCGGTACGTCGGATACGCACGCAGCTTCTTCATGAACGCGCTCACCGTCCACGCCGCAAGCTGATCCACGCGATTGTCGTTGTTGCCGAACGTCGGGAACTCCCCCTCCGTGCGGAAATCCGTGACGAGACCCGTCCCGTCGCGAACCACCGAGACCCTGGCAAACTTGATCGCCGACAGGCTGTCGGCGACGACCGACAGCCCCGCCATTCCGAACGCCATCGTGCGGAGGGGCGCGTAGTCGTGCAGCGCCATTTCGATTCGCTCGTACGCGTACTTGTCGTGCATGTAGTGAATGACGTTCATCGCATTCACATACACACCCGCGAGCCAGTCCATCATCGCTTCGAACTTCGCGAGCACGTCGCCGAAGTCGAGCACGTCGCCTTCGACGGGCGTCGACAACGGCGCGATCTGCTCGCCGCTGATTTCGTCGCGGCCGCCATTGATCGCGTACAGCAGGCATTTCGCGAGATTCGCACGGGCGCCGAAGAACTGCATCTGATGGCCGACCATCATCGGCGACACGCAACAGGCAATCGCCCCGTCGTCCCCCCACGACTGGCGCATGATTTCGTCGCTCTCGAACTGCAGCGCGCTGGTGTCGATCGCGACCTGCGCGGCAAACCGCCGGAACCTGTCGGGCAGGCGGGGCGAGTACCAAATCGTGAGATTCGGCTCCGGGGCGGGTCCGAGGTTGTAGAGCGTCTGCAGAATCCTGAAGCTCGTCTTCGTGACGAGCGACCGCCCGTCGTCCCCCATTCCAGCGATCGATTCGGTGACCCAGGTCGGATCGCCTGCAAACAACTCGTCGTACTCGGGCGTGCGCAGGAATCGGACGATCCGAAGCTTGATGACGAAGTCGTCGATGATCTCCTGCGCCTGCTCCTCGGTGAGGATGCCGGCTGCGAGATCGCGCGCGAAGTAGACGTCCAGGAACGTCGACGTGCGTCCGAGCGACATCGCCGCGCCGTTCTGCTCCTTGACGCCCGCCAGATATCCGAAGTACAGCCACTGCACCGCTTCTCGTGCCGTCGCGGCCGGAATGGAGACGTCGAACCCATAGCTCGCGGCCATGCGCGTCAGTTCGTCGAGCGCGCGGATCTGCTCGGCGAGTTCCTCGCGGTCGCGGATCACCTCCTCGGTCGACGGCCGTGAGTCGAGTGCGCGCTTTTCCTCGTGCTTGCGGTGGATCAATCGCGACACTCCGTACAGGGCCACGCGCCGGTAATCACCGATGATGCGGCCGCGGCCGTAGGCGTCGGGCAGACCGGTGAGGATGTGCGAGCTGCGGCAGCGTCGGATGTCGGCGGTGTATGCGTCGAACACGGCCTCGTTGTGGGTCTTGCGATACTTCGTAAAGACGTCGATGACGGACGGATCCGGCTTGTAGCCGTACGCTTTCAACGCGTTCACGACCAGACGCAGCCCGCCGTTCGGCATGATCGCGCGCTTCAGCGGCGCCCCCGTCTGCAGCCCGACGATGACTTCCCGCTCCCGGTCGATGTAGCCCGGCGCGTGTGAGGTGATGGAACTCGGGACCTGCGACACATCGAGCACGCCCTTGCTGCGCTCGTCGACGAAGAGGTCTGTCAGCTTCCGCCAGATGGCACGCGTGCGCTCCGTCGCACCAGCGAGGAAGCTGCCGTCGCCGTCGTAAGGCGTGTAGTTCTCCTGGATGAAGTCGCGGACGTTGATATCCTTCTGCCACAGACCCGGATGAAAGTCGCGCCAGGGAGATGCGGCGACCACCTGCGTCTGCGCTTCGAGGGTTTCGGACATCTTCGTCCTCCTGGACGATTTACGCGCGCGCGGCGACCAGCCCGAGCAATGCGGCCGTGTGGCGGGCAATCATCAGCTCTTCATTCGTTGGCACGACCCAGGCCGAGACACGGCTGCCGGGCCGCGTGATCCTCGGGCCGCGCCGCGTGTTCGCGTCATCGTCGAGGTCGATCCCGAGCCACGCCGATGCGATGCAGATCCGGCGCCTGATTTCGGCCGAGTGTTCGCCGATTCCGGCGGTGAAGACGAGACCATCCACACCGCCGAGCGACGCCGCCATCGCGCCAATCTCTTTCGTGGCGCGGTAGACGAAGTAATCCACCGCCAGCCGCGCCGCCGGCGTATCGCTCGCCAGCAGATCGCGCATGTCGTTGCTGATCCCGGAGATGCCGAGCAGACCGGATTGCTTGTACAGCAGCCGCTCGACATCAGCGGCGCTCATGCCGAGCGTCTGAAACAGATAGAGCACGACGCCGGGATCGAGCGAACCTGGACGCGTACCCATGCACAATCCGTCGAGCGCGGTGAACCCGAGCGTGCAGTCCACGCTTCTCCTGCGGTGCAGGGCGCACAGGCTCGCGCCGCTGCCGAGGTGCGCCACGATGACGCGGCCGCTGCCGATTTCGGGCGCCGCGTCCGGCAGCACCGATGCGATGTATTCGTACGACAGGCCGTGGAACCCGTAGCGCTGCACGCCTTTGTTCCGGATTGATTCGGGCAGCGGCACGAGTTCCGCCACGGGCGTCTGGCCGCGATGAAAGCTCGTGTCGAAGCATGCGACCTGTGGCGTGTTCGGCAGCCGGGCTGCGACGGCTTCAATCGCCGCCAGGTTGTAAGGCTGGTGCAGTGGCGCGAGCGGAATGAGCGCTCGCAGATCCTCGATCACGGCGGGCGTGACCAGCGTTGGACCGGAGTAGTGCCGTCCGCCGTGGACGACGCGATGACCAACGCCGACCACGCGAGTATGTTCATACCGTGACCGCAGCCAACCCGCGAGATGCTCGATGGCCTCGTGCGCATCGGCGAGCCGCCCGGGCCGCGAGTCTTCCACGCTCCGCCCCGCTGCGTCCCTGGCAGACATCCGTGGTGCCGTACCGATGCCTTCGATCTGGCCACGGACGTCAAGCGTCCATCCGGATCCGGCGCGTCTTCGGTAGACGCAGAACTTCAGGCTCGATGATCCGGCGTTGAGAATCAGCGTCAAGTCGTCCATGGGTCTTTACGTCATTGCCGGCGACGGGCGCCGACGGGCATGGGCAGCCATCATTGCGACCGCCGCGCTCGCGATACGGGAGCGCACACTGTCCGCACGGCTCGTCAGGATGATGGGTACACGCGCGCCGAGGACCAGGCCGGCGCTGTCCGCGTTGGCGAGGAATGTGAGCTGCTTCGCCAGGATGTTCCCGGCCTCGAGATCCGGGGCCAGCAGAATGTCCGGATCGCCCGCGACGTTCGACGTGATGCCCTTTGTTCGCGCCGCCTCGCGGCTGATCGCGTTGTCGAACGCCAGGGGACCATCGAGCTCTCCGCCTTTGATTTGCCCGCGGTCGGCCATCTTGCAGAGCGCGGCCGCATCGATCGTCGCGGGCATCTTCGAGGTTACGGTCTCGACAGCGGCCAGGATCGCCACCTTGGGCTTCGCAACTCCGAGCGAGATCGCCAGGTCGATCGCGTTCTGGCAGATGTCGACCTTGTCCTCCAGCGAAGGCGCGATGCTGATCGCCGCGTCCGTGATAATGAGCACCTTGTGATAGGTCGGCACGTCCATGATGAAGACGTGGCTGATGCGACGCCCGGTGCGCAGCCCGGTTTCGCGCGCGACGACCGCCGACAGCAGTTCGTCGGTGTGCAGGCTGCCCTTCATGAGGATTTCGGCGTCGCCGCTTCGGACGAGTTCCACGGCTTTCGCCGCGGACGCGTGGCTGTGGGGCGCGTCGACAATCCGCGTGTGCGCGAGATCGATGCCTGCCGCGTCGGCGACTTCGCGGATTTTGGACGCCGGCCCGACGAGAATCGGCGTGATCAGTCCATGCGCGGCGGCGTCGATCGCTCCGGCAAGTGCGCTCGCTTCCGCCGGATGGGCCACGGCCGTCGCCACTGGCTCGAATGCGGCGCACCGCTGCAGCAACGCTTCGTACTTCCCCGTCCCGGTTTCTCTCGTCATGGCAGGCTCTCGACAGTTCTTGGTACGGCTCGCCGGGCCGCGGGACCCGTTTCGCGAAGCATCAGCGACAGCAGAATCGCGAGGGCAACGCCGTACAGGAGCGGTTGAAACGTGAACTGATAATGTTCGAGCGACGCGGCATCGGCGCCCGCCGCCGCCGTCATGCGCCCGGCAAATACCGGACCGAGCAACGCGCTGAACGTAAAATTGATGAAATTGACGACGCCGGTCGCCGTTCCGCTGTACTCCGGCGCGTTCGCTTCCTTGATCACGGTGTAAGGAATCATCGCGGCGCCCGATGCGATCCCCGCCGCGAGTCCGAGCACATACGGAGGCAGCCAATCGGCCGGCCCGTAAAGAATTGCCGCAAGACAAACGAGCAGGCCCACTGACGCCATGAGGATGACCGGCTTGCGGCGTCCGATCCGATCGGACAGTGCGCCAAGCAACGGACATCCGATGATCCAGCCGAACGGCACCGACGCTGAGCGCAGCACTGCCGTCGCATACGGAATCCCGTGAGCTTCCTGCAGATACCGGACGCCCCAGACCATGTCGAAGATGGTCGTCGGAATGAACAACAGGCCGGCGATGATGCCGCAGAGCACCGACTGAGGATTCCGGAACACGGCGCCGAAGGCGGCGCCGGCGCCCTTCAGCGAGGAGGAGGGCTGATTGGACGACGCCGGTTCCGGAAGCAGGAAGAACAGGAGCGCGCTCATGACGAGACCGATGGCTCCCATCGCAAGCCAGAACGTGCTCCAGGGAAGTCCCGCATCGGTGAGCGGTCCGACGACGAACTGTCCTGCGGATCCGCCCGCCATCCCGAACATCTGCGTCGCGCCGATGAGGGTCGCCGCGCGCGATGGAGGGAAATGCGTCGTGGCAATGTAGGCGGCGCCCACGAGCGCGAAGACGCCACCCGCCCCTTGTACGAAGCGCCCGATGTTCGCGGCGGTGGCGTTGCCCGAGCCGAACATCAGCGCGCCGATTCCAACGGCAGCCGCGCCAAGAGGGATCACCCGGCGCGGCCCCACCGCATCCATGGCCGCGCCGGCGATCAGACTGAATGGCGAGTAGCCGTAGTAGAACAGCCCCGCGAGCGACGCGACACCTGCCGCCGTCAGCCCGAACGCGGCGCCGAGCTGCGGCATCATCACCGCCGGCGCGGACCGCAGCGTGTACTGATAGAAGTAGTACACGGCGGTGATGAGCCACGCGACCGTCGCCGCCTTCGTTGCGGACTTCACGCGATGTCCCGTCCCGTTTCGGGAGCCGTTAACACAAGGTGACAGAGACCGCCAGACCGCCCTCGGAGGTCTCCTTGTACTTCGTGTTCATTTCCTTCGCGGTCAGCGCCATCGCCGCAACCGTCGTATCGAAGTCGAGCCGCCGATCCGCCGGGATCTCGTTGCTCGCAATCATGTATCCCGTCCACGCCTTGACGGCGCCGAACGCGCACCGTTCGACGCACGGCACCTGCACGTAGCCGGCGACCGGGTCGCACGTCATGCCCAGATGATGTTCGAGGGACGCCTCCGCAGCGTTCGCGACGACCTGCGGCGAAAGATCATGTGCCTCGGACAGCAGCGCTGCCGCCATTGCCGACGCCACGCCGATCTCGGCCTGGCAACCGCCTTCGGCGCCGGACAGCGTCGCGTTGTGCTTGCACAGATACCCGACGGCCGCCGCCGACAGGAAGCCATTCCGAATCTTCTCAACCGGCAGATTGCGGCCGCCTTCACCAAGCGCATATACGACCGCCGGCATGACCCCTGCGGATCCGCCGGTGGGCGCGGTGACGACCAGATGGCCGCGCGCGTTCTCTTCGGATCCCGCCAGCGCATACGCCGCCACCACGCCGACGCCGCGCTGCTTCTCGTACTCGTCGTCCATGGCGCGCTTGTAGACTTCGCCGGCCTTCGTCTTCAACTTGATCGGGCCGGGCAGCACTGAGGGTGGGGCCTCGAGGCCGGATTTGACGATGTTCACCATCGCCGTGTGGATCTTGTCGATGAACGCGGTGATGTCGGCCTCGCTCTTGCCCGAGACCGCGACCTCGTTGGCCATGACGACCTGCGCGATCGACAGGTTGTTGTTCGTCGCGTGCGTCTGGAGTTCCTTCATCGTCTGGTATGGATACTTCGGCTGCCCCTTCTTGGGCGGCTGATAGCCCTTCCACTCGATGAATCCGCCGCCGACGGAGTAGTACTCCAGCTCGTTGATCACGTCGTTGCCCGCCATCAGCTTGCACGTCATCGTGTTCGGATGCGGGAAATCCCCTTTGGGCGAGTCATAGATGATGTCGGCCAGTGAGGCCTTGATCGTCTTCGGCCCGAGCTTCACGTCGAACGTCTGGTTCGGATCGCTCGCGAGGCCGTCGAGGAAGGCAGGTTCCACGGTCGCCGGTTCCTTGCCGACGATACCCGCGAGCGCCGCGCGTTCGGTGCCGTGGCCCTTGCCGGTGGCACTGAGACTCCCGTAGAGGTGTACCTTGAGCGCGGTGGCTTTTGCCAACTGGTCTGCCGGCAGCTTCGTGCATCGCTGATAGAAGTCGTACGTGATCCGCATCGGCCCGATGGTGTGGGAGCTCGACGGGCCCGGCCCGACTTTGTAGAACTCGTCGAGCGTCGTGATGATCGGGGCTTTCTCACGCTTGACGACGTCGAGGTCGGGTGAGAGCGGATGCGCCGGCTCCTGCGCGGGAAGCCGCGAGGCCGCGGCGGCGCGCGCTTCTACAGTTTCGGCGGCTTCCGGCGCGGCGCCGGTCAACACCGCCATGGCGCCAATCATGGCGCTGTGCATCATGAACGCCCGGCGATCCACGCCGCCTTCGCCGTTCGGCACGTCAGGATGTTCTTCGTCAACCCGATTGACACTCATCGATTTCCTCCTGGAGCGGGACAGCGAACCGTAGTGGTGTCGATTCAGTACCGGAACGCCTACATACAGCACGACGCATACCGCGGGCTCCGCCCGCTCTCAGGCGGCAACATCCGCTTTCACTGGGGGTTGCGTACGGTGGCGGGATTTGCGAGCCGCCCATTCCTCCGAATGGCCGTAGTGCCTCCCTCATCCCGGAGGCCACGCAGCCCGCTCGGGGAACCTCCGGTATGACGGAGCACGCCGTCGGTGCACGCAGACGCTCCTGCGGTCAAAAACACACGATTTTCGCGGGTTCCGGGTCGATGGCGCGTCGGCATCGGCCGTGCTCAGGCAGAACGGTTGATGGCGCTGCCTCTCCGATTCCTGCTGTTATTTCTGTTCGTTCATGCGTCGTCCGCAGCTGCGCAGGGCAGCGCCGCGCCTGCGGCCGCGGCCCAATCTCCAAGCGTGCAAACGATCACCTGCGCGTCAACTGCGGGCGGCCGGACGCAATGCGCCGCAGATACGTCCGCCGGCGTCGCGCTGCTGAAATCGACCGGCGACGCCGCGTGCCTGCTCGGAAAGACCTGGGGCTACGACCAGACCAGCATCTGGGTATCCGATGGTTGCAGCGGCGAGTTCGCGACCGGAGGCGCCGCCGCCACGGAGCCGCCGAAAACCGTGACGCCGCGCCACGTGCCCAACGTCGGCTTCCTGCTCTTCGACGGCGAGAAGGGGCAAATCTACATGCGCCTCTTCACGTACGCGCGGTACCTGAATCAGCGGAATCTCGACGAGTCGTACGTCGACTCGTTCGGCACCGAGCACACCGTCAGGCGCCGACAGGACATCCAGCTTCAGAAGTTTTTCCTGCCCTTCTCCGGCTGGTTCCTCACGCCGAAGATGCGGTACTACCTGTACGTCTGGTCGTCAAACGCATCGCAGGGCGATCCGGCGCAGGTCGTCGGCGCGGGCAACATCAGTTGGGTGTTCAACCGCTTCGTAGCGGTGGGCGCGGGCATCACGTCGCTGCCATCGGTGCGCAGCACTGAAGGACAGTTTCCCTACTGGCTTGGCGTCGACGATCGTCTCATCGCCGACGAGTACTTCCGCGGGTCGTACACCTCCGGCGTGTGGCTCAAGGGCGAGCTGCACACGAAGGTGAAGTACATGGCGATGTTCGCGAACAACCTGAGCACGCTCGGGGTGAGCGCGGCGCAGCTCGACAACCGGTTCGACACACAATCGTACTCGGTGCAGTGGCTTCCCACCACGGGCGAGTTCGGTCCGTGGGGCGGCTTCGGCGACTACGAAGGCCACGAAAAGCTGGCGACGCGCATCGGCATCCACTACACGCACAGCCTCGAAGAAAAGCAGAGCCAGCCCGGCACCGAGGGCATCGAGAACAGCCAGATCCGCCTCGCGGACGGCAGCGTCATTTTCACGCCCGACCTGTTCGCCCCGGGCGTCACCGTCAACGAAGTCGACTACCACATGTCGAGCATCGACGCCGGCATCAAATACAAGGGGTTGGCGGTCGAGGGGGAGACCTATTGGCGCTGGCTGCGCAACTACAAGGGCGTCAACGTCGGCGCGGTCCCCGACATCAATGACAGCGGGTATCAGATTCAAACCTCGGCGATGCCGATTCCCAAAATCCTGCAGGGGTACGTCAGCTGGTCGCAGATCTTCGGCGGCGCGTATGGCGACGACTGGGAAGTGCGCGTCGGCGAGAACTGGTTTCCGGCGAAGCAGCGCGGAATCCGAATCAACGGCGAGTGGATGTACGTGGACCGGTCCCCTGTCGGCTACACGGCGTATCCGTACCCCGTTGGCGCGAAGGGAACCGTGTTCCACATCAACTTCGAGCTGAACTTCTGAGCAGGGCAGCCGCATGACTCGTAGAGTCGGCACACGATCGTCCGCCTTCATCGGGATACTGGCCGTACTGGCGCTCGTAACCGTGCGCACGAATGTGAGCCGGGGTCAGGATTCCGGTGCGGACAACGAGTTCTACGACTCGCACTTTCACCTGACCAATTACATCCAGGAGGGCATCACGGTCCGCGATTTCCTGAAGATCATGGGCACGCGTGTCCCGCGGTCGACGCTGTTCGGGATCCCCCTCCAGCAGCAGTGGTCGTACGGCAATTCAGGCGACTTCGCACCGACGTATTACCTGCAGACGGACGCGCCGCTCTACTACTACTCCTTCACCGACGCATACATCGCGGCCGTGTACAAATCGCTGCCCCCCGCCGACCAGGCGCGGTTCGATCCGATGATCACCGGGTTCAACCCGGCAGACATGTATGGCGTGGACCATATCCGGCGCGTCCTGAAGACATTCCCGGGGGTCTTCACCGGCATCGGCGAGTTCAGCATCCACAAGGAATTCGTCTCCGCCAAAATCTCCGGCGAAACCGCCAGCCTGACGAACCCCGCGCTCGATCGCATTCTCGACTTCGCTGCCGAATCAGGGCTCGTCGTCCTGATCCACAACGATATCGACGTTCCGTTCGCCAGGCAGAACGCGGAACCGATGTACCTCACGCAGATGAAGGCGCTCCTGAAACGTCATTCGAACGCGACGATCATCTGGGCCCACGTAGGCCTCGGCCGAGTCGTCCACCCGGTGCAGAGCGCGGAGGGAGCGGCGGAGCGCAACCCGAATCAGTTCGAGATCGTCGAATCGATCCTGCGCGACCCCGCCTACAACCACGTGGCGTTCGACATCTCGTGGGACGAAGTCGCGAAGTACGCGATCGCCAGTCCGGAATCGATCGCGCGCGTCGTCTCGATGCTCAACAACTATCCCGATCGCTTCCTGTTCGGCACGGACACGGTTGCGCCTTCGGGCCCCGCGCCGTATTACGCGGTGTTCGACATGTGGGCGCCTGTCTGGCGGCAGCTCACGCCGGCGGCGAGCTTCAAGGTTCGCAAGGGTAATTACCAACGGATCTTCGATGAAGGGCGCCGGCGTGTCCGCGCCTGGGAAAAAGCGAATGCGTCGTAAACACGAAGGGAGAGTAGGTCTTATGCCACGTCAGTACCTCATTGGTTCGACCCTGCGCGCCTGCGTCGTCGCGTGTTGCGCCTTCGCTGCGGGGTTGCCGGTTCCGGCGCGAGCGCAGGATCTGCCCGGCGGCGGTCCTCCTGCTGCCACCCCTGCGGCAACACCTGCCGTCGCAGCCGAAACGACGCAGGCTCCTGCACCGTCGAACGCCTCGCTCGAGATCTACGGCTTTGCGATGCTCGACATCGGCCACAACTTCACGCAGATCGATCCGAACTGGTTCGACACGCTGCGGGTCACGCGGCTGCCCTCCGTGAAGGACGAGTTCGGAAAGGACAACAGCACGTTTTCAGGCGTCCGGCAGTCTCGTCTTGGCGTCCGCTCGACGACACCGACTGAACTCGGCGATCTCAAGACGATCTTCGAATTCGAGCTGTTCGGCACCGGCGTGGACGAGGGGCAGACCACATTCCGTCTCCGTCATGCCTGGGGCGAACTCGGCGCGTTCGGCGCCGGTCAGTATTGGAGTCCGTTCACCGACCCTGATGCCTTCCCGAACTCGCTCGAATACTGGGGTCCGACCGGGCTCGCGTGGTTCCGCAACGTCCAGGTCCGCTGGACTCCGATGAAAACCGACACGGACACCTTCATGGTCGCGCTGGAGCGGCCGGGTGCCAGCGGGGATCAGGGCGTCTACGCCAACCGTATCGAGCTGTCGGGCATCAAGCCGCGGTTTCCGCTGCCCGACATCTCCGCCGCGTATAAGCACGCGATGAAGTGGGGTTATGTCCGGGCCGCCGGTCAGCTGCGGGAAATCAAGTGGGACGACACGGTCCCTGATCAGTTCGATCTCTCCGGCAGCGCAACCGGCTGGGGACTGAATCTCAGCTCCAACATCAACGCGACGAAACACGACGTCGTGAGGGTCGCATTCGTCACTGGTGAGGGCATCCAGAACGCCATGAACGACTCCCCCGTCGACATCGGTATCAAGGAGAATCCCGGCAATCCCACCAAACCCGTCGTCGGCGAAGCCATCGCGATCCAGGCGCTCTCCGCGTTCGTGGACCACACCTGGAACGATCACTTCACGAGCGCGTTCGGTTATTCGTTCCAGCACAATCACAACACTGACGGACAGGCGCCGAGCGCATTCGCCAACGGCCAGTACGCCCTGGGCAACGTGCTTTACTCGCCCGTGAAGAACGCGATGTTCGGCGGCGAGTTCCAGTGGGGACGTCGCGAGAACTTCTCGGACGGGTTCACGAGCGACGGCGTCAAGCTGCAGTTCTCCTTCAAATACAACTTCGCGTGGAAGCTGGGAGGCTAGGAATGCATCGATACATGAAGACGGCGAAACGTTCGATTCTCGCCGCGGCTGTGGTCGCCGCGGCGACGACTTACGGCCTGAGCGCGCAGAGCGCGACTCCACAGACGGCGATCGACGCCGCCTACTCGAAGTACAAGGGGTTGCAGGACGGCAAGAACGCCGACTACATCCCGGCACTCGCGAAAGTCGATCCGAACCTGTTCGGTATCGCACTCGTCACGGCCGACGGCAAGGTCTACACGGCCGGCGACGTGAAAACGGAGGTCTCGATCCAGTCGATCTCCAAGGTGTTCACGATGGCGCAGGTCATCCAGGAACAGGGGCTCGACTCCATCGAGAAACGGATTGGCGTCGATGCCACCGGCGCACGATTCAACTCGATCATCGCGGTCGAGTCCGTGAAGGTGGTTCAGGGTACGGGCGCGCCGGAGATGAATCCGCTCGTGAACCCTGGCGCGATCTCGGCCACCAGCATGGTCAAGGGCAGCAGCGCCGACGATGTCTGGAACAAGATCATCGGCTTCCATAACGACGCCGCCGGACGGCAGTTGAGCGTGCTGCAGGACGTCTACAAGTCGGAGTCCGACACGAACCAGCGGAATCAGGCCATCGGCGCGCTCATGCTGGCGTACGGCTACATCAAGGACAACTGGCAGCAGGCCGTCGACCTGTACACGCGTCAGTGCTCGATTGGCGTCAACGCCAAGGACCTGGCGACGATGGCGGCGACACTGGCCGCGGGGGGCAAGAATCCCGTGACGGGCAAGCGCGTCATCGATGCGGAGAAAGTGCCTGGCGTGCTGGCGGTGATGGCCACAGCCGGACTCTACGATGATTCAGGCAAGTGGCTGTACCACACGGGACTGCCCGCCAAGAGCGGCGTCGGCGGCGGCATCATTGCCGTGTCTCCCGGGAAGTTCGGCATCGCGGTGATCTCGCCGCCGCTGGACGATGCGGGCAACAGCATCCGCGCGCAGCGCGCGATCGCGGACATCTCGAATGCGCTCGGCGGGAACCCTTATGCGCCGGGATCGAAGCGCTCGTCCGAGTAACAGGAAGGTACCAACCGAAGGAGCGGGCAACGATTGCCCGCTCCTTTCTTGAAGTGCAGTCAGCCGCGGTTCCGCGCCATTCTCACCGTCAGCGCCATCGCCAGCAGGAACGTCCCCATCAAACCCGCGAGAGGCCATTCGGTCCCGGTTTTTGGCAGCTTCTTCGCGCGGGGGTGCGCCGGCGTCCCGGCGGCCGACCCCGTCGTTGCGGCCGCGGACGGCGCGGCGCTTCCTGACGCGGCGGCCGGAGCACCGGCGGCCGGAGCACCGGCGGCCGGCGCTGCGGCAGCCGGACTGGCCAGTGTTGCCTCGAGCTGATGCTCCGTCAAGACCTTCGGCGTCCCCTGGCTGACGATCGTCGCCGTGAGCTTGTCGCCCTGGCGAAGGTCCGAGATCGACGCGGCCTTGCCGTCCTTCATGATTTCGATGTCGCGGTCCTTGACGTCCTTCTCCGAGAACATCTTGATGCCGTCTGCGCCACGCACGATGATCGAGTTGCCGTTCGCCTGAACGACCTCACCGTTGCGAACCTCGGTGACGTGCACGGGAATCACCTTGGTCGTAGTGGTGATCTTCGCCGTGCCTTTCATCCCGGGCTTCAGATCGGCGACGCCGACCTGCTTGCCGTCGACCGTGAACATCTGATCGGGCGCGGTGACGTACTCACGCGGGCCCTGCGGTCCTTTCACGAACACCTTGTTGCCATCGACGCCCACGACTTCGAACTGCACGGTGCGCGTCGCGGTCGACGTCGACTGCGCCAGAGCGGCAGCAGCCGGCAGGCACACAAGGCATGCGGCCATTGCCAGGCGCTTCGGTTGTAGGGATTTCCACAACATGTCTCTCCTCCTTGTCCTCGTCTTTCGTTTCGGTGGTGGTTCAGGAGGTCAGCTGCACCGCCCGCACGATGAAGCGCTGCGGCGCCGAGCCGACGAAGTAGAACGGATAGCAGGTGACGAGCGTGACGGATGCGACGGGTGTCGGATCGAGGACGGACACTTCCTCGGGCTGGACTACCCACGTCCGTTCGACGCGATACCGCGTCACCGTTCGTACGGTCTCGATTTCAATGACATCGCCCGGGCCGAGCTGCTGCAGCACCCGGAAGAATCCGTCGCGGTGCCCCGCGATCGCGCAGTTTCCGCCAGCGCCAGGTGCGGCCGTGTCCTCGACGTGGCCGACGGCGCGATCGAGAATCGCGTCGTCCGTGCCCTCGAGGATTGCGACTTCCAGGCCGAGCTTCGGGACGCGAAGAACGCCGAGCGGGGGCGGCGACGGCTTCTTCATCGCCGCGAGCCACGCCGTGATCCGTTCGGGCGACCAGAGATGCTGATCCGGCGTTCCAGCCGGCAGCCGCAGCTTCGCGAACTGCTGCACGGCGGCGCGCCGTCCGGCTTCCTGCACGGTGCCGTGCGCTATCCATGCGCCGAGACACGCGACGCCGACGGCCCACAGCAGCAGTTCGACGAAAAACCACGCACGTCCATGCGGACGCTGAGGCATGTCGTGCTGAGCCTAGTCCCGTCCCGCGACGTCAACAACTGTCACGAATGACAGACGGACGCAGATATTGTGGGAACACGAGATCGGAGCCGCCTCATCCGCACCGAGGCGAGAGCCGGACCGCAGAGTGGACTACGATGAATTCCGCGTCACCGTCACGAGGTCGATGCGCTTTCCGGAGTAGTCGTCGACCTGCACGCCGGTCGGGCCGCCTGGCTTCACGTGAGCGGCCGCCGCCATGCTGCCCTTGCCGAGCCCGATCGAATCGACGGTGAACTCGAGGACGGCGATGTCGAATCCCGCGGTCGGCTTCGCATCCACCGCGCCGGCACCCGCAAAAAAGACCGGGGAATCGGTTGCGACGGCGATTCGCCGGCTGTCTCCCTTGATCTGTTGCCTCGCCCAGCGAATGGTGAACGTGCGATCACCCATCGTGACCTTTCCGACGACCGGAGAGGTCTTCAGCGTGGACACGAAGGCGCCATTGCCACCCTCTTTCAGCGCCTTGACGAGGGCCGCGTGATCGGCGTCGCTCGTGTACTTGTCGATCTGAATGGTGAGCCCCGAGGCGACTCCCCCGCCGGTTCCGGTCACCTGCGCGTTGGCGCGGAAACTTTCCGGCGCGGTCTTGCGCCAGCGATTCGCGCTCTGCGACGTCTGCGCCGTCTGCGCACTCGAGGCGGTCACCGAGAGCGCGAGCACGAGACACGTCAATCCCCGTACGGACACGGCATTCCTCCTCACGAAATCATCCGCATCACCGACACAAGCTTTACGGGCTCGGCGCCGTAATCCTCGATCTCGACGCCGCTCGCACCGCCCGCCTTGACGCGCGCCGCTGCGGCCATCGTACCGGTCCCTGTGTTCGAGGAATCCAGGTCGATCCTGATCACGGCGACGTCGTACCCCTCCCGCGGTTTCGCATCAGGCAGTCCGGCGCCGACGTAATACACGGGACCGTCGGTGACGAGCGAAATGACGTGGCCGTTCTTGGACGGCTGTTTACGGGCCCACCGGATCGTGAACGTCTTGTCCCCAATCTTCAAGTGCCCGGCGACGGGCGCTTTTTTCAGCGCCTCGACGAAGCCGGCGGAACCACCCGACTGCAGCGCCTGCTGCATGCCCTTCAGCTCTTTCTCGGGCGTGTAACTGTCGATCTGGATGTTCCAATAGACGTCGCCGCGGGCGGTCTCCGTGGCGACACGCGCACGCCCGTTGAAGATCTCGGGCATGCCCTGTTTCACCTTCGACGATTGCGCGGCAACCGGCGGCGGCAGGAGCGATGCGATAGCCGCTGCGATAATCAGCGCGGCGGTACGCCTGAATGGTCTCGGCAGACGACTCATGCCGCGACTGTACGGCCGGGTGCCGGCGTCAGCTATGCGGATTCGGCATGCGCGCTGATGTCATCTTCGAACAGGCCGGGCTCCTGCGCTTCGACCTCCGTCGTCACCTCGCCGGGCGGGGCAGTCGACAGCGGCACGCGGGCCTCCACGACAGTCCCCATTCCAGGCGTGGATGTGATGGTCAACGTTCCGTTGATGGATTCGAGGCGCTCACGCATCCCGACCAGCCCGATGCCGCCGCCTGCATCGATGTCGAAGCCGCAACCGGAGTCGGCAACGCGGAGAATGATGTCGAACGGCGAGCCGATCAGCGAGACGTACGCCTCCCCGCCGCCGCTGTGACGGAGCACGTTGGTCAACGCCTCCTCCGCAACGCGGAAGAGGCAGAGGGCCACGTCGTCGGGCGGATTGGGCGGGACCGCGTGTTCTGAGAAATGCGCGATGAGGCTCTGGCGCGACATGTCCCGGCAGTGCGCCCGCAGCGTGGTCACGAGGCCGAGCGTTTCCAGCTTGGACGGATGGAGACGATGCGAAATTGCATGCACGTCGCTTGCGATCTCCGCCGTGCGCCGCCACTCCTCGTGCAGCGCCGCGGTCATTTCCTCGGGAGTCTCGGGAGGCTGCATGCTGAGCCGCTGCAGATCGATGGCGAGCAGGGCCAGCTGCTGACTCAGATGGTCGTGGAGTTCCCGGGCGATGCGCGCCCGTTCGTCCTCCTGGGCCGCAATCAGCCGTCGATTGACGTCGCGGAGCATCTGTTCTGCCTCGCGGCGCTCGGTGATATCAAGCGAACCGCCGATGTAACCGTGAAACACTCCGTCTGCGTCGTATCGCGGATGGCCGGTCGAGAGCAGCCAGCGGTAAACGCCGTCGTAACGGCGGAGCCGGTACTCCATCCGGAACGGTTGCCGTGAATGGAACGCGCTCAGATACGTCTGCAGCCATCCTTCACGATCGTCGGGATGAACACCCTCCAGCCAGCCAAAGCCGCTCTGGTCCGAGACCGTCGAACCGCTGAACGTCAGCCAGTGGCGGTTGAAGTAGTTGCGCGAACCCGATGCATCCGACATCCAGATGCCGACCGGCAGCGTGTCCGTGAGCCGGCGGAAGCGGTCTTCGCTTTCGCGGAGGGCAAGTTCGTTCAGCTTGCGCTGGGTGATGTCCGTGTGCGAGACGACTGCGCCGCCTTCCGGCCGCCGCAGCGGTTCGGCGGTCATGAGGAACCAGCGGTGCTCCTCGCCGGACTCACACGAATACTCGACCTGCCGCCCCGGCCGCTGCCCCTCGCAGGCCTCCCGCACGATTGCGAGCGCGTCTGCAGCCAGCGGATCTGAGGCCGCGGCGGCGCAGATGGCGAGATAGTTGGTCCCCGGTCCGGCGGCAGGCAGCCAGCGGGTCTCGTTCGCAAACCCGCTGTGATCCCAGGCGGCGTTGATGTCGAGAATGACACCGGAACGATCCAGGACGGCGACCCGCGATTCGAGCGAGTCGAGAATCGCTCGGCGGAACACGTTGCGACCTTCGAGCTCCGCCTCCGCGTCCTTCCGCTGACGCACGTTGCCCGCCGCCGACGCAATCAGCAGCAGATCGGCCGGTCTCACGCGCCACTGCGCGAGCGGCTTGCTCGACATCCAGAAAATTGCGTCGCGCACGTGCGCGTCCGCTGCGAGCGACAACGCCACCGCGGACGTCATGCTCAGTCGGCCGTCCCATCGCTGACGGACCGTCGCGGGCAGCGCGTCGAGGCTCGACAGCAGCCCCGGGCGGCCGTGCCGCAGTTCCGGCGAGTCCCATTCGCTATCGGCGGGATCACCCGATCGCCACCGGACCGCCGCCTCGATGTGGAGGTCGTCCGCAATCCGGCGTAACTGCCGGTCGAGCGCCTCGTCGAACGACGCGGGCGGCGTGCTGCCGAGCACGAACAGCATTTCGTTGACGAGCATCTCGATGCGGAGACGCTCCTCCAGCATGCGCTGCGCCTCGCGTCGTCGTTCTGCCGCGCGCACCAACGCAATGACCAGCGCGGTCTCCAACGCGACGATGAGACCCGCGGCCAGGGCGGTCGACCGCTCCTGCTGCCACCAGACAGCCGACGCCTCATCGACGACGCCGAACGCCGTCAACGTCGACGCATCGGCCGTGCCGATGTGGAGATTGGTGGATACGTGGAAGGTGGCAATACCCATCAGGATGGGAACCAGCGACACGCTGCGCGCAAGACGCCACAGGACACTCATGGCGGCCGCTGCGAGGCCATCGATTCCCTCCGGGGAGACCGCGCGCCGGGATGGGCCGAGTCGTATTGTCACGAGACCGCCAGCCGTTGCATCGAAAGAGCCGTGACGAGCCGTCCTGTAAAAGAACGCCACCGCCACTCGATGCGAACGCTTTGGGGGTGTTGGCGAGTCTACTGCGGTTCGAACCAGCGTTCCACTGTCACGTTTTGCAGGGCCAGCTGAACCGGAACGGTCAGATCACGTGCTGACGGATCGCGTACTGGATCAATTCCGCCGTGCTCTTGATTTTCAGCTCTTCCATCATCCGGTACTTGTGGAAGGCCACCGTTCTGGGGGTGACATTGAGGATACTCGCCACCTCCTTCATCGACTTGCCTTCTGCAAGTAGTTGCAGCACCTCGCGTTGCCGGGTCGTCAGCTTGTGGCCGCCGCGCTCGGACGACGATGCGGACATGAGCGAGCCCAACATGCCTTCAGTGACCAGCGGCGTCACATAGGACCGGCCTTTCATCGCCTCCCGAATGGCCGTGAGCAGCTCGGCACCCGCCGACCGTTTCAACAGGAACGCGGAAACGCCGACGCGGAAGGCTTCAGCTGCAAGGTCCGGATCCTCGTTCATCGTGACGAACACGAGACGGACCGATTTGTTGGTCTGTTTGATTTGCCGGGCGGCGTCCAGGCCGTTCAGCAGGGGCATTCCCAGGTCGAGCACGACGACGTCCGGATGCAGCTCCTGGACGGCGGCCAGCAGGGCACGGCCGTCGCCCACGCGAGCGATCACCTCGCACTCGGGCGTGAGTAGCTTCTCGAACGCCTCGACGAGCAGCGTATGGTCGTCAGCGATGATGACGCGCGGCTTGGCCATGTTCCGTCCCCCACGGAAGACCTGCGACATTTTACGGCAGGTCCATTACGCCTGCCCGCTGCCCGGAGCGACAGACGCGTAAAGAAAAATCACGCAGGTCCGACGCTGTACGCGACCCGCTGCTCGCCTATTCGACGGCCGGCACCCGGAACATCACCGATGCGCCGTGCCCCTCCTGGCTTTCCACCCACAGGTCCCCCTCCAGGCGGCGGGCGAATTCACGCGCGACAACGAACGGAAGCCTCGACTGGACCGTCGGGTTCGAGGCGTCGCCGCCCGGCTCGAACAGGACCTCCAGATCCGCCGCACTGAACCCGCGTCCTGTATGCCGGACCGTGCACTGCACGTACCCCGGAACGGCGGCGGTCTGCACCCGGACTGTGCCGCGCGCGTGCGACGCGCGAACCGCGTAGCTGATGATGTTGTCGGCGACGACGGCGAGCGCCACGCGATCGGCGAGCACGAGCGGCACATGACCCTCCGCAGTACAGGTCAAGTGCACCTGGCCGGTGTCGGTCCTGGTCCGGTAGAAATGACAGAGGCGCTCCAACATCACCGGTAGGTTCACGTAATCGCGTTTCAGCGGGAAGTCGGCCGGCGCGGCGAGCGAGACCAGGCGACCGACGGAGTGCTGCATCAGGTCGGCTGCGTGCCGGATCCCTTCGAGCCAGATGCCCACGTCCGGGTCGGTCTCGTCCACCAGCTTCCGCTGGAGCAACTCCACGGTCGCCCCGGTCACGGTCACGTAGTTGCTGAGCGCGTGCGCGACGATCGCGATCACCGACGGGTCGAAGACCTGGATATTGTCAATCTCGATGAGGGCGCGATCCAGTTCGACCCTGGCCTGCGCGATCGAGGTAACGGCCCGCACCTTGGCGTCCATGCAACCTCCCGGTATATTTGGCGGAGATGACAGAGCCTCTGCTCCCTTCGCCCGCTGGCCGAACGGTGCGCATCCTGCTCGCCGACGACCATGCGCAAATCCGTGATCGGATCGCGACGGTCCTGACCGACGCCGGATACACGGTCGTCGGGGCGGTCGCGGACGGGCTCGAGGCGGTCAACGCCGAGGGCCCGTTGCAGCCCGACGTCCTTGTCCTCGACGTTTCCATGCCCCGGCTGACCGGCCTCGAAGTGGCGCAGCAGGTCAGGCGCCGCGGGTCCTCCACCGTCATCATTTGCCTCACCGCCCATCCGCCGGAAGAAATGCTCCAGCCGGCGTGGGACGCCGGCGCGATCGGCTATGTGTCCAAACTCTCGATGATGCGTGACCTCGTGCCCGCCATCGAGGAGGGACTCCAGGGCCGCCGTTTCGTGTCGAAGCGGTTCGAACTCGCCTCGCCGCCGGAGTCCTAGCCGGGGGTCCTGTCGATCTTCCGGTTCGGGCCATCTTCGACTCCGGCAATCCATCACCGCCGATCCTGTCAGTTTTGCCGGAGAGTCCTCCAACAGTTCGCAGTTTGCCTCCGTCCACGGCCGCCGTACCGTGGGGCGCATAGCCAAGGCGGTCGTCATGAACACACTGAAAAGGTCCTCGAACGTCGCCGCGCGCGGGCGTATCACGCGTCCGCAGATCGTCGATCGCGTCGACGCATTCCTGCGCGATCACATGGACGAGCCCATTCACATGGCGCAATTGTGCGAATTGACGGGCGTCAGCGAGCGCAGCCTGCGTAACGCCTGTCATGCCGTGTGCGGTACCAGTCCGAAGCGCTACCTGTTGCGGCGCCGCATGGAGGCGGTGCGCACCGCGCTCGCGACCGCGCGGCCCGGCGAAGCGACAGTCACACAAATCGCCACCGAGCACGGCTTCTACGAACTCGGTCGCTTCGCAGGTGTGTACACGTCGCTCTTCGGCGAGCGCCCATCGGAAACGCTCCGAAGCGGCGCGCTGCTCTTGCAGGCCAGCTGACATCGGCATACGAGAGGTGTCAGCCCGAGAGTAGTGGTCCCTCACCGGCCGCGCTATGCGGATCCGGCAGGCCGACTGGTCAGAACGAGTAACCAAACGAGAGCGCGCCGCCGAAGTCGTTTCGCTTCGCGTCGGTGCCTCTCGGAACACTGTCGAACGTGTTGTAGATACTCAGCGACACGTAAAAGTCGCGAAACAACTCCCGCTTCAATTTACCCTGCGCGTTCAACCTGACCCGCCCCGGGTCGTTCAGACTCGGAAACACCAGCAGCGACACGTCGAGACGCGTGCTCGGGTAGTCATAGGTAAAGACCGACAGGTTCATGGTGCCCAACGCATCCACGTTCGTCACGGCGTCCTCGCCGACGGGCAGCTCGCGGCCGGCGGCGAGACCGCCGGCGACGAGCAGCTCCGTTCGGCGGGAGGTGAGGAGATACCGGCCGACCGTAAAGGCGCCCGTGCTGCGGAACTGGAAGCCGAGATCCTCGTTGCGTTCAAAGAGCCCGAACGTGGATGCCACCCACCGGTTGGCGCGGAACCGGGTGTATCCGAGATCGAACACGAACCGCGAGGAGTCCGGGACGTCAGGTTGGTGCGTCAGGTTCGTCGACAGTGACGCCGCGTATTGATACGCCGGACGGCGGTATTTCACGTCCGCGTCGAGGTTCGCCTGCGCGACACCGCTCGATTGCGTGTAGCTGCCGCCCAGGTCGATCGAACCATCGAGCCGCTGCCAGAACGACGATTTGATCTGCGTGAACGAAGCGATCTCCGCCAGCCGCACGCTGCTGGTTCGACCATCCGGGAAAAGAATCTGCGCGGCGCCCGCCGCTCCACCCTGAAACCGTCCGAACAGGCGCACGCCATTGAGCAGTGTGAGGTCGTAAGGCGCCACGGTCGTGACAGACGCAATCTTGTCCCACTCGATCGAAATCGTTCCCGCATCGTCCGTCTTCAGCTGCAGCTTGTTCTGACGCAGGGAGAGGACCTCGCCCGTGAAGTGGTCGCCGTTTCTGAGCACGACGACGTCCGTGCGCGCCGCGAGCGCCGCGCCCGCAAAGGCCAGCAGCATCACGCCTGTCAGGAGGAAGGTTCGCGCCACACGCCGTGGCGGGCCGTCGGTCACTTGTGCGGCGGCGGTTCGACGACGAGCGCCAACGGTGACGCGGCGTAGTTGTCGATGCGAACGCCGGTGTCGCCGCCGGGCCGCACGCGAGCGGCTGCCGCCATCGTGCCCATGCCGGCGCCTTTTTCGTCGACGCGCAGTTCGACGACCGCCACCTCGAAGCCGGCGGTACTCTTGGCATCGGGCAAGCCGCTGCCGATGAAGAACACCGGTTTGTCGGTGACGAGCGTAATGGCCCGTTCGGTACCCTCGGGCACCTGCCGTGCCCAGCGGATCACCCACCGACGGCCTGCTACCGCCAGTGAGCCGGCCGGCGGCGCTTCACGAAGGGCCTTCAGGAATCCCGGATACCCGCCGTACTTCAGCCCGTCGGTCATCGTGGTGATCGCGTGCTCCGGGGTGTAGCGATCGATCCGGATCACCATCTTCGCGGTGACCGAGCCTTCGGCTGCTCCGGCGGGGCTCGCGGTGGCGCTCAGGTGGAACGTCTCCCCCGGGGTCGTCGTGGCAGCGGGCTGAGCGATCGACAACGCGAATGCTGCCGTCATTGACAGGGCGACGACAGGGCTGAGAACAGTCACAGCGTGCTCCTCGGTTCCCTGCAGCATAGGAACCGCGTTCGACGATTCGCTATGCGAAAACGGCAGTGCCTCCACCGGTGCCGGATCCGCATAGGCGCCGTACAGACTGCCAGCTATCGTCGATGGCATGCGGGCACGTTGCATTTTCGTTACGGGGTCGCTCGCTCTCGTGCTGTTGGTGACATCGCGCACGGTTTCTGCGCAGGACGATCCGGCTCTGACCAGTCCCCTGAACGATCTGGCAGCCGCCCAGAGCGATCGCAGCGGATTCTCCCTTTTCATGGGGGATGTGTTCTCCGATTACCGGAACATGTTGACGCTCCAGAACCTCGAGCTGGCGGCCGTCGGCGGGGACATCTCGCTCGTCGTCCATCACTGGGACGACAACCTGACCGTCGAACCGGGGCATCACGCTTCCGCGCTAAAGCCCGGAAACGTGTTCGGCAGCCTTGCGTTTCAGTTTCCACTCGCAACGGCCTGGTGGCTCACCGGCCATCTCACCGGCAGCGAACGCGGCGCTGACGCGGGACGGGATCTCCTTCGCGCGCAAATCAGCGCGGTGAGCTGGACATACGCGGCAAAGTACATGGTCAACCGGACGCGCCCCAACGGAGATCCGCGCTCGTTTCCATCGGGCCATGCGTCCGCCACATTCGCCACCGCAACCGTCCTCGAGCAGCATTACGGCTGGAAAGTCGGCGTTCCCATGTACGCGCTCGCGACATACACCGCGTTCGAGCGTGTCCACGATCGCAAACACTGGCCGAGCGACGTGACCTTCGGCGCAACGGTCGGTTTCATTTCCGCGCGGACTGTCACCCTGCATGTTCGCAAGAGCCGTGTTGCCGTGCAGCCTCAGCCCATACCGGGGGGACTTGCCATCGGGGGAACTATCGATGTCTGGCGCTAGGACTCGCACCGTCGTGGTGCTCTGGGCGTTAGCCGCGCTTCCCGCTCTCGTCCGGGCGCAGGAACCGGAAGCCACTCAGAGCCGTGCGGCTGCGGTCGAAGAGGCACAGGCCGCAAAGGCGGCTGCCGCGCATCCGTACCAGCCGAATGCCGTCGAAGTGCTGATCGATCGATTCGAGACGCATTTCGTCGAGGGGCCGCTGACGCTGCATCCCTTCTTCAACAGCGCCTATTCCGGCGGCGGGTTCACACTGGGCGCCGGGTACGCTCTTCATCCGAGCGCATACAGCATTCTCGATCTCCGCGGCAGCATCACCTTCTCGGGTTACAAGCGCATCGAAGCCGCGTATATGGCGCCCCGGCTGTTCAGCCGGCGCGGAACGTTCACTGCGACCGGAGGATGGCGCGAAGCGACGGCCGTCGGGTTCTACGGCATCGGCACTGAAAACACGTCGAAAGACGACCGCGCCAACTACAGCTTCGATCAGCCGTACGGCTCGGCCTACCTGGATTTCTGGCCGACGCGCAAACTGCTGTTCCTTCGGGGCGGCGTCGAGATCTCGCAGTGGCGCCAGGGTCCGGGCGGAGCCGACGATCCATCGGTCGAGGAAGTCTACACACCGGAAACGCTCCCGGGTCTTGGCGCGAAACCGACATACATCCACTCCGAAGGGACCCTCGCCATCGACTCGAGGCCGGCACCCGGATATGCGCGGACCGGCGGATTCTATGGCGTGACGGTGCACGACTTTCACGACACGGATGGTGCATTCGGTTTCCGCGAAGTGGATTACGACGCCATCCAGCACATTCCGCTGCTGCGCGATACGTGGGTGCTCTCTCTGCACGCGCGCGTCGAGACGGCGGCATCAACGGACGGTCAGGAGATTCCGTTTTTCATGCTGCCCGCCCTCGGCGGCGGTTCATCACTGCGTGGATTTGCAAGCTGGCGGTTCCGCGACTTGAATTCGCTGCTCCT
>DATJIW010000036.1:0-2206 GCA_035492775.1 Vicinamibacterales bacterium
TGCGCTTCGGCGACGCCGCCCATGTTGCCGTCGTTGCCCACGGTGAGCTGAATCGGTCGGCCGGCACGGCGCTCGAGCGATCGCTGATACGAGGTGTGGACGTCGAATCCTTCGAAACTTGCGGGCAGGTTCGGTGAGTGGCCGAAGACTCCGTAGCGCTCGTATGGCCCGGGGATCGCGAGCCCGACGCCGCGGACGTCGTTCCATGCGAGTCCGTTTGCGGTCAGATAGTCCGTGATGGCGTCTGTCCACGTGCTGACCGTCGCCTCGGGTCCCGCTTCCGAGCTGGTTGGACGTTGAAGCAACTTCGTTGATACCGCTCGGCCATCGGCCCAAACACCCGCAACCTTCGACGTCGTGGCACCGCCATCGGTGCCGATGTACACATCACGCCCGCTCATGAGAACCCTTTCGTGGTCGGGATCCGGATCCGCCATCCGGAGGGAGTCGGTCAGTGGAATAGCAGTCTACTCTGAGGGCAGTTGCTCCAGTGTCACAAACAGCGGACCAACCCCAAGCAGCGCGACCAGCGCGGCGCTTCCCAAGCCGGCGCGATTCACGGTGGCGAACTTCACCTGCTCGCCTGGCTTGGCGTCGAACTCGATCGTTTTCCACACCAGCGTGTTGTGGGCGCGGAGACGATGTCGGCCGGGCGCGATGTCCTTGCTGAAGCGGCCACCAACGAGCAGCGTGGCAAACTGCTCACCGTCCAGCGTCAGCACGACCTGCCGGGTTCCGACGTCCTCCGGACTGGTGCGTTCGACTGTCAGGCGCGCAGTTGCGGCAGGTTCTGATGGCATCGTTCCACGACTAGACCATATGGAAAGACCGACCTCGGCTTTGCATCTCACGCGGGTTACGCTGACCGTGAGAGCGCTCAACGCAGAGCCGCATACAAAGGAGGTCGGTCGTGATGCAGTCTACTACCATCATTGCGTTCGATCAGCACGCGGCGACGACGGTCGCCGCCGTCCTGTTGCCGGGGCAGCGGACGCCAGCACTGCACTCGCTGACGTCCGATTGTCCAACGATTCTGCGCTTTGTCGAGCGGTTGCGTCGGCAGGGATCCGTCACCTGTTGTTACGAGGCCGGGCCCTGCGGGTTTGAGCTCCAACGGGCGCTGACGGCGAAGAAGATTCCCTGCGATGTGATTGCGCCGGCCCTGATTCCGCGTCGCGCTGGCGATCGCATCAAGACGGATCGCCGAGATGCGGGCCAACTCGCCGTGCTCTATCGCGCGGGGGCGCTGACGCCCATTCACATTCCGACGGAGCAAGAGGAGGCCGCTCGCGATCTCTTGCGGTGTCGCGAGGACATCCGCGCCGACCTGCTGCGCGCCCGTCACCGGCTCTCCAAATTCCTGCTTCGCCATGGCCGCCGCTTCACGGCGACAAAGAAGGCCTGGTCCAAGCGTCACGACCACTGGCTCCGGGCACAGACGTGGCCGCTGGCGGCCCTCGATCAAACGCACCGTGCGTATCTCCGGGCCGTCGATGAGGTCGTGACCCGCCTCCGTGACGTCGAGCAGGATCTCCGCGCCCTGCTCGATCTTGAGCCCCTGCACGCGCGGGTGCGACGGCTGCGATGTTTCCGCGGCATCGACGACCTGACGGCCCTCACGATCGCGGCGGAACTCGGCGACCCGCGGCGATTTGCCACCGCGCCGCGCCTCATGGCCTACGTCGGCCTCGTCCCGTCCGAGCACTCGAGCGGTGCGTCCCGAAAACAGGGCGGGATCACGAAAACCGGCAATGCCCATCTCCGGCGGGTCTTGGTGGAGTCCGCCTGGCACTATCGGCACCACCCGTTCGTCAGCGCCACCGTCCGCACGCGCCAGCGCGGAGCACCCGCCGCCGTGATCGCCGCCGCCTGGGCCGCGCAGCAGCGGTTGCACCGTCGTTACGCGCGACTCGCCGCGCGCGGCAAACGCAAGCAGCACATCGTCACGGTCGTGGCCCGCGAGCTCACCGGCTTTCTGTGGGCTGCCCTAATCCGGTGATCTGATCGGCCGACGTCGAAAGGAGAATCCTCGAAACTTCTATGCGATAGACGACTTCGGTCTCGAACTCGCGCTGCTAGAGCGAGGCAGCTCCCGACGAATCATGGTCATGCGGTATCCAACCCGCGAATATCAGAGTGATTCATCGTCGTTGCCGCTCGGCCGATCAGATGACCGGATCAGAACAACGAAGAGCCTGCGGAAATG
>DATJIW010000037.1:0-16602 GCA_035492775.1 Vicinamibacterales bacterium
CCAAACCGTCTTGAGCCCATGCGCCTTATATGATTGACCGCACGCTCAAACACTACAGGATCACCGCCCTGCTCGGCGCCGGCGGCATGGGCGCCGTGTATCTGGCCCAGGATACCAAGCTCGATCGGAAAGTGGCCCTGAAGGTCCTGCCCGCCGACGTCGCGAGCAACTCTGATCGGATGGAGCGCTTCGTCCGTGAGGCAAAAGCGGCCGCGGCGCTCAATCATCCCAACATCGCGCACATCTACGAGATCGGCGACAGCGAGGGCACGCCCTTCATCGCGATGGAGTACGTCGACGGCGTGACGCTCCGTGAAAAAATCCATCACTCCGGAGAGCCGCTCGTGGCGCTCGTCGGCTACCTCGCGCAGGTGGCGGAAGGCCTCGCCAAGGCGCATCACGCCGGTATCGTGCACCGCGATCTCAAGCCCGACAACGTCATGATCACGGGTGACGGCTACGCCAAGATTCTCGATTTCGGCCTGGCGAAGCTGGTCGAATCGCGAGGGCCGCTGGGCATCGATCACGCAGAATTGGACAGAACGATTGGAACGGTGCAGCCATCGACGCCAGGCATGGTGCTCGGGACGATCGGGTACATGTCGCCCGAGCAGGCCACGGGGCGCGTGCACGATATCGATCACCGATCGGACATCTTCTCGTTCGGCTGTCTGCTGTTCGAGGCGACGACCGGACAGATGGCGTTCGAGGGCAAGGACACGCTCGATTCATTGCACAAGATCGTGTACGGACCGACGCCGCAGGTGAAGGACGTCACCCGAGTCGCGCCCGACGCGCTGCAGCGTGTGATAGGGCGGTGTCTGGCGAAGGATCCGGCCAGACGCTACCAGTCCATCAAGGACCTGGCGATCGAAGTCGACGACCTCCGTCAGGAGCTGAAGAGCCTTACCGGCTCAGTGTCTTCGACTCAACCATCGGCCGGGGTGACACCATCCGGAGCCAGTCGTCCGGACGAAGGGTTCTGGGTAGCGGTGTTGCCGTTCAAGCACCGTGGCGCGCACGCCGACCTCGAAGCGCTGGCCGACGGCCTCGGCGAGGACATCGTCATGGGCCTCATGCGGTTCTCCCATCTCCGGGTCGTCTCGCGCAGCTCCGCGGGGCGTTTCAGCGGCGAAGCCGTGGACATTCGCACGGTGGGCAGCGAGCTTGGCGCCCGCTACGTGATGGAAGGGAGCCTGCGCCAGGCCGGCACGACGCTGCGCGTCGCGGTGCAGCTCGTGGATGCGACGACCGGCGCGCATCTCTGGGCCGAGACGTACGACCGCCCCTTCAGCCCCGAGGCGATTTTCGCGCTGCAAGACGACCTGGTGCCTCGCATCGTGTCGACTGTTGCCGACTGGTATGGCGTCCTGCCGCACAGCATGAGCGAGGCGGTTCGTCTCAAGCCGCTCGACCAGCTGACTCCCTATGAGGCGCTGCTGCGCAGCTTTGGCTATTACGAGCGCGTCGTTCCCGCAGAGCATGCGGCCGCGCGGTCCGCTCTGGAGCGGGCGGTCCGACAGGCGCCAGGCAATGCTGAGATATGGGCGATGCTGTCGATGTTGTACGGGGAGGAACATCGCTTCGGGTTCAACGCCGCGCCCGATCCGCTCGGACGTGCACTGCAGGCCGCCCGGCAGGCGGTGGCGGCCGCGCCTTCCAGTCATTACGCGCAGCTCGCGATGGCGCAGGCGCTGTTCTTCCGCAAGGACTTCGATGCCTTCCGAAACGCGGCCGAGCGAGCCCTCGTGCTCAACCCGATGGATGGGTCCAGCATGGAGTACTTGGGCCACTTGCTGGCATTTGCCGGCGAGTGGAAGCGGGGCGGCGAGCTGGCGGAGAAAGCGCGGCATCTCAATCCGCATCACCCGGCGTGGTACTGGGCGCTTCCATTCCTCGACGCTTATCGCAAGGCCGACTACGTGACAGCGCGCACCTTCATCCTCAAGGCCGAGATGCCGGGGCAGTTCTTCTCACAGTCACTGCTCGCGGCCGTGTGCGGCCAGCTGGGAGAACGCGCGGCGGCCGAAGAGAGCGTAAGGGAAGTGCTGGCCCTCAAGCCCGACTTCCCCCAGATCGCCCGCGAGGAGTTTGCGAAGTGGTACCCACCGGAGCTCGTCGAACGATTGATCGAGGGACTGCGCAAAGCGGGCCTCGACATCTCCGGCGACGCCAACGTCGCACCGCTTTCGCCTGCGATCGACACGAAAGCATTGGCCGATGCCTCACGCTCGATCGCCGTCCTGCCCTTCGAAAATCTCAGCCCCGATCCGGATAACGAGTTCTTCGCCGACGGTTTGACGGAAGAAGTCATCGCCGACCTGTCAGTGATTCGCGCGCTACGCGTGATCTCCCGGACCTCCGCGATGCACTTCAAGGGCACGAACAAGGACCTTCGAGGCATCGCCCGAGAATTGCAGGTTCGCTACGTGCTCGAAGGCAGCGTCCGCCGGGCTGGAACGAGCCTGCGCGTTACCGCACAGCTCATCGACGCCGAGAACGATTCGCACGTGTGGGCCGAAAAATACTCAGGCAGCATCGAGGACGTGTTCGCGATCCAGGAGGAGATTTCGCGGAAGATTGCGAACGCACTGCAGCTACAGCTGACGGACGCCGAAGCGCGGGGCATCGCCAAGCGGCCGATTGACAACGCGGCGGCGTATGACTGCTACATGCGCGCGCGCCACGAAGTGTATCGCTTCACAGCGGACGGGTTGGACCGGGCGCAGAAACTCGTGGACGCCGGGTTATCGCTCATTGGCGAGAACTCCCTGCTGCTCGCCACCAGGGGGATGGTCTCGTGGTACTACCTCAACTTTTCGATTCGCCCCGAGGGCCGGTACCTGGACGAAGCCGCCGCATACGCCGCCAGGGCACTCGAGCAGGATTCTCAGAATTATGTCGGCATCTTCCTTCGCGGACTGGTGGCGTCGAAACGCGGCGACATCGAGAGTGCGATTCGAGATCTTCAAGCCGCACGCGAGCAGAAGCCGGGCGATGCCATGGTTCTGAACGAGTTGATTCGTCATTACCTCAGCGCAGGTCAGGAACACACCGAGTCGGCACGGCCCGTATACGAGGCGTCGCTGCGCGTGGATCCGCTTCATCCCCTTAATTGGGCGCAGTGGGCGTGGCGGCATTTCACCGCCGGGCGGCTGGACGAGGCCGTAGATGCCGCGCGACGCATATTCCAGCTCACGGATCGGGGGAATCCGGCCAGAGTCTACGCGGCGTATTACCTGGCGCTCGCCAATGAGCGCGAGGAGGCGATCGCCGTCTTCGAGGCGGAGGGGTCGGCGTTGCCCGACACCTCCTATGGCTCGGTGAGCCTCTTCCTCAGCCGAGCCCTCCAAGGAGATGCCGAAAGTGCCATTCGATACGTCACGCCGCAATTGGAGCGAGCTGCGTCCTGGACGGAGTATCTTGCGCTGTTCCTCGCGGATGGCTACTCGCTCATCGGGCGCAACGACGACGCAGTTCGGTGGCTCCGAACAGCGGTTGCGCTCGGCTTCATCAATTACCCGCTTCTGTCGACGCGCGACCCGTTCTTAGCCAACCTCCGATCCGATGCGCGCTTCGAGGAGTTGATGCGAATGGTCAAGGCGCGGTGGCAAGCGCTGGGGGAGCACCTGGCGCGGTCGCTGACCCTCCAGTCGTTGCCCGCTCGGTAGCTCGGTACGGCGTCTTCAATCGCCTGGCGATCACCTTTGCACGTCCGCCGGGACAGATGGCCGACGCCACAACTCGTCCACGCCGCGCCATCGCACAATTGCTAGTACCGGGCGGTTGTACGCCGCTGTGACCCGAATTATCCGAGGGGCTTCGCCCCTCGGACGCCCCCGACAGTCTCATTCAGTCGGCGCGTCGCCGCCTCGCTCCGTTCGCTCGTTCGCTGCGCTCACTCGGCGCGGGTGAGCTGGCGTTGCTCCTCGCCCGCGAGGTTAGATTCTGAGCTCGTCGTCTCACGGGGATCAGGATGATGGCCTCGACGATCCCGAGGAGTGACTCACGCCTTCTCCTCACCTCGTCAGAGATTGCGGTCGTTTCGCCGGTTGTTGAACAGCGACTGCGAGGCCCCCTGGAAATCGAATGCGGATCGATAGTCGGAACGGCGACGTGGCACGGCCGTTCCCAGCAACGATCGAGTCGGTGAGCTGCCCGACAAGGAGGGCTACACTGGGCCAATGGACGCGAGGAATTCAACGGGCTCGCAGGCCGATATCGTGGGTTCGATCGAATCGTGGCTGGTCTCGGCGGGACGAGATCGAAAGGCAGGTTCGCCGCTCAACATTCCACCGTGGCCGGCCTCGAACTTTGTGCTCGGTGGGCAGCGCGCGTATTCGCGTGGCGACGGTACGCCGGGTTGGGACGCGCTGGAGGAGATCGTCGGCGGGCTCGAGGGGGGTTCGTCGGTGGCGTTTGCATCGGGCATGGCGGGAATCGCAGCGGTTTTCGAACAGCTGCCTGCCGGCGCGAAGGTGGCGTTGCCCGATGATTGTTACCAGGGCGTGGCGGGCTTCGCGAATGCGGGGCAACAGCGAGAGCGGTGGAGCGTACGTCGAATCGAGGCGGCGGATACAGCGGCCTGGATTCAGGCCTGCGGCGATTCAGATCTGATCTGGTTGGAGTCACCGTCCAACCCGCTGCTCGTCGTAGCGGAGCTCGAACAGATCTGCGCATCGCCGCGCAAGCCCGGCGCCATCCTCGGCGTGGATAACACTTTTGCGACCCCCTTGAACCAGCGTCCGCTGGTTCTTGGCGCCGATGTATCAGTGCAGTCAGTGACGAAGTTCATCGGCGGACACTCGGACCTGCTCGGCGGTGTCGTGACGGTCCGCGACTCGGCGCTGCTGGCCGCGTTACGGCAGGCGCGGGAATTGGCAGGCGCAACACCGGGCACGCTGGAGACGTTTCTCGCCGTACGCGGCGCGCGGACGCTGGCCGTGCGCCTGGAGCGCGCGCAGCGAAACGCCATGGTCCTCGCTGAGCACCTGGCAAGTCATCCGGACGTGCTGATCACTCGCTACCCGGGCTTGGCGAGCCATCCGACGCACGACGCGGCCCGCCGCCAGCTGAAAGGGTTCGGCACGATCATTTCGTTCGACGTCCGAGGAGGCGCTGCCGCTGCCGACGCGGTCTGTGCGAGGCTCCGTCTGATTCAACACGCCACAAGCCTGGGCGCGGTGGAGTCCACGATCGAGCGCCGCGCAAGTGTCCCGGGACAGGAGCACCTGCCGCCCTCGCTTCTGCGGTTGAGCGTCGGCATCGAGGCTGTCGAGGACCTCCGGGCTGATCTGGATCAGGCATTGCGGACCGCGGCAGAAGTGTAGGGAAGTCGACCCGAACACTACAGGGATGACGAGGAACACCACCGCAAGGCGACCAACAGGCGGGGTATTCGACTTGCACCCGGCCGCGAGCGAGGAGGTCGGCTGTGAAGAACTTTGCCCGATCCGTGACGCTCGTTGTCCTGATTGTGGGTGGGCGACAGGGAATCGCCCGCGCGGATCCGTTCACGCTGACGAGCGGAGACGTCGACTACGAGAGCTCCGGCGTCGGGAATTTCCAACTGGTGAGCGGCCGTCCGCCTTCGGTCGACTTCTTCTTGTCCGGCGGGTTGGATGCCGCGCGCGGGGGCAGGTTTGACGCCGCGGAATGCTTTACCGGGTGCGCACCTGGATCGATTCTCAGTCTCGCAGCCAACTGGACCGGCTCTGAAATCGATGCCAGCGCGGTCGTTCATGGCGTGCAGTACGACTCCGCGAACGCGACCCTGGCGCTCGCCGGCTCTGTCCGGCTACCACCCGCGAGCCTGTCAGGAGGGCTCGACACAGAAGCGGTGGACGCGCCTTTCACGCTCACGGGATCGCTCGATCTGCCGAGCGGCCAGGCTGGGGCGTTCTCCACCGTCGGATTCACCGGTGCGGGGACCGCGCGGGTGTTTCTGACGCCATCAGCAAACGGATGGTCGGTGTCGAGCGTGTTCTACGATGTCGTCCCGACGCCAGAACCCACGACGATTCTGCTGCTGGGCTCAGGCCTTGTCGCGGCGCATGCGCGAAAGTTCTGGCGCGGTCGAACGCGGAATTCCTGAGACGGCCAGTTCCCCAACCCGCGGTCTCGCTCGCGGTTTCGCCCGCTCGCATCGACCGCGTCGCTCGGTTGCTTCACGGCGTTCGCGCCGTTGCGGTCGCATTTTCACTGTCGCTCGTGTCCAGAGCATTCATTGTCGATACTGGCGGAACGCGAGAATCGCCAGGACGATCTGAATTGGGATGCTCATCAGCTCGGCGCGGCTCGCGTGACTGCCAGGAACCCGAGGCCGAACGAGGGTCACCAGCAGGCTCAGTATCAGCAGGATGAAAGCCGCAAGCGCGATGGATTTCCGGGCAGCGGGTCGCATCAATTCGACGGGCTGTGATGATACACGCAGTTGCCGACCGTGCACCCGGGGATCCACGTTCCAGAGCCGCCTCCCGGCCGGCATCCGATGGATCGGCCCGTCCGAATGGCGTGGCGGTGAAAGAAATCAGTCGCTGGCCCCATTGATAAAGAAAGGACAAACGCCTCGCATCCTCCAGCTATAATCGCCGCGCGTGTCAGCCCGCCGGGGCTGGCTGACTGACGCGTCCCCAAACGACCAGACCTGCGCCCCCGCCCATGATTCACGTGATCCTCGGGGACGGCGTTGCCGGGATGAGCGCCGCGGAAGTGATCCGCGGCCGGCGCCCGAACGATCGCATCGTTGTCATCTCCGAAGACGGCTCCCCTTACTACTACCGCGCGGCGCTGACGAATTATCTGCAGGGACAAGTCACGGACGCCGAGCTGTGGGCACTGCCGCCCGACGGCTGGCAGCGGCTCGCGCTCGAGCGCGTGCACACTCGAGTGTCCCGTATCGTTCCCGCAGCGAAACAGGTGGTCCTGGACGACGGCCGTGCGGTGCAGTACGACCGGCTCCTCGTCGCCACCGGCGCGCGCGCGCGATCGCTCGGCCTCGAAGGAGAGCAACTCGCCGGCGTACAGCCCCTGCGCACGCTCGCGGACACGAAACGCCTGCTCCAGAGCCTCCCCTCGACACGATCGGCGGTCGTGATCGGCGGGGGCATCCTCGGTCTGGAAGCGGCGCAAGGACTCGTCGCACGAAATGTGCGTGTGACGCTGCTGCACCGGCATGCCTACGTTCTGGAGCGTGTGCTCGACAGACGGTCCGCCGAGATCGTGCAGCAGCGCATGGAGGCCGACGGCGTCCAGCTTGTGCTCGGCGGCGGCCGCCCGATGGAACCGACGGCGTGCCGTGGACGCGACGGCCGTGTACGCGAAGTCGTGCTCTCGGACGGGCGCGTGTTCCCGTGTGACCTGGTGATTGCGGCCGTGGGGAACGAGCCGGCGACGGAATGCGTCGCGGACGCCGGCATCGAAATGGAGCGCGGGTACATCGTCGCGAACCCCGCGATGCGCGTCCCGGCGCTCGAGGACGTCTACGCGGCCGGGGATGTCGCCGTCGTGCGCGACGATAGTCTGCCGTTCCGGAACCCGTCCGGTCTCTGGCAGCCCGCGCGCAAGCAGGGGCAGGTCGCCGGATTGAACATGGCGGGCCGGAGCGCGATCGACGGCGCCGCCTACTACCGGCCGGGCGCCTTGTACGTCGCGACACGCGCGTGGGACTTCGATCTCGGATACATCGGCGAGATGCCGCGCGACACGGCGTCGCTGCAGATCATTCGATCCGAGTATCGCGACCGCGGACGTCCGATCCACAAGCGCGCCTATCTGCGCGATGGTCACATCGTCGCTGCCGTCCTGCTCGGCGATCGTCGCGAAGGGATGGCCATTCGCCAGCTCATGAACCTGCCGGACGCGGCTGGCGATGTATCGGCCATATCGGATCGACTCTTCGATCCCTCCTTCGATTTGATGTCGTGGGTCGAGATGCAGCGGCGTCAGCCGGGAGTACGTCGTCTCGATCAGACCACCGTCGTGCCGCGCGGGCCGATTCCTCCGAGCGAAGCGGCAAAGATCGGCACAGCGACACAGTGGCAGATGGCGTTCGGGCCCGCACGGTCCACGCCTGCCGCGTCGGTGGAGAGCGGTCCCGAGATCACGCTCCATCTCTCCGGACGCACCTTTTCGCCGAAGACGGGCACGATCCGCATCGGGCGCGGCGAGGATTGCGACCTGCGACCGGGCGATCCTTCTCTTCATGATGCGGTCGCGATTGTGCGGCGTGAAGGGCGCGTGTGGCTGCTGTCGCGCACGGGCAGCCGTGCCGGCGACATCCGCCACAACGGCAGCCCGCTCGCCTCACCGGTGCAACTCGCCGATCACGATGCCGTGTCGGTTGGCGATCTGAAATTTCACGTCCGGTTTCGCACGTCGGCCGACCGAGCCGCTGCGCCGGCGGCATCCTCATCGCCGGACGCCTGGCTCCTCGGCGTCGCACGGTATCCGCTCGGGCGAGCCGTTACGCAGGTGGGCTCGTCTCCGGACAACGACGTGGTGGTGCGCGACGCAGGAGTATCTCCGTTTCACGCCCAGATCCTTCTTCAGGGCAACACATACTTCATCGTCGACTTCGCATCCGAGACCGGGACGTTCGTAGGCGACGCGCCGGTCACCGTCCCGCGCGCACTCGATGCGAATGACGTGATCCGCCTGGGCCCGCGAGCCACGCTGCGGTTCGTCACCGAATCGCGCGACGCCGCCGATCCTGCGTCGACGCGGCCTGATGCCCCGCGGCTGGACAAGAGCGTGGCGGCCTTCCTCGTCGGCATCGAAGGGCCGCTTGCGGGACGCGCGCTGAGGCTGTCGTCGGGCAGCGTCATCGGCCGGGGCAGCGAAGCGGATATCCGCCTCGCCGATCCGCTGCTTTCGCGGACGCACGCGCGCTTCGAGAAGGGAAGTGCCGGCTGGACGATCGTCGACCTTGGCAGCGTCAACGGTGTCGCCGAGCAGGATGAGCGTATTGCGCCGGGAACGGCGGCCCCGCTGCGTAAAGGGACGCGTCTCCGGATTGGCCGCAATGTATTCCGGTTTCAGGAAGACGAGCCGGGCATCGACGTACAGCGCTATGCGCCGGCGGCGTTGGGCGGCGAGGATCGCGCGACGGAACGCGTCGTCGACCGTGGCTCGCTTGCGTGGGAGAACATCGGGAAAACATGGCGATTGCAGGGTGATGAGATTCGGATCGGGCGGGCGCCGGACAACGACATCACCATTGGTGCGGCCAACGTCTCTGCCCACCATGCACGCCTCAGGTTCAGTGAAGGCGCGTGGCGGATCGCCGACGAGCGCAGCCGCCACGGTGTGCTCGTCGCAGGCACGAGGCTCGCTCCGGAAGAGGAACGGGTTCTTCAGGACGGCGCGCAAATACAACTCGCAGATTCGGTTTTTCTGCGATTTCAATCCAGCGCCGCCGACCACCGCGCGCGCCGCATCATATCGGGCGCGCGGATCGCCTGGGTCGCGCCGGACGGTAACGAAATCTCTCCAATCTCACTGAAGGGAGCAGGTCCATTCGTTCTCGGCAGCGACGCAGCGCGGTGTGCCGCTACGTACGCGCTGCCGACCGTCTCGCGGGCGCATTGCGAAATCGCGGTGACGCCGGATGGGGCCACGATTCGCGACCTGAAGAGTACCTACGGCACCCGGATAGGCGACACGCCGGTGTCAGACGCGCCGGTACGGCTGAACGACGGCGACGTCATCGCCATGGGTCAGGTGAACGTCGTCTTTCACACAGACACGACGGTCGTGTCCGGCGCGGATACGTCACCTCTCGATCTCGGGCTCGAACGGATTGCGCCGCAGGCCCCGACGACTTTCCGGATCGACTGGGCCAGAGCCGCGCCGTTCGAATCAGACCTGCACCGGTTCGTGGAGCAGGAGCTCGACGCGTGTATCGGATGTCACGAATGCATGCGGGCGTGTCCGCTGCCGGATGCGAGTGTCGTCACGATTGGCGCGCTCAACGCGGCCGCAGGCGGTCATCCCCTTTCAGATCTCGTCGCGAAATTCGCGGCTGATTGCACGCAGTGCCACGCCTGTGTGCCCGTCTGTCCCGCCGACATCCACCGCAGCAAGCTGGTGCTCTGGAACAAGCTGAAGCTGCATCCGGATCCGGATCGTCGCCTGCTCCTGCAGGTGGGGCACGAGGCGACGCCGTCTCCATGGACGCTGGGCGAGTTGTCGAATGTCTTCTCGACGCATCCGCTGCTTGGCGCGCTGTCGTCCCACGACCGTCAGCATCTTCTGGCCAAGTCGCGCCTGCGGCGCCTCGAGGCCGGGGAACGGCTTGTCCGGGAAGGGGAGTTCGCGGACGCGTTGTGGGTGCTGCTCGACGGGCGACTGGAAATCGGCATGGCGCTCGCGCACGCCTTCCAGCGGATGGTCGTACTGACGCCGGGGCAAACCGTCTGCGAGGTTTCCGTGCTCTCGGATCAGCCGTGCGACGTCACGGCAATCGGGGCCGAACCCGCGACGGCTGTCGGACTGACGAAGTACGCGCTGAAGGCCGCGATGCAGGCATCGCAGCCGTTCCGCGACGCCGTCAATCGACTGTATGTGTCGCGGTCCGTCGAAATGCACTTGAAAAAGAAGGGCGGTCCGCTTGCCGGAGTGGACGACGTCGCGCTCACGGAGTTGATGGCGCACCTGGCGGCCGAACGGTATGCGGCTGGCGACGTCATCGCGCGCCAGTCGGACGTCGAGGACGCGGTGTTTTTCGTGAGACGCGGATTCGTTTCTGAGATCAGGCTCGATCGCGGCGCGCAGATTGTCTCCAATTACCTCAAGGAGGGAGAGATTTTCGGGATCTTCGGCCACGAGCTCGATACGCGAGGCTCTCTCGTGCGGTACGACGCGGCGACGCAGGCCGAGGTGCTCTGGGTGAAACGCGCGACATTGGACGGGCTGGCGCGGCGCTATCCGTCATTGGCTCAGGCCGTCGATGCGGTCCAGCGTTCGACCGCGACCGCCACCGCAGCCGCACGTCCCGTGGCCGCCGCCGCGCAGATGCAGGCGACGGCGCTCATGGTTATCGATACGGCTGTCTGCGTCGACTGCGACAACTGCGTGAGCGCGTGTGCGCGCCGCCACGGACACAGCCGTCTCGAACGCGTGGGCATACAGGTCGACCGCTACCTGGTCCCGGCGTCCTGCTACCACTGCAACGATCCGGTATGCCTCCTGTGCGCGGTCGACGGGATCGTCCGCGAACCCTCCGGTGAAATTCGCATCGTCGATGAGAGCTGCATCGGGTGCGGCGCGTGCGCGGAGCGTTGTCCTTACGGGAACATCAAAATGGTCAGCCGTGACGCTCCGGGCCTCCTCGCCCGGATGCTGCCCGCTGTGCTCGTCGAACGCTTCGGCCTCGCGCCGAAGACCCAATCGGAGCGCGAGCAGATTGCCGTCAAATGCGATCTCTGCGTCGGCTACGACGATGGTCCCGCCTGCGTGCGGTCATGTCCTGTGGGCGCGGCGATGCGCGTCGACCCGCGGACCTTCTTTGCCGGCGTGCAGGAAGTGTCGTGACACAGGCGGCACCGGGTCGTGGATTGGCTGGATCCCAATGGCCCCTCCTCGCGATCGCAGGCGTGACGGCGGTCCTCAGTTACGTAATCTATGCGGCCGCGGATCTGCCGCACCGGGGCTACACGTCAATCGGGTATCTCCTGGGAACGGGCGCCGGGCTGGCCATTCTGCTTGCCCTTCTGTATTCGTGGCGGAAGCGCGCGGGCCAGGAAGTTACGCCTGGCAAGCTGACCACCTGGCTTGCGATCCACGTCTGGATTTCGGTACTGGCTGTCTGGCTCGCGCTCGTCCATTCGGGCTTTCACCTGGACGGCGGGTGGGGAACCTGGGCACTCGTCTTCCTGGTGGTGGCTGTCGCAGCCGGCATCGGGGGCCTGGGTATTTATGTGTGGCTTCCTCCGCGCGTGCCGGCTCAGAGCGGGAACCTGGCGTCGAAAGACACCGAACGTGCAATCAAGGACACGACGGCGCGCATCGAGGAGTCCGCCGCCGGCAGATCCGCAGCGTTCAAAGCGGCCGTTGGGTCGGCGCTCGCCGGGACGCTCGCAGAAGAACCAGCCGTGGATGCCGGGGAGCGTGCGTCGTGGGAGGCCACGCGGACGCTCCTCGCGACACGCGTTGATCTCGTTCACCGGCTCGAGCGGCAGCAGCGGCTCCATCGCACGCTTCGGGTGTGGCTGCTCGTGCACATTCCCGTGTCCTGCCTGTTCGTTGCGGCCCTGTTCGTTCACATTGTCGATGCCACGGACCTGCGCTGGCATGTCATGCCGCCCGGACCGAAGGACTTTCAGGATCCCGCTACGTGCGCGTCGTGCCACCAGCAGCAATACCAGGAGTGGCTGGGATCGATGCACGCGATCGCGATGAGCAGCCCGGTCACCGAGCTGCAGAATCGGCTCGTGCTGATCAAGGAGCAGCGCGATCGCGCCGACGGTAAGGCGACGCCTGAGGTCGGGGATCTGTGCGTGCGGTGCCACGCCCCGACCAGCCGGTTGGGATCCGCGCGATCGCAGGAAGACCCGAGCGCGGCGCTTCCGGAGCGCGCGTCGGCGAGCGCGTTCGGCGTGTCGTGCGTCGCGTGTCATCTCGTGGTCGATCTCACCGCGAAGCCGGACCACAACGGCGTGCAGTTCAAGAACATCGAGAACGTCTCCTGGGCGCCCGGCCTGAAGACGATGTTCGGGTCTTTCGGCCAACGCGCGGGCGATCCGCCGCCGGTGGGGAACGCCGGTCATCGGAGCGAGGGGCGCGACTTCTACGTGCAAGCGCGCGATTCGACGCGGCAGAGCGAATTCTGTGCGACGTGCCACACCGTGGCAGTCGATCTGCCAGGAGGCGAGAAAACGCTGACCCTCCAGGACACATTCCGCGAGTGGGAGGCGGGCAGCACGATCGGCGGCCTGAACTGGAAACAGCAGGGGCTTGGCTGTCTCGATTGTCATGGCCAGGATCTCACCGGCGTTGCGAGTCTGGCTGCGCAACTGGCGCAACGCGATGCGACCGGAAACAGCGAGCCGCTGGCGGGAAGGCTCGAGAAAGTTACGGCTGCATTGCAGGCGCTGACCCTGCCAGCCTCCGATCGGCTCGCGGCCGATCCGGCCGGGCGCGTCGACGGGCCGCTGCCGGAGCGGCGGCAGCGGCGCCACACGTTCACCGGCGTCGACTATCACCTTGAATCCGCCCTGCCGTTCGCGGCCGATTCAGCAGGCGCAACCGGCGATTCTGCCATCCAGCGTGAAACCATCGCGCGGGTCCAGAGCCTTCACCGGATCGCGGCGGCCATCCGCATCTCCGGCCTCAGTGGCAGCGACCTGCAGGTCGACGTGATGAATCTGGCGTCCGGCCATCAGCTGCCGACCGGCTTCGCGTTTGCGCGCGAGATGTGGATCGAGGTCGCCGTCGCCGACCCGCGTCCGCAGTTCGCCGATGGGTTTCGCGTGATCGTCGGAGGCCGCACTGACGGGCTGCCGCTGGGATCATCGGACTCGCTGGACAAGCAGCAGCCGGGACTTCGAAATTTTCAGGCGGTCCTGTTCGACGAGGTCGGCGGACGCGAGGTGGTACTGCAGAACGAGGCAACGACGGTCCTGAAGGGAGAGGCCGCCAATCGGGCTGGATTCACGGATCGCGAACCGCCCTTGCAGCCTGGTGAAATCCGTTCGCTCCGTATTGCGTTGCCGGAGGAGGTGGCCGACAGCACTCCGGTCCGCGTCCGCCTGCGGTTCAGGAATCTGCCGCCGGAATTCATCGAAGGAATCGCCGCGAAGTTCGACGAAATCGGCGATGCCGCCCGCGCCGCGCGGACACGCGCGCTCGTCGATCATCTGCAGATCTTCGACATGGCTGGTGATACGCTGCCGCCGCGAGGCAGCGAGTAGAAGGGATCATTGATGGAACGGGACCTCAGGGGGATGACGATCGCGGGCCGTTACCGTATCGAGCGGCTCCTCGCGCGCGGCGGGATGGGCACGACCTACATCGCCGTCGACGAGCGCGCCTTCGAACGGCGGGTCGTCATCAAGGTCCCCGACGCGCTGCGATCAGACGATGCACGGGCGCGGTTCGTGAACGAAGCGCGCCAGATCGTCGGCCTCGAGCACCCGCACATCGTCACCGCGCTCGATGTCGGGACCGTCGACAGCGACGACACGACGCCGTTCATCGCGATGGCGTACAAGGCTGGCGGCGATCTCGGTCAGCGCATCGCGGCATCGGGCGGCGTGCAGTCGCCCGAGGAAGTCGCGAGCTGGCTCACGGACATCGCCGACGCGCTCGATGTCGTCCACGAGCATCACGTGCTGCACCGCGACGTGAAGCCAGGCAACATTCTGTTCGATCGTCCGGGCCCGAATGCGGAGCCGTTCCTCGCGGACTTTGGAATTGCAAAGGCGCTCGAAGGCGAGATGATGGTGCACACCCACACAGGGGAACACCTCGGCTCGCCCAAGTACATGCCGCCGGAGACCTGGTTCGGAACACCAGGACCGGCGTTCGATCAGTACTCGCTCGCGTGCGTGGCGTACGAAGCGTTGTCAGGAACCTTGCCGCACACGGCCGACAACGCGCTGGCCCTCGCGATGGAGAAGAACGCGAAGCCCGCACGTCCGCTGACGGAGGTCGCGGCGCACGTGCCCGCGGCCGCCGCGGCGGCGCTGATGCGCGGCCTGGAGAAGGATCCGGCGCAGCGTTTTCAGTCGTGCAGAGAGCTGGCGCGGACGTTTGCGGCTGGATTGAGTGCACCGGGGAATCAGGCACGCTCCGTACCGCCCGTGGAATTCGCAGCCCCGCCTCCGCCAATTGCGCCTGCAGGCGCCGCGCCCATCGCAAAACGCCCGGACGACCGATCCGCTCCTCCGGACGGGGCGACCTTCGACGTCGAAGACTTCATCGATGCGCGGCCCGTGGGTCCATTGCAGGCGCGCGTGCTGCTGCTGTGTGGGGCGCTGTTGTTCGTCGTCGGCTACGACACGCAGGCGTTCGCTTCCGTCGTGCCAGCCATCTCGCGCGATCTCGGCCTCGAGCACGCCGCCCTCAGGGATGTCTTCATCGCAGGGCAGGTCGGCCTGATGTTGGGCGCGCTGCTGCTTGGCTCGCTTGCCGATCGGCTGGGCCGGAAGCGCGTCATTCTGATCAGCACGATTGCCTTTGGCGTCTGCACGCTGGCGACGGTCGCCGCGCGAAGCGGGAGCATCCTGGTCGCGCTGCGGTTTCTGACGGGCCTGGGACTCGGCGGCGCGATGCCGAGCGCGATCTCGCTCACTGCGGAGTTCAGTCCTCGCCGCCGTCGGGCGACGATCGTGATGGCGATGTTCTGCGGATTCTCGGCAGGTGCCGCGTTGGGCGGCGTAATCGCAGCATCGTTGGTCAGGATGTTTGGTTGGCCCCCCGTGTTCCTGGTCGGTGGCGTGCTGGCGTTGGTGCTGGTGCCGGTTCTGGGTGTCAGCCTTCCTGAATCGGTACGGTTCCTCGCGCTCCGCGGCACGGCGGATAACGCGGTGCGGGAAATCGTGCGGCGGATCGCGCCCGACGCGCCCGCGTCGTACACCGCGTCGTTGAGCGCAGGTGACGTTCGGTTCCCGGGAACGCCGATCGGGCAGCTGTTCAGCGCCGGACGCGCGGCTGTGACGCTGTTCTTCTGCGCGATCTTCTTCGCAGGTTCGATGGGCCTGTCCGTGCTGTCGAGCTCCCTTACGTTAGTGCTCCCGAACAGCCTGTCCGCGTCGGCCTCGGTGGCGCTCATCCTGGGGCTCCTCTCCGTCGGCGGTGTCGCCGGAGCCCTGGCGCTCGGGCCTCTGATCGATCGCAGATCGTTCGGGGCGTTGGGTTTGATGTATCTCGGGGGCGCGGTCTCGGCCGCGGCGATCGGCTACACAGCGCATTCGACGTTCGCGTCGGCGCTCCTGGTTTTCTCCGCAGGATTCTGTGTTGTGGCCGGCGAGAGTGCGGCGAGTGCTCTCGCTGCTATTTATTATCCAACGGCGATTCGATCGACCGGTGTGGGCTGGACGCTCGGAATTGGCCGGATGGGCTCTATGGTTGGCTCGCTGATCATCGGCATGCTGCTGTCGTATGGACCCGAACTGCTGTTCGTGGCGGCGGCGATTCCGATCGCGGGCGCCAGCCTGGCGGCATTTGCGATCAGCCGCGTCACCGCCGTCGCTCATCGAACTGAGAGCCGTGGCGTGGCTGCCGCCGGGTGATAGGCTGCGGCCCCGAGCCAGCGATTAAAAGGGATCATTGATGGAGCGGGACCTCAGGGGGATGACGATTGCGGGCCGCTACCGTATCGAGCGGCTCCTCGCGCGCGGCGGCATGGGGACGACCTACGTCGCGGTCGACGAGCGCGCCTTCGAGCGCCGCGTCGTCATCAAGGTCCCCGACGCGCTGCGGTCCGATGATGCGCGTGCTCGATTCGTGAACGAGGCGCGCCAGATCATCGGCCTGCAGCATCCGCACATCGTCACTGCGCTCGACGTCGGCACCGTCGACAACGACGATACGACGCCGTTCATCACGATGGCGTATATGGGCGGCGGCGATCTCGGGCAGCGCATTGCCGCCTCGGGCGGC
>DATJIW010000038.1:0-34790 GCA_035492775.1 Vicinamibacterales bacterium
GACGACCACCATCGACATCGCCGGGAAATGGCGGCCCATGATCTCGCGGTAGACCAGACCGATGGGTTCCCGCTGCGACCGATAGAGATCGCGATCCGTGATGAACCACGTGAGCCTCGTGATCTGATCGGGTTGGGCGCCGGCCGCTGCCAGCGCAGCGACCACGTTCTTCAACGCCTGCCGCACCTGGGCGCAGAGATCCTCCGACTCGAACCGCGACGTCGCCGGGTTCCAGCCGACCTGGCCCGCGACGAAGACCGTGCGTCCCGCGGCACTGACGGCATTCGAGTAGCCGATGGGACGATTCCAGCCAGCAGGTTCGTAGGCGGCGGGACGCGAGGCCGCAGCGGGCGGCTGGGCCGATCCTGAATCGTCCATGCGCAGCCGATAACGCTGGAGCTTGCCCGTCAACGTTCGAGGCAACGACGTCATGAACTTGACCGCGCGGGGGTACTTGTAAGGGGCGAGCTGCGATTTCGCGTACTCCTGGAGTTCGCGTGCCAGAGCGGCACACGCCTCGACACCCTGTGCGGGCACGACGAAGGCCTTTACCAGTTGTCCGCGCTCGGCATCAGGCACGCCGATGACGGCGCACTCTGCCACGCCGGGGTGTGTGAGCAGCGCGTTCTCGACCTCCGGGCCCGAGATGTTGTAACCGGACGAGATGATCATGTCGTCGGTCCTGGCCTGGTACCAGAAATACCCGTCGTCGTCGACCAGGTACGCGTCGCCGGTGAGATTCCAACCCTTCTGGACGTATTTCCGCTGGTTGTCGAGGTCGTCGAGGTAGCGGCAGCCCGTCGGACCCATCACGGCGAGACGCCCGACGGTATTCGGCGGCAGTTCGTTCCCGCTGTCGTCAACGACGATGGCGCGATATCCGGGTACCACGCAGCCCGTGGACCCTGCCCGGGCGTTTTCGGGCGGAGAGCCGATGAACATGTGCAGCATCTCCGTCGATCCGATCCCGTCCATGAGCGAGACGCCGGTCGCGTCGCGCCATGCGTTGAAAGTCGACGCAGGCAGCGTCTCGCCCGCGGACAACCCTTTGCGCAGGCTGGACACGTCGAATTCCCGAACCTGTTTCAGCATCGCGCGATACGCCGTCGGCGAGGTGACGGTGACCGTCGCTTTGTATTCCTGAATGCCGGCCAGCAGACCCGGTGGCGTGGCGTGCTCGATGAGAGCCGTCGCCGCGCCGAATCGCATGGGGAAGAGGACAAGCCCTCCGAGCGCATAGGTGAACGCCACGGGGGGCGAGCCGATGAAGATGTCCTCCGGCTCGGGGCGCAGCACGTAGCGCCCATAGGTGTCGGTCACGCCGAGGATATCTCGGTGAAAATGGACGGTCCCTTTCGCTCGACCGGTCGTACCCGACGTAAACGCGACGATCGCGGGATCGTCGGCGGCGGTAACGACGTTGTCGAAGCTCGGCGGACGACGGTTGACGAGAGCGTCGAGCGATTCCGGCGCCGTCGAATTGAAGCGGACGACGCGCGCGCCCGGTCGCGACGCGATCACCGTCTCGAGATCCTCGGCGATGGCCGCGTCAGTCAGGGCAAGCCTTACGTCGGCGCGCTCGCACACCTCGGTGAGTTCACGGACCCGCAGGAGCGGCATGGTGGCGACGGCGATGCCGCCGGCCTTCAATACCGCGAACCAGCACGCTATCAGCATCGGCTCATTCGCGGCGCGCAGCAGCACGCGATTGCCTGGGACGATCCCCAGATCGTTCACCAGGACGTTCGCGATGCGGTTTGCCATCTCGAAGAGCCGCCGGTACGTCCAGGACCCACGGGCGTGATGCAGGACTATGCGGTCTCCCTGGCCGGTGGCAATCCAGCGGTCCAGCAGTTCGGACGCGCAATTGAATCGCGCGGGGTACGCGAGCTCCGGCACGCCCGACCAGTCCATCCGTGGCCACGCCTCCGCCGGGGGCAGCCGCTCGCTGACGAATCGATCCACGTGCGCGGAGCCGCCCTGTGCGTCAGCCATTGAGCACCTGCCCGGCGATGACGATCTTCTGAATCTCCGTCGTGCCCTCGTAGATCCGCAATGCGCGGATTTCCCGGTACAGGCGCTCGACTGGCGTTCCGCGCACGAGCCCTCGAGCGCCCAGCAGCTGGACAGCGCGGTCGATGACCTGCTGCGCGGACTCGGTGGCGGCGAGCTTGGCCATGGCCGCTTCGCGCGTCACCCTGGCCCCGTTCTGGTCCCGCAGCCATGCCGCCCGATAGACGAGGAGCGCGGATGCGTCGACGGCGGTCGCCATGTCGGCGACCGCGGCCTGCGTCAGCTGAAAGTCGGCGAGCGCCTGGCCGAACGCCCGCCGCTCGCGTACGTGCGCCACCGCATCGTCGAGTGCACGCCGGGCGAATCCCAGAGCGGCCGCGCCGACCGTGGTTCGAAACAGATCCAGCGTGCCGAGCGCGACCCGCATGCCCTTGCCAGGCTCTGCGATCACGTGGTCGAGCGGAACGCGGCAGCCCTCGAACGTGATAGTGCCGAGCGGGTGCGGCGCCATCACGTCGATCGTCTGCGTGACGCGGACTCCGGGCGCGTTGGCGTCCACCACGAGAGCGATGAAGCTCCGCTCTCCTCCTTCCGGCCAGCGGCAGAACACCACATAATGGGTGGCGATTCCGGCGTTCGAGATCCACGTCTTCGTGCCGTCGATGACGATCGATTCGCGGTCCCGGCGGGCCGTCGTCTGCATCCCCGCCACGTCAGAGCCGGCCTGCGATTCGGAGATCGCGAACGCGGCGATCGACGTCCCGTTCGCCACGCCCGGAAGGTATTTCCGCTTCAGCGGTTCGGATCCGAAAAGGGAGATTGGACCGGATCCGAGCCCCTGCATCGCGAAGGCGAACTCCGCGAGGCCCGACGCGTAGCCGAGGGTTTCGCGAATCAGGCAGAGCGATCGGACATCAAGCGCTTCCAGTGCGCCGCCGTAAAGACGGGGAACGGCGTACGTGAGCCATCCCGCTGATCCGAGCTGATTGACGTAGCCGCGGCACGCGGCCGCCGGATCCGAGTCATCGAGCGCTCGGAACTGTCCGTTGCGCCATGCCTCCACCTCACGCTGCAGCCTGCGGTGCGCGTCGCTGAAGAACGGCCAGTCCAGATAGGTGGAATCGGCCATGCGTCAGTTCCCTTCGAACACCGGCGGCTGCTTTGCGACGAAGGCCCGATACGCGCGGGCGAAGTCCTCGGTTTTCATGCAGCGGGCCTGCGCCTCGGCTTCGGCGGAGATCGCGGCGTCGACGCTCATGCTCCATTCCGCATGCAGACACTGTTTCGTGACGGCATGGGCCACCGTGGGACCGTCTGCGAGGCTGCGCGCGAGAGTCGTCGCCTCGCCGAGCAGGGCGTCGGGCTCGACGATCCGATTGTAAAAACCCCAGCGTTCGGCCTCGGCCGCGTCCATGAAGCGTCCGCTGTAGAGCAGCTCGCTCGCGCGCCCCTGACCGATGATTCGCGGCAGCAGTGCGCACGCGCCCATGTCCGCTCCCGACAATCCGACTCGAACGAACAGGAAGCCGACTTTGCTGCGCGCCGTGCCGACACGGAGATCGCTCGCCATCGCAAGGATGGCGCCCGCGCCGGCGCACACTCCATCGACCGCGGCAACGATCGGCTGAGGACACGCGCGCATGGCCTTGACGAGATCACCCGTCATGCGCGTGAAGCGCAGCAGGCCGTCAGTGTCATTCCTGTCGCGCATCGTCACGAGCGGGCCGATGATTTCGTGTACATCGCCACCCGACGAGAAATTCCCGCCGGCACCCGTGAGCACGACGGCACGCACATCGGGGGCGGTATTGAGCGCGCGAAAGGTCTCTGTCAGCTCGGCGTAGGAATCGAACGTCAGCGCGTTCTTCCGTTCAGGCCGGTTGAGCGTGATGGTCGCGACCCGTCGGTCGACGTGCCGGTCCATCACATCACCTCTCCGGCAGCAACCGCGATCGCCTGTCCCGTGATCGCCGATGCGCTCGATGAACAGAGCCACAGAACGGCGCCGGCCACCTCCTGCGGCGTTATCAAGGTGCCGCGCGGGGAACGCTTCGTCAGCAAGGCACGCGCTTCGTCTGCCGAGACGCCGCGATCCTGCATCACGCTGGTCACGGCCATCGATAACATCTCAGTACCCTCCGTATAGCCCGGGCAGACGGCGTTGATCGTCACGCCAGTGCGCGCCGTCTCCGCCGCAAGCGATCGCGTCAGCCCAACGACACCATGCTTGGAAGCGCTGTACGCCGCGAGCCGCGCGTACCCTTTCAGACCGGCGGTTGACGCGATGTTCACGATTCGGCCTGCCCCTGCACGGACCATGGCCGGCAGCACCTGTTGCGTGCACAAAAACGTACCCGTGAGGTTCACGGCGATCAACCGGTTCCAGACGTCGAGCGGCAGCGTCTCGAACGCTGCGGCCTCGGCCTGCCCGGCGTTGTTGATCAGAATCCGCACGTCTCCGAACGTTTCCACGGCACTGGCGAACGCGCGCCGCACGTTGTCGGAATCCGTGACGTCGCACGTTGCCGCCCGGATGGTGCCGTCCGGGAGCGACCCTGCCGTGCGGTCGAGATCGGCAGCCGTGCGCGCCATCAGTGTGATGCTCGCCCCATGTGACGCAAGCGCGGCGGCGATGGCGGCACCAATGCCCCGGCTCCCACCGGTGACGACCGCATGCTGGCCTTTGAGATCCACCGGCGCGGGAACGCTCACGACGAGGCCGCCTTTCTCAGGAGAGTACGTTCGAGTTGCTGCCGGCCGGTGAGGTACTGACGCGGCCAATGCTGGTCGGCGTAGCCGAGTTCCGCCGCCGCATGCAAGGTCCAGAACGGATCGACCAGATGCGGCCTGGCCAGCGCACAGAGGTCGGCGCGGCCCGCCGCAATGATCCCGTTCACCTGATCGGCCTCGGTAATGTTGCCCACCGCGATTGTCGGGATACGCGCTTCGTTTCTCACCTGATCGCTGAACGGCGTTTGATACATGCGGCCGTACACCGGCTGTGCGTCGATCGACGTCTGCCCCGTCGAGACGTGAATGATGTCCGCACCCGCGTCCATGAAGGCTCGCGCGATCTGCACCGCGTCCTCGCCAGTCACCCCTCCCGGGACCCAGTCGGTCGCCGAGATGCGCACCGACATCGGGCGGTCGGCGGGCCATACGGCGCGCATCGCGCGGAACACCTCGACCGGATACCGCAGACGATTGTCGAGCGAACCGCCATAGTCGTCGGTGCGCTTGTTGCTCAGCGGGGTGATGAAGCTCGAAAGCAGATAACCGTGGGCGCAGTGGAGTTCGAGCATGTCGAAGCCGGCCGCAATCCCCATGCGCGTGGAGGCGACGAACTGGTCGCGGACCCGGTTCATGTCGGCGCGATCCATCGGCTTGGGAACGCCAAGAAGGGCTGAGTACCGTTCCGCGGATGGACCCATTACTTCCCAGGCCTCTTCCGCGAGCGGAACGTCATCGCCTTCCCATGGCAGGCAGATCGAGCCTTTCGATCCGGAATGACCAAGCTGGAGGCAAATCTTTGCCAGGCTCTCCGTGTGAACGAAGTCTACGATGCGACGCCACGCGGCCAGATGCGCGTCGGTGTACATCCCGGTGCAGCCGAGTGTGATGCGGGCCTCGCGCGACACGCACGTCATCTCGGTAACGATCAGTCCGGCGCCGCCGAGGGCGCGGGTGCCCAGGTGGACCATGTGAAAATCCGTCGGCGTGCCGTCGATGGCGCTGTACATGTCCATCGGCGCCACGACGATGCGATTGACGACCGTCATGCCGCGCAGCGTAAACGGCGTGAACATTGGCGGAGGCGCAGGAATCGCCGGCGGCTCACCGGTCGATTTCGCGGCGAACCACCGTTCGACGCCGGTCAGATATGTCGGATCGCGAAGCCGCAGATTCTCATGGCTCACGCGTTGACTGCGCGTCAGCAGAGAGTAGGCGAACTGCCTCGGATCCAGTGTGATGTAGCGCCGCACGTGCTCGAACCACTCCATGGAATTGCGCGCGGCGTTCTGCAGCCGCAGCGCATCCGTGCGCCGTTCCTCCTGGTAGCGTCCAAGAGCGTCCGGCAGCGGACGACCGGAGGCCACCTCGCGCGCGAGCACGATCGCGTCCTCCATCGCCAGTTTGGTCCCCGACCCGATCGAAAAATGCGCCGTATGCGCGGCGTCGCCGACAAGCACGATGTTGTCGTGAAACCACGCACGGTTGCGAACGCGTACGAAGGTGGACCACGGCGGGCTCAGGTGGCGCGCGTTGGACATCAGCCGATGCCCGCCGAGCCATGGTTCGAACAGGCGCTCGCAGGCGGCGATCGTCCCGTCCAGATCGAGCCGGTCGAACCCCGCGTTCCGCCATGAGCGCTCATCGCACTCGACGATGAACGTGGACGTCGCTTCGTCGAAGCGATAGCAATGCGCCTGGAACACGCCATGTTCGTTCTCGACGAAATAGAACGTGAAGGCGTCGAACGGGAACGTCGTGCCGAGCCAGATGTAGCGGGCCGAGCGCACGTCCAGCTCGGTCTCGAAACCGGACGCGTGTCGCGCGCGGATCGCGCTGTTCACCCCATCCGCCGCAACGATCAGGTCCACGTCGTCGAGGCCCAGCGCGGCAAGGGCCCGCTCGTCAGCCACATCGGTCTGAAACCGCAGGGCGACTCCAAGATCTCTCGCCCGTTCCTGCAAGATGTGCAGGAGCTTTTTCCGGGCGATGCCGGCGAACCCGTGGCCGCTCGACGTGATCACCTGGCCGTGAAAATGGACGTCGATATCGTCCCAATGGGCAAAGCTCGAGGCGATGCGGTCGTACGTTTCCGGATCGGCCCCGCGGAAATTCTCGAGCGTCTGGTCGGAGAAAACGACGCCCCAGCCAAACGTGTCGTCCGGGCGGTTGCGCTCGAGAACTGTGACCGCGACGTCGGGACGGACCTTCTTGAGAAGGAGACCGAAATAGAGTCCCGCCGGCCCCCCGCCGACCACCGCTACTCTCAAATCCGACGCCTCCCCCCGAAAGAGAGTGCAAGGATACGTCAGCGGCCGGTTTTCCGATAGGCGGCAAGCAGACCGCCGACATGGGCACGACGGCGGAACCACAGAGGCACCGCCGATTCAGTGAACACGGATTGAGCAATAATGAGTTCCTTGCGTACGCCTTCAGACGGTTTGGTTCTCTTGCCTCAATCCTTGGTCGATCTTCGCTCGTGACGACGCCGTTCCTCCTGGTTGCCTTGCTCGCGCTCCTCGCCGGTCTTGCCGCCGGCAAGGCATGGGAGCGCTACAAGCTCCGCGACGGCCGCTGGATCGATCGGCGCCGCGCGCGCGAGTCTCCGCACTACATGCTCGGGCTGAACTTCCTCGTCGCGAACCAGGTGGACGCGGCAATCGATGAACTGACGAAGGCCGCAAAGGGCGCCGGCGATCCGCTGGAGATCCACCTGATTCTCGGCAACCTCTATCGCGAGAAGGGGCAGGTCGGTCGCGCAATCCAGGAGCATCAGGGGCTGCTGCAGCGGCCGAAGCTGCGACGCCTCGAGCATGCGAACGTGCTGCTCTGCCTCGGGCTGGATTACCGGAGCGGCGGGTTCATCGACCGGGCTATCGAAGCGTTCCGCGAGGTCCTCAAGCTGGATCCGCAGAACCGGTACGCGTTGTCGAATCTCGAGAAGCTGCACGAAGAGCAGCACCAGTGGCAAGAGGCGCACACCGTCCGGGTGCGGCTCGCGGCGCTGACGGATTCAACCGTCGAAACGCCGCGCCACAAAGAGATTCTCGCGTTTCTGGAGAACGAACTCGGGCAGGAAGCGATGCGTCAGCGCGACTACGTGCAGGCGGCGCGCCGGTTCGAAGCCGCCATCGAGCTGGACCCGCGAAACGCGCCGGCGCATCTGAGCTTCGGGGATCTCCGGCGCCAGGAAGGCCGGACAGACGATGCGATCGCGTCGTGGGAGCAGTTAATCGAAGCTGCCCCCGAACGTTCGTACCTCACGTTTTCACGGCTCGAGAGCACGTATGCCGAGGCTGGTAACGGCGGACGGTTCGAAAGCCTCTGCACGCGGCTGATTGCGAACAACCCGCAGGACTGGCGGGCGCGCCTCGCGCTCGCCCGCCACCGCTCGGCGGAGGCGCGCCACGACGAGGCGCTGGAACTCCTGTTCGAGGCGCTGGTCCACAACCCGCATGCGCTCGCCGTGCACCAGGCGATTTGGGAAACGCTGTCGAAGCTCGGCCTGAGCCCGGCTCTCGTTACGCGATACTCGGAGCTGACACGCGACGCGATTTTCTACCTGGACCCACACGTCTGCGTACGGTGCCGCTACCGCTCGACCGAGCTGCTCTGGCAGTGCCCGCATTGTCACGAGTGGAACACGTTCGTCGAAGATCGGATTGCTCCTGCCAAGGAAACGGCCGACGCGTAGCGGGCAGGACTGCTACAGCGCGTTGAGCAGCTCGAATACCGTTCGGACCTGCGCGTCGGTCTCGACGAATCCCCGGTCCGTCCAGATCACGTAGTCGGCCCGCGCCGCTTTGTCGTCGATCGCCAGCTGCGCGTCGATCCGCGCACGCGCGTCCGCGTCCGAAAGGCCGTTGCGAGCCATCACGCGCTTCACCTGCTCCGCGGGGCTGCACGCGCACACGATGACGGCATCGAACTCGTGCTGCTGGCCCGTCTCGAAGAGCAACGGGATGTCGGCGATCGCCAGCCGGGTGCCGGCCGGAATGTTCGCGAACCACTCGCGTATCCGCAGGTAGACATCGGGATGCACGATGGCTTCGAGATCGGCACGCGCCCTGGAATCGCTGAACACGATTTTCGCAAGCGCGGGCCGATCGAGCGTGCCGTCGGGCGCCAGCGCGCCGGCGCCAAAGCGCGATGCGATCGCCGCGAGCCCCCGCGTGCCTGGCGCGACGGCTTCGCGCGCCAGTAGATCCGCGTCGATCACCGGCACGCCGAGACGTGCGAATGCGGCCGTGCAATACGACTTGCCGGTCGCAATCCCCCCGGTCAATGCCACTCGAAGCATCTGCGCGGTGCCGACCTTCCGGAGAGAGCGCGGCGCAACGGCGCGCCTGGCGCCTACAGCCGTCCCTGAGCGGCCAGAATCGTGTTCTTGAGGAGCAACGCGATCGTCAGCGGTCCGACGCCGCCGGGAACGGGCGTCAAGGCGCCCGCAACGGCCGCAACGCCAGGGTGCACGTCGCCGACGACGATGGATCCCCGTTTCTCGAATGCGGCCATCCGCGGCGACTCTGGGCCGAAGAGCCGTTCCACCGTCTCCCTTTCGAAGACGGGCGTCGTCCCCACGTCCACCACTGCCGCACCGGGTTTGACGAAATCGGCAGTCACGAAGCCAGGGCGCCCGATTGCGGCGACGAGTATGTCGCCCGTGCGCGCGACGGACGGCAGATCCGGCGTCTTCGAGTGGCAGATCGTCACGGTTGCGTCGCGCTGCAGCAGGAGCATCGCCATCGGCTTCCCGACGATCTCCGATCGTCCGATGACGACCGCGTGGCGCCCGGCGATTTGAATATTGGAGCGGTCGAGGATTTCGATGATACCGCTGGGCGTGCACGGCTTGAGCCGCGCGCGGCCCTGCACCAGCCGGCCCACGTTGACAGGATTGAAGCCGTCGACGTCCTTGGCGGGATCGATGGCGTCGAAAACCCGCTGCGACGCTCCCTTTCCCATCGCCGATGGCAGCGGCGACTGGACGAGGATGCCGTCGTGGACGCTACTGGCATTCAGCCGATCAACCAACTGCAGCACCTCGTCGAGGGCTGCGGTTGCAGGCAGCCGCTGCAGGTCCACCCAGAGACCCGCCTCGCCGCCGGCCTTCACCTTGTTGCGAACGTAGACTTCCGACCCCGGGTCGTTGCCCACGAGCACGATCCCCAGGCCCGGCGGACGTCCGGACGCGGCCGTGAACGCCTGCACGTCCGGCACGGCCTCCGCTCGGATCGCCGCTCCGATCGCCTGCCCGTCAAGTACTCTTGCCGTCATTTCTTACCCGGCGGGTTCGCCCCGACGATCTGCCTTTTACGCTCTCTCACTCGAGTCCATCTTCCGGATGCCATTCAGTTACCGTGTGTCTGGACACTTGCCGCCGACGCTTCCAGCTCGCGAAGGCTGTCCGACCGTCCGAGCACGACCAGGTCGTCGCCCCCTCGCATCGCCGTTTCCGGCTCGGGGTTGAAGTCCATCCGCCCATCCGCGCGGCGGATGCCCACGACGACCACGCCGAACCGCTGCCGCAGACCCGCGTCGATGAGGCTCTGCCCGGCGAGCGGAGACGAGGGATCGATGTGCACCTGTTCGAGGTTCAGTTCGAGGCTGTTCGACGACGTCGCGAGCTGGACGAAATCGACAACGGCGGGCCGCAGCGCCGTTTGCGCGAGCTGCAGACCACCCAGGTGGTACGGGGAAATGACGCGATCCGCGCCGGCGCGCGTCAGCTTGATACGCGCGTCTTCGGTTTCGGCGCGTCCGACGATGAAGAGATCGGGCTTCAGGAGGCGGGCGCTGAGGACCGCATACACGTTCTCCGCGTCGGTGCTCACCGCGGCAACGAGCACGCGCGCGCGATCGATCCGGACGCGGCGGAGCACGTCTTCATTCGAGGCGTCGGCCGCCACGGCCAGGTATCCGATCTCCAGCGCCGTGTGCACCCGCTCCGGATCGCGGTCGATGACGACGAACTGCTGTCCCTGGCGCTGAAACTCGCGCGCGATGATCTCGCCCATGCGGCCGAAGCCGCAGAGGATGCAGTGAGCGTCAAGATCATCGAGCATACGCGCAAACCGCCGTCGGGTGAACCGTTCCGCAAAACGGCCTTCGGCGATCTGCGCAAGGAGCAGCGCGATGCCGTAGAAGAACGTGCCGACTCCCGCGAACATGACGACGACCGTGAAGGCCTCGCCGGCGCGCGAAAGGGGGTGGACTTCGCCGTAACCGACCGTCGTGATCGTGATCGCGGTCATGTAGAACGCGTCCCACGCGTCCCACCCCTCGATCAGAATATAGCCGCTCGTACCGCCGGCAATCACGGCTCCGAGCAGCAGCGCAACGAGCCGCCAGCCTGCCCACCAGGGCAGCATCCGGCGGCGCGGCGCGGACGAATCGGCCGCGGCAGCGGCCTCACGGGCCGACGCGATCACTCCGCGGCGCTTCGGAACGGAGCCCTCCGACACGTCGCTGAGAGGACTCATCGTCCGGCCGGGCGGCTCAGCGCCGGCTGGCAGCCATCGCGCTGCGGGCACGCAGCGCGCTGTGTCGAATCCCGTAGCCGAAGTAGATGACCAGACCGATCGCCATCCAGATCACGAGCCGCATCCAGGTGTCGAACGGCAGGCCGGCCATCAGCCCGAGGCTGACAAGCGCAGACAGGATCGGAATGAACGGGACCCAGGGCGTGCGGAACGGCCGCTCGAGATCCGGGCGGCTGCGCCGCAGGAAGATGATGCCGATCGAGACGATCACGAACGCCAGCAGCGTGCCGATGCTCACCAGTTCTCCCAGAGCGCCGATCGGCGTGAAGCCCGCCGCGATGGCGACCACGACACCCGTGATGATGCTCGTGACGTAAGGCGTCCGGAACCGCGGATGGATCTTCTTCGCAAACGGCGGCAGCAGTCCGTCGTTGCCCATCGAGTAGAAGATGCGGGGCTGCGCCATCATCATCACGACCATGACCGAGCTGAGACCCGCGATTGCGCCGACCTCGACGAGCATCACGAGCAGCCGCAGCATCCCGCTGCCGCCGGACGCCGCCTCGGCCGCGCGAATGGCGACGACCATGGGTGCTGCCTGTCCGAGCATCTGCCGGTAAGGAACCAGGCCCACCATCACGCCGCACACCAGCACGTAGAGAACTGTGCAGATGACGAGCGAGCCCAGGATCCCGAGCGGCATGTCTTTCTGCGGGTTCTTCGCCTCCTGCGCGGCAACCGACACCGCGTCGAATCCGATGTAAGCGAAGAAGATGACGCCCGCCCCTCGCAGCACGCCGCTCCAGCCATACGAACCGAAGTGCCCGGTGTTCTCGGGCACGAACGGATGCCAGTTCGCGGTGTTGATGAATGCCGCGCCGCCCACGATGACGATGATGACGACCGCGACCTTGACGATGACGATGACGGTGTTGACGTTTGCGGATTCCTTCACGCCGACGATGATCAGCACCGTCACCGCCAGCGCGATGAGTACGGCTGGCAGGTTGATGACGGCGTCAGGGCTGCACCCGCCGCCGTGGATGATCGTGCACGGCGCGTTGGCGATCGACGCCGGCATGTCGAATCCGAGGAAGTCGTGGCAGAAACTGACGACGTGCCCTGACCAGCCGACCGCGACCGTGGCCGCTCCGAGCGCGTATTCCAGAATCAGGTCCCAGCCGATGATCCACGCGATGAACTCGCCGAGCGTTGCGTAGCCGTAGGTGTAAGCGGACCCGGCAATCGGCACCGTCGAGGCGAATTCGGCATAGCAGAGACCCGCGAGCCCGCTTGCGACGCCTGCCAGCACCATCGAGAGAACGATGGACGGACCGGTGTACTGCGCCGCCGCCTGCCCGGTGAGTACGAAGATGCCCGTGCCGATGATGGCACCGATGCCGAGCGTCACCAGGTTCAGCGGGCCGAGCACGCGCTTGAGCGAATGCTCACCGCCCTGATTCGCCTCCGCCTTCAACTGCTCGATCGATTTTGTCGCGAACATCGACATGAACGGTGTCCTTCTCCTTTTGCGCTGGCGTGGAAAAAGTGCGCCGATTATACACGGAGGGCCGCGAGATACTGCCGGGTCCGCGCTTCGGGGTCGTCTCCGGCGAGCAGATCAGAGATGACGGCGACCGCGGAGGCGCCGGCGCGGATGACGTCCGCGGCCCGTTCGAGCGTGATGCCGCCGATGCCCACGACCGGACGACCGGTCGCGGCGGCGTGGCGGACAAGGTGCAGCCCGCGCGCCGTGTAGCCGGTGTCCTTGGTGGCGGTCGAAAAAATCGGGCCGACGGCAATGTAGGTCGCGGACGTAGCCGCAGCTTCGGCGATCTGGCGCTCGCCGTGGGTCGAGACGCCAACGATCGCCTTCTCTCCCAGGATACGGCGGGCGTCGTCCGCCGGGAGGTCGTCCTGTCCCAGATGCACGCCGTCCGCGCCGCTCATGCGGGCGATATCGACGAAATCGTTGATGAGAATCAGTGCTCCGGAGGCATGGCACCGGCCGACGACTTCATCGGCGAACGCGAGCCGTGCGCCGGAAGCCGGTGTCTTGTCGCGGAGTTGAACGAGCTTCGCGCCGCCGCGCAGAAAGCGGTCGAGGACGTCGAGAGGTTTGTGCCCGCGTGTGTCGCACAGGCCGACGTCGAGAATCGAGTAAAGCGCGAACACGTCTGATCGTCGAGGATCGGCGACACCTCACGCGGATCCCGTCCGCGGCTCCGCCTAGACGGCTTCCGCCAGCCCGTTCGACGCGCTCTTCTTTTCGACGATGTACCGGTCCATGAACGCGGTGCCCAGCCGGCCGGCGGCGAAATCGGGCTCTGACAGAATCTTCAAATGCAGCGGGATCGACGTCTTGATGCCGTCGATGACCGTCATCTCCAGCGTCCGGCGCATCCGGGCGATCGCCTCCTGGCGATCGCGGCCGTGGACGATGATCTTCGCGATGAGGGAGTCGTAGTAAGGCGACACGACACATTCGGAGTGCGCGAACGTGTCGACGCGCACGCCGGGACCGCCGGGAACGCTGAACGCATGGATGACGCCCGGCGACGGCGCAAACGTCACCGGGTCTTCCGCGTTCACGCGACACTCGATCGAATGGCCGTTGAACGTGACGTCTCCCTGCTTGAAGGACAGACGCTCGCCGGCGGCAATCCGGATCTGCTCCTTGACGATGTCGACGCCGGTGATGAACTCCGTCACCGGATGCTCGACCTGGACGCGCGTGTTCACTTCGAGGAAATAGAAACTGCCCTTGTCGTCGAGCAGGAACTCGAAGGTGCCGGCGTTGGTGTACTGCACGGCGCGCGCGGCGTCGACGACGGTGCTCCCCATCTTGCGGCGCATCTTCTCGGTGACGGCAACGGAAGGGGCTTCCTCGATGAGCTTCTGATGGCGGCGCTGGATCGAGCACTCGCGCTCGCCGAGGTGCACCACGGCACCGTGATGGTCGCCGAGCACCTGGAACTCGATATGGCGCGGGTTCTCGACGTATTTCTCGAGATAGACGTCGCCGACGCCGAAGGCGGCTTCCGCTTCGCGCTGAGCGGTCTTCAGCGCTTTGCCCATCTCCTGCGGCTGGCGGATGACGCGCATGCCGCGGCCGCCGCCGCCTGCGACCGCTTTGATGATGATCGGGTAGCCGAGGTCTTTCGCGACCTTCTGCGCGCGTTCCTCGCTCTCGATCGGCCCGTCGCTGCCGGGCAGCACCGGAACGCCCGCCTTCCTCATCGCGCGGCGCGCGCGCGCCTTGTCGCCGAGCAGCCGAATCACGTTGGGCGTCGGCCCGATGAACCTGATGTGGCACGCCTCGCACACTTCGGCGAGATATGCACTCTCCGACAGGAACCCGTACCCGGGGTGGATCGCATCCGCGCCGGTGATTTCAGCCGCACTGATGATCGCCGGCACGCTCAGATAGCTGTCGGCGCTGCGCGGGGGCCCGATGCACACGTCCTCGTCGGCGAACCTTACGTGCAGCGAGTTCTCATCCGCTTCCGAATACACCGCGACGGTCTTGATCCCCAGCTCGCGGCAGGCGCAGATCACACGCAGCGCGATTTCCCCGCGATTCGCGATCAGGATTTTCTTGAACATGGCTCAGGCCGTCCTGACGGCGAACAGCCGTTCGCCGTACTGCACGGGTTTGCCGTTCTCCACGTACACGCTGACGATCTCGCCGTCGTACTCCGACGTGATTTCGTTCATCAGCTTCATCGCCTCGATGATGCAGAGGACCTGGTCCTTCTTCACGTGCTGTCCGACCTCGACGAACGAGGGGGCGCCGGGTTCAGGACACCGGTAGAACGTGCCGACGATGGGAGACTTGACGACCGCAAGTTCGACGGAATCGTCGATATCGTCGGCAGCTGCCGCGGGTGCGGCGGGCGCGAGCGGCGCCGGCGAAGACGTCACGACCGGAAGGCTGGGCACCGGAACCATCGGCATGGAAGGCATCGGACCGGTGTGAAACACCGCCGGTCCGCCGGCCTTGCGGACCCGCAGTTTCAACCCTTCCTTCTCCAGTTCGAACTCAGCCAGGTCGTGCTGCCGGACGAGCTCCAGAATCCGTTCGATGTCTGAGAACTCCATCACCGCCGCCTACAGGAAGGTCGGAACATCCGTCAGCACCTCGCAGCCATTCGCCGTAACCAGCACATCGTCTTCGATCCGCACGCCGCCGATCCCCGGCACGTACGCGCCCGGTTCGATGGTGATCACGACCCCGGGTTCCAGCGGATCGTCGGGCTGATTGGCCATCGGACGTCCCACGCGGGGATCCTCGTGGATTTCGAGCCCGAGTCCGTGGCCCGTGCCGTGGCCGAACGCCTCTCCCAGGCCATGCCGTTCGAGCACGGCCCGCGCGGCGCCATCGACCTGGCTGGGCCGCGCACCAGGACCGACCGCCGCAATCGCTGCCTTCTGGGCCTCGGCAACCGCGGCAAAAAGACGGCCGGGCTCCCCCGAAATCCCCCCCAGCTGGACCGTGCGGGTCAGATCCACACAGTATCCGCTGTAGACACCTCCGAAGTCCAGCACGGTCGGGTCACCGGACTGGAGGCGGCGGTCCGTCGGGCTCGCGTGCGGGAGCGCGCTGTTGGGCCCGGACGCGACGATTGTGTCGAATGCAGGATGGGAAAAGCCCGCCCGGCGCATGGCGTCCTCGATCAGATCCGCGACTTCTCTTTCGGTCCGACCCGGAACGGCCATTTCGCCCAGGCGCCTGGCTATTGCCGACAGCCGGCTGGCCGCCTCGCGAAATGTGGCGACCTCGGCGGCATCCTTGACCATCCGGACCCGCTCGACGACTCGCTCGGTGGCCAGCAGTACGCCGGCCGTTGGCAGTCCATCGTGGGCCGGTCGTTCGTCCGTCGTGGGGCGACCGTTCGTCGTCGCGGGCCGGGGGTTGTTCCTGTGAATGAGCGCCGCGAGCGCGTTGAATCGGGCGACGGTCAAGTGCGCCGCTTCGATGGCGAGCCTCGCTATCCCCTCGCGTGTCACGGCCTGCGCGATCGCCTCATCGTACGAGTTGGCGACAGGTTCGACGGCGAGCAGGCCGTCCGGCAGCGGCGATGCGAGTGCCCGCGCCGCGGTCACGTAACGCGAATCGACCATCAGAAGGCAGCGCTGCTGGAGGAGGATGACGGCGCCGGCGGTTCCTGCGAAACCCGTGAGATAGCGGATATTTGGCAGGTGCGTGACGAGCAGCGCGTCGGCGGGCACCGCGTGCAGTCCGCTTCGCACGTGTTCGAGACGCCGGGCGATTGTTGATGGATCGAGGCGCTGACTCATCCGAGCGCCGCCCGGGCAGCCGAAATGGCGTTCAGGAACCGCTCCAGTCGATCGACGGCTGCCTGGTACGGCGGCGGCTGCGGCCCTGACTGCACGACGGAAATCGGCGCGACCGGCGGCGCCGGAGCCGGGGCCGGCTCTGCCGGGAAGTGGTCCGGCGCGCGGTCGACGGCCTCCGGTTCACGCGCGTCGTCGGGCAGCGTCTCTTCGACGTCCTGCAGGTGGCTGTAGATCTCGGCCATGGCCCGGATGGCGGCGAGGTTCTCGGGAGCGGCGCGCAGGACGGCTTCGAGTTCGAGGCGGGCGGCCTCGTGGTCGCCAACTCCAATCAGCGCGCGGCCGAGCGTCACGCGCGCCGACAGGTAGGCCGGGTGCCGCTGCAGACCCACGCGGCACGTCTCGATCGCGTCCAGGTATCGGCCGCTCCGGCGGTATTCCTCGGCAAGTGCCGCGAACGCAATCGATGCGGGATCGGCGCGGACGCGCCGCCTCAATTGTTCGAGCCGCGGCTCGTCGGGCACGACAGAACTGTAACAGAGTTCGCGGGCTGGCAGAGAGGAGTCGATTGAACGGAAACAACGGAAAGGCCCGGGCTGCGAGTCGGAACGCAGCCCGGACCTCGAGGCCTTCTTACTGAATGGTGACTTGAGCCGTTGCGATTCCCTGCTTGCCCTGATCGTCTGTCACGATCAGCGTCACCGTGTAAGTTCCCGCCGCTCCGTACCCATGCGAGGTCGTCGCTCCGCTCCCGGAGGATCCGTCCCCGAAATCCCAATGGTAGTTGGTGATCGTCCGGCCAGGCGCCGCAGTCGACTGGCTTCCGATGAAGCTGATCTGCTGGCCAACCGTTCCAGACGGCGGCGATACCGTGATCTGCGCGGTCGGATTCCCGTTCGACACGGTAACGCTCTGTGTCGATGTCCCGACGTGGCCTGCATCGTCTGTGACGACCAGCACGACGGTGAATGTTCCCGCGTTGGCGAACGCGTGCGTGGTGGTCACACCGGATCCGGAATGGCCGTCGCCGAAGTCCCAGGAGTAGGACTGAATCACGCGGCCGGTCGTCGCCGTCGACGCCGACGCATTGAAGTTCACCTGCTGATTGATGACCGGCGACGCGGGCGAGACCACGAACGAAGCCGACGGATTCGAGCCCTGGCCGACCGGCACATTGACGGAGACCGTATCGGAGGCCCCGACGTTGTCGATCGCGGTGAGCCGCACGTTGAAGTTGCCGGACGCATCGAAGCTGTGGGAGGCCGTCATTCCGGTCGCTCTTCCGCCGTCACCGAAATCCCACTGCCATTGAACGACCGTGCCCGTCGTCGACGTGCTCTGCGAGCCGTCGAACAGGACCGTCTGATGATCGAGTGGTGCCGGAGGCGTCACGATGATCTTCGCGGTGACGCTGCCTCGAGGCGGCACGACGGTCCCGCTGGGGACCAGATGAATCGTCGCCGAACGCGGCGTCGAGTTCCCGAAATCGCTTTCTGTCGGCCGGACCACAATCTGTACATCTGTAGCGGGTGCGCCGAACACCGCTGGCGGCGCGGTGAACACCAGCGACGCCCGACCTGTGGCATCGGTCACCAGGTTGCGCGCCGACAACGACCCGAAATCGGTCGTGACGCCTCCGACGGCGGTGTCGGCCCGCAGGGACAGGTTCCGAATCGGCTGGCCGTTGCTGTCGCGCGCTGTAATCGACACGAACGACTGCGACGCGCCGTCCTGCGTCAACACGTCGGGCGACACGCTGATGTCGATTGCGGTGCCGAGCTCCGACGGACCGGTCAGGGACGGGGTCTCCTGCTTCTTCAGGGTACAACCCGCCGCCACGACCGCCGCCGCGATCACGGCGCCTACACGAAGGTTCAAGGTCGCTCGAGACATAAATGCCATCGTTGAGAATCGTTTGAATGCCTAGCCGGCCCAGTCGGCGAAATCGACTTCGATGTTGCCCGTCACGCTCACCTCGCGGCCGGTCTGATCGTGGCCGTAGAAGGTGACGCGTGCGATGGTGCTGATGGCGATCGACGACCCGCCGCCCGCCAGCGCCTGCAGCGGCGCTTCCTGCTTGGCCTGGATGCGGACGAGCGTGAACGAGAAGGTCGACGTGCCCTGGACCGTGTTCGTCACCGCGCCATCGAACGAATACGGGACGTCGACGCCCTGGACGTTCCGGCCGTCGCTGCGCACGTAATCCACGTGATACTGCGTCACGGTGACGTAGTTGTTCGGCGTCGGCGTGTTGGGATTCGTCGAAGAGCCGGGATCCTTCAATGCCAGCGCGAGCGTCACCTGTCCCTGGTCCGCCGCGATCGACTGCGCGTGTGTCGTGGGATCGACGTTCACCACGTCGGACTCGAGCACGTTGCCGAAGCTCCCGGCCTGCCCCGGCGAGCCCTGCAGTGAGTTGATGACCAGGTACGAAGACGACGTCCCTTCGCGCGTTTGCGTGCCGCACGACGTCGCCGCGAATGCGAGCACGAGTATCGAAGCGACCTTGGCGCCCCAGACAACCTTCGTCATGTTCGCTACCCTCTCTGGATCCGTGGGGTGATGAAGATCAGCAGCTCGCGGCTCGAGTCCGTCAGCGTGTCACGGCGGAACAGCCATCCGAGGAGCGGAATGCGATGCAGCACCGGCGTGCGATCGTTCGTCGACTGCTCTTCGCTCACGAAGATGCCGCCGATGACCGTCGTCGCGCCGTCGCTGACCTGCACGCGCGTCAACGCACGCTGGGTGTCGACCGGGGGAATCCCGTTCACCTGGCGCGAGAAATCAGGCGACGCGTTCTCAACCGTGATGTTCATGATCACGGTGTTGGATGCCGTGATCTGCGGCGTGACCTGCAGCCGCAGCACCGCCTGCTTGAACTGAACGGCAACCGTGTTGTTCGCCACGGTCTGGATCGGAATCTCGACGCCCTGCGCGACCTCCGCTTCCTGGTTGTTCTGCGTCGTCAGGCGCGGCGTCGACAGGATGCGTCCCTTGCCTGAGTTCTCGAGGGCCGTGAGCGCGACGTCGAGGTTGAAGGCGCCATTGATCGAGCCGAGCGCGAGTCCCACGGCGTTCACGGCGCCGGGCGCGGAGAGGTTGACGGCCGTGCCGACGTTGTTCGCGGTGCTCGGGTTGTTCGGATCCACCGGTCCCTGCGTGCCGACGCGGCCTCCAATCGATCCGTTGTTCGGGAACGCGAGCCCCGTGGTGTTGCCGATCTGCTGATTCGCGCGGCCGTTGAACCCCCACTGGACGCCGAGCGCCCGCGCGAAGTCGCGGGTGGTCTGCACGATCCGCGCCTCGACTTCGACCTGCGGCTCCGGCTTGTCGAGCGATCCGATGAGCGCCGCCGCCGTCTGCAGGCGGTCCGGGAGATCGGTGACGACGAGCGTGTTCGTGCGCGGGTCCGTCTGAATCTGGCCCCGCGAGGAGAGCGCCGACTTCGTGAGGAGCGGCGACAGGATGTCGGCTTTGGCGTACGAGAGCGTGAACGTCTGCACGTGCAGCTCTCCCGCGAGCGCTTTGGCATCCGTCAACTTGCGCTGTTCCGACTGCTCGTCGGCCAGTACTGACAGCGGCGCGATGCGGACGATTGTTCCGTCGACCGTGTATCCGAGTTTGTTGGCGCGAAGAATCGTCTCCATCGCCTGGTCCCACGGCACTTCGTTCAGCACCATGTTGACACGGCCCTGCACGGCCGGGTCAATGATGATGTTGAGGCCGCTCGTTTCGGAGAACACGCGCAGCACGCTGCGCAAATCGGTGTCTTCGAAATCCATGCTGATCGGCGCGCCGGTGTACTTCTTCTCAGCCGTTCCGGGAACCAGCGTGTTGAGCGTCGGCTGCGCGGGTGCCGGCGTCGGGGGCTGCGTTGCGGGAGGCTGTGCCGCAGGAGGCTGCGTCTGCTGGGTCGGTGTCTGCTGGGCCGGCGTCTGCTGCGCAGTCGCCTGAACGTGTCCGGCTGAGGCCGACGGCTTGGACGTCGCCGTGGCACCCTTCGCGTCTGCCTTCTTGTCGAGCGCGGCAATCGGGTCCTGGTCCGGTGGCGTGATCGACGCGATATTGGCCATGGCCTGCGTCAGCGTCACCGTGTCTTCACGCGCATCGGCGGCCGGCGCCGAACGCGTCTCGGGCGGCGCGACCATCACGGTGGCGCCTGATTTCTGTCCCTCGAACACGAGCGCCAAATCGCGGCCGTCCTGACCCGAGCGCTCGACGTGATAGGTGGCCTTCGGCGAGATTTCGAGGACGACACGCGTAACCAGCGGGTCGCTGCTGTGGAGCGCGACGCGCACTTTCTTGACGAACACGCCTTCGACGCCCGTCTGCGCCGGGGCCGTGGTCGAGACGTTCGGGAAGTCCATCACGAGCCGGCGTGGTTGCTCGTCGGTTTCGCTGAGCGAGCCCGGATTCAGTCGTCCGTCGCCCGAGAGCGTGATCGTCGTCGACGTTCGCGTATAGCTCGCGTGGACCTTCTGAATCGCCGTGGCGTCGCTGACATCCGTGCCCGCCGCGGGTGACGGAGGAGTCGATGCAGGTGTCGCCGGCAGCGTGGGCATCGCCGACGACACGTCGGCTGCGGCATTCGCGTCCGGCGAGAGATCGAGACGGATCACGTTGCGGGCGCTGTGGACCTGAAAGGTCGCCGGTGAGGTGAGCGCCACGCGCACGCGCGCCAGCGCCTTGCCGTCGATCGTGGTGTCGCGTTCGACGGTAACGCCGGCGACGGGGCCCGTGCGGGCCACGTTGGCAGCGGCTTCACCGGCATCGACGTTGCGCAGATCGACGAACAACGTGAGCGGCTCGGGCCGGCTCACGGCATACGCAACCGGTTCGCTCGACTCGATGAGCAGGGCCGCATTCCTGCCGGTCCCTTCGGCGGAGACGCCCACCAGCCTTGCCGGCCCGGGGGCGGCGGTCAGCACGAGTCCGCCGAGCACGGCGGCGAGCGCACACGCCACGCCGAGTCGGCGCGCCGGGCTCAGGCAGTCTGTCAACACGCTCATCCTCCATACCTGGGGGCTTACCTGGCGGGCATTGCCCCGCCAGACCCCCCCGCGCCCTCGCTCGCGAGGACTCCGGCCCCGCTCCGCTCCGGCGTCGTGCGCCTTCGGCGCGCTGCTCGTGTGGAAACGTTCGTCGTCAGCGGCGGTCCGCACGACGCGAGCCGATTCGTGAGTGGCCTTCATCGCGACTCCACGCGGATCGCTTTGCGTACTTCCCGCTGCTTGACCGTCGAAAGGGGATCGCTGACGTCTTGCGCGAAAACGATCGCGTCCTGCGCGATCACTTTGATGCTGCCGTCGAGGACCGGATCGCCGCGGTGAACGATGTAGGTCTTGCTGTCGGAGCCCTGAACGATGGCGACGAGGCCGGTGCTCGTCTTCAGGATGCCTTTCACGACGATTTCATTGATCAGCAGTCCCTGCAGACCTGCAGGGCGCGGCATGCCTGGCGCACGCACCGAGTCTCCGCGGTTCAGGAGACTGACGAAGGGGTCGCGGCGGCCCTGCGCGTCGTAGGTGTACACGCCGTCGGGCTGCGCCGGCGCGGTCGAGTTCACGGCGGGCGCCGCGGCGCTGCCGCCGGCCGCAGCCGCAGGGGCCGCAGGATGGGCCTGCGTCTGCGGCGTGGCGGCCGGTGGGTTCAGCGCGTCCGCGTTCTTGTGCTGCGCTGTCTCGACGTCGGCGCGCGCTTGCCGCGCCGCGTTGATCGCCGCCACAGGCATTGGCGACTGTCCGTCGACGAAGCTCGGCACCGCCCCGAGCACAGGCGACCGGGTGCCGTCGAGCGACGGCGCCGCGTTCGCAGACTGTATGAATACCACAGCGAAGAGGACCGGTGCGATCATCGCGCTGCCGGGCCCGCTCCAGGCCCGCCTCCTCGTCCACCCTCCGCCAGCACGAACGTCGTCGCGGTGCACTCGGCCGTGACCGTGGCGTTCGCATCGGGCTGCGACCGGGCATGAATCGCGATATCGCTGATGTTGATGATGCGCGGGAACTTGCTCACGCGATCGAAGAACACGCCGAGGTTGTGATACGTACCTTCGGCGGAAATGCGGTACGGAACCTCCTGATAGAGCGCCTGCTGCTTCTGCGCCGCAGGCGTGAAGCGAAGGATGACGAGGTTCGATTCCGTGGCAAGCCCCTGCATCCGTCGCAGGGTGTCCGCCACGTCCTTCTGCTCCGGAAGCACGTTCTTCAGTCCCTCCAGACGCCGTTCGAGGTCCCCGACCTGCGACTGGAACTCCGGCAGCCGCCGCGCCGTCGCGATGCCCTTGTTGACGTCGACTCGGATTGCCGCGAGGTGCTGCTGCCGCTGCACGAGCTCGGTCTGGAAATCCGAGACGTAGTAGCTCCAGAACCCGTAGACCGCGCCGCCGCAGACCAGCACGAACGCGCCGAGCTGGCCGTACCAAGGCAGCTTGCTGAGAGAGATGTCCATCGCTATGACTCCGGCCGCCGGTATCGGAGGAGATGGCTCACGGCTTTAACTCCTGCTTCGCCGGAGCGCCTCGTCCCGCCGACGCGACAGCTGGCGCCGTCGCGTCGTTGATGGTTGCGCGAACGGTGAACCGTACGAGCTCACCGGTCTGCTCGTTGTGATCGACCTGGCTGTCGATGATCTCGACCGGACGCTTGAACCAGGAGCTGCCTTCGAGGTTCGTCACGAAGTCCGACAGCGACGTCAGCGATGTCGTCTGCCCGTCGATCGTGAGGGACGTCCCCTGCTGCGACAGCCCGGTCAGCCACAGGCGATCGGGCATGCTCCGGCTGACTTCGTCGAGCAGATGGACCGGAGCCGTCTGCCCCTTGCGCAGCTGTTCGATGAGGGTCACGCGCTGCTGCAGCTGCGCCTTCCGCGTTTCGAACTTCTGCACCTGCGACAACACCGAGCGGAGCTGCTGCGTTTCGGTTTCCGCGCGCGCGATTTCCGCGTCGACCCGTCCTGACTCGCTCTGCAGCGACCAGTACCACCAGCCGATGCCCGCCGCGGTGAGGACGACCATCAGTCCGGCGCCGACCGTCACGCGCTGCGCCGGCGCAATGAACGTCCGCTGCGGCTTCGGCAGCGCGCGGTCGGCCGCGAGAAGATTGATGCGAATCATCGTTCGCCTGCCCTCCGGAGCGCGAGTCCTACGGCGACTGCCGCAGTCGGCGCCGCCTCCGACGAGTCCACACCGAGCTTCTTCGGATCGAACATGACGCTCTTGAACGGATCGAACGCTTCGACCGGCAGCTCGAATCGATCCGTCAGCAGGTCGGAAAAGGCTTCGGCCCTCGACGCGCCGCCGCTGAGGACGATGCGATCGATCTTGTCGGACGCCGCCGTCGCCTTGAAGAAGTCGAACGTCTTCTGGATCTCGAGCATCACGTTCTCGGTCACGGCCCGCAGGACGGGCCGCGCGTCTTCGAACGTCGGACCCTCGACGGCCTGTCCGCGCTTCAGCGCGTCGGCCGTTTCGTATGTCAGGTTCAACTCGCGCTGCAGCGCCTCGGTGTAGGCGTTGCCGCCGATCGAGATGTCGCGCGTGAACACCGACTGAACGCCGTGAAGGATGTTGATGTTGGTCGCGCTGGCGCCGGCGTTCAGCAGAACGACGACGGCGTGGGGATCGGAACCGTAGTTGGCTTCGTACGCGTTCTGCAGTGCGAACGCGTCGACATCCACGACGACGGCCGTGCGGCCCGCTTGCGCGATGACGCCCGTGTAGTCCGCGATCTTCTCTTTCTTGGCCGCGACGAGCAGGACATCCATCGTCGTGCGCCCGGCGGCCGGATCGCCGCGGTCGAGAATCTGGTAATCGAGATTGACGTCCTGGATGTCAAACGGGATGTACTGCTCCGCTTCCCACTGAATCGCTTCGGCCAGTTCGGCGTCCGCCATGACCGGCACGGAAATCTTCTTGACGATGACGGCGTTGCCGGAAAGCGACGCCGCAACCTCCCGGGTCTTGATGTTGCGGGACTCGAACAGGCGGCGGATCGAGTCGGCGACGGCGGAGGCGTCGATGATGGCGCCGTCCGCAATACTGTCCGGCGGCACGGGTTCGGTGCCGAACGCCGTCACCTTGTAGCCTTTGCCCGACGCCTTCAGCTCGACCGCCTTGACGGCGCTCGAGCCGATGTCCAGACCGACGAGGGCTTTGGGTTTGCGAAACACCGTGTTGTCCTGTCTGCGAAAGCCACGGGAACAGGTCCGGCGCGGCGCCTGGAATGGCGCGCTGCCCAGCCGTGTTCTCGTCTGTATCGGCAACAGGCGGTCGGCAAGTGAGGTGCCACGTCGAATTTCCCTTCAAATTCGCAAGAAATACGCAAATATGGCAGGTCGAGCACAATCCTGCCGGATCGGGACGTCAACGAAAGTGTACGTGGATTACGAATCTGTCGTCCGGTAGCCATCCGAGGGAGTACGCCGCGGCATCGAGCACTGCCGGGAAGCGTTGACAATCTCGCTAATCGTCGGTATCCTTTTGGTTTGCCGTCCTTCGTCTCAGTCGGACCAATAGCTATTCGAGAGGATTTCATGCGTTCGTTTGTTCCCGCTGCCGGCAGTGTGGAGCGGCAGTGGCACGTCATAGACGCGGAGGGCCAGGTGCTGGGCCGGGTTGCGACCGAAGCCGCCCGCCTGCTGCAAGGCAAGCACAAGGCCGTCTATACCCCGTATATCGACACGGGCGACCACGTGGTCATCGTGAATGCCGCCAAGGTCCGTCTGACGGGACAGAAGGAAGAGCAGAAGCTCTATCGGTACCACTCGGGCTACGAGGGAGGGGTTCGCGAGGAGCGCGCGAAAGATCTCCGCGGCCGGCGGCCGGAGCGGATTGTCGAGGAGGCGGTCCGCGGCATGCTGCCCAAGACGAAAATGGGCGAAGCGATGTGGCGGAAACTCAAGGTGTATGCCGGCGCCGATCATCCACACCAGGCGCAGCAGCCGAAAGCGCGGCAGATTTCACGCAGGAGCGAGGTCGCATAAGTGGTCGCAGCAGCAATCCAGTATTACGGGACCGGCCGTCGCAAGACATCCACCGCCCGCGTATTCCTCAGACCCGGCAGCGGAGCCCTCACGATCAATCACAAGCCGATCGAGCAGGCCTTCCCCACCGAAGCGTTGCGGACACAGATCAAGCAGCCGCTGCTCGTCACCGAAACCGCCGATAAATTCGATGTGCTGGCCACGATCGCCGGTGGCGGCATCGCGGGTCAGGCGGGCGCGCTGCGGCTCGGGATCGCGCGCGCGCTGGTGGAATACAACCTCGAGCTCCGGCCGAGGCTCAAGAAAGAGGGCTTCCTGACGCGCGACGCGCGCATCAAGGAGCGGAAGAAGTACGGACAGAAGGGTGCGCGCAAGCGCTTCCAGTTCAGTAAGCGGTAAACGGAAGTTTCCGGCCGCAGGCGCCGGGAACTTTTTGGAGGACTCTTTGAGCGGTATCGCGTTGAAGGATTTGCTCGAGGCTGGCGTCCATTTCGGGCACCAGACGAAGCGCTGGAACCCGAAGATGAAGCCCTTCATCTTCGGCGAGCGGAACGGCATCTACATCATCGACCTGGCGAAGACGGCAAAGCTCTTCCGCGATGCGGAGGATTTCGTCACGAACCTGGCGTCGGATGGCCGCACCGTGCTCTTCGTCGGCACGAAGCGGCAGGCACAGGATGCCATCGCGGAAGAAGCCCAGCGTTCGGGCATGTTCTTCGTGAACCAGCGGTGGCTCGGCGGCCTCCTGACCAACTTCAGCACGATTCAGCGCAGCCTGACGCGCCTCCGCGAACTCGAGGCGATGGAGACCGACGGCCGTTACGAGACGCTCTCGAAGAAGGAAATCGCACAGCTCGAGAAAGAGAAGCGGAAGCTCCAGAAGAACCTCGAGGGCATCCGGCACATGTCGCGCCTGCCCGACGCCATCTTCGTCGTCGATACGCGCAAGGAGAAGATCGCCGTCGACGAGGCGCGGAAACTGAAGATCCCGGTCATCGGCGTCGTCGACACGAACTGCGACCCCGACGAAGTGGATTTCGTGATCCCGGGCAACGACGACGCGCTCCGCGCGATCCGCCTGTTCGCCTCGAAGATCGCCGACGCGGTCATTTCCGGCCGCGGCCTGCGCGAATCGGCGCAGGCAGACGAGGGCGGCGAAGGCGGCGAGGATCGGAACCGCCGCCGCGCATCGCGCCCGGCTCCGCGTTCCGAACAAGCGACGTCCCCGGCTTCGGTGTAGCGCGGCTTCGATCGTGACGCCGGCCGGGATCATCTGGCCGGCGTTTTTTCTTGTACGCCGCATTCGGCGTTCGGCATCTGCATCAAACAGGAGACAGTGATGGCGACCGAGACAACCATTTCCGCAGCGCTCGTCAAGCAGCTTCGCGACACGACCGGAGCCGGCATGATGGAGTGCAAGGCCGCGCTCAGCGAGGCGAAGGGAGACATCGAGGAGGCGACAACGCTGCTGCGCAAGCGAGGGCTCGCGCAGGCCGCCAAGAAGGCGGGGCGGTCGACGTCCGAGGGCCTCATCGGCCACTACATCCACATGGGCGGCAAGATCGGCGTGCTCGTGGAGGTCAACTGCGAGTCCGACTTCGTCGCGCGGACCGACGACTTCCAGCTGCTCGTCAAGGAGATCGCCATGCACGTCGCGGCCGCGAATCCGACGTACGTGCGCCGCGAGGAGGTGCCGGCGGCCGTCGTCGCGCGCGAGAAGGAGATCTACAAGGAGCAGGTCAAGGACAAGCCCGCCAACGTCGTCGACAAGATCGTCGAGGGCAAGTTGGACAGCTTCTACAAGCAGTTCTGCCTGCTCGAGCAGGAGTCGATCCGCGACTCGAAGCAGACGATCGCCCAGGTCATTCAGGCGGCCATCGCCAAACTTGGCGAGAACATCACCGTCACGCGGTTCGTTCGCATGAAGGTGGGCGAACAGGGCGTCTGAAGCGATGAACGATGGGCGATGGGCGATGGACGACCATCGAGCATCGTTCATCGACCATCGAGGACCGTTCTTCGACCATCGTTCATCGTTCATCGAACGCATATAATCGTCAGCGTATGGCGCGTTACGAGCGGGTCCTGCTGAAGCTCTCCGGCGAAGCTCTCATGGGCGAGCAGGCGTTTGGCATCGACCCCGCCGTCGCGACGCAGATCGCCAAAGACGTGGCCGAGATCCAGCAGCTCGGCGTCCAGACCGGGATCGTCATCGGCGGCGGCAACATCTTCCGCGGGCTGGCTGCGAGCGCACGCGGAATGGACCGCGCAACCGCGGACTACATGGGCATGCTCGCCACCGTGATCAACGCGCTGGCGCTGCAGGACGCGCTCGAGCACATCGGCGTGCCCACGCGCGTGGCGACGGCGATCGAAATGCGGGCCGTCGCCGAACCGTTCATCCGCCGGCGGGCCGTCCGCCACCTCGAAAAAGGCCGCGTCGTCGTGTTCGCCGCCGGCACCGGCAATCCATACTTCACTACCGACACGGCTGCCGCGCTGCGCGCCATGGAGATGAAAGCGGACGTGATCCTGAAGGGGACCAAGGTCGACGGCATCTACACGGCCGACCCGATGATTCACCCCGACGCCACCAAATACTCGACGATCTCGTACCTCAAAGTGCTCGAACAGGGTCTGAAAGTCATGGACGCGACCGCCATCTCCCTTTGCATGGACAACAAGCTGCCGATCGTGGTGTTCAACCTGCGGACGACGGGCAATCTGCGCCGCGTGATCATGGGCGACCCCGTCGGAACGACCGTGACGGCGGAATGAGGACGCTATGGATGCTTCGGATCTGAAATCACTGACGGTGGAAGTGAAGAAACGGATGGATGCGCAGATCGAACATGTCCGCCGCGAACTCGGCGGTGTCCGGACCGGCCGCGCGTCGGTCAACATCCTCGATGCCGTCCACGTCGAGGCGTACGGCGCAATGATGCCGGTCAACCAGGTCGCATCGTTGTCCGTACCGGAACCGACAATGATCGTCGCGCAGCCATTCGATCCGTCGCTGATGGGAGCGATCGAGAAAGCGATCCGAAGCGCGAATCTCGGACTGAATCCGACCAACGACGGCAAGGTCGTGCGCATCCCGCTGCCGGCGCTCACCGAAGAGCGCCGCAGGGAGATGTCCAAGCTCGTTCACAAGTACGCCGAGGAAGGCCGCAACGGCGTCCGTCAGGTCCGCCGCGACGCCAACGACAAGCTGAAGAAGCTGCTGAAAGAACACAAGATTTCAGAGGACGACGAGCGCCGCGGCCTCGAGGACATCCAGAAGGTCACCGACCAGCACGTCGCCCTCATCGACGACATTCAGAAGAAGAAAGACACCGAGCTCCTTGGCAAGTGAGTCGCTCGAATGAAGATTGCAGACTGGAGATTGCAGATTGGCAGATTGGCAGATTGCAGATTGCAGATTGCAAACTGATTGTCGATTCATAATTGAAACATCAATCTGCAATCTGCAATCCGAAATCTGAAATGTCCTTCTTCCGTCACCTCGAATGCAGCGTGCCCTGCGGCGCTGCGCCTTACGACCCTCGGAAGGAACAGCATCTCTGCACCTGCGGCGCGCCCCTTCTCGCCCGATACGATCTCGAGCGGGCGAAGAACTGGACGCGTCAATCGCTCGCCGCGCGGGAGCCGAACATGTGGCGGTACCGCGAGCTCATGCCGCTCTTCGACGGCGAGCAGCCGCTGACGCTCGGAGAAGGGTGGACGCCCCTCTTCCACGCCAGCCGCATCGGACGAGACCTCGGTCTTCAGCGCGTCTTCGTCAAGGATGAATCGCTGAATCCGACGAATTCGTTCAAGGCGCGTGGTCTGTCGGCAGCGGTGACACGCGCGTCGCTGCTCGGCGTGAAGACGTTGTCCGTCCCCTCGGCCGGCAATGCAGCGAACGCGATGGCCGCCTACGCGGCCGCCGCCGGCATCGAGGCGAAGGTCTTCATGCCGAAGGACGTGAAGGTGCCGTTCATCCGCGAGTGCGAGCTGTACGGCGCGGACGTCACCCTCGTCGAGGGGCTCATCACCGATGCCGGACGGATCGCCGCGGAGACGGGCAAACCGCTCGGGTGGTACGACGTCTCGACACTCAAGGAGCCGTACCGCATCGAAGGCAAGAAGACGATGGCGTACGAGCTCGGCGAGCAGCTCGACTGGAAATTCCCCGACTGGATCATCTATCCGACCGGCGGAGGCACCGGCATGGTCGGGATGTGGAAGGCGTTCGAGGAAATGGAGGCGATCGGCTGGATGGAGCGAGGGCGCCGGCCGAAGATGGTGTCCGTCCAGGCCGAGACTTGTGCGCCGATCGTCCGCGCGTTCGAGCAGGGCGCCGAACGCTCCGAGATGTTTCCGAACGCACGGACCGTCGCGGACGGTCTCCGGGTGCCGAAAGCCATCGGCGACTTCCTGGTCCTGCGAGCCGTGCGCGAGAGCGGCGGCACCGCGCTCGCGGTCTCCGACGCCGACATGATTGCCGCCATGAGGGAGCTCGGCGCGAAGGAGGGCATCAGCGCGGCTCCCGAAGGCGGCGCGGCGCTGCACGCGCTCAAAATCCTTGCGGCCCGCGGAGACGTCAAGCCCGCCGATACCGTCGTCGTGTTCAACACGGGCGGAGCACTGAAGTATCTGGATGTGCTCGCGTAGGCTGCCCTTCCTGACTGACATTCACCACGAGTCGCGCCGTCGCGCGGTGTTCGAAGTCACGAACAGCGCGGCCTATCTCTACCCCCTGTGACGGCACTTTCCTGCGATCGCCGCTGACGCATGGGTACGTAACGCGATCCAGGTGCCGCCGATATTTCGAGCGCCTGAACAGGAAAACGCCGCCGTCGACGTCGAGCGCCTCCGGTGACGGCGTGTTAAACTAATCGTTCGTTCCGCGGTCCGGTGGCCTCACCAGGCGTTACGGCGGGGCGGTTCCTCTATAGTGGGCGGCTAGCTCAGCTGGGAGAGCGCGGCGTTCGCAACGCCGAGGTCGGGAGTTCGATCCTCCTGCCGTCCACCAACTTTCTCTAACAATTCGCGCAATTCCGCGAACTCGTCAGATCGGTCGTTTGGCGATTGTGACGCGGTTGTGTGACGTCCAGCGTCACGTTAACGTCGCGAGCGCGTCGGCCTTTCGGTGCTCGGTCGGGTGCGTGTACCGCGCGAGCATCCGTGTCGAGCTGTGCCCACTGATCTCCATCACGGTGTAATCGTCGTGGCCGGCCGCGATCATTTTGCCGGCGGATTCAGGGCTCTTCGTCCGGCTCCGGATCTGCCTCGGGTTCCGCTGACACCTTGACGTCCCGGATGATGGGCTCGACCTCGATGTGGGATTCACCGCACTGGGCGCAGACGTACAACGCCAGCCCGTCTCCCCGCCACGAGACCTCCATCGCCTTTCCGCAGCGGAGGCATTTCAACACCGTGCGAAATATTAGATCACCGTCATGTCGTACGGTTGAGTTTTTCGCGGCTTAAACCGCCCCTCACGAATCCCCCTTCGTGACGCCACGATCAGCGTCGCGCCTGCGACCGCGATGGGCTGCGGATGCCTACTGACGGGCGTGTCGTCGCCGCAGCAATCGGATTACGCGGCCGCCGTCCGGTGGATGCGTGTTGCGCTTCTCGGCGGTCCAGCGGTGATCGCAGTTTGGACAGTGCATCGTGAGCGACTCCGCCGTGTCCTGCTCGAACACAGCAACCGGCTGATTGCAGTGCGGGCAGACGAGACCGGTTGTCTTCGGATCGGCTCAGACATCGTCCTCCGACTCGCCGTTTCGGTCGCGCAGAGACGATCAGCCGACAAATGGGGCGCCTCTCAGCGCCCCGAATTGCGGCTCGTCTAGCCGCTCAATGCGATCGTGTTCCCTTACGCACTCGCAGCAGCCCCGCGCAGCTTCCGCCACCGGCGAACACCGACAGAACCGGCGCCGACGCCGAAAAGAAGCAATGTCGTCGGTTCTGGTACGGGTGTCGCGGATGCCGATCCAGGATTGTTACCCGGCACAAAGCTTGTTAAGGAAGCGACTAGACAAGCACCATCGATGCAGGGTCCATAACCGCCGAAGGGGACCATCACGGTCCCGCCGAGATCGCTTAACGGTGGCGTGAAAACGAAACTAGCGAACGTATTTCCGGTGAGGTCCGCCGCACCTAGGCCATCGATCAGGTCCAATTCGCCCGCTACAGAACCTGCCTCCACCTCCGTCGTATCGAAAGACACTCCGGTGCTCAAGGAAATGGACACCGCAGAATACAGTCCGGTGTCTGCGTCGAAATTGAACGAGCCACTTGCGGTGGTTCCATCGTTGAACGTTACATCAAGGTTCCACGTCAGAGGAGTTGCGCCGGCAGGCAACGCGACGCCCACGACCAAGGCTCCGTAAACGAGAATGCGTCGAATCATTACTGCACCTCGAATCGATTGCGACGGGTAACCGATCGTCTGCCGGTACCCGAACTCCCTTTGCGCTGTTGCGTAGAAGTGAGCGCATCTCATATCACTCCGCGACTACAGCCGCAAGGAGATCGTCTTCAGCGACCTTTAGTCGCCCTCGCCGTGGATTTTGTCATGCCTCTTGCGAGGCTATTCAGTTGTCAAGAGACCGCTGATAACGAGAGGCGGCGGCCGGAACACGTCCGACCGCGGCCCGGCCCCCGTAGGGAGTGCGAGGGTTTGCGTCACACCCGTCGCCGACTTCGAGGGCGTTACTCGGAGCCGACCTCCCGATCCAAAAGCCGGCGGGGCCTCAAAAACGTGCATCCTGAAGGGGGCAAGACGCGACCCGCGCACCACCCCGCCGGCAACGACGGTGCGCTTTACCTGCGCGGAAATCGCTTCGCGATGCCGATGACCGTTGTTTCCCACGCTTCGATCTGATCGAGGGCCCACTCGCGGTGTCTTGAGGTTCTGAACGAACCGACAAACATGCGCGTCGCGTCCTTCGTCGGCTTCGGAAATCCGTAGCGCTGAATCCAGTCGTACAGCTCCTCCGGTGAACATCCGTACCGCCGACAGACGGCGTCCTGCGGCACACCCTTCTGGTGCCACTTCGACGGATCCTCTGTCGGCGTCGGCGGTCCGAAGCTCCGAGGAGGCATAGGAATCGGAATGGACCGTGATTGAGCCGTCTCGGCCCACAATGTGACGTTCTGCCATTCTTTGTGTTCCTTTTCGAGTTCGCGTGTTTGTTTACCTTTGGATCTGGCTCTATCGGCTCATCGCGATTCGCAATTGCCGTTCGGCTAAGCGAATCGATCACGCTTGGTGTGGTCGCATGTCGGCGCCGACGGTCGGCCGCGTCGCGCCATAGGCGGGAAAGGTGACGCCGAGCGACACTTCCTTGACGTGCATGTCGATGATTTCGCGATACGGGAGTCCGTCGCGCAGGCTCCAGACGTCGTCTTCCACGCGAAACCCGAAACTCCCGCCGTGCGCGTCTCCTCGCTGGATATTCCGGGCAAGATCCGCCACGTAGGAGATCGCGGCATCCGCCTGAAGTTCGACGTGCAATCCCGCCGCGTCTTTGCGCAAGTCCAGCGTGCTGGCGCTTCGTCGCCCGAGTACTAAATTGGAATCGTGATTCCGCAATGCGACGGTGATCATCGGCCGCCCCGTTCGGCAAACGTCGCCCGCGCCCTGCGGCGGCGGGTACCCGATCGTCTCTCCTTCCGCTGCAATCCTGACGCGGCGCCAGAACGCAAAGACCCAGGACGGCTCTTCAGAGCCGAGACGGCCGATGCACCAGCGGGGCGCCATTGGAGTCACGATTCACGCCGACATCCACCCGCCTTGTGTGTGCGTGAATGCAACGAGCCGGTGGCGGAGATCGACACGGAGTCGGACGCGGCATTCTCGATGCGCTGTCCCCGATGTAATCACACGTGGACGGTACAGAAGTTCGAGCCACGACCGTAAAGACGGCTTAATCGAATCCGAGTCCGATAGAACCGCGCGGCTGGTAGGATGGGCGCGCTGGCAAATATGGCTTCCGCGTTGACCTCTCTCGGTATTTGCGTTGGTGCCGCCGCAATCGAGGGACTGTGTGCGGGAACGGGCGTCAAGGCCTTCTTCGCTGCGCTGCGCGCGCCAAAATACTCGGCCCCGTTGCGAGTCTGGTACGCCATCGGCGTCGGCTACTACCTCACGTTCGGATTCATCGTCTACCGCCTGCTGGCGCTCCAGGCGTTCGGCGCGCTGGCTCTTGTCGTGACGATGATGCTTTCAAATGCGCTCTGGAATCTGCTCTTCTTCCGAGCGAAGAATCTTCACCTCGCCTTCCTCGTAGGGAGCGCAGCCCCGTTACTTGACGGTCCCCTGTTTGTCTGGTTGTTATTTCTCGACGCACTGGCGGCACTGGCACTACTCCCGTACCTCGCGTATCGCGCCTATGCGGTTTGGTGGGGGTATGCGCTCTGGCGCGCAAATCCCACTTCGGTCAGCTAACATCCATCCACGGAAGTGCGGCGATTGGAAATTACAAAAACGATACCCCTGACCAGCTTGAAGACGGGGTCAGCAGTCCATACCCTAGACGCCTCATGCCAAAGGGGAACAAATGGACAACCGACCGCTGGAAGACGTGGCCGCGAAGCTCGATGATATTGCGACGACAATCGATGAGTTGAAGTCGGAGGCGGAAGACGGCGCGCCCATCAACTCTCAAAAACTGGACGACATTCAATCGGACGTCGAAGCGGCAACGGAGACGCTCGATGGTTCCGTCGATGCTGACGACAGTTTGAGGCAGCCCGACTGATGTCTCGCGGCATCTCGAGGGCGATAATCGGGCCAGTCTGAAGACGCGCTGCTTACGCCTGGACGATGCAGAAAATCGAGACGTAACCGCCTGGGGTGATACAGTGAGACAGCTTTCCTGAGCCCCGACGGCATGAGGCCGCCGCCCCTCTCTAAGGCGCGGAGAACCTCACCATGCCGTCGTTTGTCTTTGACCCGTCTGCGTACCGAACCAGTATCCGCCGCACCAGAGACTACTTGCGCCGCGTGCAGACGCACGTGCTGGAGTCATCGCGCAAGCGGATCGACGATTCGCGTAGACGCTTGATCGAATCCTCCCAACAACTGCAAGCAATGCAGCCGACCATGATTCCGATCCCGACAACGGAGAACAGCGTCGAGCACACTAGCCGCCGTACTTGACGGCTGAGGTTGCAGCCCTACAATATGTGTCCATGGCGAAGCGGCCATCGGCGCGGGGCACTCGCAGCCGGCCAGCCATCCAGCGTTCCCTCGCCTCGCGCATGCGGGCACTGGAAACAGCCGTCGAA
>DATJIW010000039.1:0-2948 GCA_035492775.1 Vicinamibacterales bacterium
TCGCGGTTTTGCAGGCCACCCGGGCTTTGTCCGGCCGGCGTGGGGACCAGGCTGGGCGCTCGTGGGCGATGCGGGTTACTTCAAGGATCCGATCACCGCGCACGGCATCACCGACGCGCTGCGCGATGCGGAGATGCTGGCCCGCGCCGTACTGATCGGTACGGACTCAGCGCTGGCGGATTACCAGACGATCCGCGACGATCTGTCGCTTCCCCTCTTCGATATCAGCGACGAGATCGCATCATACGCGTGGGACTTCGCGCGGCTTCGGACGCTGCATCGATTGCTCAGCCACGAAATGAACAGAGAGGTCGCGCACATCGTCGATTCAACGCCTCACATGGCGAACGTGTAGCAGACCGCCGTCCCATCGAGCACGACGGTGCCGTCGCCTCGGACAACTCGCGTGGTGAGTTCCGTGATCGGTTTGTCCGCGCGCACCTTCGTTACCTCCACTTGGCCCGTGATGGCGTCGCCGGGCCGCACGGGAGCTTTGAAGTCCCAGTTGACGTGGAGAAACACCGTCCCCGGTCCCGGCAGCTCCTCGGCCACGACCGCGTTCAGGATCGCGCTCGTAATCCCTCCCTGGACGACGATGGTGCCAAAGCGTGTGCGCGCCGTTCGCGCGGCGTCGTAATGCAGCGGATTGCGATCGCCGCTGATTTCCGTGAACAGCTCGATATCGCGCGGGCCCACGACACGCGTGCGTTCCGCGCGCTGTCCGACGACCGGCGCCCCATTCGGCCATGCTGTATCGCTCATATGAAGAGATCTTCGATCACTACTCGATCTGCACGCTGGAATATTGCCGGCTATCCGGCCAGTGAGCGTGCGGACTGGCTCGAGTTCCGGTGATCAGAACGGTACCGGCCCGGCGGCCGGCCGAACTCGCGTTTGAATGCGCGGCTGAAGGCGGCTTCCGACTCGTAGCCGATATCGCCGGCGATGTCGGCGACGCCGCGCGACGTTGCCTTGAGCGACTCGGCTGCCAGCTGCAGCCGCCATCGCGTCAGATAGGTCATCGGCGGCTCGGAGAGATACCGGCTGAAGCGCTCCACCAGCGCCGACCTCGAGATGCCGACTTCGTCGGCGAGATCCGCGATCGTCCACGGGTGCGCGACGCGGCCGTGGAGGAGCGCCAGGCTTCGTCCGACGATCGGATCGCGCGCGCCTGCGAGCCATCCGTTCTGCCGCGCGGGCAGGGCGTCGATGTAGCGTCTCAGCGTGTCGACGAACAGCGCCTCCGACAGCTTCGCGAGCATCGCCTCGCTGCCGACGCGACCCGACGCTGCTTCTTCGACGAGGTGCATGACCGAGCTTTCCAGCCAATGTCCCGACGCGTCGGTCCGGACGTTCACCTTGAACACCGGCGGCAAGCCGCTGAGGATCGGCCGGCTGAGATGCGGGTCGCACGTCATGTAGCCACAGACGAACTTCGACACGACGCCGCCGCCGCCGGCGCGCAGCGGCGTGAGATCGCGCGCCTTGATCTTTGGCGTAATCCCGTAGTTCGGGAAAGGCGGCCGCGTCGTCTTCCCGCTGCTCATGTTGTGCGGATCACCGTGCGGGAAGATGACGATGTCCCCGGGCGCCAGCGCGATGGCGTGCCCGTCCTCCATCTCCACGAAAGCGGTGCCGTCGATCAACAGATGGTAGAGAACCAGATGCGCGGCATCCGGCGCGACCTTTGCCGCCATCAGTTTCGAACCCGGCGAGGAGAATCCCCACGGCGCGGAGAATTCCGCTGCGAAGAACACGGCGCCGTTCAGTCTCACTCCGCTGAGGATCTCGGAAAAGGCGTCCATTCCTGCCTTTGGACTCCCTGCAAAGGCCCGCGGACCCCGGGCAATGGCATCGAAACGCCCGGACGTTCGAGCAAGTGTCGGCGACGGCCGGGCATGGTCCCTCGGAAAGCCGCATTGTACCGTGCACTCAGATTGGAGAAACAACGATGAGTCCAAACCAGGCGCTGTGGGAAAAAGGCGACTTCACCCGAATTGCGGACACGATGCGTGAGAGTGCGGACACGCTCGTCGACAGCCTCGGTATTACGCGGGGCATGAAAGTGCTCGATCTCGGATGCGGCGACGGGACGACGGCGCTGCCGGAGGCGCGGCGTGGCGCCGATGTCCTCGGGGTCGACATCGCGAGGAATCTGGTCGAGGCCGCCACCAGACGCGCGGAGGCGGAGGGACTGGCAAACTGCCGCTTCCAGCAGGGCGATGCCACGGATCTACGGGGACTTGCCGATCGCCAGTTCGACCTCGTGGTCAGCATGTTCGGCGCGATGTTCGCGCCCAAGCCGTTGGAGGTCGCGAAAGAAATGGTCCGCGTCACGCGTCCGGGAGGCCGCATCGTCATGGGCAACTGGATCCCGAACGATCCGACGCTCGTGGCGCGGCTGCTGAAGGTCAGTTCGGCGTACTCGCCGCCGCCGCCAGAAGGCTTTGTCAGTCCGATGCTCTGGGGCGTGGAGAAGAACGTGATCGAGCGGTTCGGTGCCGCGGGCATTCCTGCCGACCGGATCTCGTTCATGAGAGACACCTACACCTTCAACGCGTCGATGACGCCTGCGGACTATGTGGCCGCTTTCCGGGATTATTACGGTCCGACGATGAACGCGTTCGCGGCCGCGGAGCAGGCCGGAACGGCCGCACGGCTTCAGCAGGAGCTCGAGGCGCTGTTCGAACAGGAGAACGTAAGCGACGACAAAGACACGACGACGATTCCGGCGGCCTTTCTGCGCGTCACCGTTACCGTCTAAGCGTCACGGCAGGCTTGCGGTCGTCGCCGCAATCGCATCGTCGAGGCTCCGCTTGCTGTGGACGTACGGTTCCCAGCTGGATTCGACCACGGTGCGGTACTGCGGCCAGACCCGTTCGAACATCGCCACTGACGCCGGCGTATAGGTGATGCCGCGCGCTTTCAAGGTGTCCTGCACCACGGCT
>DATJIW010000040.1:0-26574 GCA_035492775.1 Vicinamibacterales bacterium
AAGAGCTGGGACTCCGGCAGCGACTGCAGCACGTGGAGGTTCGGTCGATTCGCGCCGGCCGCGGCCGGCTGCTGCGCCGCGGCGGTCGTCGCCCCTGTGAGCACGACGGCAATACTCGACACAACGCACCAGTAACGCGGCATCCCCGGCCTCCTTTGAACGGTGCGAAGTATAGCCATGTCGCATATATCAAAGTCAAGTATATCGGTCCATGTTATATAGTCCCCGGCGAGTCTGACGTATGATGAGCCGCCCCCGGGAACACGCTTCAGAGCTCGACCATGCTCGGACCGACAATCGGACACTACCGCGTCCTGCAGCCGCTCGGGGCGGGCGGCATGGGCGAAGTCTACGCCGCCCAGGACACTCGACTGAACCGCAAAGTTGCCCTCAAGGTCCTGGCGTCCTCCATTGCCGGCGATCCCGATCGCCGCGACCGCTTCGAACGGGAAGCGCAGGCGATCGCCGCGCTGAATCACCCCAACATCGTCACGATCTATTCGGTCGAAGAAGACGCGGGCGTCCAGTTCCTCACGATGGAACTGATCGAGGGAAAGACGCTGGACGAACTCATCCCGAAGGGGGGCATGTCGATCGAGCAGATTTTCAAGCTCGCGACGCCGTTGGCCGACGCCATCAGCGCCGCGCATCAGGCCGGCATCACCCATCGCGATCTGAAACCGGGCAACATCATGGTGACGGGCGAGGGCCGCGTGAAAGTGCTCGACTTCGGTCTCGCGAAGCTGCGCGAGCTGGCTCCCGCTGCCGGCGTGTCGATGCTGCCGACGCAGCAGCTCACCGGCGAGGGGCGGATCGTCGGAACCGTTGCGTATATGTCGCCGGAGCAGGCGGAGGGAAAGCCGGTCGACGGCCGCTCGGATATTTTTTCGCTCGGTATCCTCCTGTACGAGATGTCCACGGGCGAACGGCCGTTCAAAGGCGACACGAGCGTCTCGATCATTTCGTCGATCATCAAGGACACGCCGGTGTCGGCCACGGCAGTCAATCGAGCGCTCCCCTCGGACCTTGCCCGCATCATCCGCCACTGTCTGGCCAAGGATCCCGGCCGGCGGTTTCAGACCGCCGCAGATCTTCGCAATGAGCTGGAGGAACTGAAACAGGGAATTGACTCCGGGGAGCTGACCCTGGCCCCCAGCGTCTCGAAGTCCGAAAGCCGACGCTCGCGCAACCGCGTGACGGTGGCCGCCGTGGCGCTGCCCGTCGTCGCGGCCATCGCTGCCGCGAGCTGGTTGTTCTGGAGGCGCCAGCCCGCAGAATCCCACGTGAGCGCGACGTTCAGCCGCATCACGTCACAAGCGGGTGCAGAAGATTTTCCGAGTCTCTCGCCTGATGGCAAATGGATCGTTTACAGCAGCGAGACGTCGGGCCGCGCGGCGATTTATCTGCAGGGCGTGGGCGGGCAGGCCGTCATCAATTTGACAAAGGACTCCACGAGCCCCGATCTCGAACCCGTGTTCTCTCCCGACGGGGATCGCATCGCCTTCAGATCGGAGCGGCAGGGCGGCGGTCTCTACGTCATGGGACGGATGGGAGAGTCGCCGAAGCGCGTCAGCGACAGCGGATTCAATCCCGCCTGGTCACCGAGCGGGGAAGAGGTGGTGTTCGCGACTGAGGACGTTCTGACCCCCTTCGGACGCAGCAGTATCAGCGAATTGTGGATTGCGAATGTCAACTCCGGACAGAAACGGCTTCTGTTCAAGGGAGACGCGGTCCAGCCAAGCTGGTCTCCACACGGAAAGCGCATCGCCTACTGGGGTCTGCGCGGAGATACGGCACAACGAGACATCTGGACCTTGCCGGCCGCTGGTGGCGAGCCGATCTACGTGACGAACGATGCCGCCGTCGATTGGAACCCCTTCTGGTCACCCGACGGCAAATATTTGTACTTTCTCAGCAATCGCGCCGGCAGCATGAACCTGTGGCGCGTGCACATCGACGAAGACACAGGACGTCCGCTCGGTGCACCCGAAGCGCTGACGACCCCGGCCTCGAATGTCGCGGGCCTGACCATCTCCGCAGATGGCCGGCGGATCGCCTACGCTTCTCGACAGACCTCCCAGAATATTCAGCGCGTCGACCTCGATCCCGAACGACTGTCCGTTCAGGCGGCTCCCGCGGCCGTGACCTCGGGGTCGAATACCTATGGTTTCATGTCCGTCTCACCCGATGGTCAATGGCTGGCATTCTCGTCGATCGCCGGATCGGGCGTCGATCAGGAAAATCTCTTCATCAGTCATGCCGACGGCAGCGATGTCCGACAGTTGACCAACGAGGCGATGAAGGACCGCGATCCTCAGTTCTCTCCTGACGGAAAGCGCATCGCGTTCTATTCCAACCGTGACAGCGGAAACTACGGTGTGTGGATCGTCAATGTCGACGGCAGCGAACTTCACCAGCTCACGAAAGCATCCGAGCTGCTGATTTACCCGCGGTGGACGCCAGACGGTTCGCGCATGAGCGCGAGCGACATCAACCGCGGCACCGTGATGCTTTTCGATCCCCGGAAGGCCTGGACGGAACAGCGTCCTGAAACACTGCCTCGTTGGACGGGCGAGGGTACGTTGGAAGCCCTCTCGTGGTCACCCGACGGCAGACGCATTGCCGGCGACCTGACGACGAAGCACTCGGCGATCGTCGTGTATTCGCTCGACACGCACGCCTACGAGCAGCTGACGGACTTCGGGTTTGGGCCGGTGTGGATGAAGGACGGCCGCCGCCTCGTTTTCACCTCCGAACAAGGGGTGTTCGTGGTCGACAGCCGCTCGAAAGCGGTGACCGAAGTCTTGCGAACGGCACCCGATCTCGTCAGTCTCGGCGGACTCTCCCCGGACGAGCGGCACCTCTATCTGATCCGCACCGTGAGGGACAGCGATATCTGGATGGCTACTCTCAAGTAATCCCGAAGTAACTCCCTTCCCTCTATTCCCAATGCGTGAACCAGCGGCGCCATGATGTCGCCGGATGCGCAAAGCCCGTCGCCATCCACAAGTCATCGCGGTCTCCGCCTGTCGTCAGCAGCACGCGCGTGCCGTCGGGGTTGAACGAGAAGCTTTCGATTTGATCCTCGACGGGGATGTGAAACGTAATCTCGCTCGACTTTCGTCCGCTTGCGAGGTCGAAGACGTCGACCGTTCGGCGATCGATGCGCAATAGATACACGCGCGTGCCGTCGCCTGAAAACTGGGTGGTCAACTCCCCCTGGTTGTTGCTGCGGGTCGCGTATTCATCGAGCCCGGCGATTGTGCGGTCGGTCTTGCCGTCCACAGATGTGAGCATGAAATCCGTCTGACTTCGCCGAAGAAGCCATCGTCCGTCGGGCGAACACGTCGCCAGTATGCCGGGCGACGCGTCGACGCGTTGTGCGGCGCCGCCGCCGCTCGGCACCCGTCCGAGTCCCGTCGGCCGTTCGGCGTACCAGATCCAATCGCCGTCGGGCGACCAACAGAGCGCTGCCCCGGCGTTCGTCGTCGCCAGCACGCGGACGGCGCGTCCGCCCGTAGCCGCCACAACGTAAATGCCGGTGTCGTCAGCGTAGGCAATTCGTCCGCCGTCGGGCGAAACCGGCGTCTGGGAGACGACGTTGGACGCGAGCCGTTGCACGAGCATCGGGGCCGAACCATCCGTTGTGCCCATCCAGATGCTGGCAATCTGACCTGGACCTCCGACGCGATACGCGAAACGGTCGCCCGTGCGCGCCCACGAAGGAAAACCCTCCAGCATGGACGAGGCCTCGACAGGCCGCACGAATTGTCCGGCCGCCGTGTACTCGACGATGTCCCGCTCGACGGCGCCGCTTGCGTAGACCAGGCCGGTGCCGTCAGGCGTCGCGGCGACAGCCTGAACGTCATCAGCGGTCGAAAGCACCAGGTGCCTGGCGGCGCTGCGCACGTCTTCCAAAATGATGCGGGAGCCAGTCAGCCGAATCGTCTCCTCGACGACGGCGTAGTGACGGCTGTCGGGCAGCCACGCGATCGAACGGATGCGGGTGGATTCGTCCGACGGAAGAGCACGGCGCTCACCGCTCGGCAGAGACACGAGCCAGCCTCCCGATCGCGTCGTCACGATCAGCGACGATCCGTCGGGCGACACGGGTGACATCCCACTCAGGTCATTCGGCCATCCTTCCTTGCCGACGCGTTGCGCCTCTCCATCCGTCGGACCGCGATAGAGCCATGGCCGGTTCTCGAATACCCGGACGAAGTAGAAGTCGCGGCCGTTCGGGGCCATGTGCGCCCACGTGACATCCCGCAACACACGTCGTGGTGAGCCGCCGGCAGCGCCGACGCACCACAAGTCCCTGCGAACATCCCGATAGCAGACCTGGCCGCCGTCGGTCGTCCACAGAGGCGTGAACAGCGTTGTGTTCGATCGTGCGACCGTCACCACATCCGGCGAATCGAGCGGTCTGACGAGGACTTCGGTGACACCGCCAGCGACTCGCAAATACGCGAGCGAATGGCCGTCGGGCGAAATCGCCGGCGACACCTCGTCGCGCCGATCGCTGCTGATTCGGGTGAGTTGCAGCTGATCGATCGTCGAGTCCTGACGCGCCGCGAATCGGATGAAGATGGCGCCTGCCGCCAGCACACCGATCAGGAAGGCGGCAGCCGCGGTCCAGACGTGCGGCCTAAATCGCCGTCCGCGAGGCATCGATGCTGTGGACGCTGCCTCCGAGGTCGACGTGGTCGGGGACGTTCCTGTCAGCTGCCGAAGGGCGAATGCGAGGTCCTCGGCGGACTGAAATCGTTCGGCCGGATTCTTTTCGAGGCATCGGCGGATGACTCGCTGAAGCGAATCCGGGATGCCGGCGGGCAGGTCCGGCGGATCGACGTGCAGCGTCGCGGTGAGGATTTCGGGCGCCGTCTCGCGTTTGAACGGGGGAGTGCCGGCGAGCATTTCGTACAGCAGGACGCCCAGCGCAAAGATGTCCGTCCGCGGATCCACGACGCCGCCGCGAACCTGTTCGGGCGCCATGTAGCCGGGGGTTCCAAGCGTGGACCCGAAGGCCGTCTGCGCGATCGTCACGCCCTCTGGTGCGGCAGCCGCCTTGGCGATGCCGAAGTCGAGCAGTTTTACCCGGCCATCACGCGTCACCATGACGTTGTCGGGTTTGATGTCGCGGTGCGTGACTCCGGCGCGATGCGCGGCCGCGAGCGCGTCGGCGATTTGTGCGCCGATGTCCGCCACCTTCCGGACGCTCAACTGCATCCCGCGCAGCGTCGTCCCGTCGACCAGTTCCGTCACGATGTAGGCGGTCTCGCCGTCGTTGCCCGTATCGAAGATGGCGACGATGTGCGGGTGGTTCAGCGCGGCGATCTGGCGGGCCTCCCGCTCGAAGCGGGCAAGACTCGATGGATCGGACGAGAGCTGGCGGGGGAGGATCTTCAGCGCGACATCACGTCCGAGGCGCGTGTCGTGCGCGCGGTACACCTCCCCCATTCCCCCTGCGCCGAGCGACGCGACGACTTCGTAGACCCCTATTCTGGTGCCGGGAGCCAGCATGAGTTAGAGGCTGTCGATCGTGAGCGAGGTGTCCGCGTCCTTCCACGCCTCCATGAACGCTCGCTTCACCCATTCCGCGTCGGCGGTCTTCCCTTCTTTCACGAGTGCCTCGTGGAGGCCGAACAGCGACCGCGCGTTGCGCGGATGCTTCACCAGGTCTTCGCGGAAAACACGCTCGGCATCCTCCGCCCGTCCACTCAGCAGCAGCGCTGCGCCGAGGGATTCCCGGACGGGATAGAAGAAGACCGGCGGCTCATCGTACGGCACCTTGTCAGCGGCCGCGACGGCATCGGTCCACAGGCGGATTGATTCGGCCCGCTGTCCGCGCGTCCACGCGATCCGCGCGTCGAGCACCGTCCCGGCGAGCCCGAGGATCGCGCGGGCACTCTCGAGACCGGTTCCTCCGAACAGCGCGTCCTCCGGGACTTTCGTCATCGCATTGCTGAGAAGCGCGCGCTCCTTTGCGGCGTCGTCGGTTTTTCCCGTGCGCGCCAGCGCCACGCCGCGCGCGAAATGCCACCACGCCGTTTCGACGGGATGGTCGGCCGGCGGGGCCGGGAGCGCCAGGATCTCGGTGTGGCGTCCGAAACGCAGCAGCACCGAGGTCTGCATCGTAATCAGCGATTCGACCATCGGCATCATCTGCGTGTGCGGCGCCAGTCTCGCTGCCACTTCGGCCGCAGCCCGGCGCGCATCCGCGAGCCGGCCGCGCATCATGCTGGAGTCGGCCAGGAAGTGGAGGTTGTGCGTGTAGTACGCCAGCGCGTAGAAGCTGTCGGACGACGAAACGGTCTTGAAGTACGCGAGATCCGCCTTCGCGCCGGCTTCGTTGGCCCGCGCCGCGGCAGCGTGGTCGCCAACGCGCGCGTAGATGTGGGCGGGCATGTGCGTCAGGTGGCCGGCCGCGGGCGCGAGCGTCGCCAGCCGCATGGCGCTCGGGAGCGCGCGCCCCGGGTTGGGCGAGGCTTCGACCGTGTGGATGTAGTAGTGGTTGGCGCCCAGGTGATTCGGATCGCGCGCGAGCACCGACTCGAGCACGGCGACGATTTCTTCCGTCTCGGCGGCGGGCTTGCCGTCCAGCGTCCAAAGCTTCCACGCGCGCAGGTTCATCAGGCTCTCGGCGTAGAGCGTGGCGGCATCGAGGTCGTCGGGATAACGGCGTGACAGGTCGCGCATCGCGTCCGCGTACTTCCGCGCGAGCGCCGCGCGATCGGGTTTCGCGTCCGCCGGAAATCTGATCGCCATCGCCTCGATGTAGGCGCGCTCGTTGTCCGGGGCGCTCTTCGACAACGCGACCGCCCGCGCTATCGCGTCATGCGCCTGCTTCCCCCGCTCGTCGTCTACATCCAGGTTGTAGTTCGGGCCGAGCGCCCACGCGATTCCCCAGTACGGCATGGCCGCTTTGGGATCGAGCTCAGACGCCCGCTTGAACGAGCGTGCGGCTTCCTCGTGGTTGAAGCCAAAGACCAGATTGAATCCCTGGTCGAAGAACTGCTGCGCTTGGGGACTCGACGTGGCGATCGCGTGATGATGATGGCCCATCCCGATGAGTCTTACCGGGCGCACCGGTGACTGGATTGGCGGCGCTGCGGATACGGTCACCGTTGCCGTCGCGATGAGGACGAATCGTGCCATGCGCATGGCGCGCATGGTAATCCGAAACGGCATAGGTGGGCGACGGTGACCACCATAGACTCTGGTCTTGCGTCGGCAGGATGTAACGGCGGGAGCAGATCGGCGCGGCGAAAGGGTTCACCGCAAGCAGAGACGGCTCACTAAGAGGCCACGAAGGCCACGGAGAGCGCCGTCCTGCAGGCCGGCAAAGCCGGCCCTGACAGAAAGGGGAAAGAGATCCGGAAATGAGCCGCTTCCAACTCACCGCGCGGTTCATTTCCGGATCTCTTTCCCCTTTCTGCCGCGCGTTCCGCGCGGGGCAGGACGGCGCTCACAGTCGCGTGCATTGCCCGCGACCTGGAGTTTGATGGTACTGCCCTCCGTGGCCTCCGTGACCTCTTAGCAAACGCCTTACTCTCCGGCCTCCCGCTCGGGCTCCTCCGCCACCGCTCGCGCCGCCCGCGGCGCCCCCGCAGCGAGCGAAACGGCAACCCGGCGTTCGCGGATAATGCGACGATGGCCACTGAACGCGAAAAGATGCTTGCGGGCGAGACGTATGACCCGCTCGATCCGGAGCTCGTGGCGGCTCGAACGCGGACACGGGACCTCTGCCAGGACCTGAACGCGACGCGGGACGCGGACGCCAGCCGCCGCCGCCGCATCCTGGTCGATTTGTTCGGTCGAGGCGGCGACACCGTGTGGATGCAGCCGCCGTTCTACTGCGACTACGGATCGAACATCGAGCTGGGCGAACGCGTCTTCTTCAACTTCAACTGCATCGTCCTCGACGTCTGTTCGGTGCGGATAGGGGACTACACCCTGTTTGGACCAGCCGTTCAGATCTACACGCCGCTGCATCCGTTCGACGCGGCGCAGCGGCGGCGCGAAGAATTCGGAAAGCCGATCGAGATTGGCTCGGACGTGTGGGTGGGCGGCGGAGCGATCATTCTCGGCGGCGTCAGGATTGGCAACGGCGCAGTGATTGGCGCCGGCAGCGTCGTGACGCGCGACGTCCCCACGGGCGTGTTCGCCGCCGGCAATCCTTGCCGCACCATCAGACCGATTACCGAGTGAGCTGATTGCATCTGGATTCAGCAGTGAAAGTGGCGCGGGTCAGGCTCGATCGGGCCCTATCCAAGCTGGGGCTCGCCTCCCGGTCGGAGGCTCGCCAGTTGATTCTTGCGGGCCGGGTCATCGTCGCTGGCAAAGTGGTTCGCGATCCAGCCATCACGGTCGTTCCAACGGCGAGGATCGTCATCGATGGGCGACAGCCGAACCGTCCCGCCAAGCGCACGCTCGTGTTTCACAAGCCGCGAGGCGTGATCACGACGCGGCGAGATCCGGAAGGCCGCCCGACGGTGTTCGATGTACTCGGCGATCAGGCGCATGGCCTCGTAGCCGCGGGCCGGCTCGATCGCGCGTCGACGGGTCTGCTGATCCTCACGACCGACACGGAGCTCGCCAATTTCCTGACGGATCCGGCGAGTCGATTCGTCCGCCGCTACGTCGTCACCGTCAGAGGCGCGCTCTCGGAAGATGCCGCGCGCACGATGGAACGGGGGATCGGCGGCATGCAGGCGCGCTCGGTCGCCGTCCGGAAGCGCTCCGCGCGCGAGACACACCTGATCGTCGAGTTGACCGAAGGGAAGAACCGGGAAGTCCGTAATCTGTGCGCCGGGGTGGGGCATGAAGTCACGCGGCTGAAGCGCGTTGCGTTCGGCCCGATCGAGTTGGGGGATCTTGCACCCGGCGAATGGCGGGCGCTGACACCGGCCGAGGAGCGTGCGTTGCGCGGCGCACGACCGATGTCGCGGTGAACCGCACTGATTATTTGGGCGATTCTCGGCACACTGCTGTTGGGCTTGAGGAGCGGGTCGATGGTGACCTGCTGACGCCATCCTCCTCTCCCGGTAAAATCAGTGTCGCAGCAGGTCACTGTGACTGAGGATTTCGAGTTTCTCGGTGGCGGCGGGCAGGTCGGCGCGCTCATGCGGGCGCACGACTGGTCCGATTCCCCGGCAGGTCCGCCGGAACGATGGCCGCAAGCGTTGCGGACCGTCGTGGCGCTCCTCCTTCAATCCCGCTTTCCGATGTTCGTCGCCTGGGGTCAGGACCTCGCGTTCCTCTACAACGATCCGTACGCCGAAATCCTCGGGAGCAAGCACCCCCGTGCGCTCGGTGCGCGCTTCTACGACGTCTGGTCGGAGATCTGGCCGGACATCAGCCCGCTGATCGACGCCGCTATGGCCGGGCGGGCCACGTATCGCGAAGACCTGCCGCTCGTCATGAACCGCAAGGGCTACGACGAGCAGACCTGGTTCACTTTTTCCTACTCGCCTGTCCGGGACGACAACGGGAAGGTGGGAGGAATGTTCTGCGCGGTATTCGAGACGACCGAGAAAGTGCTGGCCGAGCAGGCGCTGCGGGAGAACAACGACACCCTCGAGCGGCGCGTCAACGAAGCATTGGCGGAGCGAAAACTCCTTGCCGACATCGTCGAGGGCACCAACGCGTTCGTGCAGGTCGTCGCGCGGGACTACACGCTGCTCGCAATCAACAAGGCCTCCGCCGACGAGTTCGAGCGGATCTTCGGTGTCCGGCCGAAGACCGGCGACAACATGCTGCAGCTCCTCGCCAACAAACCGGAGCATCGCCACGATGTCGAAGCCGTCTGGGGGCGTGCACTCGCGGGGGAGGAATTCACCGAGATCGGGGAATTCGGGGATCCAGCGCGGGCGCGGCGATCGTACGAGATGCGCTTCAACACGCTGCGCGACCGCGACGGACAGCCGATCGGCGCGTATCAGTTCGTGTACGACGTGACGGAGCGGATCCGCGATCAGGAGCGGCTCCGAAATGCTGAAGCCGCGCTGCGTCAGGCGCAGAAGATGGAATCGCTCGGACAGCTGACGGGCGGCGTCGCGCACGACTTCAACAACCTGCTCGCCGTGTTTGCGAGCGGTCTGCAGATCATCGAGCGCATGGCGGCGCACGCCGTCCCATCGCGCGTTCTGGACGCGATGCGCCGGGCTGTCGCGCGCGGAACCGGCTTGACGCGGCACCTGCTCGCATTTTCGCGGCGCCGGCCTGTGAATCCGGAATCGCTCGACATCGCGGCCCACCTCAAAGGGATGCGGCAGATGCTCGACAGCTCGCTCGGCGGCCACATCCAGGTGCACACGAACGTGGCGCCTGCGTTGTGGCCGGTCGAAGTCGACGCCGGCGAGATGGAGCTCGCGATCCTGAACCTCGCGCTGAACGCACGTGACGCCATGCCGGAGGGCGGCGACATCACGATCTCCGTTGACAATGTGCGTGTGGCGCGTGAAGGCACGCTCGAGGAATTCGTGACGATTGCGGTCACGGACACGGGCTTGGGGATGAGCGCCGACGTTCAGTCGCGGGCGTTCGAGCCGTTCTTCACGACGAAAGACGTCAACAAAGGGTCCGGACTCGGGCTGCCACAGGTGTACGGCTTTGCGCAGCAGTCCGGCGGACACGTCGCGATCGACAGCGCGGTCGGCCGCGGTACGACTGTTACGATTTTCCTGCCGCGGACGCTCCGCGAACCCGCCGCAAGTGTCGAGCGCGCGACTGATTCCGCGGTGCACCTCGTGGCGGAACGCCGCGGACAGGCGCTCCTCGTCGAAGACGATCCCGAGGTGTCGGCGCTCACGCGCGAGCTTCTGGTGTCGCTTGGATTTTCCGTGACGCATGTCGCGACCGCGGAAGCAGCGCTCCAGGCGCTCACCGAGTTGCGTCGGGTTGAGGTGGTGGTGTCGGACATCATGATGCCCGGCGGTGTAACCGGGGTTCAGCTCGCGCGTGAGATCCGTCAGGGGTATCCGAGGTTGCCGATCGTACTGACGACCGGATACATCGAAGCCGCTGCCGACGTGAAGGACGGCGAGTTCGCGCTGCTTCCCAAGCCCTTCACGCTCGAAGCGCTCGCGGATGCACTCGGCGTCGGTGTGGCGTCGGGGGCTCGCTAGTCCCGCGCGACGCTCCTGCCGGACATGCCGGCGGATCGAGCGCCGTGCCACGCCATCGTCGGATCACTTCACCAGAAACAACCGATCCTGCCGCTGGAGCGCCCAGCGAATCGTTCCATCCGCACCGACCATCGCGTCTTCTTCCTGAGCCATGCGCACAGGCTGGTTGTCCCACTCGGGCACCGGCGTCGTTGCCTGCAGCTCGATCGAGAACCACATGCTCGGGATCACTTTCGCGTCGCCTCGTCCGGGCACGCCGTTCTGGTCGTCCCACAACCCGATGAGCGGTCCGGCGCCGTGGCCGTTCAAACCGATCGGGTGCGAGTAGACCGTGCCGTTGATGGCTTTGGCCTGCATGCGCGATCTCGCGGCGGCGAGGATCTCGTTGCCGCTCCGCCCCGGTTTGATCTCGTCCATGACGATGTCCTGGAGCGCGTTGCTGTTCGCGAGCGCGCGGCGGAGTCCGGCTGGCGCGTCGGTTTCGCCAGGACGCACCACGTAGGCCATGTGCTGCGTGTCGGTGTTCAGCCGCGCGACGGTGATGCCCACGTCGCAGTGGAGCACATCACCGGGTTCGATGATCGGATCGTCACCGAGATCCGCCTCGGTCTTGCCTCGCCGCTGCACTTCGATACTCGGCTGAAACCACGTGCCGAGCCCCTGATCGTTCACACGCTGCCGCCACCACCACACGAGATCGCTCGTCCGCGTCCTGCCCGGCGTGATCACCTTGGACGAGAACATCGTCTGGGTCATGGACCAGACGAGCTCCTGCATCCGCCGATAGAACGCCTCTTCCTCGGGCAGCCGCGAGGCGATTAGATCGAGGGGCAAGCCTTCCGCGTCCTTGAAGCGCGACGTCCACGACTGGCCGAGCGCGGCGCTCATTCCGGCGAGTTCGCCGCTGGAGAGCCCGTCGCTGAACGCGAAAACCGTCGATCGATCGATCCCGATGACGCGCGGCTTGCGCTCTTCGACCACGGCCTTCAACGCCTGCCATTGCTCGTCGCCCCAGAGCTCCGCCTGCTGCCCGCGGCCGACGTCACCCGCCGCTTTTTGTGTCGAGCGCCGCGCGTCGAACACTCCGCCCTGCGAGGTACCGCCAAGCGCGATGCGCTCGATGCACGCTTGCGCCGGGGGATTGCCTGCCGCCGCGCACTTGTCGAAGAACACGTAGATGGTCCGGCGCCGGGCGGCGAACGTCTCCGCCGAGACGATGGCGGGAAATACCGGGTCTTCGTTGTACTCCCGCATCGGCACGACCCAGAGGTCGATGCCGTACTTGCGGATCAGCGACGGCAGAAACGTGTCGAGTCGCTTCTGCAGCCATTGCTGCTGCATCGCAGCCTGCTCGCGCAACGTGCCGAACGGCCGTTCGGGTGTGGTTTGCGGCCATGCGACCGCCGCACTACAAAGGATCGCGAGCGTAAGTCCTATCGTGCGGGGTTTCGACGGCGCCAGGCGGGTCTGCATGGCGGGGAGTCTACCCGAGTTTCGGTGGTTCATAATGACCTCACGAAGACCATTTCCTGCATCCTCGCGGCGGTCACTCTCTCGGCAGGTCCGGGCCTGCAGCGGACGTTCGACCTGCATCTCGTGGGGGAGTGGATCGAGGCGGTGCGCGTTCACCAGCCCGGAGTGGTCGACGCGCCGCTCATCAAGATCGCCGAGATGCCAACGGCGGTGTTTGACGAGATCCGGGTGAAACTCAGGGCGGTTCTGGAGGCGCAATTTACGGACGTGGAGGAGCGAAACGCGATCCTGCGCCGCGGTGCCCTCCTCCACACGGATATCGCACTCCTGCTGCCGCAACAGGCGGCGGCATTCACGAAGATCCGCGTGCTGCCGGATTCCTCAAACCAGCGCGGCACGGCCCAGGTCGACAGTGTCGTGCTCTCGAGCGACGGCCAGTTCGCCGGTATGACGGTCGAAACGGCGCACTGGTGGTTCGCGAGCGAGCTCCTCAAACAGATCCGGCCGGAGCCTGGCTCGGATCCGTTTGTCGCCGCATGGCACCGGGCGGCGATCGCGCATTTCGAAAGCACCGGGGCGTTCGGGGGAGCGAGCTACGCGGTGCCGCGAGCGCTCGAAGTCCTCCCGAACGATCCGATCGTGCTCATGTATGCGGGCGCCGTCCACGACGTGACGGCCTCGAATCACATCCAGTCGCTGAAGGATCGCAGAGATCTCGTCGTTGCCGATGCCGACGCCGCGCTGAAGAAGGCCGAGCGACTGTTTCGGCGATCGGTCGACGCGGGCGGCCCCCCGGAAGCACAGATTCGTCTTGGCCGCGTGCTTGGAGCGCTGGGCAGGCACCAGGAAGCCGCCGACGTGTTGAGGCTCGCGCAGAACCGGCTGGCGGCGACGCAAACGCGGTTGATGTACTTCGCGTCGCTCTTTCTCGGCAGCCAGGAGATGGCGCTCGGGCACGTGGATGCCGCTCGAGCGCAGTTCGGCCGGGCGCGCGCGGCAATTCCGGACGCGCAGTCCGCCATCATCGCCCTGGCAGATGCGTGCTTCAAGGCCGGTCAGCAGAGTTGCGCGTCCGACGCGCTGGCCGATCTCGAGGCGCTGTCCTTCACGATGGATCGGCTGAACGATCCGTGGGTCCGCTACTACGTGTCGCAGGCGGCCGACGCCGACGAGCAGATGGAGCAGCTTCGCGATTCGCTGTCGGGCAAAGCACCACGATGACGACATGGACCGCGTGCGGCGTTGCTTGCGCGGCACTCGTCGCAGGCTTCACTCAGGTCCCGCAATTCCGGACGCTGGTGAAGGAAGTGCGGGTGGATGTGCTCGTCACGAACAAAGGGCAGCCCGTTACCGGCCTTACGGTGGCGGACTTCGAAGTGCGCGACAACGGCGTCCTTCAACGCATCAACTCGTTGACGTCCGAAGAACTACCGGTCAACGTCATTTTGGTCCTCGATGTGAGCGCGAGCGTCGAGGGAGAGCGGCTGCAGCACCTGCGGCAGGCCGGCCACCTTCTGCTGTCGGCGCTGCGGCTTACCGACCAGGCCGCGCTCGTCCGCTTTGCGGATACCGTGGGCATCGGTCCGGCGCTGACCAGCGACGCCGCGTCGGTCGAGGCCGCACTCGCGTCGCCGACCCAGGGCAGCGATACGCCGTTGGTAGACGCCGCCGCATCTGCGCTGATCCTTGCGAGCGTTTCGCCCGGACCGCGCGCGCTGGTGCTCGTGTTCTCCGACGGCGTGGAAGTGTCCAGCTATCTGACGCGGACGGAGGTCCTGGAGACCGCGAAGCGATCCGACGCGGTCGTGTACGGCGTCACGCTCGACAAGTCTCACCAGACGATCCTCGGCGATCTCGCCGAGACGACCGGCGGAGAAGTGATCCGCCTGGATAAAGTGAACGATCTCGACACGGCTTTTGCACGCGTCCTCGATCGCTTCAGGCATCGATACGTGCTCAGCTTCACGCCGGCGTCCGACTCCGCGCCAGGCTGGCACCGGCTGGAGGTGCGGGTCAAACCGCGCGGCGTGAAAGTCACGGCACGCGCGGGATATTTCGGCGGCTGACCGGGCGCAACTCGCCCAGGCAGGAAGCCACCGCACCGGAAGCGGTGGCGGCATCGTTACCGGGTTCCGCCAGCTGACGCGAGCTTCGAACTGAAGAACAGGAAGAAGTTCGAACCCACTTCGATTGCGCGTCCGGCGGCCTCCGCGGCATCCATCGCGGCTGCGGACGTGATGCCGGTCGTGCCATCCGCAGAAGGCCAGTCGCTCTGATCGAGGATCAGGACCGGCCGCACCTCCCACCAAATCGCACCGGTGTTGACGCGCGAGTTGTCGACGACGTGACTGTGGTTTGGTGTCGGAACGAATACGGGCGCAGTCGGCGGTCCCGGAACCTTCCCGAGCGCAACGAGCACTTTCGAGAGATCGACCGACGAGGAGTGCATCGTACAGGTGCCCGGCGTCGGGTTGTTGGGATCGGGACACTGCGTGGTGATCGCGGCATTGACTGTCGTCTTCCACGCCTCGGGAATGAAGCCGAACAGCTGGACGAGCGCGTTTCCGAGGGCGGGGCCGCAGAGTTCGTTCGGCCGTCCTCCGTCGGGACAGGGCATCGCGTCGGCGGGATTCTGATCGTTGTCGACGGAGAACATCGGCACGAACACGTACAACTCCGCCGTATGCTTGGTGTCCCGCCCGGACGGATCGGCGGAGGGTTCCGTCAGCGGCTGGCAGATCGGCATCTGCATCTCGTTGGGATCCGACGCTGAGGGCTTCCCGTTGAAATCGAGGTCGAGGGTCGGCTCGTCGACGCAATCGAAGTTCTGCTGATACGTAAAGAGCACCAGCCGGCCGTTGCCGAAGCCCAGCGTTTGATTTGGCGCCTGCTGTCCCGATGCCATTGGTGGCGCGAGCATCAGAGAACAGAAGAGTCCGATGACTCCCTGGACACAACGTGCTTTCATCGTCGCTCCTTTCGCGCTCGTTGGTGAGCGACGACGCCTCCGCAATCGTGGTGCCCGGCGATGTTGAGAAAAACAGGTGCATCAGCAGGATGCAACCGACTGCTGACTTACGAACGGCGTTTGGAATTTCCGTTGGGCGTTAGTTGGGGGATCGATGGGCGAGGGGCGATCTCGGAAATGGGGACAGTCCCCATTTTTCGCGAAAAATTGGGACTGTCCCCATTTCACATGATCCGTAAATGGCGCGGCCTGATGTACGCAGGATCTGAGCAATAAGTGCCGTTTCTACATAGACGACACGAGTGTTCGCGTGTTCGATCCGTCAGAGTGTCCTTCGCCCGATCCCCGGTCGATTCCAGACGGAGAATCTACATGCTCGACTACCGTACGCACGCCAGGCTCGTGATCGCGTTCATGTGGATCGCGGTGATTGTGCTTGTGAGTCCCGCCTTCGCGCAGTCGCCGGCAACGCGGCCGGCCGAGGGACCGACCGAAGCAACGGCGGACGAGACGAGGCCAGGTGAGCTCAGGACCGAAGTCGAGACGCTGAAGGCGGAGAATGCCACTGTCCGCGAGATGCTGCGCCAGATGCAGGAGCAGCAGAAGGCGCTGCTGGAGCAGGTCGGTCGCCTCCAGCAGCGGCTCGACGGCAGCACGACGACGAGCGTGCAGAGCGCACCGGCATCGCACGTCGGAGACGTCGCAGCCGCGACCACAAGCCCCGCAGGTCCGCCGCTGGTGTCGACGAGTACGGAGACGGCGCCGCCTCCGGCGCAGCAGCCGCCCGCGGAACCGCGCAAGGAAGATCGGTATCAGGACGGAATCGTGATTTGGCAGAACAGCGAAGACGCGAAGGTCCCGTTCCTGCTGCGCTTCAACAACAACACGCAGATTCGATACCTCAACACCGCCGACAGCCGCGAGACCTTCACAGACCATCTCGGGGTCGAGCGCGACGTGCACACGCGCAACGACATCACCGTCAATCGTTCCATGTTCATCTTCGCAGGCTACATGTTCGATCCACGGCTGCAATACAGCCTGACGGTGTGGACGTCCGCCGGCGCCGCCTCGATCGTCGTCGCGGGGAACATCGGCTGGCGATTCAACAAGGCGTTGACGCTGACGGGAGGGTACACGGGGGTCCCGGGCAGCCGATCTCTCGTGAACACGTTCCCGTTTTTCCAGCCGACGGATCGAAGCATGGCCGACAACTTCTTCCGGCCGGGTTTCACGCAGGGAGTCTGGGCGACCGGTGAGCCGATCAAGGGCGTCAGTTACCTGGGATTCCTGGGCAACGGTCTCAACACGCTGAACATTTCCGCGAACAAGATCGACACGAACCTGTTGCTTTCCGGCAGCGTCTGGTGGGAGCCGCGCGGCGCATACTCCGAACCCGGCAAATCGCGCCAGATGTATGACGACTATTTCGCATCGAGCCGGATGCGCCTGCGGATCGGAACGAGCTTTACGAGATCCCGGGAAGACCGCTTCTCGGAGACCGATCAATCCAGTCCCGACAACACGTCCATCTACAACTCCGACGGCGCGCTGGCGTTTTCGACGGGCGCGTTCGCTCCGGGCGTGACCGTACAGGAAGCCACCTACAAGATGTGGGCGATCGACGCCGGTCTCAAAAAGAGCGGCTTCTCGTTGAACGGCCAGTACTACTTCCGCTGGCTCGGGGACTTCGATGCGGACGGGCCGCTTCCGCTGTCATCGACATTCGATCACGGGTTCGAACTGTCCGCTGGCCAGTTCGTCATCCCCAAAAGACTCGTGCTGTATGCGCGCGGCTCGAAGGTGTTCGGGGAATTTGCCAGCCCGTACGAATATGCAGGCGGCACGAAATGGTATTTCCTTCCGACCGAGCGAGTCTGGATCACGGGCGAGTTGATGCGGGTCCATGGGGCGCCCTACAGCGGCGCGTTCACTCCCTACACCGCGGGGATGAGCGGATGGGTGCCGATGATCCAGACGATACTGGCTTTTTGAGAATCCGCCTTCCGGCGTCATAATCGGTGTTCCATCGCCGAGAGGTGTTCCATGCCGTCAGAAAGTCGTTGCACGCGGTGCGGAAAAGCCGTCGAGACGTCGGATTCGTCCAGCGTAAACGAGCCGGTCGCCACTCTCTGCGCGGCATGTACCGCGTGGTACCGGGCCCTCGCATCCGACCAGGAAGATCGGCAGGACGCGACAGGGCTGGGCGACATCCGGACGCGCTCGCGTCCGCCCGACTCGGGTTCGCAACGCTGACGCAAGAACGTCATCGTTCTCCTCGCCCGGAATCCCGCGCGCGACAGGTGTCGCACAGGAGGCACGCATGGTGACTGCTGAGCTGAACGCGTCGAGCTACGCCGGTGAGGTCATGGCGGAAGTCCGCCAGCGAAACCCGGGAGAGCCCGAATTCCATCAGGCCGTTCAGGAAGTCTTCGAATCGCTCGACCTCGTACTCGAGAAGCGTCCCGAGTACCGCAAGGCGAAGATCCTCGAGCGCATCGTCGAGCCGGAGCGCGTCGTCATGTTTCGCGTGCCATGGCAGGACGACGAGGGCCACTATCGGATCAATCGCGGATATCGCGTCGAGATGAGCAGCGCGATCGGTCCCTACAAGGGCGGCTTGCGGTTCCACCCCTCCGTCAACCTGAGCATCCTGAAATTTCTGGCGTTCGAGCAGGTGTTGAAGAACTCGCTCACGACGCTGCCCATGGGCGGCGGCAAGGGCGGATCGGACTTCGATCCGAAAGGCAAAAGCGACGACGAGGTCATGCGCTTTTGTCAGAGCTTCATGACGGAGCTGTCGCGCCACATCGGACCGGACACCGATGTACCGGCAGGCGACATCGGCGTCGGCGGGCGCGAGATCGGCTTCCTCTTCGGCCAGTACAAACGCCTGCGCAATGAGTTCACCGGCGTGCTGACCGGCAAGGGATTGAACTGGGGCGGCTCGCTCATCCGACCGGAGGCGACGGGATACGGCGCCGTCTACATGGCTGCCGAGATGCTGGCGACTCGTCAGGAAACGCTCGAGGGCAAGGTGTGTCTGGTGTCCGGCAGCGGCAACGTCGCGCAGTACACGATAGAGAAGCTGCTGCAGTTCGGCGCCAAGGCGGTCACGGCGTCGGATTCGAGCGGACACATCTACGACGAATCGGGCTTCACGACCGAGAAGCTGCAATTCCTGATGGACCTGAAGAACGTTCGGCGCGGCCGCATCGCGGAGTACGCGGACCGTTTCCAGGGCGTGGTGTTCACGCCAGCCGCCGAGGGTGCTTCGTCGAATCCGCTCTGGAACTACCGCGCGGACTGCGCTTTTCCGAGCGCGACACAGAACGAGATCAACGAGGACGATGCCCGGAATCTGCTTCGAAACGGCGTGAATGTCGTCTCCGAAGGCGCGAACATGCCGACGACCCAGGAGGGCGTCAGGCTGTTCCTCGATGCGGGCATTCTGTTCGCGCCAGGGAAAGCCGCCAACGCCGGCGGTGTCGCGACGTCAGGGCTCGAGATGGCGCAGAACAGTTCGCGGACGTCGTGGAGCAGAGACGAAGTGGACGAACGTCTGCATCGCATCATGAAAGCGATCCATCACGCCTGCTATGAAACAGCAGCCGCCTTCGGCACGCCTGGCAACTACGTGAACGGCGCCAATATCGCGGGCTTCCTGAAGGTGGCCGACTCGATGCTCGACCAGGGGCTCGTCTAGGGGATCACAGTTCCGGCTCCGAATTCGCCGCCATGACTCTTTCTGGCGTCCGGCTGCTCGGGCTGCTCGATCTCTGCCGGTTCCGCGTTTCGGACATCCTGCTCGTCTCGAGTCTTTACGATTCGTTCACGCTGACCGAGGAAGGCCTCGTCGGGGAGCGGATGGCGACCGAGTTCCTCGATCTGAATCTCCGCCCGCCTCCGAGCGTGACCCGCGTGGCGACAGGAATCGAGGCGCTCGCTGCCGTCCGTACCGATTCCCGCTTCAATCTCGTGATCACCTCACCGCAGGTAGGCGATATGCGCGCTGCGACGCTGGCAGAGTGCGTTCGCCAGGTGCGTCCCGACATCGCGATCGTCGCCATTGCGTACGACGTTCCCGAGGCCGCCGCCCTGGCCGCCGCGCAAACCGCGCTGGATCAGGTGTTTCTCTGGCAGGGCGATGTCCGGCTGCTGCCGGCGATCGTCCGGCTCGTCGAAGATCGCGTCAACGTGACGCACGACTCGGGCGACATGGGCGTACAGCTCGTCATCGTCGTCGAGGACAGCGTCCGGTTCTACTCATCGTTCCTGCCCGTCATCTACACCGAGCTGATGACGCACGCCGCGCACCTGGTGCCTGAGGGGTTGAACCTGGCCCACAAGTTGATGCGTCTGCAGGCCCGGCCGAAGATCGTCCTTTGCAGCACGTTCGAGGAAGCATGTGTCTACTTCGAACGCTTCGAGGAGAACACGCTCGGCGTCATCTCGGACATCGAATTCCCGAAGGAGGGTGTTCTGTGCGGCGATGCCGGAGCGGAGCTGGCGCGCCGTGTCCGTACGAGGCGGCCGGACGTTCCGGTGATGCTGCAGTCGAGCCGTCCGGACAGCCGTGCGCTCGCCGAATCGGTCGGCGCGTCGTTTCTGCTGAAGGATTCACCGACGCTGCTGCACGATCTCCGGCGATTCATCGTCGACCATTTCGGCTTCGGGGATTTCGTCTTCAGGCGGCCGGACGGAACGGAAGTGGCGCGAGCATCGGACCTGAGGGCGCTGGAAGCCCTGCTCACGGAGGTGCCTGCCGACAGCATCGCCTACCACGCCGAACGGAATCACTTCTCCACCTGGTTCAAAGCCCGGACGGAATACGAGCTGGCGCACGAGTTGCGCCCGAGACGCGTTTCCGACTTCCCGAGTCTGGAGGCGCTCCGGACGGACCTCATTCACTCGATTCACGAGTACAGGCGACGGCGGAGCATTCGACTCGTCGCCGACTTCGATCGCACGGCCTTCGATGGGACGGCGACGCTTTCGCGCCTCGGCGGAGGCTCGCTCGGCGGAAAGGCACGAGGCCTCGCGTTCGTCAATCATCTCCTGGCGGAACATTCACTGCGTGAGCGCTTTCCCGGCGTCCGGATCACGGTGCCGCCGGCGGTCGTGCTCGGCACGGACGTCTTCGACGCGTTCCTCGAACACAATCACCTGAACGACATCGCGCTCCGCCTGGAGGACGACGCGGAGATTCAGCGGCGCTTCCGATCTGCGGACCTGCCGCCTGGGATCGTTGCGGATCTCGTCCGGCTGATCGATTTCGTTCGACGTCCCCTGGCGGTGAGATCCTCCAGCCTCCTCGAGGACTCACAGTACCAGCCGTTTGCCGGGATCTACGAAACCCGCATGGTGGCGAATTGCGCCACGTCGGACGCGCATCGGCTGGCCGAGCTGATCGACGCCATCAAACGCGTATATGCCTCCACGTTCGGGCAGCGCGCTCGCGCCTACGTCAAGGGGATCTCGTACCGGCTGGAAGAAGAGCGGATGGCCGTGATGCTGCAGAAACTCGCGGGCCGCCGGTACGGACGCCGATTCTATCCGCACGTCTCCGGCATCGCCCGGTCGCGCAACGTCTACCCGGTCGGTCCCGCCAGAGCCGAGGACGGCATCGCAGCGGTTGCATTGGGGTTCGGGGAAACCGTCGCCAGCGGCCGGCCATGCCTGCGGTTCAGCCCGCGGCATCCGAGGCACCTGGTCCAGTTCTCCTCCGTCCATGAGTTTCTCGAGAACTCGCAGCGTGAATTCTTCGCGCTCACGCTCGATCAGTCGGGCGAGTGGACGGCGGCGAGCGGCCTGTCGTTGTTCGACCTCGCAGCTGCGCACGAGGATGGAACGCTCACTGCGGTCGCGTCCTCATATTCACCCGAGAACGACATGGTGTACGACGGCGCCTTCCGTCCCGGTATACCGCTCGTGACCTTCGCGCCGATGCTGAAACACGGCCTTCTGCCTCTTGCGGAGATTGTCTCGGCCCTCCTCGACGTCACCAGGGAAGGCGTCGACGGACCCGTAGAGATCGAATTCGCCGCGTCGCTGTCGGTGGACCCGCACGTGCCTCACGAATTCAACGTCCTGCAGCTCCGTCCGCTGTCGACGACCCACGAGAGCGTCGCCGTGGACATCGCCGATGTCGAAGCGTCGGATGCGCTGTGCACGAGCGATCGCGTTGCAGGAAGCGGGCGGCTCACGGCGCACGACCTCGTCGTCGTGGATGCCGCCCGATTCGATCGCGCACGAAGCCGCGAAGTCGCGCGCGATGTCGCGCGCTTCAATAACCGGCTGTCGGCGGCCGACATCCCTTTCATTCTGGTCGGAGTGGGCCGCTGGGGCTCGGGCGATCCCTTTCTTGGTATTCCCGTCTGCTGGGAAGACATCAACGGCGCGCGAGTGATCGTCGAAGCGGGATTTCGCGACATCCTCGTCAGCCCGTCGCAGGGTACACATTTCTTTCAAAACCTCGTGGGGAGCGGCGTCATCTACTTCACCGTCAACGCGCAAGCGGGTGAAGGGACGCTCGACTGGGGCTGGCTGCGGGAGCGCCCCGCCATGGACGAGACGGCGTTCGTGCGACACATCCGCCTCGAGGCCCCCGTTCTGGTCGCGGCTGATGGCCGCACGCACCGCGGCGTCATCTTCAAGCCCGTCCACTGACAGTCGGAAGGACGACGTGCGACTCGCGGACCTCGACGCCTGAGCCGGGGACCGTCGTGCTGGTCGACTCTGCAGCCGCTGCGCTGCTGTACCGTCGTCCGAACGGCGGCGCCGCGCGCGGTCACGCGACAGCTTCGATGAATATCGCAAGGGGTGCGCCGCCGCTCGTGTAGACTCGCCGCATGGCACGTGCGATGTCGACAAGGGTCGCCGTTTTCCTGCTGCCGCTGCTGCTCGTCGTTCCGGTGCGGGGCCAGAGCGATGCGTCGCTGTCCGCGCTCATCGCCAGTCACGAGCTGAAGCGGGAAATCGTCAAGCCGCCGCGCGGCATCCTGCTGCACGAATACATCGTTCCGGACGGACCCTACTTCCAGCTGTTCGACTGGGACATGTACTTCATGAGCGTGGCGCTCAGTTACGACAAGGTGTCTGCGCCGGTCGTCGGCTCGATTGAAGACTTCCTTGCGTTCGTCGACGAATTCGCCAACTGGACCGGTTATACGCCCCGCGAGATTGCGCCCGACGCACTCTGGGCTCTTCCCGAAATGTGCAAGCCGTTTCTCGCGCAGGCGGCCGTGCGGGCGTCGCTGACGTCCGGCGACGTCTCGTGGCTGCGCGGGTCCGATCCGCCGCCGTCTTCCGATCCAAACTATCGCAGACTGCAGATCTACGAGCGGCCCGATGCCGCGGCGCGGATTCCTTACTACCAGAAACTCAAAGACACGCTCGCTTTCTGGGAGCACAACCGCCGCGCGTCCGATGGCCTGTTCGTCTGGTACAACGGTGTCGAAAGCGGGACCGACAACAACCCGGCGGTCGTCGACGAGCCGTCGCAGACAACGGAAGGCGTCGACCTCCAGAGTTATATCTACCGGGAGTACCTGTCGCTGGCGTTCCTGGCGCGGCGGCTGAATGAGCCGCAGGACGCGACGCTCTACGAACAGAAGGCGTCCGCGCTGAAGGCGCTCGTGCAGAGGCTCATGTGGTCGGACGAGGACGGCTCGTTCTGGAACATCGACAGCCGTACGCATCAGTTCATGAAGATCAGCACGTGGACGAATTTCGTCCCGCTCTGGGCCGGCATCGCGTCCGATCGCCAGGCCGAGCGGATGATTCCAGTGCTGCTCGATCCCGCGCGGTTCTGGTCGCCCAACGGCGTGCGCACGATCTCGAAAGAGGAGAAGCTCTACGATCCGGCGCACGGGTATTGGCGCGGCCCCGTGTGGATTCTGTCGAACTACCTGATGATGCACGCCCTGCTGAACCACGGCCACAAGAACGAAGCCGTGGAGCTGGCTGACAAGACGGAGCGCCTGCTCATCGCCGATTTTCAGAAGACGGACGGAATGAACGAGAACTACAACCCGGAAACGGGTGCCCCCGATGCCGCCGGCCACTTCGTGAGCTGGAATCTGCTCGCCGAGCACATGAAGGCGGAGGCCCTGTCCGGCGACGATCCCACGGCGATTCCCAAAGGTTGAACCTGGCTCGTCCACAGGACGTCATGTCACATTCCGCGAGGCTGTCCCGTCTCACTCTCAGAGACAGGAGAACCAGACATGATCAAGTGGGCATTGCACCGCGGAATTGACAAGTTCGAGCGGGACTGGCACTACGACGCCGCCTACATGCACGACCTCATCGACGCGAGTCCGCGCGCCGCGTGGCTCTTCTCCAGGGCCGCCATGCTCGGACGGTTCAGGCGCGACATACCGATCGACGCGTGGTGCGCCGCCGGTATCACCGCCGTCCGCCACGAAGACTGCGGACCGTGCACGCAGCTCGGCGTCACGATGGCCGAGCGCGCCGGCGTCAGCCCCGCCGTTCTGCGCGCCGTTCTTGCCGACGATCCGGATCGGATGCCGCCGGACGTCGCCCTGGTGTGGAAATTCACGCGCGCCACGCTGGCGCACGATCCTGCCGCGGACGGGTATCGCGACGCAATCGTGAAGCGGTGGGGCCGCCGCGCGCTCGTGAGCCTGGCGTTTGCGATCACGGCCGCCCGAATCTACCCGACGGTCAAATACGCGCTCGGCCACGGCAAGGCCTGCATGCGCATCGTCGTCGGCGGCACACCGCTGGCGTTCGATCACGGACGTCCGGCGGCCCCTCTCTCGGGGAAAGCGCGGACCGCGTGAGTTCCGGGACCGCGTCGAATCCGGCCGCGAGCTTCGAGCCGTTCCGACGCCGATTGCTCGGCCTCGCGTACCGCATGCTCGGGACGATTGCCGATGCGGAGGACGCAGTTCAGGAAACTTATCTGCGCTGGCATGCGGTCGACCGCAGCAACGTGTCCGACCCGAGGGCCTTTCTCATGACGACGACGACGCGGATTTGTCTCGACATGTTGACTTCGGCGCGCGCACGGCACGAGGAATACGTCGGTCCGTGGCTGCCCGAACCCGTTCTCGATGCGGCGGCGCTCGCGCCCGACAGCCACACGGAGCTGGCCGAGGACCTGTCGGTAGCGCTGCTGCTGACGCTCGATCGGCTCTCTCCGCTCGAGCGCGCGGCCTTCCTGCTGCACGACGTGTTCGATTTCTCGTTCAGCGAAGTCGCCAGCGCACTGGAGCGGGGCGAGGCCGCTTGCCGGCAGCTTGCCGCCCGCGCCCGGGCACACGTGCGCGCCGTGCGGCCGCGCGGGGCGACGGCGACCTCATCACGTCAGGGGGAGATCGATTCGAAACATGCGCAGCTCATGTCGGCATTCATCACGGCAGCGCGGTCGGGAGACCTCAATGCGCTCACGCAACTGCTCGCGAGCGACGTACGGGTGGTAACGGACGGCGGCGGCAAGGTGGCGGCCGCCCTCAACGTCCTCGACGGCGCCGATCGCGCGGCGCGGTTCCTCGTGGGTGCGACGCGTAAGGGGTGGCGCGACGATTTCACGCTGCGCTTCGCCACGATCAACGGATTGCCGGGCGTCATCGTAGACGCGCCCGAAGGGCCGGTGCAGACGACGGCGTTCGAGATTGAAGGCGGCGTGATTCAGGCGCTGTATGTGGTACGCAACACCGACAAACTGCGTCACATCAGCGCAGGTCACTGAGGCGCTGCACCATCGGTCCGCAACGCGACGAGCGGGTCAAGGTTCATGGCCCGCCGCGCGTGGACGTAGCACGTCATCAACGCCACCCCCAGGACGATCGCCGCCGCGCCCGCGTAGACCGCCGGATCCCGCTGCCCCACCCCATACAGAAACTGCGTAAGGACTCGAGAAGAGAGGACAGCGAGCATGAGTCCGGCAGCCGTGCCGATGATCACGGCCAGCATGCCCTGCCCCATGACCAGGCGGAGCACGTCCGATGGCTTCGCTCCGAGGGCGATGCGCACGCCGATCTCGTGAGTGCGCTGCGACACGAGGCACGCGAGTACGCCGTAGATGCCCAGCGCTGCCAATCCGAGCGCCAGCGCGCCGAAAATCCCGAGCAGCGTCGTCCGGAAACGCGCGGTTCCGGCGGAATCGGCGAGGAGGTCCGCATACGGGCGAACGTCATCGACGGCGAGCGACGGGTCCATCCGCTCGATCGACGCCTTGACCGCCGAGGCGAGCGCGGCTGGATTCGTCTTTGTGCGGACGACGAACGCCATGGTCCACCACGGATCGGTCGTATACGGGAGATACAGCGCCGGCGGCGGCGTCCTGCCGAGCGTCGCATCTTTCACGTCCCCGACAACCCCGACGATGCGGTATGACGTGGTGGATCCGGCAATCGAAACGTGGCGGCCCACCGGATCCGACGAGTTGAAATAGTGACGGGCGAGGCTTTCGCCGATGACGACGACCGGTTCGGCGTGTGGCGTCATGTCCGAACCAGTGAAGTCACGCCCCGACGCAACCGGAATGCGCAGCACGCGGAAGTAGTCCGCGGACACGGTGTGCACGGCGGCCGTCGGCGGCTCGTCTCCCTGCGAAGGGGCTGCTCCTGCGACCGTGAAGGTGAACTCCGGCGTGGATCCGGTAAACGGAATCGGAAGCGCCGCCGCGCTTCCCTCGACGCCGGGCAGAGCGTTGAGCTGCTCTACTGCAGTGCGGAAGAAGCGCGTCCATTGATCCGGGTTGACGTATTGCGTCTGCGGCAGTGACACACGCGTCGTCAGAACGTTCCCGGGATCGAACCCGACGTCTGCATGCGTCAATCGGTAGAAGCTCCTGAGCAGCAGGCCTGACCCGATCAGGAGGCCGACGGCGAGCGCGACTTCGCCGGCGACCAGCACATTCCGGGTCCGCGCCTGGCGGGAGGTTCCGATCGTGCCGCGTCCGCTCTGACGCAGTACATCGCCGAACTCGAATTCCGAAGAGTGCCAGGCGGGGGCAAGGCCGAACAGGAGGCC
>DATJIW010000041.1:0-4996 GCA_035492775.1 Vicinamibacterales bacterium
ATTCCCTCCGTGGCCTTCTCCACCGCCGTCCACTGGCCTCACCTCGGTAACGGCAGAACGAGGAACGACACAGCGGCGCCGATCGGCGAGAACTGGTCGCCGTTCACTTTGCCAATCTGCGCCGTGTAGCGCGCCTGCGCGACGGGGGGCGCGAGGTTGCCGCGGCCGAAGAACCCACCACCGGCTCCACCCTGCGTCGCGCCGGCGGGTGGCTCTCCGCGAAGATCCCACGCGATGCGGTGCACGCCCGCGCCGTCTTCGACGCTGATCCGCCGCACCTGCTTGCCCGTGCTGTCGGTGATGTTGATGACGTAGCCCTTTCCGGCCGACGGGCCGAGGCTATAGGTGAACAGCGCGCCGTTCGGCGGATTGGGTGCGGCCATGTCGCCCCAGGACGCCTCCACCTGGTTCAGCTCGTTGAACTGATACGCATCGCGCAGCGGGAACAGGTGCGCTTCCTCGCCGAGCGACTGCGCGGTCACGTCGCGCAGCGGCGTGTAGTCGTCCAGGATGAAGACGCCGCGGCCGAATGAACCCGCGATCAGGTCGTCGTCGCGCCGCTGGAAGTTGATGTCCCGCACCTGGGTCGTGGGGAGCCCACCCTTCATCTGCACCCAGTGGTTGCCGCCGTCGAGCGTGACATACAGTCCGAATTCCATGCCGGCGAACAGCAGGTTGCCGTTCACGGGATCCGGCAGGACCGTCCACGCGCCGCTGCGCTCCGGCAGATCGCCCGTGATCGACGTCCACGTCCGCCCGCGATCGGCACTCTTCATGACGTACGGCTTGAAGTTCCCGCGGTTCCAGTCGTTGAACGTGGCGAAGACCTCGTTGACGTCCCGCGGTGAGGCCCGGACGTCGGTCACGTAGGTGTGCTCCGGCACTCCCTGGAACTGCTCGACCTTCTGCCAGCTCTTTCCGCCATCGCTCGTGACCTGAATCAGGCCATCGTCGGTACCGACGTAGATCAGGCCTTCGAGGAGTGGCGATTCATCGAGCGCCGTGATGACACTCAGGCGTGTCGTCGCCTGATTGAACGCGACGGAATCAGCGGGCCACACCTTGCCCATGATCGGGATTTTGGTGGGATCGAGGTTGCGCGTGAGATCCGGGCTGATGGCCGTCCAGGTATCGCCGCGGTCGTCGCTGCGATACACGCGGTCGCCGCCGAAGTAGAGGCGCCGCGCGGCGTGCGGGCTGATGATGAACGGCGAATCCCAATGCCACCGGCCCATGACCTGCGGCGCGTTGCCGCGGCCGCCCTGCCCTCCGCGTCCGGCAGGCTGCGCCGCCGGCGGTCCTTCCTCTCCGCGTCCTCGGCGCGCCGTCTCGATTTCCGCCTGAATGTCTTCCTCCTTCATCCCCGAGACGTTGTTGCTGCGCGGGCGAACGTTGACGCTCTGACCGGTCCGCAGATCGAGCCGCGTGAGGTTGCCCTCCTGCGACTGCGCATAGACGATGTTGGGATCTTCGGGGTCCACGCGGCCCTGGAAGCCGTCGCCGCCGCCGACGTTGTACCAGTCACTGGTTCGGATGCCGGCGCGATTGAGCGTACGCGACGGACCGCACACCGACCCGTTGTCCTGCGCACCGCCGCAGACTTTATAGAACGGCTCCGAGTTGTCGGTGGAAATCCGGTAGAACTGCGAGAGCGGCAGGTTCGTGAAATGCCGCCACGTCTTCATGTCGTCGTAGGTTTCGTAGAGGCCGCCGTCGTTGCCGACCAGCATGTGGCGGTGGTCGCTCGGATCCCACAGCACTTCATGGAAGTCGACGTGCACGCCAGGCATGGCCACCGGGAGCCACATCTTGCCGCCGTCGTTGCTCCGGTACAGGAAGGTCTGCGGCGAGTAGATCGTTTCAGGATTCTGCGGATCGACGAAGATCTCATTGTAGTACCCGGGGTCTCCACCGCGATAGCAGTCGTCGCGTCCTTCGGTCGTGGCGCCGCTCACCGGACCGCACGCGGCGCGCGGCTGGGGGGGCGTCGCGGCGGCGCCGCGGCCGGGCCCGCCCCGACCGGGCTCGGGGATCTCGCGTCCGATTCGCATCCACGATGCACCGGCGTCATCCGACCTGAAGAAGCCGCCTTGTCCCTTCTGAGCGGTGACGAGCGCGTAGACCGTATTCGGACTCTTGGGATTGATCCCGAGCCCGATGCGCCCCATCTCGACGGTGGGGAGACCTTTGGTGAGCTTCGTGAATTTCTGGCCTCCGTCGGTGGACTTGTAGAGGCCGCTCTCGGGTCCGCCGCCGATCAGCTGTCCAACCTGGCGTCGCCGCTGAAGGATGGCGACGTAAATCGTGTCGGGCTTCCTTGGATCCATCACGATGTCGGTCGCGCCGGAGTCGTCGCTGACGTGCAGAACGTTCTTCCATGTCTTTCCGCCGTCGGTCGTCTTGAAGAGCCCGCGGTCGCCGCCGGAGCGCCAGAGCGGACCGATCGCCGTCACGTAGACGGTGTTCGAGTTGCGCGGATCGATGGCGATGTTCTGAATGTGTTCCGAGTTCTCGAGGCCCATCCGCGTCCAGGTCTTGCCGGCGTCGGTCGACTTGTACACGCCGTCGCCGAACGCGACGCTGCGCTGATTGTTGTTCTCGCCGGTACCGAGCCACACGACGTTCGAGTCCTTCGGATCGACGACGACACAGCCGAGCGAGAACGATCCACCTTCGTCGAAGACGGGAGTAAACGTGTTCCCGCGGTTCTCGGTCTTGAAGAGGCCGCCCGACGCGCTCGCCACGTACCAGACGTTTGGATTCTTCGGATCGATGTCGACGTCCGAAACGCGGCCCGTGGTAATGAATGGACCGATGCTTCTGAACGAGAGCCCTTTGAGCGTGTCGGCGCTTACTGCGCCGGCGCTGCCCTGCTGTGCCGCGAGCGTAGCGACGGCAAGGGCCACCACACAGCCTAGGATGAATGAAGGTTTCATGGGGGCGCATTATATGGCACGAAACGCCAGGTCGCCGCGGTCGAGCGCGGCGCTCAGCGGGCGCCCGGCGCGCTTCCGTACGGCACCCAGACTTCCATCTCTCCGCGGCCGCGGTTGTTCCACGCGTAGTACGGAACGGCGGTGACTGTTCTGTCGCCGGCCTTCAACGTGATCGTTTCGACGCCGTTCAAGAGGTCGGGTCGGAACGCGTGCGTCGCCGAGGCATCGAGGGGCACGGTGACGTCCTTCAGCGTGCCGCCGTTGTCGACGCCCTCGAGAGCGTAGACGACAGGGCCGCGCTGGATCGCGGACCTGCCGGCATCTTCCTTTACTCGGTCGTCGGCGAGCACGCGCCGCACCGGCATTGGCAGGGTCAGCACGACCGTGTCCCCGCGCTGCCATCGTCGCGTGACGTCGGCATAGCCGTTTCTCAGCGACAGCGGCACGGCAGTTCCGTTCACCGAAATCGACGGACGTTCCTGCAGCGGTTGAGCGTATCGATACAGCGCGTTGGGCGTTGCGGCTCCAGGGAGAGCCCAGTCAGGAATGCGAAGCGCGAGGGTGACGCTGAAAGGCGCGTCGGATGCAAGCGCAAACGTCACGCGTCCGTCCCACGGGTAGTCCGTACGCTGTGCGACGTGGACCTCTGCGCCGTTCATCGTCAGGTCCGCCTCGCTGCCGATGAACAGGTTCACGTAGATGCGGCGGCCCTGCTGCGCGTAGATCAGTCCGGGCAGCTCCTCCATCAGACGCGCGAGATTCGCCGGGCAGCACGCGACATCGAAATACGCGCTGCGCTGCTGGCGGCCGTCCGACACGAGCGGGTTCTGGTAGAAGAACGTGTCGCCCGCGAGCGAGACACCCGAGAGATAGCCGTTGTAGAGCGTCCGCTCGAGCGCGTTGTAGGCGGCCGACGTGCCCGTTCGGAGGAATGTCCGGTGGTACCACAGTATTCCGCCCACTGACGCGCACGTCTCCGCGTACGCGCGGTTTGGCAGCTCGTAGGGGGCGCCGAACGCCTCCGTACCGGCGACAGCGCCGAGACCCCCCGTGACATACATCTTCCGCTCGGTCACGTCGTCGAACAGCGCGCCGAGGGTGCGGTCGTACAGGCCGTCGAAGATCGTCGAGAGGTCGGTCATCGCGGAATAGAGATACGTGGCGCGCACCGCGTGGCCGATGGCTGTGGTCTGCTCGTTCACCGGCGTCTGGTCCTGGCGATACGCGGCGTCGTTGTACATGAAAAACCGGCTGCCATGCTCGAACACCGGTCGTTCGACGCCGTGCCCGCGGCCGCGCTCTGCGACGAAGAACTTCGCGAGGTTGAGGTACTTCTCGTTGCCGGTGACGCGATAGAGCTTCACCAGCGCAAGCTCGACCTCCTCGTGACCGGGAACGTCGCGCCGCTTGTTCCAGCCGAACGTATCGACCATCAGGTCGGCGCTCTTGATCGCCACGTCGAGAAAGTTGCGCTTGCCCGTCGCCGAGTAATGGGCGACGGCGGCCTCGATCATGTGTCCCTGGTCGTAGAGTTCGTGGCTCGTCAGGAGCCATGACCAGCGTTCCGGTCCCGCACCCGGGGCAGGATTTTTCGGGTCGATGGTTCGAGGGTTGTACAGATAACCGTCCGGCTGCTGCGCGGCTTCGATGATCGCGATGAGGTCGTCCAGTTTCTTCGAGAGCGCCGGATCGGGATGAGTCATGAGCGACCACGACGCCGCTTCCATGACCTTGTAAACATCGGTGTCGTTGTAGCGCTGACCCTGATACGGGCCGTCCTTCTTCCCCGCTGCTTTCAGAAAGTTGTCGACGCGTCCGGTGATCTCGTTTTCCTGCATGATGTGCGGAATCGTCACCGTGCGATTGACCTCGGTTCGCGGCGCCCAGAACCGATCGTTCAGCCGGACTGACGTCAGCGCCACCGGCCGGATCGGATACTCTTTCGGCGGCGTCACGGCCGAGCGTGGGATCGCGATGACCTGGGACAACGCAAACGCACCGGCAACCACGAAGAAGGTACGCATGCGGACAATTCTTATACGAATCGCGCTGGCAGTGGC
>DATJIW010000042.1:0-7706 GCA_035492775.1 Vicinamibacterales bacterium
TCACCTGCCTGTGGCTGCTGCCGTTCTACCCGTCTCCCAACAGAGACGACGGGTACGATGTAGCGGATTTTTACGGCGTGCACCCGCGCGTCGGGTCCTTCGGCGACTTCGTCGAATTCATGAATCGCGCGGAATCGCTGGGCCTCCGCGTGATCGTGGATCTCGTCGTCAACCACACGTCCGACCAGCACCCATGGTTCAAGGCGGCGCGGAAGGATCCAGGTTCGCCGTACCGCGACTGGTATCTGTGGGCCGACAAGCGCCCGAAAAGCTGGAACAAGGGGATGGTGTTTCCGGGAGTCCAGAATGCAACGTGGTCGCGCGATCCCGTCGCGCGCAAGTACTACTTCCACCGGTTCTACGATTTTCAACCGGACCTGAACACGCAGCACCCGCCCGTGACCGAGGAAATCATGCGGATCATGGGCTTCTGGCTGCAACTTGGCGTGTCAGGGTTCCGCATGGACGCCGTCCCGTTCGTGATCGAGAACAAGGGCGTGCGCGCGAAGCGAGGGCAGAACTTCGAGCTGCTGCACGACATGCGCGATTTCCTGCAGTGGCGGCGGCGGGACGCGATCATGCTCGCGGAAGCGAACGTGCCGCCCGACCAGAGTCTCGAATACTTCGGTGACGAAGGCGACCGGCTGCAGATGATGCTGAACTTCTGGGTGAACCAGCGGATGTTCTATGCGCTCGCGAGCGGCGATGCCACGGAATTGCGGAACGCGCTCGTGGCCACCCGCGACCGGCCGTATGCGGCGCAATGGGGCATCTTCACGCGCAGCCATGACGAACTGGATCTCGGGCGCCTCACGGATGCCCAGCGCCGGGTCGTCTTCGACGCCTTCGGACCGCGCGAGGACATGCAGCTGTACGGCCGCGGGATCCGGCGGCGGCTCGCGCCGATGTTGAACAACGATCGGCGGCGCATCGAGCTGGCCTACAGCCTGTTGTTCTCGCTGCCGGGAACGCCGATCGTCCGTTACGGCGATGAGATTGGAATGGGCGACGATCTGTCGCTGCCGGAGCGCTATGCCGCGCGCACGCCGATGCAGTGGTCCTCAGAACCGCATGGCGGCTTCTCGACCGGCCGCCGCGTCATCCGGAAGGTGATCGACGATCCCATCTACGGCTTCACGCACGTCAACGTCGCCGACCAGCGCCGCGACCCGGACTCGCTGCTGAACTGGATGGAGCGAATGATCCGCATGCGACGCGAGTCTCCCGAGATCAGCTGGGGACAGTGGAAAACGCTGAACGTCCGCAGCGACCACGTGCTTGCGCTGCAGTACGACTGGGGCGGCCGCACCGCCGTGTTCGTCCACAACTTCGACGACAAGCCGTGTGCGGTGCGGGTGCACGTCGACGCGCCGCGCGGCAACGTGCTCGTGAATCTCCTCGGCCAGAACGAGAGCCACGCGGACGACAGCGGACGCCACACGATCGATCTGGAACCGTGGGGCTATCGGTGGTTCAGGGCCGGCTCTTTGAACGTGCAGCACCCGGCGCGGGATGTTTGAGATCGTCGTCATCTGTGTGAAACACGATGTGCGTCACCGTGTCCCACGCGTTGTGAATGCCCATGAGCAGAAGACCGAGCGCCGCGGCGCCGATCAGGAAGAACGCGACGCTCGGATCATCGTGCAGTGTGACGGCGCCGACAATCAGCAGGAGGTATGCCACCGCCGGCAGCAAGCCGTACCACACCCAGTCCTGCCAGACTGGCCGGTATTCAGTCTGACGATGGGCGCGGCGGAGGACGATCGCGCTGTAAATCACGCCCGCAAGGCCACAGGCGCCGAGGACCATCGACACCGTCACGACACCAGGCCACGGGACGCTCATGAGAGCGGAGACTGCCAGGGCGCCCGTGAGGTGCACGACCGTGGGCGTCGCGAACGCCTGCAGCGCCTCCCCCGACGTTTTCGGGCGGCGTTCCGCGATGAGCGTGACGACGACGAACTGAAGGCCGATCAGCGCGCCGCCGGACGCCCCGACGATGACGTAGAAACTCTCCCACGCGGACAGCGCCGCGGCAGACTCGCTCGTCATGCCATCCTCGCGCCGCCAGAATAGCGCAGGTGCGGCCCGCTACGGACAGACGGCAGCGATCGTCCGCATCGACTTCACGCTCAGCAACGTCAGACCCGGCATGTCGCCCTTGATGGTGGACTTCGTGTGGCTCTCCCGATCCTTGCCGTGTTCGACCTCGGTCTTGCTCTTCGTCTCGACTTCGACCTTCCCGCCGCGATCGGCGGCGAGACCCTCGATTTCGACCCGATGGCCAACCTCTTTGGCGAAATCGTCATCGTCTTTGCCGAGCAGGACGTAGTCCGGCAGCGTGCCTTTCTTGTCGGCGACGTTGGTCAAGTGGTAGCCGGCATCCTTCTCCCCGGCGGCGACGACGCAGCCGGTCACCTTCACGTCCTTGCCGTCCTTGACGGTGATCTTCGATTTGCTTTCAGTTTGTGCAGCGGCGCCAGCGAGGCCTGCCGCAAAAGCGAGCACTGCGGCGAATGCGATCGTGCGGATGGGCTTCATACGTCCTCCGCAAGGGATCGCTGCCAGCCGCATGCCACGACAGCCGGTCGAGCTGCGCCGCTTTATCGAATCTGCACGACCTGGATTTGCGAACCGGTCTCCGCGGGCGTTGCCCAGGCCGCAAGAGCGCCGGCGTCCGTCGCGGCAATGGCGGGATATGCCCCACGCGAGTCGCCGGGCGGTGTCACGGCCGCGAACGCCGGGGCGTCGGTACCGATCGCCGCGCGCGCAAAGTGCACCCGGTGTCCGCCAGAGCCCGTCTCATCCCACGCAATCAACAGTCCGCTGCCGCGCGAAAATGCCATTTGCGGATGAAACGCCGCTCCGCTCGTGGGAATCCGTTCGCGGCTGCTGAACGTCCGGTCATCGCGCGAGACCGCATGAAACAGCGCCAGCGTTTCGTGTCCTGATTCCGTCACGAGCGTTGGCCACACGATGTGGACGTGCGACGCGGTGTCGAGCGCGATCGCGGGGCCGTTCTCGGGACAACCGTCGAGTTCCCAGTGATCTTCGCTCACACGGAGCGGATCGCTGAACGTGCGGCCGCCATCGCGCGACGCGGCGAACGCGATGTCGCGCAGGTTGCCGGCATACACGTGACGCCATGCGGCGTAGATGGTGCCGTCGGCGCCGGCGGCCAGCGCGGTCTTGCAGCAATAACAGACGCCGGCGGCGATCGACCGGGCGCCAGCGGCACCAACGGGGCCGAAGAACACTTTGGAGAGCTGCGCCCGCGCAACGCCGTCGGCCGGCGCCTCGGCGTGCGCGCCCGGCTGGTGCGACATGTGCGCGTGGCCGGCGCCCCCCATCGCCTGGCCGCGGTGGTCGAGCCACAACGCGACGACGCGTCCATCGGGCTCCGCGGTCACGCTCTCCCAGCCGCGGTTGCCGACCGCGTCAGTGCCCGGTACGACGGCCGCATGCGTGAACGTTTTGCCTCCGTCGCGGGAGCGCGCTGACAGGAGGCGTGTGCCGTCGCCACCCTTCGACGTCCAGACGACAACGATTTCCGGATCGGACCCACGCCGGGGCACGAGGGCGATGGCGGGCGGCTGCTCGCCGGACAGGCTGGCAGGCGATTGATCGTCGTTGACCCGCACGGCGGCGGTGAACGTCGCCCCGGCATCGCGGCTGGTGGCCAGATAGATGTCGGTCGGGCCATCTGCAGGCGTCGCGCCCCACGCCACCACAGCGAAACGGCCGCTTGCGGCCACTGCCGGATTCGCGTTGATTCGTCCGGTGACGCCCAGCTCGCGCGATGTTTCCGGTGCCATTCCCGCCGCCACGGACACGAGCCACATCGTCGCGAGCGCCGTTCCAAGCGTGAAAGCCAGCTTCATGTTCAACTATATAGACTACCGTATGGCCGGTATGATGCCGGAAAGGACTCGGAATGCCTGAGGAAGCCTGCGCCCACGTCGCCGCCATCACGAGCGTGAAGCACGCGAAGCGGCGTGAATGCGAGGAATGCGTGAAGATTGGATCGCAGTGGGTGCACCTCCGCACGTGCCAGACCTGCGGGTCCACGCTGTGCTGCGACAACTCACCGAAGCACCACGCCACGTCGCACGCGCGCGCGACCGGTCATCCGGTCGTCGCGTCCGCCGAGCCGGGAGAGCGCTGGCTCTACTGCTATCCGGACGACGCTTTTGCTGAATACTGATCGCCAGTGAATGCCGATCGGCTACACGACGCCACGACTCGTTGCAGCTCTCGCGGCGTTCACCTCGAGTCGTCCGAAGCTGTGTAGTTGAGTTATCCGGATTGCCGGTACTGCTCGTCGCTGACCTGCTCGAGCCACTCCACGGCCTTTCCGTCGAGGCGTTCCTGAACGGCGATGTGGGTCAGCGCCGTCGTCGGAGTCGCGCCGTGCCAGTGCTTCTCTCCGGGCGCGAACCACACGACGTCGCCAGGCCGGATGTCCTCGATCGTGCCTCCCCAGCGCTGCGCGAGGCCCGCGCCTGAGGTGACGATCAGCGTCTGTCCGAGCGGATGCGTGTGCCACGCGGTCCGCGCGCCGGGTTCGAAGGTGACGCTCGCGCCGACGGCGCGCGCCGGCTCCGGGGCCTCGAACAACGGGTCGATCCGCACGGTTCCCGAGAAGTATTCGGCCGGTCCCTTCGCGGACGCTTGCGACCCGCTTTTCCTGATGTTCATGGATGCTGGCGCCTGAAACTTTCAAACCCTTTGCGGGTGAGCGCCGTCAGCTCGTCACGCTGCGAAGGGTCGAGGGTGGTGAAGTTGAAACACGATTTCCCCTGCATGCGCTTCCGCAGCACGGGCGAGAGGGTTTTCTCGAGCGAGGGATCGGCGTAGATCGGGATGAGGTGAAAGCTGACGTAGTTCTTCATGATCTGGACGCCGCCGAACCAGACCGGTGCGCCGGACCGCGTCTTCGCGGTTTTCGATGCGAGGTAGAACGCCGTCGGCGTGGCTTTGACCACGGCGAACGACGATTCGTAGGGCGCGATGATCCGGCGCAGGGCGCGATACGTTGCCCGGAGATCGACGGCGGCTGGCGTGCTCATGGCCGTACTCATTGTCCCCCACCTCCTGGCCCACGCGCACGCGCCAGTCGGGCGCTACACGTGATACCCGTCGTTCTCGCTGCGCTGGCGCAGGCCGGCCGCCTCGAACGCGAGGTACTGCTCCGTGACGCGCCGTGTCATCCGGGCGAACAGACCCGAGAGCACCCCGCGATACTCCACCGAGAGTGTCGCGCGGCTGCCCGACGGCGCAGGTTCCACGCTGTGGCGGCCGATGACCCTAAGCCCGGGCGCCCCGCTGATCCACGTGAACGCCCGGCCGGCTTGAAGGTCGCTGACGCGCCACAGGGCTGGAGGAAACTTGGGCTGGCGGACGATCGCCCGCTCGCCGACCCCGAGCGGTCCCTGGCCGAAACGCCTGATCCGCTTGATCGAGGGCGTCCACTCGTGCCAGCGCTCGACGTCGCTCATGACCCCCCACACGCGCGCCGCCGGCGCCGCGATGTCGGTCGTAATACTGAATGTCGCCATGGCCTTACGACGTCGCCGCAGAGGTCGAAGATTCGATGGGCCATGGGCGATGGGCGATGGGCGTCGCCCCCCGCCTCATCGCCCCTCGCCCATCGCCCCTCGCCCCTCCTGCTTCGTCATCGTAAAGTCCCCGTCCAGCGGGTCGCCGCACCCTTCGGCGTGCGTCGTGCCTTTCGCCTCCGTCCGCGCCGCGTTGAATTTCGCGCTGACGGTCACGCGTCCGGTGCACGGCTGATCGCCCGCGACGTTGTACGCGTAGTCGAGCGACATCGCGTCGCCCTTCAGTGTGCCGGCCACGTCGCCCGTCACCGTCGCGGGGGTGTCGATCGCCATCTTCCCCGACACTTTCTCCTGTTCGACGGTGAGGGTCATCGTGCCGGTATAGGTTTCGTTGTTGTTGAACGCGAACGTCACGTGATACGGCTGCTCTTTCGGCGCCGCGGTCTTCTGCGCCCCGAGCGGAATGGCAGCCAGCGCGGCAAACGCCGCCGCGACGACTGGACGGTGGATCACTCGCATGAAGAAACCTCCGCGACGTAAGACGAAGTTCGCTGGCCGCCCGTTCGATATAGTGAACAGATGCTCATTGTGCTCTTCCGATCGAAACTTGTCGACGCGCCCGACGGGTATGCGGAAATGGCGCAGGAAATGCTCGATGCCGCGCGCGGAATGCCGGGCTTCATCGACGTAAAAGCCTTCAAGGCCGACGACGGGGAGCGGTTGACGGTCGTCTGGTGGCAGGACGAAGAGACGCTCCGCGCGTGGCGGCTGCATGCGAGGCACCTCGTGGCGCAGCGTCTCGGACGCGAGCGCTGGTACGAGTACTACAAGATCGAAGTCGCGTCGGTGATCCGCTCCAGGGACTTCGCGCGCGCGGCGGATCGAGGCGCCGCGATCGAGCATCCGCCCGCCGCCGTGTGAGGCCCGCGCGTTTCGTGGGATTCTCCGTCGTGTGGCCGGCGCAGCTCTAAGAGGTCGGCCCGACGCCGCTGGACACGATGAACACCCGGCCCGAGTGGTACCCGTGCACGCCGCTCCAGCCGGACGTAATCAGGAAATCGATTGTGCCGTCGCCGTCGACGTCTCCCAGGTTGACGGCATCGAAACCGAACGTGTCGCCTGGAGTCCTGCAGGTGAAGGTCTTGACCAGCCGGCCGTCCTTCCCGCTGTAGAGATACGCGCGTCCGCCGCTCAGTGCCGCGCCGCTGTATTGCCACGCGCCCACGATGAGATCGGCGTGGCCGTCATGATCCACGTCGCCCGCTACTGAGGGAGACGTCCCGAATCCCTCGCCGGCGGTCTCTCCCGTGAAGGTGAACAGGCGATGCCCGTCCTTCCCCGAGTGGACGTACACGCGTCCCGTTGACTGTCCTTTGGCGCTGTTCGACCAATCCGAGACGTAAACGTCCGGCACACCGTCGCCGTCGACATCGCCGGGGATCGACACGAACATCGCGCCGAGCGCACTGCCGGTGCTGTCGGCGTCGATCGCAAACGCCGGCGTGGCCGACAGCGACGTGTAGACGAACGTACGACCGTGGCGGTCCGGACCCGCACCCGGAGCGCCGACAACGAGGAGATGGTGCTTGCCATCGCTGTATCCCGCCACGCTGGAGCCGAAATGATCGCCGGCGTGCGCGCCGGTCAGCGTCAACAGCACATGTCCGTCCTTGCCGGAATACACGTAGGCGCGTCCCGCAGCGGGTCCGTTCGCCTGGTTCTGCGGCGCGCCCACGATCACATCCGCATAACCGTCGCCGTCGACGTCACCGGCACCGGACGCGTGTCTGCCGAACAAGTCGTTCGCGTCTTCGGCATGGAACGTCAGCAGCACGCGGCCATCGCGTCCGGAATAGACGTACGCGGCGCCGATGCCAGGGGCGCTGGCGACGACGTCGGAAATGCCGTCGTTGTTCGTATCGCCCGCGCCTTCGACCCCCGTCCCGAGCTGCGCCTTGGCCTCGCCGTCGGCCCTCCACAAAAGGCGTCCGGTTTTGGTCGAGTACACATATATGCGGCCGGCGGCCTGGCCGCCGGCGTTGCTCGTCGGAGCCGACGTGACGACGTCGGGGACACCGTCGCCGTCGACATCGCCGATGTTGCGCGCGATCCAGCCGAACTGATCGTTCGTCGATTCGCCGTCCCATT
>DATJIW010000043.1:0-9380 GCA_035492775.1 Vicinamibacterales bacterium
GACGGCGCGATGACGGGATCCCAGTAATACACCGCCTGCTCCATGTTCGCCTTCTCGGTGATGCCTTCACCGATCTGCGATCCCGGATAGTCGATGCCGTGAACGATCACCGGCCAGCCGTAGTTCCTGCCACCATCGATCCTGTTCAGCTCGTCTCCGCCGCGCGGGCCGTGCTCGGTTTCCCAGAGCTGCCCGTTCGCGTCGAACGTCAACCCTTCTTCGGTGCGATGGCCTATTGACCAGATCTCGGGCAGCGCGCCAGCCCTGGATGCGAACGGATTACCAGGGGCAGCCGCGCCCTCCGCCGTGATGTGGACGATCTTGCCCAGATGGTTGTCGAGCTGCTGCGCCCGATCCCATGGCGGCGACGATGAACGGTCGCCGATCGTCACGAAGAGCGTGTCGTCACGCGCGATGGCGATCCGGCCGCCCGAATTCGCGCTCCGCCTGCGCGACAAATCCGGCACGGCCCTGAAAATCACCTTTACGTCCTCCAACGCTGGCGTGGCCGACTGGTCCAGCGTGGCCCGCCCGACCGCGATGTGAAAGTCCGCTCCGTCGTGCACGGGCTCGCTGAACGTGAAGAACAGGCGGTGATTCGTCTGGAAGTCGTTGTCGAGCGCAACGTCCAGCAGTCCCACCTGACCGCTCGACAGTACGGGCGGCACGCCTGCAACGGGTCCCGACACATTGCCCTTCGGATCGACGAGGAGCATGGCGCCCCGTTTCTCGGTGACGAGCATGCGGCCGTCCGGAAGGAACGCGAGGCTCCATGGCAATTCGAGCTTGTCGGTAATGACGGTGACGTCGATCGGCACGCCCGGTTGATACGGCGCGCGCGTCTGTCCCGGAAACGCCGGCTTGTCGTCGGGTTTTTCAGGCGGCCGGGTCTCTATCGGCTGTCCCGGCACCATCCGCGGTGCCGGCGCGGCCTGGCGCTGCGCGAGGATGACGACCGTCGCCGCGGCGGCAAGAACCACTCCTGCTCCCACGCCCATGATCGAGATTCGCGTCATACGCTCACCACGTCGTTTCGATGCTATCGCAACCAGCGGCGGGTCAATCGCAAAGCTCGTCTAGAACAGGCCCTGCTGCCGCCGAGAGTTTCGTCGCCGGGGAATCGGCGCATACAATGCGCGGATGCCGCGCTTAGCCCTGCTGACGTCCGTCTGCCTCTCGGTGCTGACCGCCAGCCACCTCGCCGCTCAATCCACACGTGTCGTCGACCTCGGGCATCCGATCGCCGCAACCGATCCGAGCTGGGCAGGCACGCCGGCATTCGAGCGGGTGCCATCAGCCACGTTCGAGAAGGACGGCTACGCCGCTGGACGGATTACCGTGGAGGAACATTTCGGCACGCACCTCGACGCGCCAGCGCATTTTGCGAAGGACGCATGGACCGTCGATCAGATCCCCGTCGAGCGTCTTTATCGTCCCGGCGTGTGCATCGACGTCAGCGCGAAGGCCGCGCAGGACCCCGACTATCGCGTGACGAAAGCGGACATCACGGCGTTCGAATCACGGCACGGACAGATCCCCGCGGGATCGGTCGTCCTGATCGGAACGGGATGGGACCGGTTCTGGCCGGATCGCGCCCGGTATATGGGCGAGAAGGACGGGGTGAAACACTTTCCGGGACTCTCGGCCGAGGCCGACGGGTATCTCGCACGCGATCGGAAGGTCGCGGGGATCGGGATCGATACGCCCAGCATCGACTACGGTCCGTCGACTGGCTTCGAGGCGCATCACGTCAGTCTGCCGCTCAACGTCTATCACATCGAAAATGCCGCGCACCTCACGACGCTGCCGGCAACCGGTTTCATGATCATCGTTGCGCCGATCAACATCGTCGGAGGTTCCGGCGGTCCCGCGCGCGTCTTCGCATTCGTGCACTAAACCAACGCCCCGAATCTATTGCTGCCGGAGCGCCTCCATGGGATCGACATGCGACGCCCGGCGCGCGGGCAGATATCCGGCAAACGCCGACACCGCGGCGATCAGCGCGACCGCCATGCTGATCGTGATCGCGTCGTCGGGCGGCAGGCCGAACAGAACGGTCTTCACGAAACGTCCCGCCCACAGCGCGCCGACGAGCCCGAGCGCGACACCAATGCCGACGAGGATCATCGACTCCCGCATGATCATGCTGAGCACGGTCGTACGCTGCGCGCCGAGCGCCATCCGGATGCCGATCTCGCTCGTGCGGCGTGCAACGTTGTAGCTCATGAGGCCGAAGAGACCGATGCACGCAAGCACCAGAGCGAGCGCGCCAAACGCCGTGTACGCCGTCGCGAACAGCCGTTCCTGCGCGAACCGCTCGTAGATCTCGTCGCTCTGCGACGTGAATTTCTGGATGGGAAGGGTTGGATCCACGTCGCGCATCGCCGCGCGCGCGGCCGCCGTCATGGCCAGCGGATCGCCGGCGGTCCGGAGGACGACGTTCAAGCCGCGCGTCGGCTGCTGCCAGACGCACCGGTACATCGTCGGCGGCCCGGGATCGCGAACGCTGTCGTACTTGGTGTCGCGCACCACGCCGACGATCTCGAAGTCGCCGGATTTCTCGAATGAGTTCCCGACACGGCCTCCGAGAACGTCACCGGCAGGAAACAGTTTGCGGGCAGCGGCTTCGTTGATGACCACCACCTTGGGCGCGTTCTTGTCGTCGTGATCGGTAAAGGCCCTGCCGCGCTGCACCGGGATGCCCATGGTGGCAAAAAACGTCGGCGAGATGTCCATCACGTACATCTCGTCTTCCGCCGGCTCCTGTGACGTCTGCCCCTGTTTGTAAATGGAGGTGGTGCTCGTGCTGCCCGAGAGAAGCGTCGTGCGCGTGAGCGCCGCGGACTTGACGCCTGGAAGCGACGACATTCTCTCGAGTGCCTGACGAAACACCTGGAGAGAGCGATCCGCGTCGTAGCGATTCACGCTCGGATTGACGTTGAACATGAGCAGGTTCGTGGAATCGAACCCGACGTCCACACGCTTGAGATTCTCCAGCGTGCGCAGAAACAGACCGGCGCCGATGATCAACACGAGCGACATGCCGACCTGCAGCACGAGCAGCACCTTGCTCAACGCCGATCGCGAGCCGGTGACGCTGCGCCCCGACTCCTTCATGGCCCCGGCCAGATCTATGCGCGTCGACCGGAGCGCCGGCAGGAGACCGAAGATGACACCGGTCAGCATGCTCACCCCGGCGACGAAGCCGAACACCCGCCAGTCGAGTGGAGCGTTTTTACCGAACGGCAGAAGGCTCCGCGACCAGTATCCAACCAGCACGCCCAGCGCTCCGCCGACCGCCGACAGCAGTACGCTTTCCGTCAGCAGTTGCCGGATCAATCGGCCGCGCGTCGCACCCACCGACAGGCGAACCGAAATCTCACGGTTCCTCGTCGTCCCGCGCGAGAGCAGCAGATTCGCGACGTTTGCGCAGACGATCAGCAGGACGATGACGACGACAACGCTGAGATATCCGGCGGAGCGTTGCGATTCCGGATCGAGCTCGTAATAGCCGTGCGCAGCCGATTTCACCAGCAGTTCCGGAACGGCGTTGCCGCGCTGCCGGTTGTACGAGAGGTTTTTCTCCTCCGCCGTCAGCGACGACTCGTATTGGGACATGCCAGCCTTGGCCGTGTTCTGGAAGACCGTCGTGAAATTCGCGCGCGCCTGTTCGATGGACGCGCCCGGTTTCAGACGGCCAATCAGCTGGAGCCACCAATACGTCGGCTGGTTCATACGCGGGATCGGCGGCTTGCCGTCGGGCAGCGAGGTGGGCGGAGCGAATACGGCGTCGAACGCAAGCGGCACGGTGACGTCTGGCGGATCGGCGCCAAGTCTGTGGATGCCGAGGAAGTCCTGCGGCGTCACGCCAATGATAGTGACGGGGACGCCATTGATCGGGACCGTGCGTCCAATGGCCGATGCGTCGGTCGCGAAGCGGCGCTTCCAGTACGGATAGCTGATGACGGCGACGGGAGCCGCACTCGTCTTGTCGTCGCTCTCGTCGAAGACGCGCCCCGCGGCGGCGGGCACGCCGATGACCTTGAAGTAATTGCCGGACGCCTGGTAGCCGCTGGCGAGCTGCGCGTCCCGATCGACTATGACATTGAGCATGCCCGTCGGCGCCCCGGCGGCAAGGTCGGTCAGCGTTGTGTTGGCGTCGTGGAGCTGCTGAAAAATCGCGAATGAGAAGGTCGAGCGGACGGTGCGGGTCGCGGTGCCGCCCGAGTATCCATAGTCGCTCGAGCTGCGCACCATGTCGTTCTTCCCCGTCCAGTTGAATCGGACGAGCCGCTCCGGCTCCCGGACGTGAATCGTCTGCAGGAGCATGCCGTTGATCGCCGTGAAGAGCGCGGCGTTCGCGCCAATCCCGAGCGCCAGCGAGGCGAGGACGACCGCCGTCCAACTTTTGGTGTGCAGCAGCACGCGGACGGCAACGCGGAGGTCGCGGATGAGAGCGGTCATGAGTCCCTTTCTCCAGGAACGTCACTTTATTACGGAATTACCGTAAGATGTGCCCCTGTCCACAGGAGGAAGTATGCGCGTCATCACGACCTGTATCGCCGCGTCAGTGATCGCCGGGTCGGCATTCGCCCAGAGCGCGCCGGCCGCTGCTGCATCGCAGCCCACCGCGGGCGCCGTGCTCGTCCGCCTTGCACAAGGGGGATGGACGGCTGCCAAGCGCGACATTGTCGAATCGGCCGACCAGATGCCGGAAGCCGACTACACGTTCAAGCCGGTCGACAGCGTCCGGACCTTCGGGCAGATCCTCGCGCACGTCGCCGACAGCAACTACTTCTATTGCGCGCGAGCCAAGGGAGAAGCGCCGCCGGTGCCGGACGGCACGCTGGAAAAGAGCGCAACGACGAAGGCGGCCATCGTCAAGGCGCTGGGAGAGTCGGTCGCGTATTGCGACGCGGTGTATTCGTCGCTGACGGAGACCTCGGCAGTCGAACTCGTGAAAATGGGGAACAACATGAATCCGCGCGTAGCGCCGCTCTTCAACAACGTGGCGCACAACTCGGAGCACTACGGGAATCTCGTGACCTACTTCCGCATCAAGGGAATGGTGCCGCCGTCGACGAAGCGCGAGGGCGGTTCGTAGAGCGGCAACGGCGCGCCGCCGCCGGCAGGTGACGGTCTCCGTAGGTGGATCGGTTCCCGCGCTCAGTCTTTCTTCATCACCGAACGCTGGCTCGTGTATTTCAAACGCGCCTGGATGTATTCGTGATGTTCGAAGCCGAGCTCGATCGAAATCCGGCGGATCTCGTCTTCCTCGACGCCGCTGACCACGTCGTCGGCCGCCGCCACCGCGAAGAGACAGTCGAGCATCTGCTGTCGCTGCTCGACGTTCGCAATCTCACGCAGCTCTCGAGTCACGAGAAAGTCTTCCGTCCCGCCGAACAGGCTGTTCTGGCGTTTCGCGATTTCCACGACCAGCACTGCCTGCTCGCCGGGCAGACCGCCGGCCGATTGGATCAGCGACACCATTCGATCGGTCTCTTCGCGGGATATCTCCATGTCGGCATCCGCCACGCGGCCCAGCACGTAGGCGAACGCGGCAAGGTAACGCGCGACCGTCGGTTCGAGCCGATCCAGCTCCGACATGATTCTCCGCACCGTATCGGTGTCTGCCTGCGGCGGAGCATCGGCGATTGCGGAGCGTAGTTTCGCGAGCAGCGACATGTCCGACAGTGTAACGGCTTGCCGGCGAGCGCAGCGGACCGTTGACCGCTATAATGGAACTCCGCGCGGTGAGGTGGCCGAGAGGCTGAAGGCGGCGGTTTGCTAAACCGTTGTAGGGTCTTTAAAACCCTACCCAGGGTTCGAATCCCTGCCTCACCGCCATCCGCCTTCGCTCGCCGGCTTCTCTGATCGAGCTACGGCGAGATGGCTCTCTGACAGGAGCGAGCTTCCCGCGACCCGCTCTCCCCGACCCTGCCTGGTGGCAATTCTCCGTGCACTGAAAGTTTTCCTCCCATACCATCATCCAGGTAATGCGCGAGCCCATCGTCCGGGGGGTCGGACTCGCCGCGTCGCTCGTCTACGCGGCGCTGATCGCGTGGCTTTACGCCAGCCAGCCGCAGACGATAGCCCAGGTCAGCGGCGGATTGACGTCGATGGTCGGCGCCTACCGGATCGATCAGCAGGCGTTCGACGACGGCGTGCAGTTCTTCCGGCGCGATCAGTTCGTCGAAGCCCGGGCGGCGTTCGCACGCGCCGACACGGCGCAACGCGACGCCCGGACGCAGTTCTACATCGCGTATTCCTACTACCGCCAGGGATGGGGGCGTCTGCACGACGACGACGAGCTGTTCCACAAGGGCATCGAGGCGGTCGATCGGGCGATCGCGCTCGCGCCAGGCGGCCGCGTCGTCGTCGAAGATCCCAATCTCACGATGCACTCCGCCGACGAGCTGCGCTTGGAACTCGAAAGGGGCGTGACGATCGAGCCGTCGGACTTCAATCCATTGCGTGTATTCCGGGAGCGCAAGTGACCGCCGTCCGCGAGGCTATCGTGCTGCCGCTCCTGCTGCTGACGGCGGCGCTCGTGGGTGGGCTGCATCCCGGCGCGTCCACGACGTTCGTCCCGCCGTCGCTGTTCTCGCTGGTGTTGGCGACGCTCCTCGTCGCGACACTGGTGCGAAGCGGGGCGCTCGATCCATCCCGCCTGCTCGATCCGTCGCGACGGCCGCTCGCCAACGCCAACGGCGCGGTCGTGCTCGCGTCGCTGTTTGCCGCGGCGGCGCAGGTGTTCGCAATGCTGACGCCGCAAGCCGGCCTCCCGCTGTTCTTCGTCGACGTTTTCCTGTTCGTGCTGCTCGTGAATACGATCGTCGCGCAGCCGGATCGGGTACGGATGCTGCGCAGCCTCGCGGTCATCCTGGGCGCCTCCTTCATCCTGAAATTCATCGTCCTGTCGTCGTTGGGCGAGCCTTCGGGGCGCACGTTTCGCCTGCTCGTCGCGCTTTTCGACGCCGCCACGTTCGGATCGATCGCGCAGGCGCCTGAGCCGGCGTCGGTTGGGTATCTCGCGTTTTTCAGCGCAGCCGTGTTCCTGGTCGGGGTCGCCCTCCTGCCGCGGACCGTGCCCGGCGGGGGCTCCACGTCGATCGTGCGGCGCTGACGCGCGTCACGGTTCGAGCAACTTCTGAAATCGCGGATTTCTTCGCAGCGGATCAAAGGCGGGATCGATCTTCAGCCAACCCGGCGAAAGCAGGTACGGCATCTTCAACAGCGGCTCCAGCGCGTCCAGCGCCTTCTCCTGTTCGCCGACGAGAATGTAGACCTCGACGAGCTGATGCTGGGTGAACGGCGCATACAACTTGTCGCTGGACACGGGATCGAGCGCCACGGCAAGCTCGCCTTCGCGCATGGCCTCCTGCTTTCGTCCAAGAAGCGCCAGGGCGTGCCCGAGTTCGGCATGGCGGTCGGCATCCTTCGGCGCCGACACGAGCTGCTCCTTGAATGCCTCCGCGGCAGTCGATGCATAGCGCCGCATTCCGGCGATGTCGCCGCGCAGCGCACTGGCGTCGGCGAGGCACACAGCCCAGCGTCCGCGGTCGTCGTCGAACACGCTCGGCGGAAGTCGGAGCAACACGTCGCGCTGTGTCTCATCGAGGACGAATCCCAGACTGTAGTAATTGGCGAATCCGGCAAGGAGTTCCGCCGGCTCGGCTGTCTTCAGGCCCTCGGCGAGGACGCGACGCGCCGCGGCGAGATCGCCTTCCGCCACGAAGACCATCGCCTTGTACTCGATGGCGTCCACGTTTGCAGGCGCGAGTGCCAGCGCGCGGTCCAGAGCTTCGTGTGCTTCGGGGTAGCGGCGCAGCCGCAGGAGCGTCGTGCCGAGAAACCGCGGAATCCCCACGGCGCCCGGTGTTGCCCGCTCGGCTTGCTTCAATTGTTCGACAGCCACGTCCCAGCGTCCAAGTCCCGCCTCCACCTGCGCCGTGGCGAACAGAAAGCGCGACTCGCTGGGCGAGAGGGCCCGCGCTTTCTCGTATAGTTCAGCCGCGCGCGGCAGGTTGTTGTCGACCAGCTGTTCGTATGCGCCGAGCGCCCAATAGCCGTACGGTCTGTCGGACGCGAGCGCGAGGGCCTTTTCACCGGCCTGCCTGGCCTCCGTCGCGAGCGCGGATGTGGGCACGCCGTTGGCGTAGAGAGATGTCGCCGCCCGTGACAACTCCCCCCACGCCTGCGCGAAACCCGGGTCGAGGGCGACCGCCTGCTCGTAGAACCCAAGGGATCTGCGCAGGCTTCCCGGATCAGTGGTCCTGCCCTCGCTTTGTGCCGCACGTCCCTTGAGGAATGCGTCGTACGCGGCAAGGTTCTGTGTCGGCCGTTCCGACAGCCGTGTTTGTTCGGTCGCGCCAATCGCCCGGCCCAACGCCTGCGCGACTTTCGTCGCGATGTCCGACTGAACCTGAAAGACGTCCGTGAGCGGCGCGTCGAAGGCTTGCTGCCAGAGGTCAGTCGGCGCGTCTGGCTCTCTCACGTCCACGAGCTCCGGCGTGACGTGCACGCGGCGGCCCGCCGCGGTGTTTTCCGATCGAACGGTTCCTGTGAGCAGATACGGCGTGTGCAGTTCGGCGGCAATCTGCTTCGGCGTCTTGCTCGTCTTCTTGTATGCGATGGAGCTCACTCTGGCGATGACCTCGAGTCCGCCAATCGACGTCAGCTTGCCGCGGACTTCGTCCGCGACGCCGTCGGCGAAGTACTCGTCGTCGGGACCGCTCAGATTCTCGAACGGCAGGACGGCTATTCGCTTGATCGCCGTCGGTTCCGCTGGCGGAGGGTGGACCCGCCGCGCGACGAAGAATCCGGCGGCCGTGAGACCGATGAGCGCAACCACGGCAATCGCCAGCTTCGGAGAGACGGAGAACGCGCTGGAACTGCTTCCAGCGGCCGACGGCTCGCCGGCCGCGGACGTCGAAAGATGCGACGCCTCCGACAGCGCGGACACGACGTCTCCTGCCGACTGGAACCGCTTCTCAGCGTCCTTCTCCAGGCACCTGCGCACGACGCCATCGAGTGCCGTCGGAAGGGTCCGGCCCGCTTCGGACACCGGCGCCGGCTCCTGAAGAAGAATCGCGGCCATGGTGTCGCTTGCCGTTGCGCCGTTGAACGCTCTCCTCGCCGTCAACAGCTCGTACAGCAGCGCCCCGAACGCGAAAATGTCGGACCGTCGATCGACGGGCAGTCCGCGCACCTGTTCGGGCGACATGTACCCGATCGTGCCCATGACGGTGCCCGCTTGCGTCAGCGCCGACATGGTCGATGCGCCGGTCTCGCCGGCGTTCACCGCGGGCTCAATCCTTTTCGCGAGGCCGAAGTCGAGGATCTTGACGTGATCATCCGTTGTGACGAACACGTTTTCC
>DATJIW010000044.1:0-3835 GCA_035492775.1 Vicinamibacterales bacterium
GCCATCACCGCGTACGCGAGCGCGAGCCCCAGCGGCAGGCCAATCGAAAGCTGTATCACGCCGCGGCGCAGCACGATCCACGCGACGTGCGCCTGCTGGGCACCGAGCGCCATCCGCAAGCCGATTTCCGTCCGCCGCTGACCGACTGCGTAGGCGGTGACGGCATACATTCCGATCGTGGACAGCACGAGCCCGAAGATCGCGAACAGGACAAAGAGCGATCCGAAGACACGCAGCGGCCAGCGCTGCCGCGCGACCAGCTCGTCCATCGTGCTGATGTGGAAGACCGGCAGATCCGGGTCCATGCCACGCACGGTGTCACGGAGCGCGCCGGCCACCGTGGTCGACGGCTGATGGCTGCGGACAGCAATGATGTAGTTGCGCGTGGACGAGGCCTCGAGCGTCCGGTAGACCACCGCGTCGAGCTCGTCCTTCGCGATGTCGCTATGGCGGACGTGCGGGATGACGCCGACAATGGTCGCCCAGGCGGTGTCCTTGTCGCCATCGCGCAGCATGATGCGCCGCCCGATTGCGTTCCCGCCGCCAAGGAACCGCTCCGCGAACCGGCGGTTCACGACGACCGCGTTTGAGCCAGCCTGCCCGTCGCGCTTCTCCAGCACCCGCCCCGTTGTCGGCACAATCCCGAAGGTCTGGAAGAAGCCCGGACCGATGCTGGCAGCATGAGTTTCGCGCGGCCGATCGGTTGTCGCCCTGGGCTGGCCCTCGATGTCGAGCGTCAGCGTGCCGATCCCATCGCCGGGTACCGCCGTGCCGATTGACACGGCTTCCACTCCCGGCAACGCCCGCAGCCGCTCATCGAGCCGATCGATGAACCGCATGCGCGCTGCGGTATCCGGATACTTCTGTTCCGACAAGGTCAGGCCGGCGGTGAGCACGTTGTCGATGCGCGCACCGAGGTCGGCGTTGTACATGTTCAGGAAGCTGCGGATCATCGAGCCCGCGCCGCCGAGCAGCGCCAGCGTGAACGCCATCTCGGCGATGATCAGACCGCTCGTCAGCCACCGGCCACGCCCCGACGTCGCGCCCCGCGCGCCGTCCTTCAACGCATCGTTCGAATTCGTGCGTGCCAGCTGCAGCGCGGGCGCAAGCCCGAACGCCAGGCCCGTGCCGACGCAGACGAGCGCGAGCCAGCCGAATACGTGCCAGTCGAACGTGAAGACAATCCAGTAGGGCTTCCCGACATCCGCGACGGAGCGATCAAACAGCGTGACCCCGACATACGCGAAGCCGAGTCCCAGCAGTCCGCCCAGACAGCCGAGCACCACGCTTTCCGTGAGGAGCTGCGCAACGATCGTTCGGCGCGCGGCGCCGAGCGCAATCCGGACGGCGATCTCTCTCGTCCGGGCCACCGCGCGCGCGATCAGAAGGTTGGCCACATTCGCGCACGCGATCAGCAGCAGCAGCGAGACGGCTGCCAGAAGCATCAGGAACACCGAGCGAATGGGCCCGCCGTTCTGTTGCTGATTGAAGGTCTGTATGAGAACGCCGGCGTGCGCGTTCGTGGTCGGGTATTCGCGCTCGAGCCGCGCGGCGATGCCCGACATCTCGACTTGCGCCTCGCCCATCCCGATGCCAGGCTTGAGGCGGCCGAATACATCCAGACTGTGGTCATCGCGCTTCTCGTTGGGGCGCGGCTGCAGCGGAATCCAGGCCTCGCTCACCTGAGGGAACTGAACTCCATCAGGCATGACGCCGATCACTTCCGTCGGAACGTCGTTCACGCGGAGCGTGCGCCCGACGATGGTCCGGTCGCTGCCAAACGTCCGCTCCCACACGCCGTGACTCAGGATGATCACCGGGGTGGCGCCCGGCTTCCCGTCTGACTCGATGAAATCGCGGCCGAGCGCCATCGGCTGTCCAAGCAGCGCGAACGCGTTCGTCGTGATGCGGGATCCGCGCAGTCGAACCGGAGCGGCACTGCTGCCGCTGAGGATTATTGGAGTGTCCGAATCCGCAGCCAGTGCCCGGAACGCGGTCGCGGTCCGCTGCCAGTCCTGAAAGTCCAGCCACGAGGTTCCGCGGGTGTCCTGCCGCTGATTGTCGTAATTCGCCACGACCACGATTTCGTCTGGATGGTCGTACGGGAGCCCGCGCAGCAGGACGGCATTCACCAGCGTAAATACGGTGGTGTTCATGCCTATCCCGAGGCCGATCGCAAGGATCACGACGAGCGAGAACCCGAGTTCGGAGCGCAGACGCCGGATGGCGTAGCGAAGATGATTCAACACACCGAAGGATACGGATCGCAGCGGCCCCGGGTTCTAAATGATGCGTGCGAGTCGGCCGCCAAAGTCCGTTGTGCCCGATTCGGTGGTGCTCGGCCTCAATGCGGTGCCGCCGATCCGGCCACCCGGGAAACGAATTCCTCCACTGGCGTCAGCGTGATGCCGACCTTCGCGAGTGCAGGGCGCACGTCGATGACGTCACCCCGCGCGAGACCGAGCGCCAGCCCGGCGAGCGTCCGCTGCAACGGTTCGGCAGCGCCGGTCATCTGCTGCTCCAGCGCCTGCTCGGGTACATGCTCCTGCACGATGTCACGGCCGAGCGCACGCTCGAACAGTTTCACGACGCCCGGCCAGCTGACGGCCTCGGGTCCACCGAGTTCGATCGTGGTATCGACTACAGCAGGATTGTCGACGCAACCTGCCACGTATGCCGCGACGTCTCTTGCGGAGATCACGCTGACGCGGCTCTCTCCCGAGCCATAGATCCGCGCCTTCCCGCCGATCGCATCGAACCCCGCATGAGGGCTCAGCCACACCTCCATGAAGTACGACGGCCGCACGATGGTGTAGTGCAGCCCGCTCTGCTGAAGATGGCGTTCGACGGTTCGCTTGGCTGTGTTCAGCGGGAAGTCGCCCTCGATGTTGCCGCTGAACGAGACGTAGACGAAATGCCGCACATTGTTGGCCCGTGCGGCATCGATGAGGTGGAGCTGGCCGTCGCGGTCCACGGTATCAATCGTGTCGCCCGCTCCGCGGGAAATCGTCGCTGAGGCCGTCGATACGACGGTCTCGATACCCTCACTGGCGGCGCGCAGCGACGCCGGGAGCTTGAGATCGCCTTCGATAACCGTAGCGCCCGCGTTCTTCAGACGCTCGCGTTTCGCGGGATCACCGCCCGGCCGCACTAACGCCCGTACAGACTTCCCCTTCGCGCGCAGATGCTCGACGACACCCATCCCGACGACGCCAGTCGATCCGACCACGAGAACCATGTAAGCCCTCCCCTGCCAAGCGTGCATCGTCTGCCACATGCTGCCGAGTGTCAAACCATAGCGAACCGTGACAAACCATGCGGGTGATAAACATTACGCCGATACCTGATGCCGAACGAGCGGCGGGATTTTTCCGGACGCGTAGCTGCTCCGTCCGTCGGACGCAGAGCGATCACCGAGACGGCGCGCGGATTCATGACCGCGTTCCCAGACATGGTCGTGAAGATGGACCAGGTCACCCGGGACGCTCCGTTGATTTGGCGTGCCGCTCCACGCCGCACGGATCAGCCAGTGCACCAGAGCGGTACGTCCAGCACCGGACGCCGTGATCCCAAAACCGGTCGTCCTGCCGGCGTGAATCGCGAACTCACGAGCGATTCTCCGGGCACGGGATTCGCTACGCGAGGCGGCCATGACGATCCGCTGCTCCGCCTTGATCTCCTCCGCCGTGATCTGCGTGGCCGTCGTCTCTGCACAAGGCACAGTGGCGCCCGATCTCGCGCGGGTAAACGACGCGGAGAGCTGGCGGGTGATCGACGCGGACGCCAGCGTCGACGGCGGCGTCCTGACGTTGAAACCACACGGCAATCCAGCCGT
>DATJIW010000045.1:0-19952 GCA_035492775.1 Vicinamibacterales bacterium
CCCGGTTCTGGCTGGGGCAGCGGATGCGGAGCCGGTGATGGATGCGCACGTCTGGCCGAAGGCGAAATCGCTGCTCGCGGCGGCTGGCAATCTGCCCGCCGCCGATCGGCAGGCATATCTGGAAACGCATTGCAGCGATGCGGATCTGCGGGCCGAACTGATCGCGATGCTCGGCGCGCCGGCCGCGCTCTCCGAGATCACCCGCGGCGCGCGCCCGCTGCAGCCGGGCGAGGAGCTCGGAAATTATCGCGTCGAGACACTCCTCGGCCGCGGCGGCATGGGCGAGGTGTACAAGGCGCGCGACACCCATCTGCGGCGCGACGTCGCGATCAAGGTGCTGCCGCCCGGCCTCGCTGACGATCCCGCCCGGTTGCGCCGCTTTCACCAGGAAGCGGAAATCCTCGCGGCGCTTAACCATCCGCACATCGCCACGGTCCACGGCCTCGAAGAGATCGCGGGCCGGCGGCTCCTGATCATGGAATGCATCGACGGCGTGTCGCTCGCGGAACGGCTCACGGCCGGACCGCTGCCCGTCGCCGAGGCCACCCGCGTCGCGATCGGTATTGCCGAGGCATTGGAAGCCGCGCATCGCGCCGGCATCGTGCACCGGGACTTGAAGCCGGCGAACATCATGCTTGGCCCGACGGGGCCGAAACTGCTCGACTTTGGTCTCGCGAAGGCGAGTCTGCCCGATGCGGCGACGGCGCCGGACCTGACGGTCGACGGGACGATCCTCGGCACCCTTCCCTACATGGCTCCGGAGCAGGTGGAGGGCCGGGTCGCCGATGCCCGCTCCGACATCTTCGCATTCGGCTGCGTCCTCTACGAGATGCTGTCAGGGCGCCGCGCGTTCGATGCGTCCTCTCCTGCGGGCATCGTCGCAGCGATCCTTCAGAAGGACCCCGAACCGCTCTCCTTGATCCGCATCGATGCTCCGCCGGAGCTCGAACACATCGTCGCGCGCTGCCTCGCCAAGGATCCCGATGCGCGATGGCAGACCGCGCGCGGCCTGCTGGAAGAATTGCGGTGGGTCGCGGCCGGAAAAACAACGAGAAGCGTCAGGACGCGCCGCCGACCCGCGTTCGCGATGGTGCCCTGGGCGATCGCGGGTGTTGCCGTGTCCGCGTCCTTCGTCGCGATTCGCTGGAATCGGGAAGCTGTGACGATGTCTCCAGTGTCGGCGGTCCGCGCGAACGTCGAGCCACCCGCAGGCTACACGTTCGCAAACGCGAACGATGCCAGGGAGTTGGCATTGTCGCCCGACGGGTTGCGCATGGCGTTCCGCGTCGCGCAAGGCGGCACCGGAAGCATGTGGATACAGACCCTGGGCACCGGCGAGGGTGCTCGTGTCGCGAGCAGCGCACGGGCCGCGGCGCCTTTCTTTTCACCCGACGGACGCCAGCTCGGGCTCTGCGAATCGAACCGGACGCTCCGCACGATAGACGTCGTCAGCGGAACCGATCTGACGCTCGTCGAAGGCGCGACCTGCTTCGAGGCCACGTGGTCCGGGCCGGGCACGATCCTGTACGAATCGCAGGAGGGTATTCGCGTCATCCCGGCCGGTGGCGGCACCGGCTCGCTGGTGCTGTCGCCGGTTCCGCCGGTGAAGACGTTCATGAATCCGACGGCACTCCCCGATGGCCGGCATTTTCTCGTGTTAGGTGACACCACGAAATGGGAAGGCACCGGCATTTACGTCGGCGACGTCGAGGATCATGACGCCAGGTTCCTTACGCAGTCGAACTCGCAGGCGATCTACGTGGCGCCGGGTTATTTGCTCTTCGTGCGCCAAAGTCAGCTGCTGGCCCAGCCGTTCGACCTGCGCACACTGACGCTTTCCGGCCGGCCGTCCGTGGTGATCGCAGGCGGCGTCGGCGTCTTTGCCGCGAGCAACACCGGCGTGCTCGCATATTTCGACGACGAGGCCGAGACTGAACTGATCTGGATGTCGCGCGACGGCGCCCGCATCGGGCGGATCGGCGTGCCGCGCGCATATGGCGCTGCGCGTCTGTCACCTGACGGGTCCCGCGTCGCCTACAATTTGAACGGGCGTCCGGACACTCAAGGACTGTGGATTCACGATCTCGCGCGGGAATCCGACATGCGCCTCAGTTCCCAGACCGACTTCTCGCCAGTGTGGTCTCCGGACGGCAGCCAGCTCGCGTTCGGTCGATCGCTCGACGCAGCCGTGGGTATCAGGCCGTCGGACGGCGCTGGCGATCGAATATTACTGCGACGCGCCTTGGCGTGGCCGAGCGACTGGTCGCGGGACGGCCGATATGTCGCGTATACCTACGACGAGCGACATATCATCGGCATCAGACAGCTGAATCCCGAACTCGATCTGGCATTCCCGCAGGACGACCGCGCGGCGAATTTCGATGGGCACTTCTCGCCGGACGGGCGATGGCTCTCCTATACGAGCGATGAGGGTGGTCAATACGATGTCTACGTCGCCGATTTTCCGCGTGCGACGCGGAAATGGAAGCTGTCGACCAACGGCGGCGCGCAGGGACGATGGCGCGGCGACGGCCGCGAGCTGTTCTATGTCTCCGCGGACGGCCGCATGATGTCTGTCGCGGTCGATGCGGCGAGCGTGTCACCCTTCGGCAAGCCGGTGTCGCTGTTTACGGTCCCTATCGCCAACCTCGTCGCGCCCGCCTATTATGATGTGACGGCGGATGGCCAGAGATTCCTCGTCAACGCCGCGCCTCCGACCGCTGCGCGAGGGTTGCATGTCCTGAGCAACTGGACGGCGCTCCTTTCCCAAAGATGAGCACACCGTCCATCGCCCGCGCTTAACGCTCGAGGCGGCGGATCGGACTTCGGCTGATAGAATCGCGCCACACATGACACTGGCCGTCGGGTCCCACCTGGGGCCTTATGAAGTCCTTGGCGCACTCGGCGCCGGAGGCATGGGCGAGGTGTTCCGCGCGCGCGACACGCGTCTGGGACGCGACGTGGCGCTCAAAATCCTGCCGACCACCTTTGCCGCCGATCAGGATCGCCTTCGACGCTTCGAACAGGAAGCGCGCTCGGCGGCGACGCTCAACCACCCGAACATCCTCGCGGTCCATGACATCGGTACGACCAACGGCGTCCCCTACGTCGTCTCGGAGCTGCTCGAGGGACGGACGCTGCGGCAGGTCCTCGAAGCCGGCGCGCTGACGACGCGCAAAGCCATCGAGTACGGCGCACAGATCGCGAGCGGTCTTGCCGCCGCGCACGAAAAGGGCATCGTCCATCGCGACATCAAGCCCGAGAACGTCTTCGTCACGAAGGACGGGCGCATCAAGATTCTCGACTTCGGCCTCGCGAAACTCACCGAGGACATCGCGACGGACGGAACGCGCGGGACGATGACGCAGACCAATCCGGGGATGGTGGTCGGCACGGTCGGCTACATGTCGCCCGAGCAATTGCGCGCTGAACCTGTCGACGCGCGTTCGGACGTCTTCAGCCTTGGCGCGGTGCTCTACGAGATGTTCGCCGGCGAGCGCGCCTTCAAAGGGAAGACGGCCGTCGACACGATGGGCGCGATTCTGAAAGAGGATCCCGCGGACTTTCCCGCTGCCGTCCACGCATCCGCGCCGGCGATCGAACGGATCATCCGGCGCTGCCTCGAGAAGAACGCTGACGAACGGTTCCAGTCCGTGCGGGACGTGACGTTCGCGCTGGAGGCCTTGTCGAGCGCGAGCGGCGTCAGGCCGGCGATCGAGGTCGACGCGCCGCCCTCGCGCTCCGGCAACACTGTCATGCGCGCCGCAACGCTTGCGGCCGCCGCGAGCATCGTTGTCGGCGCCGTCGCGTGGTTTGCGGGCGCGCGGTTCGGCGGAGCCACCGCAGGGATGCCGGATATCACGCAGTTGACGTTCAGGAGCGGCACCGTGCGCGGCGCGCGATTCGCGCCCGACGGCCAGAACGTGCTCTACGCGGCTGCGTGGGAAGGGCATCCGGTCACTTTATTTTCGACGCGGCCGGGCAGCCCGGACTCGGCCGCGCTGAACCTCGCCGACGCCGACCTGATGGCGGTGTCGCATACGACGAACGACATGCTGGCAACGCTCGGAGCCGCGCCGGTATTCACCTTCTACACGCGCGGCACGCTGGCCCGCGCCTCGGTCGCCGGCGGCGCCCCGCGCGCGATCCTCGACAACGTGATCGCGGCGGATTTCAGTCCCGACGGTCAGATGATCGCCGCCATCGTCGGCCTCCCCGGGGCATTCTCGCTGCAGTTTCCGGTGGGAACGGAGCGGTGGAAAACGAGCTACCCGATCAGCCACGTCCGCGTCGCCCCTGACGGGGAACAGGTGGCGTTCCTCTCGCACCCGCTCGGAGGAGACGAGGGGGATGTCAAAGTGCTCGGAAAGACCGGCGAACCGCGCACCATTTCGAGCGGCTGGATCACGCTCGGCGGGCTCGCGTGGGCGAATGGCGGTACGGAGTTGTGGTTCACGGGCGCGCGCCGGGGCGGAACACGGACCCTCTGGGCGGCGACGCCGGGCGGCCGCGAACGCGAGCTGTATCACTCGACGGAGAGCATCACGCTCGAAGACGTCGCACCCGATGGACGAGCACTGCTGTCGGCCGGCAGCATACGTTCGCGAGTGGTTTACGGATCGATCGCCGACACCACCGATCGGGACCTCGCGTGGTTCGACTTCGGTGTTCAGCCGTCCGTTTCGGCCGACGGGAAGCTCGTGGCGTTCACCGAAGCCGGCGAAGGCGCGGGCGGCACGTACGGGGTCTTCGTACGGCCGGCCAGCGGCGAGGCCGCCGTACGAGTCGTCGACGGCGGTGGAGGCATCATCTCGCCGGACGGCACGCAGGTCTTCGCCAAAGAGCTCCCGGATCTGCACGCATTCGTGCTCGCGCCGACCGGTGCCGGTGCGCCGAAGCGGATCCCGTTGAAGAGCCTCGATCAAATCCTGAGCTGGTCCTGGTTTCCCGACGGCCGCCACATACTCATCGTCGGCAACGAGCCAGGACACACGGTGCGGACATGGCGACTGGATACCTCGAACGCCAGACTCGAACCCGTCACCGCCGAAGGTGCCCGCACGCGTGTAATAACGCCGAACGGACGTCTTCTTGCGGTGAATGCGGGCAGCGATCGCTACGTGCTCGACCTGCAGACCGGCGCCCGGATTGCCGTCAAAGGCGCGGAGCCGTCCGACGTTCCAGTCGGGTTCACGGCCGATTCATCCGCGCTGTACGTATTCCAGGCGGATCCGCAGGGCGGCAGAATCTTCCGGATCGATATTTCGTCTGGCACACGCACGCTGGCGCGCGCCCTTCGTCCGGCAGATTCTGCCGGATTGATGGGACTGGGTGTACCGGCCATGAGCCTGGACGGTGACCATTTCGCTTACAGCGTAACGTCTCTCAAATCGCAGCTGTTCCTCCTCAAGCCGGCGAAGTAGCGGCGTCCATCGTCACCTGGATAGTTGCGCGTTATCGATGTGGCTCGTTCAGCCGATGCGTCTCACCCGCTTCAACGCGTTCTCCCGTGAGCCAACCCTTTGCCAGTTCGAAGAGAACGACGGGTTTGGGTTTGTTCACCTCGAGGAACACCGCGGCATGGACATCGATGCCGATGAGCACCATGCGAGGATCGTCGGGCGTGCCGTGACGCGGGTCCCCCTCGTTGCCAAACCATGCTTTCCAGTCAGGATCGTATAACTCCTGGATGATTCGCCGATCGGTCGACACACGCGCGATTCCGGAGGCCGACACCCATTCATACGAATCGGACGTGTAGTACGCCAGATTCACATGCGGGTCGTACGCGATGTCCTCCAACTTGCCAGCCCCTTGGGCCGTCACGAACCACAGGTCGGCACCCGCGGCTCTCTTCTGATTGGCCATGGCACGTGACTGCAAATGACCATCCGGACGGCGCGTCGTCATCATCGCGATCTGGATGTCGTCGATGAGCCCATAGAACTTATCGAGTTCGGTACTCATGAATTGGTCTCCGAATGATGGCGGCGCGGACTGCCCTTAGCGACGTGCGCCTTTCGCTTTCGACGCGCCGCGCTTCGACGTGCCCGCGCCAGCCCCCACGGGCTCCTCTTCCTCGTCGTCTTCGGCATGCGCCCCGTCGGCTGCGGTCTGATTGATGCCGCCCTCCGCGAGCGACGTCAGCGTCTCGTCAGCGGCCTTCTCTTCGTCGAGGATTCCCCGCAGGAGCTTGGCGGCCTCGGTGTGCCCCATCGCTTCTGCCCAGGCGATGAGTGTCCCGTACGCGGCCATTTCGTAGTGCTCGGCGCGTTGTCCGGCAGCGATCAGGCATGCGTCCATCGTGGCGTCCCCGAAATCTTCCTCCATGATCGACTTGCCTTCTTCGATGATGCCGGCGATCCCGTCGCAGTGCTTGCCACGCACTTTCTCATCCAGGTTCTCGAACACCTGTTCGAGGCGTTCGATGTGTCCTTTTGTTTCCTCCAGATGGCTCTCAAAGGCCTCTCGCAATTGTGGATTCGCGGCTGCCTTCGCCAGTTTCGGGAGGGCCCTGGTCAGTTGTTTCTCGGCGTCGTACGTATCGCGCAGTTCGTCGATGAATGCGTCGTGCAGCGTTCCCGCTTGAGCCATGGTCGGAATCTCCTTGATGTGCGCGCCGCGCTGGATGCGCGGCAATTCTCTTTCACGTGCAGGTTGTCGTTTGCTTCGCGGTGGCGCTGATGGTCATGCTGCTGTGCTCGAGCTCGATGTGTCAGTCGCCGTTTACGCAGAGCTTTGCGTGTGCGAAGCCCGAACTGCGACAGCATGTTGCGTACCATACGAACAGGCTGCGATAGACTGCGCCAGCGAATCAGCGCATTAGAGCCCGCAAGGAGGCGACCATGGCGAGATACGTCACGCTGTACAAATTCACCGACCAGGGCATCCGCAACGTCAAGGAGTCGCCGTCACGCCTCAAGTTGGCGACGAAGAAGGCCGAATCGCTGGGTATGCGCATTGTCGCCGCGTACTACACGGCGGGACCCTACGACCTCGTCATCGTGTCCGAAGCGAGCGATGAGAACAAGGCGACGGCCTTCGCGTTGACCACCGCGGCGCAGGGCAACGTGTCGAGCACGACGATGCGCGCATTCAGCCCGGACGAATTCGAAGAGATCGTCAAGCTGATGGCGTAGCACGGCAGCGCGAAATCGCGTGCCCAGGCGATCGCGCCGACATAGCTACGCACTTGATGTCACCTTTCCGTTATCTCGCTGGAAGCGAACAGAGGGCCTCGCAGGGGTCCTCTGTCCGAAACCGAAGAGCACATCGCTGACCAGGCTGCCGACGAACAGGCGACAGCGTCAGCGCCACATTCGCGCTACTGTCAGAAATGACATAGACTTCAGCTTCCCGCTTTTTTGAGTCTCTGAGGCCGCCCTGGCCTTTGGCCCTCACCAAAGCTCAGCCTTGTGAGGTCCATGTCTGATCCGGTGATCCGTTCCGGCCAATCTTCCGTCCATCTGACACTTCACGCGGCCGACGAAAATCGCGTCCCTGGCTCGACCGGCGAGCCGTGTGTGCACCTGGTCAATCCGAGCGACGTCTCATTCGGTGTTGCGGTGATTACGCCGCGATGGCTGTACGTTCTCGCCTCCGCCACGGGAGTCCGGTGGGGCGACCCACACGTTGTCGACGAAACCCTGGATCCGATCGAACCCACGGATGTGAAACCTGGAGATGTCGTGGGCATCGGCATTCACACCGGGAATGCCCTGCGCGGGTACGCGATCGGTCAGATGGCCCGCGCCCGTGGGGCCTGGGTCGTATTTGGCGGGATCCACGCGACGCTTTTTCCGAACGAGGCGCGAGAGCAGGGAGGCGCTCACGCAGTCGTCCGTGGAGACGGCGACGTGGTCTGGCCGACCGTTATCGAAGAGTGCATCGCAGGGCGCCCGTCGGCTGTCTACGAAGGCGGCCGCGTCGATGGCGCCGATTTCGCGCCGGCACGATGGGACCTGCTGCCAGAGGGCCGGTACATGTGGGGTTCCGTGCAGACGGTGCGAGGGTGTCCCAAACACTGCTCGTTCTGTTCGGTGTGGCGCACCGACGGTCAGAAACCGCGCCAGCGCGTGGTGGATCAGGTGGTGCGCGAGGTCGTCCAGCTGCGTCGGCGCGGGTTTCGCTTCATTGCCCTGGCTGACGACAACTTCTATCCCGTGAGTTTCGAGGATCTCGCACAGGCGCGCCGCCGCAAGGACCCCGCTCGCCTGGCGCAGCTCGAAGCCTTGCGCGACGAACGTCTGGAATTGATGGCACAGCTCGCACGGCTGCCTGACGACCTCGTGTTCTACACGCAAATCACGATGGAGGCTGCTGAGGATGGCGCGTTTCTCGATGCCATGCGCCGTGCGCACATTCGAGGAGCGCTCGTCGGCATCGAATCGGTGACCGCCGCAGGGTTGAAGGATGTCTACAAAGGGTTCAACCTGGCTGGCGATGCGCTGGTCGAGCGCCTCCGTGCCTTTCGCGATCACGATATCCACGTCCTGGGCTCCTTCATCTTCGGGCTGCCCAGCGACGCTCCGGACACCTTCGATGCCACGGTGGCTCTGGCAGAACGAGCGAATCTCACGTTCGCGCAGTTCGTACTGCTCACGCCTTTTCCAGGCACGGTTGACTTCGAGAAGTGGGCCGCTCAAGCGAGCAACCGCGAGCGCCGCGTGGACGGCATTCCAGTTACCACGCACTGGCTGATCCCCAAGCATCTGCGGCCAAAGCTCTACACGCCCCATCCCGTGATGTCGCTGGAGGACATTCGTCTGGGCACACAGCACGCGTGGGATCGGTTCTACAGCTGGCGCAGCGTGTGGAGTCGATCGCGTGTGGTCAGCTCGCTCAAGGCGCGACTCGCCTTCGTTCTCGTATCCCGGCTGTATCGGCAGATGTACGCCAACACCGGCATTGCAACCGACAGTGCGCGGGTGGCCCGTTCTACCCGGTGGGCGCGTTGGCTGGGACTCCTCACGCGGCGGCTCTTTCTTACCACCCCGATGCCGCATCTCGAGATGCTGGAGCCCGAGGGGGCAGAGTCAGCTTCTTGACGTATGGCCGACGCACACGAAGGCTCGGGCGGGAAGGCGCGTAAGAAGATCGGCTCGGCGGAGATCCTTATCATAGAAGGTGCATGTCGACCATAAAACCGATGTCCGAGCTCGCTTCTCGAGCGGCCGCGGAGTTACGCCTCGAGAACAGGCACACCGGAGAGGTGCTGACACTGCGCCGGCAGGTCGTCGACGGCGAGGTCGTCCTCCAGCTTCGAGGAAGTCTGCCGCCGCACCGTGAAGGTCCGCCAATGCACATCCACTACCTCGAGGATGAAGTGGGATACGTGACCGCCGGACGGTTGTCCGGGGATGTCGGAGGCCGGCGGGTCGTCGCAGGTCCGGGCGAGACGGTGCAGCTGCTGCGTGGCGTGGCCCATCGCTGGTGGAACGACGGCGACGCGCCTCTGGAGTTCGAGGGCCATATCCATCCCGTCGAGGATTTCGATCGATATCTCCAGGCCGTGTTCGAAGTCATGAACGCGGGCTCAGCAGGCCGGCCGTCATTGTTTTATCTGGCGCACCTCGTCCTGCGGCATCGACGCACGCAGGCCGCACTCGTGATGCCGCCGGCAATCCAGACGGTGGTGTTCCGCGCCGTCGTCGCGATCGGCACGTTGCTGGGACGCTACCGCGGTACCGACTGGCCCGGCTGTCCCGCGCGCTGTACGGGCGCACCTTCTCTCTAAGCGTGGTTGCGGCGGGCACCGGATGGATGTTCGCCCCGACCCGCTCGACGAGACTCTGAAACCGCGCCGTCCGAGCGCATGTCGTTATCGTGGACGACTGAACCCGCTCGCATTCAATGGACGAATGAGCACCGCCGGCGGTATCGTCTCCAGTCGTGAACTGTTGTCATGAATCGCGATGCGCCGCCGGAGAGCAGTTCGGCCCCGCAATTGCGGCCCGGGATCTGAAACGGTACCGGCAGAAGGGTCCGGATGCGCCCTCGCGGTGGCTTGTCGATTCGGTGGCAAAGGAGTTGAAGACCGGCGACACGCTGCTCGACATCGGCGGCGGCGTCGGCGTCCTCAGCTTCGAGCTGCTGTCACGCGGCGCCCGTACTGCGACGCTCGTCGACGCCTCGCCTGCGTATCTCGAGGCCGCAGGCCAGGAAGCAGAACGCCGCCACCTCAGCGAGGGTGTCCAACGCATCGCCGGCGACTTCACCACTGTCAGCGATCGGATTGATGCTGCGGATGTCGTCACGATGAATCGAGTCGTGTGCTGCTATCCGGATTACAGCGTGCTTCTCAAAGCCGCCGCGACGCGTGCGAGACGCGTGTTCGCGTTCTCGTATCCGCGCGCGCGCTGGCTCACCTGGCTGTGGGTGTCGATGGCGAACACGATCAGACGATTGCGCGGCAACAGCTTTCGCGCGTTCGTCCACTCACCTGCTGCGATGGATGCCCTCGTCGTCGGCGAAGGGTTTCGGAAAAGTCATCAATCCCAGACGGTCGTATGGTCGATGCATGTGTACGTCCGGACCGACGCCTGAAGTGCGCAGCTACCTGCGCTGCTGCGCTCCGCGATCGCTCGTCGCTTCGGCGCCGGCTGGCGGGCTGAACGGCTCCGACGGGATACGCTCGTAAAACACATCGAGGATCTCGAGGCGCTCGGTGCCGCCCGGTGCGTGTACCACCACCGAGTCGCCCGGTCCTGACTTCATCAGCGCGCGTGCCAGCGGCGACTTCCAGCTGATGTGATTGCGTTCCAGATCGATCTCGTCGAGGCCGACGATGCGGACGAGGCGCTCAACGCCGGACGTGTTGGCGTACCGCACCGTCGCTCCAAAGAAGACGTGACTCGCCGCGCGGCCCTGGCGGGGAGCTTCCGGATCGACGACTTCTGCCGCGTCGATGCGCTTCGTCAGGAAGTGAATGCGCCGATCGATCTGGCGCAGCCGGCGCTTGTTGTACTGATAGTCGGCGTTCTCGCTGCGATCGCCGTTACTCGCCGCCCAGGCGACGACCTGCGTCACCGCAGGCCGTTCGCGCGTGAGCAGAAACCGCAGCTCGTCTCGCAGCCGCTGCAAGCCGCCTGGCGTGACGTAGTTCTTGGGCGCCGGTTCCGTCTCCGGCTTCGCGGATCGTTCGGACATGAAAGACGTTTTCCATCATAGTCCGCGCGCTTCGACCATGCGCTCCCAATCGATGGGATCGCGGCTCTCGACGTCGCGAACGCCGAGTTCCCGCAGCACGTCGATGACGGTCTGACGCCGAACCACGGAGGCCGTCAGGATATGGGCAACGACGCTGCCGAAGGTGAAGCTGACGGGCGGCGTGCAGAGCGCATCGACGAAGGCATCGTCCCATTCGTTGCGATCGCGGATGCGCCGGACCAGTGCGGCAAACTGCGGCTGGACGGCCGCGAGCCGGGCCTGCAGTCCTGCGATGCTGCGGTCTTTGCGCGAAGGGATATCGCGTCCGCCGATCGCCGCGGTCCACACCTCTTTGGTGAAAACGATGCGCTCGAGGATGGTCCTGACGTCGGGCTCGGGACCCTCGAAGTCATGTACGACGAACCCGGGCCGCATGGGGCGGTCGAGTACGTCGTGCGAGAGTCCGGCAGCCTGCTCGAGGAGCCGCGCGGTGTGCCAGTGTTCATGTTCGACGAGGCGGTCTGAAAGATCCATGGTCTTTGTCCTCGAATGGCCGGGCAGCAGCAGGCCGCCCGGCGGGTGGAAGTGGATATCGTTGGGCGCAGGGAGCCTGAACTCGCGGGGTTCGTCGGCAAACCTGCTTGGCGGCACGCCGTGGGCTCGAGCGAAGGCGCGCGAGAACGCCTCGAGCGCTTCGTAGCCCGCCTCGAGTCCGGCGTCAGTGACGCTGGCGCCGCGACTGAGCCGCCATGCCGCGCGCTCCAGCAGCAGACGCCGTCGAAACGCAGCCGGCGGCTCGCCGACGCCGGCGCGCACCAGCCGGTTGAAATGAAATGGGCTGAGCATCGCGCGCGCGGCGACGGCGCGGCCGTCAAGGTTCTCGTCGAGCGCCTCGACGACGGCGTCGATCACGTCGCGCAAGCGATCCGAACCCGCCTTCATGACGGTGAGTATGGGCTGCACCGCTCCTGCGCGCATGACCGCAATTGCTGTGGTGTGTGCACGCGAAGAATCGCGTCAGCCGCACGCAGTATAGTGGCCGTACGGCTGAAGAAAGTCGGACGTGCGGATTCCTTTTTAGGGCCATCCTTAATCAGCGCGACATCCGCGGCACGTAACGCGGTCACGCTGAACGAGTTCACGCGCGTGCCCGCGACGACACGGAAATGCGCAGGACGGCACATGGGTTGCAGTCGGCAACCGGTTACATCTCAATCCACACCGCTCAAAACCGGTAGAGAAGGAAGGAGACTGAGATATGAAGCGATTGGTCGTAATGGCGGGTATTGCTGCCATGCTGGCCGCTGGCGGCGCGTTCGCGGGTGAGGTCAAGGGGCCGCCGAATCAGATCAACAATACGAACGACACCGGCGCACCAGCAAACGCGAACTCGAACTGCGCCTACAGCGGTCTGAACGACTTCGATTTGAGCGATCCGATGGGACAGCTCGCGTCGCAGGTGCAGACCGCGGCCGACTCGTGGCGGTACGCCGGGCTTCCGAAAGGCACGCCAGGCCTGCTCGGACTCTGCAAGGGCGGAACGAACGAGTCTCGCGCCCATTGAGACCATGGTTGGCCCCACACGACGGGGCCAACCTTCTTCATTATTGGAACCAGAGACGGCTCACTAAGAGACCACGAAGGCCACGGAGACCGCCGTCCTGCAGGCCGGCAAAGCCGGCCCTGACAGAAAGGGGAAAGAGATCCGGAAATGAGCCGCTTCCAACACACCGCGCGGTTCATTTCCGGACCCTTTCTGCCGCGCGTTCCGCGCGGGCAGGACGGCGCTCACAGTCGCGTGGATAGCCGGCGACCTGGAGTTTGACGGTACTGCCTCCGTGGCCTCTTAGTAGAACGCCTTACTCTCGGGCCTCCCGCTCTGCCTCCCCCTCGGGCTCCCTCACGACCTCGCGGCTGATCTCCTCCGCACTCAACACCGCATCCGACGTGACCTTGATCATTGATATCGCAGCGCCTTCATCGGATCCGTCTGCATCATCCGCCAGGCTGGCAGGAACGAGGCCAGCGCCGCCACGGCCAGAAGCACCACGGCCACTACTGCGATCGTCGGCGGGTCGTAGGTCCCGACCCCGTACAGCATCGTTGAGAGGACGTCAGCCGCCGGAATCATCACGACGAGGCCGGCGCCAAGTCCCGCCAGCGCGAGCTGCATGGCGTCGCGCAAGATCAATCGGCACAAACTTCCACCGCTCGCGCCGACTGCCGCGCGAATGCCTATCTCACGCGTCCGTTGAACAGCCGAATAAGAGACGATGCCGTAGATCCCGACGACCGCCAGCGACAACGCCATCGCGGAGAACATCGCGAGGAGCGTGCTCATCACGCGATTGCCCCGCATCGACTGCGCGACGACCTGCTCGAGCGTCCGTACGTCGCTGAGCGGCTGGTCCCTGTTCACGCCGGCGATTACTGACCGAATCGTTTTTTCCAGAGCCTGAGGCGGGACGCTTGCGCGCACGATGAGGCTGATGCCGTATGTCGGGCTCTGCTGATTCGACACGTACAGGCCCGCGCTCGTCTCGTCGACCAGATCGTTGATCTTCTCGTCCGCAATCACGCCGACGATTTCCCACGCGATCGGCTTGCCGAAGCCCGTTCTGCCGGGTGTGATTTCCGGAACGAGGATGCGCTGGCCGATGGGACTGTCATCCGAAAATTCGCGCCTGGCCAGCGTTTCGTTGATGACGGCAGCGGGCGGTGCGCCCGGGCCGTCGTTGTCGGTCAGCAGGCGCCCCGCGTTCAATTTGATGCCGAGTGCGTCGAAGTATGAAGGGCTGACGACCTTGAAGAACGCCGGCCGGCGAATGCCCTGTTCGACCGGCGTACGGCCCGCGATTGCGTACGGTACGCCATAGCCCCACCCCTCCAGCGGCAGCGCGGACGCAAGGGCGGTTTCACGAACGCCGGCCACCGCATCGACCGCAGTCCTGATGGCCGCGAGATATGCATTCAGTCTGACAGGCTCGCGATATTGTTCCTGCACGATCGGCAAGTTCGCCGTCAAAACGTTCGTGGGATCGAATCCGGGATTGACCTCGAGCAGCTTGAAAAAGCTGCGCATCAGCAGTCCCGATCCCACCAGCAGTACGAACGCGAGCGCGATTTCGGCAACGACCAGAACGCCGCGCACGCGCCGGCCGGGACTGCTTGTCGTCGTGCCGTGGCCGCTCTTCTTCAACGAGTCAGCGGGGCTCCGGCTCGTGGCCCGCGCTGCTGGAACCGCGCCGAAGATGACGCCTGTGAAGATCGCGGCGATGAAAGTGAACAGCAACACCGTTCGGTCCAGCCCGACGTCGACTGCGGGAGGCAGCAGGTCAGGAGGAATCAGGGATTGGATCCCACGCAGGAATAGATACCCAACGCCGACGGCCACGATGCCCGCGCAGATCGAAATCACGAGGTGCTCTGACAGCAGTTCCCGAACGAGGCGCCGGCGCGTTGCACCGAGCGCGGCACGCACGGCCATTTCGCTTTCCCTGGACATGCCGCGTGCGAGCGCGAGATTTGCCAGGTTCGCGCAGCCGATCAAAAGCACGAACATCGTGGCGGCGAAAAGAACCGTGACCGCCGTGCGCATCTGCGGCCCGATCAGGACGTCCTCGAGGCGGTCGACGGCGACACCCCATCCCTTGTTCGATGCGGGATACGCCGCAGCCAGGCGGTGCCCGATGACCGCCATCTCCTCGCGCGCACGTTCGAGCGTCACGCCGGGCCTCAGGGTGGCGCTCGCGCCGAGCCACCGAAAATCGCGCGTCATGTTGGCGGGTTCGAACGCCAGGGGTTTCCAAATCTGCGCCGAGGCGCGATCGAAAGGGCCTTTCGGAAGGACGCCGATCACGGTGTATGCATCGCCGTCGAGCAGCAGGCGCCGTCCAACAATCGCCGGGTCCGCGCCAAAGCGACGTTCCCAGAGGCGATGGCTCAGCATGACGACACGATCGTTGCCGGGCGCGTCCTCACCTTCACGAAACGTGCGGCCCAGTGGCGGCTTCACGCGGAAGATGTCGAAGTAGTGCGCCGACACCCGTACGCCGCGGATCAGGGTCGGCTCGTCGCCGCCGGTCAACGTCGCACGCCAGGACGCCTCCGCGGCGACGTACTCGAAAACGGAATTCTGGCGGCTCCAATCGAGGTAGTTCTCCGTGGAGATGCCATTGAGTCCGCCGCCCGGCGGACGTTCCGCGAGCCGGACGATGCGGTGCGGGTCCGGGTAGGGGAGCGGCCTGAGCAACAGGGCGTTGACGAAGCTGAACGTAGCCGTGTTCGCGCCGATCGCGAGCGCGATCGTGGCGATGGCGACCGCCGAGAACGCCGGGCTGTTGCGCAGCCGGCGAATGGCGTGACGGAGGTCGCGGAACACGACCACATTTCACCACGTGGACGCGTGCTCGTCACGCCGGACCATTCGGGTTGACGTCTGACCCGAATCGCGGGATACTCGGGTCAGATGCCGACCCGAAAGCCGCGTGAGCCGCTCGATCTGCTGCAGGGCACGCTCGATCTCCTGATTCTTCGCACGCTGATCTTCGGCCCTGAACACGGGCAGGGAATCGCCCGCGCGATCCAGCTCACGTCCGGGGACGAACTGCTCGTCGAGCACGGCGCGTTGTACCCGGCGCTCCAGCGCCTCGAACGACGGGCCTGGATAGCGGCCGAATGGGGTACATCGAAGAACAACCGCAAGGCGCGGTATTACACCCTGACGCCCGCAGGCCGCCGCCAACTCCTCAGCGAGACCGGGAAATGGAACCGCCTCGCGTCCGCAATCGGGCGCGTGCTCAACACCGCGAAGGCGCAGGAGTAGGTCATCATGTTCCGGCGTCGCCGGCGGACCCTGGAAGACTTCGACGCCGAGATCGCTGCGCACGTCCAGCTCGAAATCGATCGTCTGTGCGAGGAAGGGCTCGGGCCGGAGGAGGCGCGCACCGCGGCGCTTCGTGCATTCGGGAGTCCGACTCGCGCGGAAGAGCGCTTCTACGAGTCTTCGCACGTGCTCTGGTGGGACCACCTGTGCCAGGACGCCCGCTACGCGCTTCGCACGCTGAAGAAATCTCCCGGCTTCGCGGTCACTGCCATCGCGACGATGACCATCGGGATTGGCGCGACGACCGCGGTGTTCAGCCTCGTCGACGCCACGCTGCTGCGTCCGCTGCCGTACCCTGATGCCGACCGTCTCGTCAGCGTGGCCGTGGACCTTCCCGGAGTCGAGGCACGGGACGTCGGGATGTCGCAGCCCGAATGGCGCGACCTGCAGCGTTCGGGCGCATTCGAGTTCGTCTCGCCCGTGTGGTTCGACGAGAACAACCTGACGGGCGGCGCGCGCCCCGAGCGCGTGCGTATCGTCATCGTCGCGCCGGGCTACTTCGCCCTGCTCCGCGTCAAGCCTCAACTCGGACGCACGTTCGATCCCCGCGACTATTCGCCCGGCATTCTCCCGGAGGTCGTCATCAGCGATCGGTTGTGGCGGCGCGGCTTCGGCGGAGATCCGCGGATCCTCGAGAAGAGTATCCGGATGGATACGGACGTGTACCGGATTGTGGGCGTCATGCCCCAGGGATTCGATGCGCCCGGCCGCAAGCTGGAAGAGCGGAACATCGACATCTGGGCGGCGACCAGCTTTTACGGCATGCCCATGCGCGATCAGCCGCCGCGCGCGGGCCGCAATCTTCCCACGGCGATCGCCCGCCTGGCACCGGGACTGACGCTCGCGTCCGCACAGCAGCGGCTCGACGCGCTCGCCGCGGAGCTGCGCCGGCGGTTTCCAGCGGACTACCCGCCGCAAAGCGGTTTCGCCGTGCGGATCGTGCCGCTGAAGGATCGCATCGTGGGCGACGTCCGGCGTCCGCTCGTCCTGCTGCTGTCCGCGGTCGGTCTCGTCCTGCTGATCGGCTGCGCGAACATCGCGAACCTTCTGCTCGCGCGAGGCACCATGCGTGCCCGGGAGCTCGCGATGCGCCGGGCGCTCGGCGCGAGCCAGGGACGCTTGATCCGGCAGCTGCTCACCGAGAGCGCCCTGCTGTCGGTTGCGGGCGGCGCCGGCGGTCTGCTCCTGCTTTCGTTGACGAAGGGGTTACTCCTCCGCTTCGTGCCCGACACGCTTCCGCAGCTCAACCCGGCGGGGCTCGACTGGACCGTCCTGGCGTTTGCCGTGGCAGCCAGCATCGTCACCGGCGTCGGTTTCGGCATCTTTCCCGCTGTGCATGCCAACCGCGTCGATGCCGCTCAGGTGATCAAACAGTCGGACGGCCGCGGCGCGAGCGCGCGTCAGGCCGGCACTCGGCGTCTCCTCATCGTTGCGGAGATCGCGATCTCGATGGTCCTGCTCGCCGGCGCGGGCCTGCTGGTCCGCACGTTCCGCGACCTCGTCCATGTGGACCTCGGCTTCGACCGCGAGAACGTGTTGATCATCCGCACGCGGCTGCCCGCGCCGAACGATCCGAAGGCAGATCGTTACCGAACGGCCGCGCAGGAGTCGCAGTTCCTGCGGGAACTGCTGCGTCGGGCTCATACGCTGCCGGGAGTCGAGCAGGCCGCAATCGGCGACACGGCGTCGATTCCGCTCGACCAGACGGCACATGATCTGAAGGTCATCTCCGAAGGCAGCTATTTCATTGCGCTCGAAGATCGGCCCGAAACCACGACCGCGCCGCTTGCGGTCGAGCGAACGGACGTGACGCCCGAGTACTTCCGTCTACTCGGCCTGCGGCTGCTGCGCGGCCGCGTGTTCAACGACACCGACCGCGACACCGCGCCCCTCGTGGCCGTGGTCAACGATGCGTTCGCGCGCAAGTACTGGCCCGGGGAGGATCCGATCGGGAAGCGTTTCAGGCGCACCCGGAGCGGTTCGCCATGGATTGTGGTGATCGGCACGATTGCGGACGCCCGCACAGAGTCGCTCGAGAACGGGTCCGTTCCCAAGGTGTATCTGAATTTCCATCAGAGCACCGGCAATCGATTGGCCATCTTTCTGCGGGGACAGCTCGATGGCGCCGCCGCTGCCGAGCGCATGCGGGTCGAGGTGCAGCACGTAGACCCGACACTGCCTGTCTTTGGCGCGCGCACGCTCGACGAGACGGTGAGCTCGTCGCTCGACGCGGTCCGCTTTTCCATGGCCACCGTCAGCCTGTTCGCGCTCACCGCGGTTGCGCTCGCCGCGATCGGGATTTACGGCGTCATGGCATATGTGGTCGGCGGCCGGACACGCGAAATCGGCATCCGCGTTGCGCTCGGCGCCCGTTCAGCCGTCATCGTCGTCTCGATCCTGCGGGAAGCCTTGCAGCTCACAATCATCGGCACGGCAATCGGGTTGGCGTGTGCGCTGCTCGCGACGCGCTTGATTGCCGGCGTGCTGTATGGCGTCAGCTCGACGGATCCCGCGACGTTCGCAGTCGTTGTCTCGGCTCTCATTGGCCTCGCGATGCTCGCGTGCGCGATCCCGGTGCGACGGGCGTTGCGCATCGATCCCACGATCGCGCTCCGCCAGGAGGGCTGACGCGACGTGCGGCCATCCCCGCCCCCGCGCCCGCATCCCGCCCCCGCACCCCGCGCCCGCCCCCCGCGCCCGCATCCCGCCCCCCGCGCCCGCATCCCGCCCCCGCGCCCGCCCCCGCACCCCGCGCCCGCACCCGCCCCCCGCCCGGCGCCCGCGCCCGCACCCGCCCCCCCCGCATGCGGCATTTCGCTACAAGCCTCCCGACGGAGGCCGGAACATCGCATCGTCAACCGGCACGTTGCGCCGGATCTGAAGAAACGTGCGCGTCACTGTCGAGTACGGCGCGCCATCGGATGCCGTCACGCGAAACGGGAATTGCATCCCGTCTACGTCGCGATAGTCTTCGTAATCCACCTGTTCCTGCAGCGGCAGCAGCATTGTCTCAGTCGTTGTCATTTCGCGCCGGAGCAGACCGGTGACCGCGTCGAAGTACAAGGTTTCGGTCGTCGAGGGATCGATCCTGGCGGTTGCGACGTACACGTCGCGGTCGCCGATTTGATCGACGCCGACCACCTGAAGATTTGCGGGGCGTTCCTTTACAAGCCGATACCGCATGGCGATCCGCCGCAGCCGCGCGACGTCGGCGCCCGACAATTGCCGGACGCCATCCTTCGTCGCGACCCATCCGGTTTGTCCGTCCAGCCCCTGACTGACGGGTCCATCCGCAGTTGCAAGGGTCGCACGGTAGCGGCCCGCACCGGCCACGACGATCTCGACCTTCGCGTAACGACCCTCCGGCCGATCGTCCCAGCCTGAGATCATGGTGCCGGCGCCGGTGGCGGTCGGCTCGTCCCGGCCGACAGCATTGACGTAGTTCGCCCAGACGCGTTCGGCTGGCGGAAGCGCAGGGATGACCGGCGTCGTGGCGCTTCCCGCCGGCGGCGGCGGCAGCGGCGGCGTGCGCACGGTCAGCGTCGAGCCGCGATGGCACGTATAGCAGGTAATGCGTGACTCGCTGCTGAAGTGACCCGCGTTCAGCGCGATCGTCATCTGCATCATCTCGCGTGCCGTGCGCTTCTGCGGTTTATCGTCGCGATCCCATTTCCAGCCGCCAACGTTCGACGGTGTCTTCGTGAGGTCCGGCGCCGCCTGCACGTGGCAGTAATCGCACCGCACGCCGAGCGAATCCGCGATGAGATTCATCAGCGGAAAGAGCTGGGACTCCGGCAGCGACTGCAGCACGTGGAGGTTCGGTCGATTCGCGCCGGCCGCGGCCGGCTGCTGCGCCGCGGCGGTCGTCGCCCCTGTGAGCACGACGGCAATACTCGACACAACGCACCAGTAACGCGGC
>DATJIW010000046.1:0-29309 GCA_035492775.1 Vicinamibacterales bacterium
CCAGCGATTCCGCGCGATTCATGAATTCGACGAAGTCGCCGAAGGACCCGACGCGCGGGTGCACGCCGTAAAAATCCGCTACATCGTACCCGTCGTCTCTGTTGGGAGACGGGTAGAACGGCAGCAGCCACAGGCAGGTGATGCCCAGTCCCGCCAGATACGGAAGCCGCTCGGTCAATCCGGGGAAATCGCCGATCCCGTCGCCGTTCGAATCGAGATACGTCTCGACGTTCAGGCAGTAGATGACGGCGTTCTTGTACCAGAGGTCGTGAATCACGTGAGCGGGCCGAGCAAGGGGTGTACCGGTTCGGAGAGTCGGGGGTCGTGGGTGGGCTCGCGGGTCGGGGCCTGCGCGCATCGGTTACAATCCCCCATCCACCGGGAAACACACGCGCAGCAGAAAGGATCACAGCCGTGAAACGGACGATTCTGACGGCGATGATATGTGCGGTTGTCGCTCCGGGCGGTGCACCTGGATCGCATGCGGAGCACACGGGCATCCCAGGACCGGTGATTCGCGCGGAAATTCGGGGCACGACGCTGTGAACGCCATTTTGACGGTGCTCAGTGACCAGGCGACGGTGGTGCACCACGTCCGCGATTTCGCCAAGGGTCTCGGCTGTGCTGTCGACGGCGGCAGCGCATCGTCCGACACCGAGACGCGGATCGAGATTGCAGATACGGGCGACATGCTGGTCGAACTGCTCGACTACGTGGCGCTGGCCGCGACACAAGCCGGGGTCGGTCCCAATGAGCCGCTGTGTCGTCTCATGTTTCGCCGCGGTGCGTCGGCCCAGGTGACGCTCGGCCTCCGCCTGGTCGAGCTCACAGTGGATCGGTAAGTACGCGCCGGGCAGGACTCGAACCTGAGCGCCACGGCTTAGAAGCCGGCTCCGAGATCATCGCGATGAGTCGCGACCATCGCGAAGTCTCGAAAACCTTGACAATTCCGGCCAGCGTCACCAAACGATGAGGCGATGGCTCGATGGCGATGGCGCCACGCGCAGCGGCGCGCGCCACTGAACCGGACGACGACATGGTCTCCGAATACCAACAGGCTGCCGAGGAGGTGGTCGGCGCTCTCGGCACCGACGTCGACCGTGGCCTGACGGATGCCGAAGCCCGCACCCGCCTTGGGCAATACGGATCGAATCAGCTGGCCAGCGAGCCGCCAGTTCCGGCCTGGAAGAAGTTCCTTGCGCAGTTTCGAGACGTCCTCGTCATCCTGCTGATGATTGCGACGGCGATCTCCGCAGCGCTGTGGTGGTATGAGCGGGACGCGCCCCTGCCGTACGAGGCGCTGGCGATCAGCGTCGTTGTGCTCCTGAACGCGATCCTTGGCTATGTCCAGGAACAGCGAGCGGAAACCGCCGTCGCGGCATTGCAGCAGATGGCGGCTGCCCATGCCCACGTCGTTCGTGACGGCGAGACGAAACAGATACCCGCGATAGACATCGTGCCGGGCGACGTCATGCTGATCGAGGCAGGCGACACGGTTCCCGCCGATGGCAGAGTCGTACGATCGGCGGCACTACAGACGGCCGAAGCGGCGTTGACGGGCGAAAGCCTTCCGATGTCGAAAGACGTGACACCGATCGCGGGAGATGTCGGCCTCGGCGATCGCACGAACATGGTGTTCAGTGGCACATCGGTCACGTACGGGCATGGTTGTGCGGTCGTCACCGCGACCGGCATGCGAACCGAAATGGGACACATCGCCGGCATGCTGGCGCGCGTTCCGTCGGAGACGACACCGCTCCAGAAGGAACTCGATCGTGTCGGTCGGACGCTGGGCCTGGTCGTCGTGGCGATCGCTGTCGTGATGATCGCGACCATTGTGTGGGTCGAAGAGGTCCGCGGTCTATCGGCGTTGTTGGACGTACTGATCCTCGGCGTCGCGCTGGCCGTGGCAGCGGTACCCGAGGGACTGCCCACCATCGTCACCGTCGTGCTGTCGATCGGCGTGCAGCGCATGGCACGGCGGCACGCGATCGTACGGCATCTCAGCGCGGTAGAGACATTGGGGTCTGCGTCCGTGATCGCGTCGGACAAGACGGGCACCCTGACCAGGAACGAGATGACCGTGCGCGAGGTCGTCACCGCGAGCGGGCGCGTCCTCTTCAGCGGCACCGGCTACGCCCCGGTTGGTGACGTTCGGCAGGACGGCGGACAGCGGATAAGCGGCGCGCTTCAGATCGAACTGGAACGAACGCTGGCCGTCGCGGACCGCGCGAACAACGCTTCGCTTCATCAGCACGACGGGCAGTGGACCGTACAGGGCGATCCCACAGAGGGTGCGCTCATCGTGGCGGCGCGCAAAGCAGGCCTCGAGAGGGATCGATTGACACAGCGATTCGTTCGCATCGGCGAAGTGCCATTCTCTTCGCAGCGCAAGTTAATGAGCACGATTCATACGGACGCCGAGACCGCGGGCCGCGTACTGCTGTTCACGAAAGGAGCGCCAGATATCCTGCTCGCGCGCTGCACCCAGGAACTCGTCGGCGACCAGTGGCGTCCGCTGTCCGCGGATCGACGCGACCAGATTCTCTCGGTGAACGACGACCTCGCGGGTCGCGCACTGCGGACGCTCGCCATCGCCTACCGCGCATCGGTCGATGGCACACTCACCGCGGCTGACGCCGGGGAAGATGCCGAGCGAGATCTCGTCTTCGCCGGCCTGGTCGGCATGATCGATCCGCCACGACCTGAGGCCGCTGATGCCGTGGCGCGCGCGAAGCGCGCCGGTGTCCGGCCAGTCATGATCACCGGTGACCACCCGAGAACCGCGGCAGTGATCGCTCAGGAACTGGGACTCGCCGAGGCCCACGCCGGGGTCCCCGGAACAGAGATCGAGCGGATGTCCGATGCCGCGCTCGACCAGACGGTGATGACCGCCTCGGTATACGCCCGCGTCAATCCGGAACACAAGTTGCGCATCGTCAAAGCTCTGCAGCGCCGCGGAGCGGTCGTAGCGATGACCGGCGATGGCGTCAACGACGCTCCAGCGCTGAAGACCGCTGACATCGGCGTGGCGATGGGCATGACCGGAACGGATGTGTCGAAGCAGGCGGCCGACATGGTGCTGGCCGACGACAACTTCGCGACGATTGTCGCAGCCATCGAAGAAGGCCGGGCGATTTTCGAGAACATCAGGAAGTTTCTCCGGTATCTCCTGTCATCGAACATCGGCGAAGTCATCACGATGTTCTTTGGGGTCGTCCTGGCGGAGGCGATCGGCCTCGTGCAGCCGGGCAATGCCGTCGTGCTCCCGCTCGTCGCCACGCAACTCCTGTGGATCAATCTCGTGACGGACGGCGCGCCGGCACTGGCGCTCGGGCTCGATCCGGCGGATCCGGCGCTCATGACACGGCCTCCGCGGCCGGCCGGCGAACGGGTGATCACGGGAGCGATGTGGCGCGGGATCCTGCTCGTCGGCATCGTGATGGCCGCCGGCACGCTATACATCCTGGATGCGCAACTGCCGGGTGGCTTCATCGCCGGCACTGGCACGCTGCGACGCGCACAAACCATGGCGTTCACCACGTTGATGCTGTTTCAGATGTTCAACCTGTTCAACGCCAGGTCCGACATCGATACGGCGTTTGGTGCGGTGTTCGTGAACGCCTGGCTGTGGGGCGCGATTGCTCTTTCCGTCATGCTCCAGATGGCGGTCCTGTACGTGCCATTCCTTCAGCGCGCCTTTTCGACCGAAGCGCTCCCTACCTCCGCGTGGTTGCACTGTGTGGCGGTGGCTAGTTCGGTGTTGTGGGTGCGTGAGCTGGAGAAACTCCTCTGGAGACGGCGGCTCTCACGCTGATGGCACTCTTGATCGGAGATGACACTAGAATCCGAGCGACAGGAGGCTCCCATGTCCGACCAGCCCGAGCATCAGCCGCATCACCGCCCACACGCTTCGTCGATGGCGGAGCCGCTCATGGAGTTCGATTTGGAGGCTGAGGTTCACCGACTGAAAGCGGAGACGACCTGGAGTACGGGGTAAACGGGGGGGGAAGCTCGCGGGGAGCGCTGCCGCGAGTATCATCAGCGCCTCGATTGCGCCTGCGGATCCACCGACTACGACGATTCGTCCCTCCGCCACACGCTCATGTTGTCACCTCCGCCAACGTGTGCGCGGCGATTTTGCGCGTCAGCTACACACGCAGCGTGGGCGCCGACGAATGGTGGGTGAACCGTTCCCGCGTGCGTCCGGCGGTTTGCAATGTGACGAATCCAACGTTGGTCTGCGGGAGCAGCCGACCGGACCGCGTGCGCAGACCTGATGCCGTTCTCGGCCAGGATGCCGGCGCAGCGCATCTCTGACCGTGGACGTATGGGTTCTCGCAAAACGTTACGATTCGGGCGCCGGCGATGCACCGTCCGCCCGACGTTAGTCCGCGCTCTTGATCGCCGCGCAGGGACGCAACGCACCGGACGGGGTTGGCCCTCAGACGCGTGCGGCAAACACCATGTCGCGGATGTGCCGGACCATCTCGTTGTGTGGCGTGTCACCGAATCGCCGGTTATAAACGAACCCATCGGGCACATGGCCCGGTCCTGCCCATCCAGTCACGGACTTCGTCGCATGCCGATGCGTCACGTTGCAATGAAGGTGCTCGTCGCCATCCATCTCAAAAAACGCTACCTCGCAGTTAATCGCCACGTCTGGGTCGGCCTTAAAGCGGCCGATGGCCGATTCCAGCCGCTCAACATCCGCCGTCCTCCGCGAACTACTGAGAAGCTGGTGTCTTGCAGAAATACCCATCGCCCCGCCGCGGTGGCCGTTCTGAGGTGAACGCCTGGAGGAGCCGTTTTCGATCCGTGAGTTGTGAAGCATCGCTTTATTCCTCTTCGTACCTTGTTCTGAGTATTGCCCGACTGTTCACCGGCCCCTAGAACCTGGCCGGTACATATCAGCGCCCATGCCGCCCGTGGACGCCGTCCTGTTCTGATCTCGTTCCGGAATTAGCGAAATGACAGCCTCGGTTGTGAGCAGAAGCGACGAAATCGGATGCCGCGTTCTGCAGTGCGGATCGGACCACCTTGGTCGGGTCGATCACGCCGGCCGCGACGAGGTCCTCGTAGCGCTCCGTTTCCGCATTGAAACCCTCGTCGTGCTTCATTTCCTTGACACGCTGGACGACGATCGAGCCCTCGTGACCGGCATTCGCCGCGATCCATCTCATTGGTTCCTCGATTGCACGAGCAATGATCTTGACGCCGATTTGCTCGTCGACACCGACCGCGAGATTCTGGAGCGCCCTCGACGCACGTAGCAGGGCGACACCGCCGCCGGGGACCATGCCCTCGTCGACCGCGGCCTTCGTTGCATGCATCGCGTCCTCGACGCGGGCCTTCTTTTCCTTCAACTCGGTCTCCGTCGCCGCACCCACTTTGATGATCGCGACGCCCCCGACTAATTTGGCGAGGCGCTCTTGCAGCTTCTCGCGGTCATAATCGGACGTCGTGTCTTCCATCTGCGCCCTGAGCTGCTTCACACGACCGCGCCGGCACGTCGGCGGCGATTTAGCAACGATTATCGCTTGCGTCGCCCGGGGACAGCGTGGCACTCACGTGGTCGCGCTCGTTGGCTGGACGATGTCGAGTCGACTGCCGGTGTCGCCTGACATGCATGGGGCGTGTTGCGCGAAGACGTGCGGTTCGACGGGTGTGCCGCGGTGCTCCGCGTACACGCGTGTGAACTCGGCACCGAGCAGCAGGATCTGGCACGAGTAGTACACCCACAGCAGCAGGATCATCACCGAACCGGCAGCGCCGTAGCTGGACGCCATGCTGCTCTGGCCGAGATACAGGCCGATCACCTGTTGACCGAGTGTGAAGAGCACGGCCGTGACGAATGCACCGGTCGTCACGTCGCGCCAGGCGAGACGCACGTCAGGCAATACGCGGTACAGGAGCGCGAACAGCGCCGTCGTCCCGACGAGCGATACGAGTACTTGCACTCCGCTCCACACCAGCGGAACGCTCGAGGCGTGGGGTGAGAGCCACGCGCTGAATGCGGCAAGAGCCGCCGTCACCGCGAGCGAGACCATCAGCAGAAAACCGATCGCGACCACCAAGCCGAAGGAACGCAGACGATCGAGCAGGAAGGCCTTCAGGTGCGCACCCGGATTCGCCTTCACACGCCACACCGTGTTCAGCGCGGACTGGAGTTCGAGAAACGCACCGGTCGCGGCGATGACGAACGCGACGCTGCCGATGGTGGTGGCGACAATGCCGGCCCGTCGCTGACTCGCTCCATCGAGAAGGCTCTGTACGGCACGCGCACCCTCGCGCCCGACCAGGTGATCGAGCTGGTTGACGATCTCTCCACGCACCGCTTCGGTGTTGAAGACGAGACCGGCGATCCCGGTGGCGACCAACAGGACGGGCGCGATCGCAAACAACGTGTAGTAGGCCAGTGACGCGCCGAGGCGCAGTGCGTCGTCGTCCCACCAGGCCTTGAGGGCGCTGGCGGAGATGCGCAGGATGGCCAGCGTGCGACCCTGGTTTTCCTGGCTCATGGCGCTCAGCGCAACATCCGCGGGCCCATGGCCCCGGTCAGCCAGAGGACCAGCAGAATGATCAGCACCAGACCGAGCAGGCCGCCACCGTAATGTGGACCGCGCCAACCGGCGCCTCTCCCGTAGTAGTAGCCGCCGCCTCCGCCGAAGAGCAGGATCAACACGACGATCAGGAGAATCAGCATGATGTCACCCAGTGAGAGAAGACTTGGACGAATTGTCCCGCCGCCGATGTCGGCACTGCAGTCTCGAACAAGCGAGCTCGCCGTAGTCGTCGCTCGTTACAGTGCCGATACCGTGCGTTCATACGTCCCATTCGGCTGCCGCAGCTCGCGCGGATCTTCGTGTTCCACGACTTCCGCGGTGGCGCTTCGCTTCGGGACTCCGACTCATTGCATGCACCAGGTAGGCGACAACGACTCGGGAATGTTGTTTGACACGCCTTCCAGTGTGGGCCGCTCTGGTGATTCGCGCTATCCAGTTCGGAACACGCCTTTTCCGAAGCGTGTGCTGCCTTCGTCGGATCCCGCGCCGGAGAGCCTGCCACTACTGGAGCGGAAGTGCGAACTGTTCCGGGGCATGCCGACGATCGAGTGCCGTCTGCTGTACCTGGATCACATTGTCGAGCGCGCTGCGATCTGTTCCGCGCCGCGAGTGAGCGCGACCTGTAGATTCGCGCCGCCTGACGGTTCCATACGGGTCTAGACTTGCCAACGATACTGCGGGGCTGGGGTCCCTTGGCAACGAAGCGTTGCCGCGCGAGCGAAAGCAGCGGCACCGACAGTCGGACGACGATGTCGGGGGAAGAAGCGAACACGAAACCCACCGGCTGGTTTGTTTCCAGTGCTATCGGCCGATAGCCTTCCCCCAACTCGAGCCGCCCGCATCGATGCGGTCGATGCGTTACGCGCGAAGTGACAGGGCGCTTAAAGAGACGGCAAGTCTGCATCGTCCATCCGTGTCGCGGCAGGGCAACGTGCAAACTGCGCCTTTGGTCCGACAATGGTCGAAGCGCAGAAATCGGACGCGATCGTGGAGGTTCTCGTGGAACAACTCGCAGGCTCGTCGCTGCGCTCGGCCGCCCGGCTTGCGGGACTCTTCGCGTTACTGGAGGCGCTGACGTCGGGGTTTGGTCAGGTCATCGTGCCAAGGATGCTCGTCGTCTCCGGTGACGCGGCCGGGACCGCGTCCAACATCCTCGCCCATGCCCGGTTGGTTCACATCTCGATCGCGGCGGGTATCGTCGGCGCTGCGTGTCACGTCGCATGGACGCTGTTGTTCTATGAGCTGTTCAAGCCGGTAAGCCGAACGGTGTCGTTGCTTGCGGCGTTCGTCAGCCTGGTCGCGATCGCGCTGCAGGCCGTCAGCAGCATTCTGCAAATCGGGCCCCTAATCGTCCTGGAAGCGGCCCCGTCACTAACGGCCTTCACCGCTGATCAGCTGCACGCGCTGGCCTTGATCTGCGCGGCACTCACCGCTCACGCCTTCAATGTGTACCTCGTGTTCTTCGGATTCTGGTGCGTCCTAATCGGCCCTCTCATCTTCAGATCAGGCTTCCTGCCGCGTGTGCTCGGTGTCCTGGAGACGCTGTCCGGGCTGTGCTGGCTCACGTTTTTGTGGCTACCCTTCGCTCGATATGTGGCCCCCTACAACCAGATTCTCGCCGGTGTCGGTGAGCTGTCGCTAATGGGCTGGCTCCTAGTGGTGGGCGTGAGGACGAGCAGCGCCTCGGCGACAGCCCGGCAACAGCGGCCCTGAAGTAACGCTGAGCACTTTCGAAAGAATAGCCGCACGTCTGACTGGCGTAACGTGCGGCCAACAAGAACGTAGCGGGTGTCACCTAGCTGCCGTTCCGGCTTTCCCTTGATGGACTTCCAGAAGACGAAAGGTCCTTCGCCTGATCCTTGACGTGAGCGGCGAGTTTCTCCATATTTTCGGCGGCATCACCCACGCGATCCGCGGCGGTGCTTGCCAGTTCTTTCGCGCGATCGAGAACCGCATCGCGCGCATCACCCATCCACTCGTTTTCGGCGTCCGTCTGCGGAACCGACATGCCGACGACGGCCCCGATGAGGGCCGCGGCGGCTCCGAGCGCCAGCGGGTTGTTCTGCAGCACGTCTTCGAACTTCAGCTGTGCGCGACGAGTAGTACGCTGCGTCGTCTCTCGCACGCTGTCAGCCGCCAATTGCGCACGCGACGACAAGTCGTCCATTGCGCCGCGAGCGTGGTCCTTGACGGCAATGAGTCCGCCGTCTTGGGCTTCATTGTTGCCTTGTATCATCGCTGCACCTCTTGCAATTCCCACGTTCTCCGAATACAGCGCAAGCGCATGCCATGAGTCTCGAGAATGGATCTGACGGTGCGACAGCGGCGTGTGACGCGAGCGAGCCCGACGGCAACGCGGGACAATCATGGAAGCCGTGCGGAGACCAACTCAGACGGTGCGACAGTCGATCTGAGGGCCGTTACTCCACGGCTTTCGAGGGCTCCGCGCCGCCGCAAGCACCAAGGCGGCTCTTCCACGACAGTCGTTCGGCAAATCTGCGGGACCGGTGTATCCAGGCACACCGGGGATCTGCATGCGAATCCGGTTCAGGCCGCCCGCCGTCACCATCGCGCTGCTTGCTATCGCGCTCATACTCGTGGCCGTCACTGCCCGCCAGAGCAGGAGCTGGACGAATGCCAGCCCAGTCATGTGTCCATAGAGCTGTCGGAGCAACGCGCGACGGCGGTGATGAAAGGATGGCATGGCGCGCTTGTGTGGTTCGCCCAGAACTGCGTCGCGAAACCGCAGCGCAAGGCGATCGCCGCGCTGCTCGATCGGACGGTCACCGCCGTTGACCGGTTCATCAGCGGTCCGTATGAGTGGCAGGCCTATTCACATCCTCAGGTGACGTATTTCGTCGGCCCCGAGTCATTTTCAACGGTGGCCCGCAGCGCGCGCTCCACGGCCTCCGCGAGCTGCTGCAGATCGTACGGCTTCCCGACGATCTCCATTGCCGGAGTGGGTCCGACGATTTCCATCAGTGCGTTACGGTTTGTGGTCGTAAGCACGACTGGGATGTCGCGCGTGTCGTGAAGCTCGTGGAATTCCCTGCAGCGTTGCCAGTTGTGATCGTACGGAAAGCTGATGTCAAACACGATCACGTCAGGGTGATGACGCGCGACGAAGGCTCTGACGGCCTCTGCGCCTAACGGGTTCCGTGCTGGCCAGGGTTCGCCAACGGCACGGTATCCACACTGTTGAAAAAACACGGTCAACATATCAACCGTATCCTCACTGGCGTTGAATACAGCCACAGTAGGAGTCGCTGGTGACATTGTTCGAATCCTTAAATGCACGGCCAAGCATCTCATGCGACGACCGCGTTCGAGTGCGCGCGACGCGATGCGTCGTTTCCATCCGTGGTGCGGTTCGGGCCGCTGGAGCTCGTCGGCCACGCACGGTTCTGTAAGCCTACCAGACGTCCGCCGGTGTGGTGCGGCGTCGACCGGTTCCGCCCAGCGGCCGTATTCGTGATGGCGCTCACGCCGCGTGAGCTTGGCCTCCGTTGAAGTCGAGATGTCATCATTAAACGGGATCGATCTTTGACGGCGCTTGCTGAGTATCGATGCACTGTCCAGACGGCGCACCACTGGACCGCGGAGAAGCGAGACACCGATTCGCCCGGACGGGTGGCCGTGTAGTCCGATTTCGGCACAGGCGACACGCCCGTGACTAGACTAATCGAGTACCCGGCGATCCTTGTCTCCTGTTCGCTCAGCTGTGCACTGATGTTGGCACTGGCCGCAAAAGACCTGTGTGACCGGCTAAAGAAATATCCCCGTGTTCGGTTTCGGCCCTTCGGTGCCAGGTCTGAGGCGCTAGAATGCGGTGCCTCGTCAGAAACCGATGGCTCTTTCCAGTGGCACGCACCTCGGCCCGTATGAAATTCTCTCCGCCCTCGGTGCCGGCGGCATGGGGGAGGTCTATCGCGCGCGCGACACACGGCTGAAACGCGAGGTCGCCCTCAAGGTGCTGCCGGAAGGCTTCTCGCGGGACCCCGACCGGCTGGCGCGCTTCCAACGTGAAGCGGAGCTCCTCGCGACGCTCAATCATCCGAACATCGCGGCCGTCTACGGGCTGGAGAAGGCCGATGGCGTCACGGGCATCGTGCTGGAGCTGGTCCAAGGCGAAACGCTTGCGGACGCGATCGCACGCGGTCCGATTCCCTTGGCCGATGCCCTGCCGCTGGGGCGACAGATCGCTGATGCGTTGGAAGCCGCGCACGAAAAAGGTGTCATCCACCGGGATCTCAAACCGGCGAATATCAAAGTCACCTCCGACGGCAAGGTCAAGGTTCTCGACTTCGGGTTGGCGAAGATGATGGAACACGAGCCGTCCGCCTCGTCGCTGATGATGTCGCCGACGCTGAGCGTGCACGCGACGCGTGCCGGGGTGATCCTGGGCACCGCGGCCTATATGAGCCCGGAGCAGGCCCGTGGCAAGGTGCTTGACAGGCGCGCGGACATCTGGGCGTTCGGTTGCGTGCTGCTCGAATGCCTCACGGGTAGGCAGGTGTTCAGCGGCGATACGGTCTCGGACACCATCGCGGCCATTCTGACTCGTGAACCGGACCTGGACGCGCTGCCGACGAACACGCCAGGACGAATTCGTGACCTGCTGCGGCGTTGTTTGCAGAAGGACACCAAGCGCCGCCTGCATGACATTGCGGACGCCCGTATTGAGATTGAAGACGCTGTTGCGCATCCGGAGGTGCCTGCAGTCGCCGGCGTGGGAAGCGCCGCGGCGCCCGCTCGCGGGCGGAGTCGACTTTTTCCATGGGGAGTGGCCCTCGCGTTGGCGATGGGTCTTGCCGCGGTTGGCTGGAGACAACTCTTCACTCCAAGGCCGGCCACGTTAAGCCTGTCGCGATTGCACTTCGAACTGCCGCAAAACGTGACATTCGGCGATGAAAGCTATCCGTTGATCACACTTTCTCTCGACGGCACCCGAATGGTCTTCGTGGGAAGGGAGAACGGCAACGTCCAGCTCTTTCTCAGGCGGATGGACCAGTGGGAAAGCAAGCCGATTGCTGGGACGCTCGGGGCTGACAAGCCGTTTCTTTCGCCGGATGGACAGTGGGTGGCGTTCACAGCGGGAAGAAAGTTGAAGAAAGTCGCTATCGACGGCGGGCCGGTCGTCGATTTATGCGACGCGGAATGGGGTGGCGGAAGTTGGGGACTCGACGACCAGATTGTGTACTCGAAGAGTTACAACGAAGGACTCTGGAGAATCCCGGCTTCCGGCGGCACACCACAAATGCTGACGTCGCCGGATCGCGCGAAAGGGGAGTTGAGCCACTGGTGGCCGCAGATTCTGCCGGGAGGAGAATGGGTCCTCTTCACAGCGTTTTCCACTCCTGTGGAAAAATCCCGAATCGCGGTCCGATCGCTGAAAACGGGCGAACAGAAAACCGTGCTGGAAGGAGGCGTTTTTGCCCGCTACGTAGTCTCGGGGAACATGATTTTCGCAAGAGGTGAAACGCTCCTGACGGTGCCCTTCGATCTGCGGAGAATGGAAGCGACCGGCGCGCCAACCCCCGTTCTCGATGGCGTGTACACTTATCCGCAAAACGGGGTCTCGCAATACGCCGCCTCTGACAGCGGCACACTGGCATTTGTGCGCTCCGCATCACTCGCACTCGAACAGCGGCTCGTGTCCGTGGACCGCAGCGGCAAAGTCCAGACGATCCGAGAGAACCTGCAAACCTTTGGCGGCATCCGGTTGTCTCCGGATGGCCGGCGGCTCGCGATGGCGCAACGCGAGGGCGGACACGCGCCGGACGTCTGGATCTTGGATCTCGAGCGTGGCTCACTCGCCCGGCTCACCTTTGGTCCCGCGAGTAATTTCGATCCGGTATGGACGATGGATGGCAAGCGGCTCTTCTATGTTTCCGAACGGCCCGTGTTCGAGCTCTATTCGAAGGCCGTGGATGGCAGCACACCGGAAGAAGCGTTTCTGTCGACGACAAACGACACGTATCCAGCGTCCGTTTCGCCGGACGGAAAAGCGCTGCTGTTGACCATCAGCGATCCGAGGACCGGAAGCGACCTCTGGCTGCTCCCGCTGGAAGGCAAGCGCGAGCCGAAGCCTCTGTCGGCAACTTCCTTTGAGGAGCTTGGGGGGGCCTTTTCTCCTGATGGGCGCTGGATTGCCTTCGAGACCGACGAATCGGGGAAAGCGGAGGTCTATGTTCAGGATTATCCCGGTGGTGGCAACCGCATGCAGATTTCCACTGATGGCGGAGCTGAACCAGTCTGGGCGAGAAACGGCAAGGAGCTGTTCTATCGTGTGGGCAAGAAACTCATGGTGGTGCCCATGGGAGCAGACGCTGCGCCAGGCAAGCCGAGGGTTCTGTTCGAGGGAGAATTCAAGGTCGGAGATCGAATCCCGAACTACGACGTGTCGCCCGATGGATCGCGGCTCTACTTCATCCAGACAAACACGCAATCCCAACAGCAGGCGAAGGTGGACATCGTCTTGAACTGGTTCGAGGAGCTGAAGGCGCGCGCCCCGACGAAGTAGCCCATCGGTAACCGTCGGACCGCGGTTTTGATACAGCCTCTTAGCGGGGCGTGACATCTGCAACAGCGGACGGACGTTAAAAATGACCATTTCGTGTTTTTGGCTGGGGACAGGTATCGGCGCTACTTGGCGCCGCGACTGCGCTCCGTCGACGTACCGATGGAAGGCCTCGGCATCGCTGAGCCACTTCATTTTCTCAAGCGTCGCCTTGCAGAATGACGCTCTGCCTTGAACTCCATCGTCTTGTGCGTCCGGGCATGCTGCACACGTTTCCGTTCGATACCGCTCGACTACCGCTGAACGGCATCTACGTGCTGTTCGAGCGCGGCGAAGAAGGTCACGATGGAGACCGCATCGTCCCAGTCGGAGGCTCGCCGCCCAAACACTGGCCGCTGAAACAGTAGCGCCTGCCACAGCTGACCCGAGCCGACGCTCTGAAACAATACCAGCCGAATGGGCGCTGGTGTGCGGACTACAAAGGCGAATTCCTTCTCGGCAATCGCCAGTACTGCTATCCCCTCACGATCACCGACTTCGTGAGTCGGTACCTGCTCACTTGCGAGGCTGCTGACCACTCGGAGAAGTTCGCCTTCACGGTCTTTGAGCGCACCTTCAAAGAACTTGGCCTGCCGCAGGTGATTCGGACCGATAACGGCGTCCCGTTTGCCTCGGCCCATGCCCTCTATGGGCTGAGCAAGCTCGCCGTGTGGTGGCTACGGCTCGGGATTCAGATTGAACGGATCGCCCCGGGACACCCGCAACAGAACGGCCGCTCGGGATCGGGTATGAGGCTCTTGCCATACGTCCTTGGAATATTGATGTAGCCGATTCGACGAGGACTATTCTTGCCATGGACATGTAAGTGTTAGCGCAGAGTGTCGATCAGCATGATGTCACTCGCGAGCGCGTCGAGCTGCGCGTACAGAAGCCTCCCTCCATCAGGTGCGAGCGCGGGATCCGAGGCGTACGGATGCGGTCGCCCGGGAAGATCTGCCACGCGTATGGTGTGCCCGCTGCTAAAGTCGAAAAACTTGACGCCGGGACCACCCGCCCCAGCATCGATATAGTAGATGCCATGCTCGTCGATAACCCAGGCATCCGAAAGCTCCTGAGACAGACGCGGGAATTCGGATGGGCAGCGCTCGTCGCTTCCGGAGACCGACATCGTGCACACCTTTCCTCGCTGGCTGTAATAGATCCGTGTCCGATCGGCACGCGACACCTGGGGATGTGTTCCTCCTCGCGTCGTAAGTTGTTGTGATGTGCCACCCTCGCGTGGAACTCTGTAGATCTGCGTCGCGCCGCCCTTGGTTCCCGTGAAGTACAGCCAGTTGCCATCCACCGACCATTCGGGCTCCGAGCTGTCCTCGACGCCCGTCACGACGCGTCGGACCGGGCCACCGTCGGATCTCATGACGTAAATATTCGCGTGCCCTTCCGGCCGCGAATCGAAGGCGATGAACTGGCCATCCGGCGACCATGCCGGCGAGCCGGTCCATGGCCCGCGAAAATTGGTCAAGGGAATCGCGTTGGATCCATCGGCATCACTGGTCCATATTTCGTTGCTGCCCGTTCGACTCGCCTCGAATGCCAGCCGGCGGCCGTCAGGCGAGAACGTGGGACGCTCGGCGGTGCGGCTCGAGGAGATCACTTTCGTTGCGGTTCCGGCAGAATGGGCCGTCCCCGCAAGCGGCAGCTGCCAGATGTTCACGTTGTACAGAGTCTGCGTCGTGTATGCGAGCCGGTGGCCGTTGCGAGCGGCGGCGGGCATGGAGGCGTCGCGCCCGGCCAGCAACTTCTCCGGCTCACGACCGGCGGCAGCAACGCGCCAGAGATCGCCGTCCGACGCGAAGATCAGGCCCGTGCCGTCCGGCGCCCATGTCATGCCGGTGAAGTCCCCTTGGACGCGCGCGACACGCCGTGGCGTTCCGCCTCCCGCCGGTGAGACGAACAGATCGTTGACGCCGTAGGTCACCATGCACGCAAAGGCGAGCGAAGTGCCGTCAGGCGAAAACGCGGGGACCCATGACGTCATGCAGTCCGCAGATGGAGCGGCGCGCCAGGTCTTCTGAAGTGTGGCGAGGTCAAGTAGTGAGATGCCGTATTGTGCGGAGGGTCCCTTGTCGTAGAAAGCCAGCACCTTGCCGTCCGGAGACCAGTTGATGATCGTCTCGAGGAAGTACTCGAATTCGGCATCCGCCAGCTTGCGCTCCGGACCGCCGAGCGGTGAGATGAGGTAGATGCCACTCCCCTGAGAGCTCATTCGGGCAAAAGCGATGTGATGACCGTCCGGCGACCACGCGGGCGAAATGAAATCCGCAGGATGCGTCGTGAGCCGCAAAGGGATTTCGCTGCCGACCACTTTCACGTAGAGATCGAAAAGATCCTGTGGGCCTTCTGGCGACCAGGCGAAAGCGATTTGGGTGCCGTCGGGCGAAAACGTCGGCGCAACCTCCTGGCCTGGGAAGCTGGTGAACGGAACGGCTGTTAGGGGGCCCGTCTTCTCCTTCCCTCGCGTGTCACGCGTGTAGATCCACACGCCGATCGCACCGACGAGAACAGCCGCGGCGACCAGCAGCCATACCGGCTTGACGCCTAATCTGGCAACTGGCGACGCGACCGAAAGGTCCGGCACCGATAGGGAATTGAGCACGGCCGTCAACGCGAAGCTCAGATCGCGAGCGGATTGAAACCGCTCGTGCGGTTCCTTCTCCAGACACTTGCGCAGGACGGTCTCAAGCGCGGGCGGGACACTGCGATCGCCTGATCGGGGAGTCGCGCTCGGGTCATCGTTAAGGATCGCGCTCAGCGTTTCAGCGGACGTGCGGCGGAGAAAGGCGGGCCCGCCGGCAAGCATCTCGTACAGCGTCGCGCCGAAGGCGAACAAGTCGGCGCGTGAATCGATCGGCTCGCCTTTCACCTGTTCCGGAGACATGTACGCGAACGTGCCAACGAGTTGTCCCCGCTCCGTTTCGTGCCGCGTCGACGCGTCGCTGTCCGGCATCGGACGGGTGAGTTTGGCGACGCCGAAGTCGAAAATCTTCGCGTGCCCGTCTCTCGTGAGGAACACGTTGTCCGGCTTGAGGTCGCGATGGACGATGCCTTTGCCATGGGCCGCCGCGAGACCCTCGCAGAGCTGCACGCCGTATTCGACCGCCTTCCGCGTCGGCAATCGCCCTCGCCCGAGCCGTTCGCGCAGCGTCTCTCCATCGAGTAGTTCGAACACGACGAACGGCACGCCTTCGTGCGACCCGACATCCAGCACGGTGACGATATTTGGATGGCTGAGGGCGGCCGCCGCCCGTGCCTCTTGCTCGAAGCGGGCGAGCGCGTCCGCGCCGACCGGCGCTGCTCCGCTCAGCACCTTGATGGCCACATCACGACCGAGCCGGGGATCCCTCGCGCGATAGACCTCACCCATCCCACCTGTGCCGAGCAGAGTGAGGATTTCGTATGGTCCCAAGTGAGAGCCAGCCGCCCGCATAGTGGTGCGATGATATCAGCGGTCTGCGTGCTGCTCTACGGCGGAAAGCGCGCGGCTGCGGTTGTGAGCCGCTCCGTTTATTCGAGGGCGCGGTGGTGTATTCTGGCCGGCCGTCGATCACCGCGGATTAGGATCCCTGGCGGCAGCTCCGGCTGACCGACGCGACCACGCCAAGGCAGGGTGCGGACTGAAAGCGGCGATTTTTTCAAAGAGCTGCCGTCGGGCGCCCGCCACATCCATCAACGTCTTGATTCCTTTGAAATCGTACGCGTCGGACGTCGCGCGCGCCTCCGTAGCGCTGATCGGCGTCATCGCATCGTCGAACACCGCGGCGGCTTCCGGGTTCTTTGAGAGATACTCGAATATGGGTGCGCCGAATACATGATCGAACGCTGCCATGCCGGTCTTGACGCTGTAGCTCAGTTGTCCCCATGGCCGCCACGTGCTGTCATGAGCCACAAACTGCGCGTACCCCGCAGCGCTCTGCGGGTGGTCGCTGCGAAGGAACTGTCCCATGGGGGTCAACTTGAACCGGCGGCCGGCGCTTTCAGCAAACAGGCCCACGCTCGCGAGTGCCCTCAACAAGCGATAGAGGCCGTCTTCGGAGACTCCGGCTTCACGAGCGATGTCGCTGCACCGCCGCGCTCCATTCCGAAGTTCGTCAGGGACGCCGATTTCGACGACGGTCCCGATCGCCTGACTGATCCACTTGCCGATCACCATTTGAAATAGAACCTCGTACGGGCGCGGCGCTGAAGTCCGCTTCGATCGGTGCTTGGCCATGAGTCTCCTTGGCGTTTGTTCGGCCTGATTCTAATGGCGAATTTGTTCGGCGGGCGCGCTACGTGTTCCTCGAAGGAGAAGGTGAGGCCCAAGCCGTCCTCGATCGCGGCGTGCGCCGCGGTCGCCCCTGTCGCCCGGTTCCTGCGATTGTGTTCGAATCGAGTCAGATACGCCGCGCGTCACGGTGCGGACTGTGTTTCAAGGCAACTGAACGTTCTAGTTCGGCCAACGCGATACGCTGTGTGGGACGGCGAGCGGTTCGTCCACTGCTCGACAGCGGCCGCCAACCGCCCTCGGGACGCCTCCCGACTCCCGCCACGTAGATCAGCGATTCACCAACGCCGTCAATCTTTAGGTCCTTTTCGATACGCGAGTCAGCGAACGCCATGGAACAGAACGGCGCCAATCCCAGCCATGTCGCTGTCAGGCAGAATGTCTGACACAGGTGACCTGCGTCGAGGAGCACCGCGCGATAGGCGCGAGCCACTGGATATCGCCACTGCGCGCGCGAAAACACGACCGTCATCAGAAACAGCGCCGCTGCTTTTCCAAACCACGGCTGCATCGGCAAATAACGCCCAATCAGTCCGGCTGTCCACCTAAAGCGCAGACGCTCGAGCACGTGGCGATCGGGAGCGTAGTGATAGAGACCGCGTCTCAGGTTCCGGACATTCAGCGCCAGAAGATACACCTCGCCCGGATGGCAGGCCCCACCCGAGGGGGAAGTCTTCAACGCGACCTTGCCCTGCCCATGCGCTCTCCCCCAGCGCTGAATTCCCCACGTCAGCGCCAGCAGTGTCCCGATCTCATGCTGTGTCAATGGTGCCGTTGAGAAATTTCTCCACGTACGCCTGGCGAGCAGGGTGGCCGTGAACTCGCCGTGGGCCTTCGGTGCGGGTAAGGGCAGCGGCACGCTTGCCGGGTAGCTCTTTGTCGGGTACGGCATCGGGATCGTGCGCGCTTTTCTGCGGAGCTCGCGCTCGGATGCCGCCAAAGGCAGCACGTTAACCATGTCCTTCGTGGTGAAATGGAAGAAACCGGCCGCCGGATTCCAGTCACGCCAGTCCGCAAGCAGTTTTTCGCGCGGTGGCACCCTGCGGTCGGAGCGCTCAAGCAGCGATCGCGCGACGAGCCGCCGCAGCAGAGCGCGGCGCGTCCCGCTGGCAGCATCGGGAAGGATGTCGTTCAGTGCCTCAGGTGGCTGCCAGCGATCGAACCGGGCGAGAATTCTCGCCAGCACGGGTGATCCGCTCGTACGTCGATCCGTCGCGTAGTTGTGGAACACGAGCGCGGGACCATCCCAGTAGCACACGACGTGCTGCGCGCGACGGAAGAACACCGTCCCCGTCATGCGGCTCAATCTTCGACATTGAAGGAACGGCTCCACGCGCGACAGAAGTTCTTGCACTCGTCTCGGGTGTTTTCCAGCACCTGAATGAACTTGTTGATTTCTTCTCGTTCCTCCTCACGATCGACGGCTTCACTCAATGCCTTGAGGTCATCGATGCGGTCGGTCATCGAAGTGCCGAGGCCAGTGAGCCGAATTGTGCGATTGGCGGCCATATTCCCTCCGTGAAGTTGAATCGCTGATGACGCTATTTCAATCGAAGTCGGTCGAGTAATGCGGGAAATCGCGGATCTGAGTGCAGGTCGTCAAATCGCGGGTCGACCTTGAGCCAGCATAACCCCGGCGAGCGTTCGTTGAATGCCTGCTCGAGGAGCGCGAACGCGCCGTCGCGATCCTGGAGCGCGACATGGATATGAGCCAGGCTTTCCAGCGCAACACGCGTCTCCCCACTCGCGCGCGCGTCTTCGAGCGTCCGGAGCAGCGCTCGAGCGCGATCTCGCTGCCCGACGAGCGCATAGACCCGCGCATGCTCCGCCTTTGCTGCTGCGTCGTTTCGCTCGCGCAGCCTGTCCAACTGGGCGAGCGCGTCCCGAGGCCTTCCCATGGCATCGAACACTCGAACGAGGCCGAACCTGGCGACCTCGAGGTGACTGTCCGCCTGCATCGCGCCCTGCAGCTCGATCAGCGCGTCGTTGTACCGGCGAGCGTAGTACAGGACCATGGCCAGCGTCGAGCGGCGCTCCGGCAGGAATGGATCAAGCTCCCGCGCCCGGCGCACTTCCTCGATGGATGCTTCGCGGTCACCCATTGCCGCGAGAACGACACCCAGTTGCTGGTGCGCGTCGGCGTCGCTGGGAGAGAGCTCGATGGCGCGCCGCAAGTGCGCTTCCGCTCCCGGCCAGTCGTACTCGAAATCGAAGTTCACCAGCGCCATCGCATAATGGCCGCTCGTCGAACGCTCGTCGAGCTCTAGTGCGCGTGTCGCGGCGGCACGCGTCAACGCATAGCCCTCCTCCCGGCTGAAGGCTGAGTACCCGGCGCCCAGTACGGTGTACGCATACGCCAAGCCGGCATACGCACGCGCGTACTGCGGATCAAGCTCAATCGCCCGCTTGAAGTGGCCGACCGCTGACGTCAGGCCGGCTTCGCTGAGTGACTGCATCGCCGCCGCACCGCTCAAATACGCGTCCTGGGCCTCGACGCTCGCGCTGGCCCGCTCAGCGAGCTGGCGTTGCTCATCGGCAGACAATGCAACGCGTATTTTCCCGACCATGTCGCGGACGAGATCAGCCTGCAGCACGAAATAATCCGTGAGGTGTCGCTCGTAAGAATCAGCCCACAGCAATTCGCCGCTGCGAGCCTCAACGAGCTGCGCATTCACTCGAACCCAATCGCCCGACCGTGAAACAGATCCGCTGAGGAGTGCGTCGACGTGCAGTTCAGATCCGAGATCCTGCGGCGTACGGCGCGTACCCTTCAGGCGCGCTGTCGACGTGTAGGAGGTGACTCTGATGGACGCAATGCTGGCGAGCTTGGCGGTCAGAAGTTCGCTGGTACCGTCGCTGAAATAGTCCTGTTCGCCTCCCGATTTATTCACGAACGGCAGCACTGCCAGCGACCGCACCGGCGTGCCACTGAAGGGCGTCGCCCGCGGGTGTGCCCACGAACTCCACGACGCATATGTTGTGGCACAAAGGACGGCCGTCAACAGCGCTGCCGCAACCGGTCGTCGTAGCAACGATGTGCCACGCGGAGGGGGCGTGTCCTTGACGGCGTGCGCGAGTGCCGCTTCCATGGCGCCGACCGAGGCGAAGCGGTCGCGCGGGTCCGGCGCGAGCGCCCGTTCGACGATGTGGAGAAAATCCGACGGAAGATCCGCACGCACGTCGCGCAACAGCCGGCGTCCGCTGCTTGCGTGCGCTGCCCGTGCCTGGGCCGAGGAGCCGGCATCGACGGGATACAAACCGGTGACGAGGTAGTAGAGCAGAACACCCAAGGCGTATATGTCGCTCTGGATGGAAGCAGGCGAACCATGAAAGAGCTCTGGTGCCATGTAGGCGGGCGTGCCGGCGGCATCCACCGCGCTTTCCGGAGTGCCTCCCGCGAGTTCGCGGCCGGCACCGAAATCCATCAGGACGATCCGGCCGCCGCTCTCTCGAATGACGTTCTGAGCTTTTACGTCGCCGTGCACGAGGCCCGCACCATGCACTGCGGCGAGTGCTCGGCAGAGCTCCAGTCCGACGACAGTTGCTTCTGCGGGACCAAACGCACCTTGTTCGTGCACGATTTGAGAAAGGGTCCGCCCTCTGACGTACTCCATCCAGAGGCCGACAGAGCCGTCGAAGCGATCTGCTCCAAAAACCGTTACGACGTGGGGATGGCGCACGCGCGCCAGCAGACGCGCCTCGCGGATGATTGCGCGCGAGCTCGAGTCGGACCATGGGTGGCGCAGCAGCTTCAACGCGACTTCGCGCGCCAGCTTCGGGTCCCATGCCAGGTACACCTCGCCGAAGCCGCCTCGGCCGAGGCGCGCCATCAGCGTCAGCTCCCCCCAATATCCGAGAGTGGCACCGCCGGTGCGCGTGACCGAGTCGGACCCTTGCGTGGAACCGGCGGGTTCATCCTCGACGCGGTGGTCCGTGTTCTCCCCGGTCATTGCCGGTCGCACACGATAGGCTGCGGGGTGCGTACCCAAGACAACCCGCGACGCGTGCGCGCCATTGGCGAAGCCGCCAAAATGGGGTTAGGCATGAACGATCGGCCGCTCTGCCGGTCGACGCGGGATCATACTGGACTGTTGCGGCAATTGCGAGTCCGATCACGCCGTATCCGCAGGCGAGCTCACGTCTCTGTCGGTCACTGGCACAGATGTCCCTTTGAGCCAGGTTACGACGTTGACGTATCCGGGCGCCACGGCCTTGACTTTCAGTTTGACACGCAAAATCTCTCGGCATGACAGCCGATCCCCCGAAGCTCGACTGGATCGCCAACTGCTCGATATCTACCTCACGGGTTTGCAGTCAGAGGTCGAGGCCAAGTTCCGAGGGATCGAACGCTTTCGAGCCCAGATGCGCAAGATCGATGCGGCGGGCGGGGTAATGGATCGCGCCCCTGTTAGGCTTCTGGCCGACACACGCATGGCTCAATCAATAAGAACACGCGAACGGGAGGCCCTCGGTCGATACGGACCTGACATTGTGGCGGCAGTCGAAGGCAGAGCTTATCCCAGGACAGCGCGAATGAGCCGATTGACGATTTGACCCGCTCGGCGTTCCGGGTCGCGCGCCGGATCATACGACGTGAAACCTATCCCCTCGACCGCGAAGGTACGTCTGATTGTTGATACAGCCGTTTCGAGCCATTCAACAGATACGCCTGACGACACCGAGTAGTCGTTCGCATCGAATTGGGTCGGATCGATGATGTCGAGATCGATGTGGATATAGACGCGGTACCGCGAGTTCCAATTGCGCAGCGTCTGCGTCCATTGTCGGTCTGTCGTCGCATCTCGCCGTAAGCTCGGTGGTTGATAATGGCGGATCGCCGAGTTCCGCAGCGATGTGGCCTCCTCTGCGTCAAGTTGTCGGGCGCCGACGAGAAGTACGCGCGGTTCATCGACGACTACAAAGCCTGGAATCGTTGAGGCCAACTGCCTCCAGGTCCAGCCGACCGCCGTGGCGAGCGCCATGCCGTCGAAGAAACCACTCGGCGTGGTGTCGGGAGTGTTCAGATCGGCGTGCGCATCGAACCAGATCAAGGCTGCGTCAGGTCCGATGCCGGCGAGCGCTCCTAGGCACGAGTGGCAATTGCCGGCCAGGACAACGAGACTGTCGCCCGCCATCCGGTTGCGCGCGGCGGCAACGGCGATTGCGGAATCGACCATGAAGCACGTGGCGATCTCGTTAACTCCCTCACTTGGAACGATCACCGTGTGGCGATCCACATCGTGGGCCGAGATTCCTTCCAGTGCCCCTGAGGCGATAAGTGCCTCGGGTCCGGCCCCCATCCCAACTCGGAGCGCTGCCAAGTGATAGGGCACCTCGATCACTCGAATCGACATGAAGGCAGTCTTTCGGGCTGACGGCAGCCTGTCATCGCATCATGTGCCATCGATCGAGGTGCAAAGCAGGAACACACCCTTTGTGCAGGCGCAGAAGAGACGCGTACACATTTTGACGTTCGTGCGGATGGCCGGCACGCCCTCATGTGTGGGCCGTCGGCCGAGCCCACGACTCGGCTATTTGCCTTCCGGCGTGAACTTCCAAATCGACCCGCGGAAGCCGACGGCAACCGCCATGACCTTGCCGTCGGGAGTCCACGCCATGTGATGGAAGTCTTGCGTGTAATCGAGGGGGATACGCTCGGAGGTGCCCGCGGCGAGATCGAAGATCCCGGGGGGCCAATACCAATACGGTCCCGCCAGGGCTGACACTAGGCGTCCATTGCGAATCGAGCCGGGGTCTATTACACCGCCAACACGAAACGACCCGGGGACCTCTTGCTCCGGTCCACCGCCCAGAGGAACACGAATCAAGCGACTGCCGCCCGGCTGTTGCACGAAGACCACCAGAGAGCGCGTCGCGATGTCTACCGCCACGCCGTCGCCGCTGCGGATCTTGCGCGGCGCTTCTCCGGAGACCGGTACTGCCCAGACCAGCCCCTCCGCCACCGCATAGATCGTATGTCCATCGGGTGATGCCGCCATGCTCGATACGAAGCCTTTGTCGAAGGCAAGCTGCCGGATGATGCGGCCGTTGGCCAACGCGGCAACGCCAATGGCGGCCTTGCCCTGGGAACCGGCCATGAACGCGACTTCTCCGGTGCCGACGGCGGTCATCGGCCCCCAGGTCTCCTCGCTGGTGCTGACCAGCGGCAACGGATCCTTGCCGGCTTCAACGACCATCACGCGGCGGCGTCCGCCGTTGACCTCCGCCCACACCGCCCGGCCATCCGGCAACACCGCGAAGTAATCCGAGTGCAGCGTCTGGCCCGCGGATGCCAGTGTCGCGATCCGTTCCACGTGAACGCCGGCGGCGCGCCCGGCGCCCCCGTCGGACACGGAGGATCCGAGCGCGAATCGCACTAGTTCGACCGGCCGGTCGTTCTGCTCGACGTAGATGCTGTCCTCGGGGCCCGCATCGAGGGTGCTGGCCCACAGCGTCAACGTCAACAGTGTCGTCGGCCGGTCCTTGTCAGCTGCGGCCGCACCGAGAGGGATGCTGACGACGCGATAGAGGCTCCCTGAACTGAATCCGATCAACGCGCGCGTTCCATCCCGGGTCGCCGCGATTGAGAAGTTAGTGGCGTTCGACAGGTCCACGGAGAGCGAACGCAGCTCGCCAGACAGCAGATCGACCACCCACGCATGAACGCCGCGTTCGGCGCCGGGCGTCGTGGCCATTCCGATGACAAGAGCGAGGCGGCCGCCGGGAACCGCTCGCGGTGCCGAGAGCTCCGCGGTCGGCTGGACGGCGAAGCCTTGGAGCTTGCCGCTGTCGGGCCAGTAGCGGAACAGCTGTTGCCGATGCTCGGGATTGACTCGGACCACCAACAAACTGCCATCCGCCAGCCCGTCCGGGAACATGGCGTCTTCCAACACCAATTGCTCCTCGCCGCCGAGCGCCGGTACGCTGAACACGCCTTTGGGGCCGTCGAGCCAGCGGTCGTAGTAGATGCGGTTTCCGTCGGCCGACCACGAGCAGCCTTGCACATAGCCGCGCTCGCGACTGTGCGTCAGCATGATGCGATTGCCGGTGTCGGGCTTCGTGACCCAAACCTGCATGACATCGTCGACGTCGTTACCTACGAAGGCGAGCAACTGCCCGTCGGGCGAGGGCCGGGGAGAGACCGACACTTGAGGTCCGCCGAGCAAGACGCCGTACCAGGACTTCGTCGCCGGAGCGCGCCCCACAAACGCGCTCATCGTGAGCGCCGTCGCCAACGCGCCCACCAGGAGTGCCCCCCCGGCAATGGTGGTGACCTGTCGCTTCGAGCCGGCCGACGATGGTGGGGTAGGGTCTGCGGCGGCCGATGGCGTGTTCAGCGCCTCGTCGATCTCCAATCGCGCGTCCGCGGCATCAGACAGTCGCCGGCGGCGATCTTTCTCGAGGCAACGGCGCAGCAGGCGGCGAATGGCGGGGTGCGTTGTTGGCGCGAGCGCATTCCAGTCCGGCTCGGTCTTCAGCACCGACGCGAGCGTGTCCGAGACCGTTGCGCCCTCGAACAGGCGTTTCCCGGTAAGCATCTCCCACAGCACTACGCCGAAGCCCCACAGGTCCGCGCGCTTGTCCGCCGTCGTCCCACGCGCCTGCTCTGGTGACATGTACGCGGCCGTGCCGAGAATCATGCCGGTCTGCGTCATCGCGTGCGTCGCGAGGGTCGGCGAGTGCGACACATTCGGCGACGAGCCCGCGGCAGGTTCCATAGCCTTCGCGAGGCCAAAGTCGAGCACTTTTGCAGTACCGTCTGGGCGCACCTTGATATTCGCAGGCTTGAGGTCGCGATGGACGATGCCCTTCTCGTGCGCCGCTTCGAGCGCCTCCGCGATCTGCCTGGCAAGCGGCAACGCTTCGTCGACGGGGATCGCTCCACGCGCGATGCGTTGCGACAGATCCTCGCCCTCGACGAGTTCCATGACCAGCGCGCGGCCACCGTTGGATTCTTCGAGACCGTGAATGTGCGCGATGTTGGGATGATTGAGTGAGGCAAGCGTCTGGGCTTCGCGCGTAAACCGCGCCAGGCGATCGGGATCGTTGCCAACGGCGTCCGGCAGGATCTTCAGCGCCACGTCGCGATTGAGCTTCGTGTCACGGGCCCGGTACACCTGCCCCATGCCACCTTCGCCGATCTGGGCGGTGACTTCATAGACGCCGAGGCGCGTGCCTGGGACGAGTGCCAAACTTCTGGATTATACCGGCGGAGGGGTACCAAGAACGGGACGAGTCCCGACTGACGCCGCAGTATTGAGTGAGATCGGCGGACAAGGAGTCCGCGCTTACGGGGGTCAGTCTGCCGCGTTGCCCGATTCGCCAACGACCTCTGCGTCAGCCGCGCTCATAACGGCCGGTCGCACCGCCGCGTCCAGTTGTAGCACGCGTTGCCATAGAACGGGGGACGGCGTTCGCTTGCGTGATTCCCACTGATAGACCACAGCTTTTGCCGGCGGCGCCAATACCACGAGCCAAGGAGTCTTGGGTCAGGTCTCTCCGACGGCGCAGGGCCCGGAGCCGTTTGTCGTAGTCGTCAGGCACGGTCGGCAAGGGAGGCGGGCATGTCTCCTGCCCACTGAAGCAGCGGTGGTGTCGGGCGATGAACCGCTCGACGGCTGCGCGCGTGGCCAATCGCCTCGGCCGGCCAAAGACGGACTTCACAGAGAAGTGAGCGGGAGTCGGCCTGTGCGGACCGCCGCCTGCAAGGTCCGCACAGGCACATGGAATTCCTGGGCGAGCTGCGCCAGGGGCATCAGCTCGGTTCGTTCCGCGTGACACGCAATGGCCTTACGGACTCGCAGCAGCATGTGCGGGGGTGCGGAGCGCAGCCCGCTGTCCCACATCCGCAACGTGTTGACCGGCACGTCGAGGAGCTCCGCCAGCGCGCGTTGAGAGAGGGACGCGTCACGGCGCAGCTCGCGAAGCGTGTTCACGGACCCACAGTGTCATTCATCATCCTCGGCGTAAAGCGACCTGCGGATTACCAGGCCGGTGATCAGCGACAATTTTGAAGGGTCTGTGCGGCCGGCGACAAACGTGCCTCGCAAAATTGCTCAGGAGCACGTCAGTCAGGAATTCGCGGAGTTGTGGCGCACACTCGCGAGACTGATCACTTTGTTCGATGAACATTCGCCTTCAATTTTCTCTGAGCGAGAAATCGGCGAATTCTTTAGGAAATGGCGCGCCCGGCAGGACTCGAACCTGCGACCCTCGGCTTAGAAGGCCGATGCTCTATCCAACTGAGCTACGGGCGCCGGATGGGATTGTACCAGCGAGGCCGTGCGAGTGAGCAGCGCGAGCGAGCCACGCGCCCGGAGGGAGCCGGCGGAGCGGCGAGCGAGGGCGCGTGTGGGGGAGTGCGAGGGGCGACGCCCCTCGAATGAAGACGACGGCCGATGCTCTATCCAACTGAGCTACGGGCGCGTGCGGCGATTGTACCAGCGAGGGCTGCGGGCACGCTTTACTCTTAACTCCCAATTCCGAACTCCCAATTCTCAATTCCCAATTCTCAATCGAACCATTGAACAAATTGGGAGTTGGGAGTTGGGCGTTAGCATTGGACGATCTATCAGCGTCCTACCAGCTTCTGAAGGTGTTCCGGGTAGCGCGCGCCGTGGATCTCGATCCGTGACGCGGCTCGATCGATGTCCTGCAGGTCCTCACTCGTCAGCTGAATCGACGCGGCCGCGAGGTTCTCCTCGAGTCGATGACGTTTCGTCGTGCCCGGGATGGGAACAATCCACGGCTTTTGCGCCAGCAGCCACGCGAGCGCGATCTGAGCGGACGTCGCCCGTTTGCGCTCGGCGAAACCCGCGAGCCACTTGACGAACGCGAGATTGTCCTTCCGATTCGCTTCCGTGAAGCGCGGAAGATTGTTGCGAAAGTCGCTCGGATCGAACGTCGTCTTGTCGTCGATTGTCCCGGTGAGGAAACCGCGCCCGAGTGGACTGAACGGCACGAATCCGATGCCCATTCCTTCGAGCGCTGGCAGAACGTCCACCTCGGGCTTCCGCCACCAAAGCGAATACTCGCTCTGCAACGCCGTTACGGGCTGAATGACGTGCGCGCGACGAACCGTCTCCACCGCCGCTTCCGACATGCCGAAATGCCGGACCTTGCCTTCCCGAATGAGATCCTTCACCGTCCCGGCGACGTCTTCAATCGGCACGTCGGGGTCGACGCGATGCTGATACAGAAGGTCGATGCGGTCGGTCTTGAGCCGCTGCAACGAGGCCTCGACGACCGATCCGATGTGTGCGGGCCGGCTGTCGAGACCGTACTGTTTGCCACTGTCGAACGTGAACCCGAACTTCGTCGCGATGACGACCTGATCCCGAACCGGAGCGAGCGCCCCGCCGACGAGTTCCTCGTTCGTGAACGGCCCGTAGGATTCCGCCGTGTCGAAGAAGGTGACGCCAGCGTCGACGGCCGTTCGGATCATCGAAATGCCGTCCTGACGACTGAGCCCGGGACCCATGGCGAAGTTGAGTCCCATGCAGCCGAACCCGAGGGCCGAGACTTCCAGTCCGGATCCGAGCATCCGCTTTTGCATTGCGATTCCTCCTCGTGCAACCCGTCAGGCGTACTCGAACAGTCCCATGAACCCGAAATCCATGTGCAGCTGCTGATGGCAGTGGAACAGCGTCAGCCCCGGGTTATTCGCGACGAAATCAACCTCGACCTCCTGGTACCCTCCGACCATGACGACGTCCTTCATCACGCCGGATGTGCTTTTTCCCGCAACGCTCGTCAGTTCGAACGTGTGGCGATGCAGATGGATGGGATGGATGTCGTCGCTCGCATTTCGCATCCGCAGACGATAGCGGCGACCGCGCTGCACGCGTCCGAGCACATGAGGCTGCTCCATCGAGAAGGACCGGCCATTGATCGTCCATAGGTTGAATCCATCGGCTGCGGCGTTGTTCTTCGCAAACGTCAAGTCAATGGTTTCGTCGGGCGGGCTCGATGGGTTGGCCGTCCCGAAACGCGTGTAGTCCCACCTGGACGGCTTCGGTGTCAGCCATACCGGCTTGCCCGCGTGTCCCGCGTACTCCACCACGATCCCCATTCCCGCCTTCCGGTCGTCGGACGTGTCGCCCATGATCCAGACGCCCGGATTTCTCGTTTCGACGATGGCGGAGACGCGTTCGCCTGTCCCGACCCACAACACCGGTACCGTTGCAGGTGTCGGGACCGGGTTGCCGTCGAGCGCCACGACGCGAAACGTGTGGCCTGGAAGCGCGAGGCTTCGTATCTCCGTTGCACTGCCGTTGAGTACGTGCAGCAGCACGCGCTGATTCGCCTTCGCGCGAATCGGATCGCCATGGCCCAGCATGCGTCCGTTGATCGAAAACCGGCTGTAACCGACTTCGAACCCGTGCGGCTTGCCAGCCGCCAGCGACGCTTTCATCGCCGATTCACCGGTGTCTTCGAGCGTCCGGCTTTTCGCGGCAGGCGAGAGGAAATTCATGGCCATGTCGCCGCCCCGGCTCAATGCGGGTTCGAACTCTTTCAAGACGAGGAATACCTCTTCATCGTAGGCGCCTGAGTTGTTCTTCGGCTCGATGTAAACCGGCCCGACCAGCCCGCCGTACTGGCCTTTCGAGAGATCTGCCGAGGCGTGCACGTGCGAGTGGTAGAAACGAAATCCTGCGGGCCCTGGAGTGAACGTGATCCGACGCGTTCCGTGGGGCGGAACGAACGGGCTGCCTTCTTCGGCCGCGCCGTCGACATCGGACGGTACGGACTGGCCGTGCCAATGCAGCTGCTCGGGCGTGTCGCTGTCGTTGACGATATCGATGGTGATCGGCGTGCCTTCGTGGAATCGCAGCATCGGACCCGGAAACCCGCCGTTGTACACCGTCGTCGAAATGATGTGGTCGGGCGCGAGTTCGAC
>DATJIW010000047.1:0-90295 GCA_035492775.1 Vicinamibacterales bacterium
TTCTTGCCGCCCTTCGCAGTCTTTTTCGCCATTAGTTCCTCCTTGGAACGTGGCAGCTCAGCTCGGTTACCGGTGACCAGGGGTTACAACAGGTGGGCTGAGCGATCCACCCTCATACAAGATGTAGATTATGGATGAGAATTTTCACCTGTCAAGCACAAAGTGCATGAAAAGTCAAAAATTCAACACCCTCGCATGCCCTGGCGCGCCGAATCCGCGCGCTCGCGCGTCGTCTTCTGCGATCGATGACGTGTTCGGCATTGCGATCGCAATTGTCGTCGACACACGTCGCGCTGAATTCGGCATTCAAGAGATTTTTCGGATGGAGGGATGCGCGGCGATAGCGCTCGCGCGCGCTCCGCCTAGCGCGCGTGAAGACGCGTGAGCGCGCGGGCGGCGGCGGCACGCGTTTCCGCGCTGCCGCCGAACCACGAGTTCGCCGCCTCATACATCCGGATCGCATCGTCGCGACGCCCGGAGCGCTCGTACAGTCTCGCGGCGTCGAGATGCGCGGCGGCGGCGATCGACGGCGGCATGCGTCCCGCCATCGAAATCGCCTTCTCGAACTCGCCGAGCGCGGCGGCGGCGTCGTTCATGGAGAGGAGCGCCCGGCCGTGACGGTAGCGCGCCACGCCATCGTCCGGATCCATGGCGATGCTGCGCGCGAGATCGGATTCGGCACCGTCTGCATCGGACCGCTCCAGCTTGCGCAATCCTTCGAGCGAAAGCCGGTACGCCTCGGCGCGCTCGGCATCCGGCGGATCGTCCATCGCGTCGTCGGCGGCGTCGCCGATCCCGTTCGGGTCGGGCGACGGCGCTGTCGAAATGGCAAGGCGATATGCAGCGACGGCGGCGTCGTGATGACCGAGCCGGTCTTCGCTCTTTCCAATCGCAAGGTACGCCGAGGCGAGCGCGCCATACGGACGCACCGGACGCGCGTTGATGACGTCGCGGAGCTGCTCGAGCGCGCGATCCGATTGGTAGAGGCGCTCCATGCCGGCGGCGATGGCCAGGCGCGACTCGACTTCGGCGAGCGCGGACTCGTTGACACGCTGGTCGCGGGCGGCCGCCAGCAGCTCCCGCCAGGTCGCCAGGCTGGCCGTCAGATCGTGCTGGTACGTGTCGCGGATGCGCGCGAGTTCCGAAACGAAGAGCGGATTGGCGGGATACCGCTCGTGCAGCGATTCGAGCAGCGCGAGTGCGTCGCCGGTTCGCTTTTCGTACCAGAGATAAACGATGTGCAGCTGGTAGTCCGCTTCGCCCTGCAGGAGGCGTCCGCGCGTGCGCGCCCGCTGCATCTCCGCCAGACCCTCCTTGCGGTCGCCCCCGGGCAGGAGCATGAGGAACCGCAGCACCTTGGCGGCAGCCGGTGCAACGTCAGCGTAGTACTTGTACATGCCGACGCCGAAGTGGGCATCGTCCAGGGCGGGGTCGAGCGCGATGGCGCGGTCGAGTTCCTGGCGGATCCGTTTTCCTTCACGCGCGGCCGCGACCTTCTGATCGCGGAGCACGCGCCACTGAACGCGGACGGCCGCCGCCGCGCCGGCGTAGAAATGCGCTTCGGCGCTCTTCGGCGCGCGGGCCACCCACGCGTCGGTGGATTTCGCCGCCTTGTCGGCCTCCAGGAGAAACTGCGCGTCGAGCGTGCGGCTCTGCGGATCGAGGAGAATCTGCCACCACGTGGTGGTCGCGGCGAGCACGTCGCATGCTTCCTTGGGTGCTGGTCCGCAGGCCAGCTGGAGGTCCGCATCGGCCTGCTCGAAACGCGCGTCGAGTATGTCGTTGTACACGCGCACGAGGCCGTCGACTCCGCGCAGGTCCGGAGCGCTGACCGCCGCAGCGCTCCAGAGGCACATCGCCGCTGCCGTTGCGGCGAGAGTCCTGCCGACGAGCATCAGGTCACGCTCGTGCGCAGCTGCTGCTTCTCGGCGTGCCGCTCCTGCGCCAGCGCAATCAGCCGGTCCAGCAGCGTGGGATAGTCGACGCCCGACGCCGCCCACAATTTCGCGTACATGCTGATCGTGGTGAAACCGGGAATCGTATTGATCTCGTTGACGAAGAGCGCGCCGGTGGTGCGCGAGAGCAGGAAATCGACGCGCGCCATGCCGGCCCCGTCGATCGCGCTGAACGCTTCGACCGCCAACCGTCCCACGAGCGCGGCCGTCTGCGGCGGCACATCGGCTGGGATGATCACCTGCGATCCATCGTCCACGTATTTGGATTCGTAATCGTAGAATTCACGCGACGGGATCACTTCGCCGGGAACCGATGCGACAGGGTCGTCGTTGCCGAGCACGCCGCACTCGATCTCCCGCGCGCCCGGCACCGCGGCTTCGACCACGATCTTGCGGTCGAAGTTCCCGGCGAGCGCTATCGCATCGCGCAACGATGCCGCATCCTTGGCCTTCGAGATGCCGACGCTCGACCCGAGGTTCGCCGGCTTGACGAACATCGGGAAGTGCAGCGCAGCCTCGAGTTCCGCGGCAAGGACGTCCGCGTCCTTCTCCCAGGCGTGCCGCAGCACCACGCGATAGGGACAGACGGGCAGGTTGCGTCCCGCGAATACGACCTTCATGAGCGCCTTGTCCATGCCCACCGCCGACGCGAGCACGCCGGATCCGACGTAAGGCACGTTCGCGAGCTCGAGCAGGCCCTGTATCGTCCCGTCTTCGCCGTACGGGCCGTGGAGCATCGGAAAGATCACATCGAGCGACAGTCCCGTCACGATTGCGGCGGGTGCGTCAGTCTCTTTGTGACGCGGACGTGCGATCGAGAGGATCGTTTCGTCGCTCGGGTGGGCCACGAAATGCACTTCGCGCCCTTCGCGCAGCGGGCGCGCCGCTTCGAGCCTGGCCTGCTCGATGACCTCGCCGGCGACCATGGTCGTCGGCGGCTTGTCCGCGAGCGCCCACCGCCCGTCTTTTTCGATCCGGATCGGTACCGGCTCGTAAACTTTGCGATCGAGATTTGCGAACACCGACGCGGCCGACGCGAGCGACACCTCGTGCTCGCCAGAGCGTCCGCCGTAAAGCACGCCAACGCGGAGACGTTTCACGGTGTCAGAATAACCGAGAACCGTCGTCTGAGGTCCGACCGACGATGGGACGATGGACGACGACTGTGTTCTCATTCTCGATCACTGCCACTGACGGCGCGGCGCGCCGGGGCGTCCTCTCGACGCCGCATGGCGACGTGGAGACGCCGTGTTTCATGCCGGTCGGCACGCGCGGCGCGGTGAAGGCGCTGACCCATCGCGATCTGGAGGATCTCGGCGCGGAAATCATCCTCGGCAACACCTATCATCTGCATCTCCGTCCCGGTGACGAGTTGATCGCGAGGGCCGGCGGACTGCACGCATTCATCGGCTGGCCGCACGCGATGCTGACCGACAGCGGCGGCTATCAGGTGTTCAGCCTCGCAGGCATGCGCCGCGTTACGGAGGACGGCGTGCGGTTCCGGTCGCATCTCGACGGCGACCTGCACACGCTGACGCCCGAGTCCGCGACGGACATCCAGGCGCGGCTCGGGTCCGACATCGCGATGGTTCTCGATGAACTGGTCGACCCCGATTCGGCGGCGGCACCCGCGATGGAGCGCACCGCGCGATGGGCGGCGCGGGCGCGTGCCCGGATGCTCGAACTCCGCTCCGACGCCCGACTGGCGAAGTCGGTGCTCGTCACGAACACCGGTCAGGCGCAGTTCGGCATCGTCCAGGGAGGCACCGATCCGGCGCTGCGCACCGAGAGCGTCCAGCGGACGCTGGCCGTCGGCTTCGAGGGCTACGCCATCGGCGGCCTGAGCGTGGGTGAACCGGTCGACGTCATGTACGACGTCGTCGCGCACACCGCGCCACAGTTACCGGCCGGGCAGCCGCGATATCTGATGGGCACGGGGATGCCCGACGATCTGGTGGCATGCGTGGCCCGAGGCATCGACATGTTCGACTGCGTTCTGCCGACGAGGAACGCGCGTAACGGCCAGCTCCTGACACGCCAGGGGGTTATTTCGATCAAGAATGCTCAGTACGCGGAAGATCTGAACCCGCCCGATCCCGAGTGCGGCTGTCTCACGTGCCGTCGCTTCTCGCGTGCGTATCTGAGACACTTATATGTAGTGGGAGAGATGGGGGCAGCGATGCTCAATACTGCCCATAACCTCTACTTTTACCTTGACTTAATGGCGCGAATCAGAGAGGCTATCGTGTTCGGCTCGTTCGAAAAACTCCGGTCGGAGTTTCATCGAACCTTCTCCCGACGGCCTCAGCAATCTCGATGATCGATTTGGAGCACGCTTCGCTTCTCGCGATGGCGGGGAACGGCCAGGCCGCGTCCGGCCTGATTCAGTTCCTGCCGTTCGCGATGATCCTGGGCATCTTCTATTTCCTGATTCTGCTGCCGATGCGGCGCCGGCAGAAGAAAATCGAAGAGTTCCAGAGCACGCTGCAGGTCGGGGACAAGGTCGTGATGAGCAGCGGTATTTACGGCCAGATTACGCGCGTCAACGACAAATCTGTTCAGCTGCAGGTCGCCGACAAGGTGCGGATCGAGGTCGCTCGGGCTGCCATCGGCGGCAAGCAGGGAGAAGAGCCCCTCGTCACGGATAGTAGAAACTAGAGAAGGTCCGGCAGGGCGAAGCCCCCGGTGTGAACATGAAAAATCTGCGCTGGAAAATCGTCACCATTCTCGTCGTCCTGTTCGTGTTCTTCGGCCTCGGCGTGTATCCGCTCCTGGCCGGGAAGTACGGCCTCCCTGCTCCCGCATGGCTGCTGGCCAAGCAGCTCAAACTGGGACTCGACCTGAAGGGCGGCGTCCAGCTGACCATGCGGGTCAACACGGACGATGCGCTGAAGCTGACGACGACGAACACGAGCGAGCAGCTGCGCGAATCGCTCACGACCGGCAACGTGCACTTCGCGAATATCGTCGTGGACAGCCCGACGGCGTTTCACATCGAAGGCGTTTCGCCCGACCAGACGGCGGAGTTCAGGAACGCGGCCGACGAAGTCGCCGCCACCAACTTCGATCGGAATCCCGGCGCCGGCGGACGCTACGACTTCGCGATGAAAGTCACCGTGGCGCGCGACCTTCGGGAACAGGCCGTGGAGCAGGCGCTGCAGACGATCGACCGCCGCGTCAACGCCCTCGGCGTTGCGGAACCGTCGATCGCAAGGCAGCAGAGCGATCAAATCCTTGCGCAGCTTCCGGGCATCGCCGACGTGGCGCGCGCCAAGGACATCATGGGCTCGCCGTCGCTCCTCGAGCTCAAGCTCGTCGAGGCGGGCCCGATGTCGTCGAAGGACGACCTGCTGAAGTCTTACAACGGTCAGGTGCCGAACGACATGGAGGTGTTGAGCGGCGCGGCGGAACGCGGTTCCGCTGATTCAGGCACGGTGTTCTATCTCGTCAAGAAGGTCGCCGTCGTCAGCGGACAGGACCTGCGGACGGCGCGCGAAGCGCCGGACGAGAACAACCAGCCGGCCGTCCATTTCTCGTTGAAGCCGGAGGGTGCGCGCAAGTTCGGCAAGGCGACGGGCGAAAACATCGGGCGGAACCTGGCGATCATTCTGGACAACCGCGTGCAGTCCGCCCCGCGGATCGACGGACGGATCACGGATGAAGGACGCATTTCCGGCGGCTTCACGCTGCAGGAAGCGAACGACCTCTCGCTCAAGCTCAGGTCCGGCGCGCTGCCGGCGTCGCTCACTTACCTCGAAGAGCTCGTGGTCGGTCCGACGCTCGGCGCCGATTCGATCCGTGCCGGGGTCATCGCCTCCGGAACTGGCCTGATCCTCATCATGCTGTTCATGCTCTGGTACTACAAGCTCTCGGGCGTGAACGCGGTCGTGGCGCTGATCTGCAACCTGATCATTCTGCTCGGGCTCATGGCGTACATCGGGGCGACGATGACGCTGCCGGGAATCGCGGGCTTCGTGCTCACGATGGGCGTGGGCGTCGACTCGAACGTGCTGATCTTCGAGCGCATCAAGGAGGAGCTCGCGGCGCAGCGCGGCGTGCGCGCGTCCATCAACGCGGGCTTCGACCGGGTGTTCTGGACGCTGTTCGACACGCACGTGGCATCGCTCATCGCGGCCGGGTTCCTGTTCCAGTTCGGCACCGGTCCGATCCGCGGCTTCGCCACCACGCTGTCGATCGGTCTCGTCGTGAACCTGTTCACCTCCATCTTCGTGTCCCACACGATTTACGACATCGAAATGACCGGTCGGAAGGTGCCGGCGCTCAGCATTTAAGGACCGATACAAAGAGATCTCGACCGTCATGCATATCTTCAAGAATCCCAACTACGATTTCGTCCGCTGGCGCTGGCATGCCATTGCGCTCTCGTGGATCATCATTCTGGGTGGGCTGCTCTATATCCGCATGAGCGGCGGGATGCCCAAGGGCGTCGAGTTCGAGGGAGGAACGATCGTCATCCTCGGCTTCGAGCAGCCCACGCAGATCGACCAGGTCCGCAACGCGCTGGCGAACGGCGTGCCTGACGGCTCGAACGCGATCGTCCAGACGTACGGAAGTCCATCGAGCAATCAGGTCATGGTCCGCCTGCGCACCGCCGGTGCCGAGTCCGGCGGCGCGCTCAGCGTGACGGCCGACGACGTGACCGCGGCGGTCAAGAGGGCGAACCTCGGAAAATTCAACGTCGTGGGAACGAGAATCGTCGGCCCGACCGTCGGCGCCGACCTCTCGCGGCGAGGGACCCTCGCGACGGTATTCGCACTGGGCGGCATCCTCATTTATGTCGCGTTCCGCTTCCAGTTCAGTTTCGCCGTCGGCGCCGTCGTGGCGACGCTGCACGACCTGCTCATCACGCTGGCGTTCCTGGCGTTCTTCCACTACGAGCTGTCGTTGAACGTCATTGCCGCCATCCTGACGATCACCGGCTACTCGATGAACGACACGATCGTCATCTTCGATCGGATCCGGGAGAACATGCGGTCGATGCGGCGGGACAACCTCGCCCACATCGTGAACGTGTCGGTAAACCAGATGCTGGACCGAACGCTCATCACCGGCGGTGCGACCATGCTGTCGGTCATCGCGCTGTTCATTTTCGGCGGCGAGGTGCTCAAGGGCTTCGCGTTCACGATGATCGTCGGCATCATCACGGGCACGTACTCGAGCGTGTTCATCGCGGCGGCCATCGTCGTCATCTGGCAGAGCCGCCGCACGCCGAAGACCGCGCCGGCGGCCGTGGCGCCCACGACCGCGCCCGCCCGCAAGTCGCGGCGTCGCGCGTCCTGACGAACGGCGTGGTCTGGTTCACGGCCGCGCTGCTCGGCGTGGTGCAGGGGCTCACCGAGTTCCTGCCCGTCTCCTCCACCGCGCACCTTCTCATCGGCGCGCGCGTGCTCCATTTCAGCGATCCCGGCGGCATCTTCACCGTGATGATCCAGCTCGGATCGATCTTCGCGATCGTCTGGCTCTATCGCGAGAAGATCCTTCGGGTCCTCGCCGGCCTGCCCGGCGATCCCGAAGCGCGGCACTTCGTGTCGATGATCCTGGTGGCCTTCCTGCCGGCGGTCGTGGCGGGCGCGCTCTTCGCCGATTTCGTCAAACGCGTGCTCTACACGACGCCGGCTGTCATTGCCGTCTCGTTCATCGTCGGCGGGATCATCATGCTGATCGCCGAACGACGTCGTCCGCGGCCGACGATCGTCGACGCCGATCGCACGCCGATCTCCCGCGCACTGGGCATCGGGCTCTGCCAGGTCGTCGCGCTGATCCCCGGCGTATCGCGGTCGGGCGCGACAATCGTCGGAGCGATGCTGCTGGGTCTGGACCGGCCCGCCGCCGCGGAATTCTCGTTCTTTCTCGCGATCCCGACGATGAGCGCGGCGTTTGCGCATGACTTGTGGAAGGCGCGGCACGGGCTCGATGCGACCCGGGCCGGCGAGATTGCCGTCGGTTTCGTGTTCGCATTCGTCGCGTCCGCGCTCGTGATCGAGCCGTTTCTCGCGGTTGTTAGGCGCGCGGGGTTCATCCCGTTCGCCTGGTACCGGATTGCCGCGGGTTTGCTGCTCATCGCGGCACTCGCGCTCCACTGGCTGTAAGCTACTGCCGCAGCCATGCAGTGGCTTCGACGAAGCTTTATCGCCGGTTTCTTCGTCACGGTTCCGCTGTTCATTTCGGTGGCAGCCTTTCTGTGGCTGTTCCGTCTGGTCGACGGTCTCGTCGGGCCGGTGTACGCGAAATATCTCGGCCGGGAAGTGCCGGGACTCGGGATCCTGACCACGGCGCTCGCGGTCGTCATGGTCGGCGCGATTGCGACGAACGTCGTCGGCAAGCGCCTGCTGCAGCAGGCGGAGCGGGTGCTGCTGCACGTGCCGCTGTTCCGGAGCATCTATGCGCCGGTCAAACAGCTGGTGGTTGCGTTTTCACCCGACAACGAGTTCGGGTTCAAGCGGGTGGTACTCATAGAGGATGCGGCGCGAGGCCAGGCCCTGGGGTTCTTGACGAAGGAGTTCACCGTCGATCGCGGGCAGGGCGTCGAGTCGCTCGTGGCGGTCTACGTGCCGACCAACCACCTGTATCTCGGGGACATCGTGATCTGCCCACGCGACCGCGCGTCGTTTCCGGACATCACCGTGGAGCAGGGCCTCCGGATCTTCCTGACGGGCGGCATGGCGCTCGGCTCGCGCATCAGCGCGCGCCGCGGCGACGATCGCGTCGCTGATTTCCGTGTATAATCCCCTGTTTTTGCAAAGGCCCACGGACGCAGGCATCGAAGGGTCTTTGGCAACGGCTTGCGGATCCGCGGTCCGGAGGTCTTGTCGGTAGGGATAGCGTCCAAAGGATCAAAGGGTTGGACCCGAATGGATTCGATCCCTTGATCCTTTGATTTTTGCTGCTGCAGCTCGTTCTGTGCAAAGGATGGCGATGACGTCGAAGTTACGCGTGTTTCTGTTCCTGGCCCTGGTGCTCGGGTGTCTCGCCGGTATGGCATCGCCGGCGGCGGCGCAGCCTCCGGCATCCACCGGCGCGGATGTCGCGACGCAGCACGCCGGCGGCGAAGCCAACCTGGTGCTGCCCGATCTGAGCACGGAGACGTTTCAGGGCGTCAACGGGCGCACGCTGCTGCTCTGGGGGATCGCCGTGTGCCTGCTCGGGGCCGGCTTCGGCCTGTCGATTTACACGCGGCTGAAGAACCTGCCGGTGCACCGGTCGATGCTGGAAGTCTCCGAGCTGATTTACGAGACCTGCAAGACGTATCTGATCACGCAGGGAAAATTCATCCTGCTCCTCGAGGTCTTCATCGGGGTGATCATGATCTTCTACTTCGGGGTGCTCCAGCACTTCGACGTCGTCAAGGTCGCGACGATCATCATCTTCAGTCTGCTGGGGATTGCCGGAAGCTACGGCGTGGCGTGGTTCGGCATCCGGGTCAACACGTTCGCGAATTCGCGGACGGCGTTCGCGGGGCTGCGCGGCAAGCCGTACCCGATTTCCACGATTCCGCTGCAGGCCGGCATGAGCATCGGCATGCTGCTCATCAGCGTCGAGCTGTTCATGATGCTCTGCATCCTGCTGTTCGTGCCGCGCACCTACGCCGGCCCGTGCTTCATCGGGTTCGCCATCGGTGAATCGCTCGGCGCCGCGGCGCTGCGCATCGCCGGCGGCATCTTCACGAAGATCGCCGACATCGGGTCGGACCTCATGAAGATCGTCTTCAACATCAAGGAGGACGATGCGCGGAACCCGGGCGTCATCGCGGACTGCACGGGTGACAACGCCGGCGATTCGGTCGGACCGAGCGCCGACGGATTCGAAACCTACGGCGTGACCGGCGTCGCGCTCATCTCGTTCATTCTCGTGGCCGTCCGGGAGCCCGCGGTCCAGGTGCAGCTGCTCGTCTGGATCTTCGTCATGCGCATCATGATGATCGTCGCGAGCGGCGTGTCGTACCTGCTCAACGAGACCATCTCGAGGGGGCAGTACGGCAACTCGGACGACATGAACTTCGAGGCGCCGCTGACGCGGCTCGTCTGGATCACGTCGATCGTGTCGGTCGGCATGACGTATCTCGCGTCGTACCTCACGATTCCCCTCATCGGGGGGGACAGCTCGCTCTGGTGGAAGCTCTCGACGATCATCACGTGCGGCACGCTCGCGGGCGCCATCATTCCGGAATTCGTGAAGGTGTTCACCTCCACCGATTCGCGCCACGTTCACGAGGTCGTGACCTCGTCGAGAGAGGGCGGGGCGTCGCTGAACATCCTGTCCGGATTCGTGGCGGGGAATTTCAGCGCGTACTGGCTTGGCCTCACCATCGTCGTGCTGATGGCCATCGGATATCTGGTCAGCACGTACGGCCTCGGCGGGCTGATGATCGCGCCGGCGGTGTTTGCGTTCGGGCTCGTCGCCTTCGGATTCCTCGGGATGGGACCGGTGACGATCGCGGTCGATTCCTACGGTCCGGTCACCGACAACGCCCAGTCCGTTTTCGAACTGTCGGTCATCGAGAGCATTCCGAACATCAAGCAGGAGATCAAGAAGGACTTCGGCTTCGACGTGAACTTCGATCGGGCCAAACACCTCCTCGAAGAGAACGACGGCGCGGGCAACACGTTCAAGGCGACCGCGAAGCCCGTCCTCATCGGGACGGCCGTCGTCGGCGCCACGACCATGATTTTCTCGATCATCGTGGTGCTCACGCACGGGCTGACCGTGAATCTCGAGAATCTCTCGATCCTGCATCCCCCCTTCCTGCTCGGCCTCATCACGGGCGGCGCGATGATTTACTGGTTCACCGGGGCATCGACGCAGGCGGTCACGACCGGCGCGTATCGGGCGGTCGAGTTCATCAAGGCGAACATCCGGCTGGACGGTGTCGAGAAGGCGTCGGTGTCCGACTCGAAGAAAGTGGTCGAGATCTGCACGCAGTACGCACAGAAGGGGATGTTCAATATTTTCCTGGCTGTATTCTTCGGCACGCTCGGGTTTGCGTTCCTCGAAGAGTACTTTTTCATCGGCTATCTCATCTCGATCGCGCTGTTCGGCTTGTATCAGGCCATCTTCATGGCGAACGCCGGCGGCGCCTGGGACAACGCGAAGAAGATTGTCGAGGTGGAACTGAAAGAGAAGGGGACGCCGCTGCACGCCGCGACGGTCGTTGGGGATACGGTCGGCGATCCGTTCAAGGATACGTCCTCGGTTGCGATGAATCCGGTCATCAAGTTCACGACCCTGTTCGGCTTGCTCGCGGTCGAGCTTGGCGTGCAGCTCGCCGGCGATTACGGTCCCGGGATGAGCCGGATCCTGGCGGCAGCATTCCTGCTAGGATCTGCGGTTTTTGTCTGGCGGTCCTTTTATGGGATGAGGATCAGAACCGGCGCGTGAGATGGACCGAATTGCCGCAGGCGGTGTCTAAGCACGTCGGGGGAGCTTCGTTGACACCCGTTTTTCGGTCTGACTATAATTCGCGGTCTTGCACCGGCTTTCAGGAGTTTAGGAGGGTTATCCGTGCCGCGTGACATGTTCGGCGACGTCGTGGATCCGTCCATCAAGGTCGGATCCAAGAAGTGGTACACGGTCCCTCTCTCGATTGCGGTCCACGTTCTCGTCTTCGCGCTGATCATCATCATTCCGCTCATGGCGACGGACGTGCTGCCGACGCCCCCGACGATGCTGGCGTTCGCGGCTGCGCCGCCGCCGCCTCCGCCGCCGCCACCGCCGCCGCCTGCACCGGCGGCGCCGACACCAAAGGCGCCCACGCCGGTTGTGAACCCGAACGCGGCACCGATCGAGGCACCGAAGGAAATCAAGCCGGAGCCTGCCACGCCGGCCGTCGGTGAAGGTGTTCCGGGCGGTGTCGAAGGCGGTGTGCCAGGTGGTGTCGTCGGTGGTGTGGTCGGAGGCCTTCCGGAGGCCCCCCCGCCGCCGCCTCCGCCGCCTCAGGCGCCGGTCCGTGTCGGCGGCCAGATCAAGCCACCGAACAAGATCAAGGATGCCCGTCCCGTCTATCCGGCGATTGCGCAGTCCGCGCGCGTGTCGGGCGTCGTCATCATCGAAGCCACGATCGGGACCGACGGTCGCGTGAAGGATGCGAAGGTGCTCCGGTCGATTCCACTGCTCGACCAGGCCGCGCTGGACGCGGTGAAACAGTGGCAGTACTCACCGACGCTCCTCAACGGCGTGCCGGTCTCGGTCATCATGACGGTGACGGTCAACTTCACACTGCAATAGTTCCGGTAATCACGCAGGATTCCGTCAGCAAACATAAGTGAGGATGGGCGCATGAATTGGATGGAAATGATTCAGTCGATGGGGCCGATGGCAAAGGGCGTCGGCGTGGTGCTGATCATCATGTCGATGATCTCCTTCGGCGTCGCAATCGAACGGATTTACACGTTCATGAAAGCGCGCCAGCAGTCGAAGCTGTATGCGCCGCAAGTGGCCAAGCACCTCAAGGACGGCCGCTTGAAGGACGCCATCGCGATCTCGTCGTCGAAGAACTACCGCTACAGCCACCTGGCGAAGGTCGTCCTCGCGGGCCTGCAGGAATACCAGTTCCAGCAGGAGGCGGGTGGCAGCCTGAGCCGTGAAGACCTCGTCGACACCGTCCGCCGCGCCATCCAGCGCGCGTCGGCGCTCACCGCGAACGACCTCAACAAGGGCGTCGCAGCCCTCGCGACCATCGGCGCAACCGCCCCGTTCGTCGGACTGCTCGGCACGGTCGTCGGCATCATCACCGCGTTCCAGGGCATCGCCGCGACCGGCTCCGGCGGCCTCGGCGCGGTCTCGGCCGGTATCGCAGAAGCGCTCGTCGAGACGGCGCTCGGCCTGCTCGTCGCGATCCCCGCGGTGTGGTTCTACAATTACCTGACGGGCCGGATCGCGTACTTCAACGTCGAAATGGATAACTCCTCGTCGGAGCTGGTCGACTACTTCATCAAGAAGACGGCGTAGTCGAAGTGGGTGAATTGGTGAATCGTGAGCTGGCGCATTGACGCCAATTCACGAATCCACCGATTCACGAATGCACCAATTGTTCAGAGGTACCACTCATGGCAATGGATGTTGGCGGCGCCAAAGGCGGAGTCAAATCCGACATCAACGTCACGCCGCTCGTCGACGTCATGCTCGTGCTGCTCATCATCATGATGCTCATCGCACCGATGCTGCAGCAGGGCGTGGCCGTCACGCTGCCCGAAGCCGGCAACACGGCCGACAAACCCGATACGCAGGACCAGACGGTCATCGCGATCGACGCGACCAGCGCCTATTACGTGAACGCCATCCGGGTCTCCAAGGACGATCTCGTGCCGCGCGTCCAGGCGGCGCTCGAGGACAAGAAGGAAAAGATCGTCTACCTGAAGGGCGACAAGGACGCGAAGTACAGCGCGATCATGGACGCGATGGATGCGCTGCGCAAGGCGCAGATTGAGAACATCGCGCTCATCACCGAGCGCAAGCACGTGTCCGGCCAGGAAGGGGGAGGGCAGTAGGCATGAAACACGCCCACAAGCACCACGGCGCGGAACGCGTCGTCACCGCAGAGGCGCCGCACGCCAGCTCCGACATGAACGTGACGCCGCTCATCGACGTCCTCCTCGTGCTCCTGATCATCTTCATGGCGGCGCTGCCGCTGACGCAGAAGGGCGTCGACGTCAACCTGCCGCTCGAGACGCAGCAGGCGCAGCAGCAGCAGAACAACGATCAGATCGTCCTCGAGTACGATGCGAACGGCAACATCGCGGTCAACCACCAGCCGATGGCCCTCGACGTGCTCGAGAGCCGCCTGCGCGACGTCTTCGAGTCCCGCAAGGACAAGACGATGTTCATCGTCGGCGACCCGTCTCTCCGGTACGGTCAAATCATCCAGGTGATCGACGCCGCCAAGGGCGCCGGAGTCGAAAAGGTCGGCATCGTCACGATGGGCATGCGCAACGAAGGACAGGGCAAGAGCGGATCGTAATCAGAACCCGGAGTTGGAAGTTTTTTCTGTGAGGCCGCCCGACCGGGCGGCCTTTTTTCGTTCTTTGCCGAACGCTGAACGCTGACTCTGACCGCTGCCGGCCGGCGGGAGCCGTCATAGGCGTGTTCGTCTTTGTCCGGCTGTGTCGAGGGACGGCGCGTAGTGGAATTTCGGCAACAAAAAAGCCGCCCGTGACGGCGGCTTTGGAACGATTTCCGGAGAGCGAACCGGAAACTGAATTCTATCCCTTCCCCGTCGCCTTGCGCTTCTGCGCCTCGAGCACCTTGTTCCGCAGCTGGTCGGCCTGATTGAGGAGATCCTTCTGGACCTTCGGGTCCTTCTCGGTATTCGCCTGCATGCGCAGCAGGATGTTCTTGTAGGTCATCGCCTCGAGATAGTTCGGATTCAACGACAGGGCTTTGTCGTCCATCGCGATGCCCTTGAGGATGAAATCCTTCTTCTGCGCGTCCGAGAGGCGGAAATCCTTGCGGGCCTTGTCCCAGTAATACGTCGCGATGAGGTGCCAGCCCTCGGGATTGTTCGGGGCAAGGTTGGCGGCCTGGGTCAGCGCGTCGATAGTCTTGTCGAAGTCCCCCTGACGGTTGTAGAACGCGGCGAGCGCCGTGTAGACCGACGGATCGTTCTGCTTGACCTCTTTCGCCTTCTGAAGCGCCGCCTCGGCTTCTTCGTAGCGGCCCGCGTCCTCGTACAACTGCGCGATCGCCATGTAGTTGGCAGGCTCGTTCGGCTCGAGCTGGATGATTTCCTTGTAGACGGGCTCGGCCTTGCCCGGATCGTTCAACTTGTCGGGACCGTACGCTGCCGCGAGGTACTCGAGTGACGACTTCTTCCACTTCAGGTCCGTGATGTTGTCCGCGGCCTTCCGATAGTCTTCGATGGCCTTCTGGATGTAGGCGTCGTTCTGCGGGTCGCCGTTCTTGGCAGGCTTGTACAGCTGGTCGTAGGAGTTCGCCAGGAAGAAGTAGGCGATGGTAAAGCCGGGCGACTGCTGCAGGGCGGACTGGTTCTGGACCACATCCTCGTACCGATCGGCGGCCTTTTTGTACTCTTTCGCCTGATAGTACTGGTTGGCGTCCTTGAAGGCCTTTGCCGCCTTCAGACTGCTGATGGAATACCTGCCGCAGCCGGCAGCCGCCACACTGAGTCCGCAGAGCAGAACCAGCGGCGCCACCGAAGCCGCGCGAAATCGGATCGTCATGCTGTCCCCTTCTCGCGCCGTTTACAATGGACCAAGGGGTCAGTATATTGGCGGGCAAAACCGCCGTCAACCGCGGCGAAAGGGCCGCCGCTCCCCCTCGGCGAACACTCCGACTCTATTTTAGACACCACGATTCATGATCCGGTTCGAGGACCTCGTCGAGAAGGTCCGCGCGTCCAGTCCCGACGCGGACGTCGAGCTGCTCAGAAGGGCGTACGTCTTCTCGGCCTTCGAGCACAAGGGACAGGTCCGCCATTCGGGCGAGCCCTACCTCGTCCATCCGCTCGAGGTGGCCGACCTGCTCGCCGACATGAAGCTCGACGTCGTCGCGGTCGCGGCCGGACTGCTGCACGACATCGTCGAGGACACCCAGACGCCCATCGAGAAGATCCGCGATCTCTTCGGCACCGATGTCGCGCACGTGGTCGAAGGGGTGACCAAGCTCGGCGCGATTTCGTTCTCGTCGAGCGAGGAGCGGCAGGCGGAGAACTTCCGCAAGATGCTGCTCGCGATGGTGGACGACATCCGGGTCATCCTGGTCAAGCTCGCGGATCGTCTGCACAACATGCGGACGCTGCAGCACCTGCCGGAGGAGCGGCGGACGAAGATCGCGCAGGAAACCCGTGACATCTACGCGCCGATCGCCAACCGGCTCGGGATGAGCAAGGTGAAGAACGAACTGGAGGAGCTGGCGTTCAAGTACCTCGAGTCGAAGGCGTACGACGCGCTCCGGCAGCAGGTCGAGGCACGGCGCCGCGCGACCGAGGGCCTCATCGACGAGCTGACGAAAACGATTTCCGCGAAGCTCGCCGAAGCGCAGGTCCCGATCATTGCGATCGACGGCCGCATCAAGCGGCTCTTCAGCATCCACCATAAGCTGAAGCGCCAGAAAATCGATCTCGATCAGGTCTACGACTTCATGGCTTTGCGGATTGTGACCGGGTCGGTGAAGGACTGCTATGCGGCGCTGGGCATCATCCACCAGACGTGGTCGCCCGTGCCCGGCCGCATCAAGGACTTCATCGCGATGCCGAGGCCCAACGGGTACCAGTCGCTCCACACCTCGGTCATCAGCGACCGCGGGTTTCCATTCGAAGTGCAGATCCGCACGGCGGAGATGCATCGCATCGCGGAGGAAGGAATCGCGGCGCACTGGAAGTACAAGGAAGGCCGGGTCGGAGCGGATCGCGACGAGCAGTACTTCCTGTGGCTGCGCCAGCTGCTCGAGTTCCAGCAGGAGGTCCGTGACCCGCAGGAGTTCCTGCAGAACCTCAAGATCGAGCTGTATCCCGAAGAGGTGTACATCTTTACGCCCAAAGGCGAAGTAAAGGCGCTGCCGCGCGATGCCACGCCGGTCGACTTTGCGTACTCGATTCACACCGACGTCGGCCATCAGTGCGTGGGCGCTCGGGTGAACGGCAAGATGGTCCCGCTCAGAACGCGGCTGCGCAACGGCGACATCGTGCAGATCGTCACCGCTCCGGGGCACAATCCCAGCCGCGACTGGCTCAACTTCGTCGCCACCTCCCGTGCGCGAAACAAGATCAAACACTTCATCCATGCAGAAGAAAAGGAACGCAGCCTCGACCTCGGACGCAAGCTGTTCGAGAAAGAAGCGCGCCGATTCGGCCTGAACCTGAAAGCGCTCACGGACGGAGACGCTTTCACCACGCTGCTTTCCGAATCGGGCTACGGCAGGTCGGAGGAACTGTACGCGGCCATCGGGTACGGCAAGCTCTCGGCGCGCAGCGTGCTCGCGCGGCTCGTGCCGCAGGACCAGCTGAAGGAGGCGCCTGAATCCGGCATCGCGAGCGTCGTGCGCCGCGTGCTCGGCACGACCGAAGACAAGATCAAGGTGCGCGGATTCGACGATCTGATGGTGTTCCGCGCGCGATGCTGCAATCCGATCCGCGGCGAGAAGATCGTCGGCTACATCACGCGAGGCAAGGGCGTGTCGGTGCACTCGGCGACGTGCCCGAACGTCGTCAATCTGCTCTACGATCCCGAACGGCGGATCGAAGTCGAATGGGACAAGGGCGCCGACGGTTCACCCTACACCGTCCGGCTGAGCATCCAGGTCGAGGACCGCCGCGGCATCCTCGCTGACGTCAGCTCGAAGATCGCGGGCATCAACACCAACATCCGCAACGTGGAGGCGCGCACGGACGACGATCAGATGGGGCGGATCGACATGACCGTGGAGATCAACGACCTCAAGCACCTCCAGAAGGTGATCAAGTCGCTGCGCAGTGTCGCCGGGGTCGTGGATGTGGAGCGCGCGAGCCGATGAGGAGACGCGCTAGAGCAGGGCGATGACGTCGATTTCGACGCGGGCGTCTTTCGGCAGCCTGCCGGCCTGTATGGTGGAGCGCGCCGGCGCGGGTGCGGTGAAGTAGCTGGCGTACACCTCGTTCATCGCGGCGAAATCACCCATGTCGGCGAGGAATACTGTCGACCGGACGACCTTGTCGAGCGACGAGCCCCCGGCGGTGAGGATCTCGCGCAGGTTCGTGATCACCCGATGCGTCTGCGCGGCGATGTCTGCCTGCAGCATCTGTCCCGTCGCCGGATCGATGGGAATCTGACCTGACACGAAGATGAACCCGCCGGCCTTGACGGCCTGCGAGTACGGCCCGATCGCGGCCGGGGCGCCGGACGTGCGAACGGCGTCGCGCATCAGGCGGCCTTGACCACCCTGCCGGAGCGAAGGCACCTGGTGCACACGCGGAGCCGCTTCACCCCTCCATTGATCAATGCCCGGACGCGCTGCAGATTCGGTTCGAACCGGCGAGCAGAGACGTTGTGGGCATGGCTGATGTTGCGCCCCACGACGGGGCCTTTTCCGCAGATTTCGCAGCGCTTCGCCATGATGTCGACCTGTAAACGCGTGGTGATGGTGACTAGGGCTGTCCTCTGAGGACAGGACAAACATGCAATTCTAGCACGAGGACCGTGAGTCACGGTTGCATTCTGCAAGCCCGTCCGTATAATGGGCGCAAATCGCTATTAAAACAGGCCTGTTTCGACAGCTTCATCGAGGTATGTGCTTTGCAGCCCAGGCCTTCAGCGAGGGAAACAGGATGCCCGATGGCCACTTGCGGGACGAGACACCGGAAGAGTACTTCAAGGATCTGGTCGGCGCGGCGCTGTTCCGGCAGCATTTGCAGGTCACGGAGCTGACCGGCTATTACCTGGTGAACCTGCTCTGCAGGTTTGTGAGGCCCTCCTCGAGAATTCCGTACAGCGACGAGTCTGCCGAACCGCTCGCGCTGCGGTTGCGCCGCGCACTCGAGAGCGGCGGCGTCGAGCAGCGCGAACGCCTCCGGAATCTCGGCGATTTCTCTCTTTTTACGTCGGGCTTCTTCGGCGACAGCCTGCAGCGGCGCGTGATCGACATCGATTATTACGTCTCGATGGGTGAGTACGCGTACGGCTCGCTCGGACGCCGCGACGAGGACGCCCTGGGAGAGGTCTTCGCGGAGCTTGCACGGAAATTCGTGGGATTCGTCGACGTGCTGTCCGACGTCAGCGATCACACCAGCCTTGCGTCGAATGCGGATCTCCTCCGGATCTACGAACGTTGGGTCCGCACCGGAAGCCGCAAGGAAAGTCAGCGCCTGCTCGAGCGCGGCATCCTGCCGGCACCCGGAACACGGCGAATCCAGTAACGGGCGGCCCCCAAAGCCCGTGTCTAAACGACGGACTCGGTAAATTCTGTAATTTCACGTCGGCCGCGTATTCCATAGCGACGCGCCCTTTCGAGCGTCCCACAGGCCTGAACGTCCCCATTGCAGGACAAGGCGAGAACCGAAACCCACCTTCCCGGCGTCTAAACCGCTACGAACGGCGAGTGGGGCTTGCCGGGAGGTCAGTTTTTCGCTAAACTGAACGGCTTCATAGCTGGCAAATTCGTTGCATGGCGAGCGGAGAAAGTTGGAAAGGAGTCGGACTCATATGAGCGGTCATAAGGCGCCCCGGGAACAGATGGATCGCGGCCGGTACGAGGAACTGAAGAACATCCTGGAGGATCGGCGCCGCGAGATCGTGAATCAGGTGCAGGAGCGGATGCGCGACGTGCGCTCGGAAGGCGCGGGTGCGACCGTGCAAGGCGTACTGGACGCGGCGGAGAGCTCCGAGGCCGATATTCAGGACGAGATCGAGTTCGCGCTCATCCAGATGAAGGCGGAAACGCTGAACAAGATCGATGAAGCGCTCAGGCGGCTCGAAGAGGCCACATACGGCTATTGCTTCGAGTGCGGCAACGAGATCTCAGAGCGCCGCTTGCGTGCGCTGCCGTTCGCGGTGCGCTGCAAGGACTGCGAAGAGGCCCGCGAGGTCAAGCAGCAGCGCGAGCGGCTGATGGCGCAGCGCCGCGGTGCCGCGTCGCTCTTCATCGACATGCAGGGCTGAGCGATATCGATTACGCTTCACATCGGGTAATCGGGGAATCGATGTGCCGATTTGCCCGATTACCCGTTTTTTTTGTTCACACGAACGCATGACCGACCAGGACGAAGGCGGCACACCCGCGATTGAAATCGTGGAGGATGTGGAACGGCAGCTTCAGGTTCCGCCGGAGCTGTCCGTGCTGCCGTTGCGCGACACGGTGCTGTTTCCGAATTCGTTCATGCCGCTCGCGGTGGCGCGTGAATCCTCAGTGCGCCTGGTCGAGGACGCCAACGCCAGCAACCGCGTCATCGGAGTCTTCACGCAGCGGGAGGCGGCGCTGGACGACCCGATGCAGGAGGACCTCTTTCCTGTCGGCACGGTCACGCACATCCACAAGCTGTTCAAGCTGCCCGACGGCAGCCTCCGGCTGATCGTGCAGGGGCTCTCCCGCGTCCGCCTGGACCGCATCGTCCAAACCCGTCCGTTCCTGCGTGCGGCGGTGACGGTTGCGCCGGACGTGCTGCGCGACGAAGACCGCCTGGAAATCGACGCGCTCCAGCGCAACATCAAGAGCAACTTCCAGCAGGTCGTGTCGCTGTCGCCGCTGCTGTCGGACGACCTCCAGGCGCTCGCGGCGAACATCACCGACCCCGGCAAGCTCACGGATTTCATCGCGTCGAGCCTGGCGACCATCGGCACGCCGGTGAAGCAGGAGATTCTGTCCGAGCTGGACGTCCGCGCGCGGATGGATGCGCTGAATCGCATCCTCATCAAGGAACTCGAGGTGCTCGAGCTCGGCTCGCGCATCCAGTCGCAGGTTCAGTCGGAGGTCGGGAAGAACCAGCGCGAGTACTTCCTGCGCGAGCAGTTGAAAGCCATCCAGAAGGAACTCGGCGAAGGCGACGAGCAGGCAAAGGAGATCGAGGAGCTTCGCGCGAAGCTCGACGCCGCCGGCATGCCGGAGGCGGTCAGGAAGGAAGCGGGCCGCGAGCTGGAACGCCTCGCGAAGATGCCGCCCGCGGCCGCGGAGTACACGGTCTCCCGCACGTACATCGACTGGATCGTCGCGCTCCCCTGGTCGAAGCGGACGGAAGACACGCTCGAAATCCGCCACGCCAAGGACGTGCTCGACGCGGATCACTCCGGCCTCGAGAAAGTGAAGGACCGGATCCTCGAATACCTCGCCGTCCGGAAATTGAATCCCGAGGTCAAGGGGCCGATCCTCTGCTTTCTCGGACCACCCGGAGTGGGCAAGACGTCGCTGGCGCGCTCGATCGCGAATGCGCTCGGACGCAAGTTCGTTCGTGTCTCACTCGGCGGCATGCGCGACGAGGCCGAAATCCGCGGGCACCGTCGGACGTATATCGGCGCGCTGCCCGGCCAGGTCATTCAGGGACTCCGCCGGGCGGAATCGAAGAATCCCGTTTTCATCCTCGACGAGATCGACAAGCTTGGCGCCGACTTCCGCGGCGACCCGGCGTCGGCGCTGCTCGAGGTGCTCGACCCCGAACAGAACAATTCGTTTCGCGATCACTATCTCGACGTCCCGTTCGATCTCTCCGAGGTCCTGTTCCTGACGACCGCGAACATGCTGGACCCGATTCCTCCGGCGCTTCGCGATCGCATGGAGGTCCTGGAGCTTGCCGGCTACACGGAAGAAGAGAAGCTCGAGATCGCGTTCGAGCACCTCATCGAGAAGCAGGTACGCAACCACGGCCTGACACCCGACCAGATCGCGTTCGAGCGGGCGGCGGTCAGCGCGATCATCCGGGGCTACACGCGCGAAGCGGGCGTGCGCAATCTCGAACGTGAAATCGGCGCGCTCTGCCGCAAGATTGCGCGACGCCGGGCGGAAGGCGACGAAGCCCGCGTCGTGATCACTCCGGATCTCGTCGTCGAGATGCTCGGTGCGCCGACGTTCCTGGACGAGGAGATCGAGAACCGCACGAAGGATCCGGGCGTGGCGGTCGGTCTCGCGTGGACACCCGCCGGCGGCGAAGTGCTCTTCGTCGAAGCGTCGCGGATGCAGGGCGCCGGCTCGCTCACCCTCACGGGCCATCTCGGCGACGTCATGAAGGAATCGGCGCGCACGGCGCTCTCCTGGTTCCGCGCGAACGCGGCGCGCTATGGCGTCGATCCGGCCTTCTACAAGGATTCGGAGATCCATCTGCACGTGCCGTCGGGCGCGGTGCCGAAGGACGGCCCTTCGGCCGGCGTGACGATGGTGTCGGCGCTGGCGTCTGAGCTGACGGGACGTCCCGTCCGCGGGGACATCGCCATGACCGGAGAGATTTCTCTGTCCGGCCGTGTATTGCCGGTCGGTGGCATCAAGGAGAAGGTACTGGCGGCGCGGCGTCACGGGATTACCGAGCTGATCCTTCCCAGCCAGAACGAGAAGAACGTCACCGAGGATCTCACCGAGGACCTGCGGCGCGAGCTGCGCATCCACTACGTCAGCGAAATCAGCGAAGTGCTCGCGATTGCGCTCCCTCCGTCGTCGCAGCAGACCCTGACGCCGATGCCTGTCGAGACTCCTGCCTGAGGAGTCGACATCGGGGGCGTGCGCGTCATCTACTCACCGCGCTATGAAATGCCGCTCGGCGGCCACGTCTGGCCCACGGCGAAGTATCGGCTGGTCGCGGAGCGTCTCTCGGCACGGGAGGAGTTCCAGTTCGAGGAGCCGCCGCTGGCGCCCTGGGACGACCTCGCGCTCGCGCACACGAGCGAATACCTGGACAAGCTGCGGCTGAATACGCTGTCGCGCGACGAGATCGCGGCGCTCGAACTCCCCTGGCGTCCGGAAATGGCCGACGGCTTCCGGCTGATGGTCGGCGGCACCTGCGCCGCCGCCGCTCACGCGCTGCGTGACGGCGTGGCGGCGCACATCGGCGGAGGCCTCCATCACGCCTTCGCGAACCACGGCGAGGGATTCTGTCCGTTGAACGACGTGGCCGTGGCGGTCCGCAAGCACGGCCGGCGGTCGGCGATCGTCGACTGCGACGTCCACCACGGCAACGGCACGGCGATGATCTTCGAGCGCGATCCGGACGTCTTCACGTTCTCGATCCATCAGCAGCACAACTATCCGCTCTTCAAGCCGCGCAGCGATCTCGACATCGGCCTGGACGACAACGCTCGCGACGACGAGTATCTGGCCGCGCTCGCCGGCGCGCTCCCGACCGTGCTGGCGCACGCGCCGGAACTGCTCGTGTATGTGGCCGGGGCCGATCCGTTCGAAGGGGACGCACTTGGGGGGTTGAAGCTGACGAAGGAAGGGCTCGCCGCGCGCGATCGAATGGTGATCGGATCGGCCCGCCGTGCGGGAGTGTCGGTCGTGGTCACGCTCGCCGGCGGGTACGCGGAGAATATCGGCGACATCGCCGATATCCATGCCGCGACGATCGAAACGCTGCTCGACGCGTCGCTACAGAAGGCCTAGGCCGACGATGGTCTTCATGTCCACGATCTCTCCGCGGCGCACCATCTCGCGGGCCTCCCGCAGTTCGAACTCGCGCGCTTCGATGTCTTCGTCTTCGTCCACGGCCGCCGCGTCGGGCGGCTCCTCCAGGCTCGAGACGCGAAAGAAGATCATCTCCTCGTCGCAGTAGCCCGGCGTCGGGTACAAGGCGGACAGCCGCACGATCGTCGACGGGAGCAGTCCGATCTCTTCGTGGCACTCCCGCGCCGCGGCCTGCTCGGGTGTCTCTCCTTCGTCCACGCTCCCGGCCGGCAGTTCCCACAGCCACGCGTTGATCGGATAGCGGTACTGACGGATCAGGATGATCCGGCCCGGCTCCGGCACCGGCGCGATCACCACCGATGTCGAGTGGCGGACGACGTCCTGCGTCGTTTCGCGCCCATGAGGCAGCCGCACGCGATCGCGGTCGACCGAAAAGACCTTCCCCTTGAAAACCTGCTCAGACGAGAGCGTTTCAGCTGATCGATCCGCCATGGGCGCAGCCTTCATTCATCAGCGGGCGTTTGTCGTTCGCGGATGTCGTCCAGAACCGCCTGCAAATCGCCGGGCAGCGGCGACTCGAATTCGAGCCGGCGGCCGTCGCCAGGATGCGTGAACGCCAGGCGCGCGGCATGCAGGAACGGACGTTCGAGCCGCTGGACCGGACGCAGATCTCCGGGGACGTGCCGGTGAACGCCGCCGTACGTCTTGTCGCCGACGATCGAGTGGCCGATTGCATTCAGATGCACGCGAATCTGATGCGTCCGTCCCGTGGCGATCACGACCCGCAGCAGCGACACGCCTTTGAGGTGCTCGGCTCCCGTGATCCGCGTCACGGCGCTCCGCGACCGCCGCGCGCGCGTCGACATCTTCTGCCTGTCCTTCGGATCGCGTCCGATGGGCTCATCGATCCGACGGCCCGCCTGGACGACGCCCCACACGAGCGCGATGTATTCCTTCTCGACTTCGCGATCCTGGAATTGCCGCGCAAGCTCGTGATGCGCGCCGTCGTTTTTCGCAACGACCATCAGTCCCGACGTACCCCGGTCCAGCCGGTGCACGATGCCGGGCCGCAGTTCGCCTCCGACGCCGCTCAGGTCGTCGACATGGTGCAGCAGCGCATTCACCATCGTCCCGTTCGCGTGACCCGCGGCGGGGTGCACCACCATGCCGGCGGCCTTGTCGACCACCAGCACGTCCGCGTCTTCGAAGACGATGTTGAGCGGAATGTTCTCCGCGGTTGCGGTCGCTGCCTGAGGTTCGGGGATGTCAATCGTGAACGCCTGCCCGATCCTGACGGGCGTGCTCGGACGCAGCGGCCCTGAGGGACCGCTGACGAGGCCGTCCTTGATGAAACGCTGGATCTGCGACCGCGAGCAGCCGGCGAGGCTTGCCGCCAGGAACGCATCGAGCCTGACCCCGTCGTGCTCCTCGTCCACGACGAGAGAACGATGCTCACCGCGCATTGGCTCGCCAGCGGCTAGCCGACATGCGACGGATGGCGCCGGCCCAATCCGATCATGTCGAGGAGGACGAGCACGGCGCCGACCGTGATGGCGGCGTCTGCCAGATTGAAAGCCCAGAAGTGGGCTTCGCCCCAATAGACGTCCACGAAATCGACGACATAGCCGGAGAGTGCCCGGTCCGTCAGGTTGCCGAGCGCGCCTCCGAGAATGAGGGCGAGGCCGATCCGCGAGAGACGCTCGTGTGTACCCAGCTGACGAGCGTAGACGGAGATGGCAATCAGCGCGACGGCCGCGATCACGATCATGACGACGGACTTGTACGGAAAATCCGCCGCGTTCAGCAGGCCGAACGCCGCGCCCGTGTTCTGCACGTGGGTGAAGTCCAGCAGGTTGGGAATGATCGACCGGCTCTCGTGCAGCGGCAGCGCGCGCTTGACGAGCAGTTTGGTGAGCTGATCGACGACGATGACGCCGAGAACGATCGCCAGCTCGACGGCTGTGACGAACGGGCCCCTTGTCGTGTGCTCATGTGTCGACGATTCCGGCGGCGGGGCGTTCAGCGCGGTGGAATCCATGCTCAGCCGGCTCCCTGCGGCGTCTGTGCCGCCAGCGCCGACACGCAGCGCGAGCACAGGCCGGGCGAATCGGGATCTCCGGCCAGCGCCGGCAGCACCCGCCAGCATCGCTCGCATTTTTCTCCTTCGGCGCGGGTCACCGACACGCTGACGCCCTCGGGGCCGGACGTGTCGAGCGCCACCTGCGAGACGATGAAGAGCATCGGCAGGTCGGCCTCGTACCGCTGCAACAGCCGCGCCGCCTCGCCCCCGGCAGTCAGCGCAACGCGCGCTCCGAGCGAGGTCCCGATTTCCTTTGCCTGACGTGCGGTTTCGAGCACCCGGTTGACGTCGTTGCGGATCGCGATGAGCTGCTGCCAGCGGCCGTTCAGCTCGTCGTCGCCGAGGCGGTCCACACCTTTTGGAAAGTCCGCCAGATGGACGCTCGCTTCGCGAGTGCCCGGCAGATGGCGCCAGAGTTCATCGGCGGTCACCGGCAGAATGGGCGCGAGCAGACGTGCGAGCCCGTCAGCAATGACGTACATCGCCGTCTGCGCGGAACGACGCTCGGGCGAAGCCGCCCCGAAGGTATACAACCGATCTTTCGAGACGTCGGCGTAGAACGCGCTGAGATCGACAGTGACGAACTGGTTGAGGGTCTGAAAGATCGACGGATAGTCGTACCGATCGTACCCGCGCAGGACCGCGGACGCGGCTGCGGCGTAGCGATCGAGCGCATAGCGATCGACCTCCTGCATCTCTGCAACGCTCACACGGTCCGCGGCCGGATCGAAGTCGTACAGGTTCGACACGAGATACCGGAGCGTATTGCGGATCTTTCGATAGGCTTCCGTGACGCGCTGCAGGATCTGTCTTCCGACGCGCAATTCTTCGCGGAAGTCGCTCATCGCGACCCACAGGCGCAGCGTTTCAGCGCCACTTTCCTTGATCACTGTCTGCGGCGCGACGACGTTGCCGACGGACTTCGACATCTTGCGGCCGTCGATGTCGATCAGGAACCCATGCGTCAGGACTTCACGAAACGGGGGACGCCCTCGAGTTCCGAGCCCGACGAGCAGCGAACTCTGGAACCAGCCGCGGTGCTGGTCGCTGCCCTCGAGATACATGTCTGCGGGCCAGGTCAGCTCGTCGCGGAACGGCAGCACTGCTTCGTGGCTCGAGCCGGAATCGAACCAGACGTCGAGGATGTCGCGCTCCCGTTCGAACGACGAGCCGCCGCACGACGGGCACGTCAGCCCCGGCGGGATGAACTCCTCGATCGGCCGCTCGTACCACGCATCGGCGCCGTATTCGTCGAACACCGATGCGGCACGCTCGACGAGAGCCGGCGTCAGCAGCGCCTCGCCGCACGACGTGCAGTCGACAGCCGGGATCGGCACACCCCACGCGCGTTGGCGCGAGATACACCAGTCGGGCCGATTCACGACCATGTTGTAGATGCGGTCGCGTCCCCACGCCGGGATCCAGGTGACGTCGCGGTCGATCGCGTCGAGGCCCGCCTGCCGAAGCGTTTTTCCGCCGAGGACCGGATCGCCGTCCATGCGGATGAACCATTGCGACGTTGCCAGAAAGATCACGGGATTGTGGCACCGCCAGCAGTGAGGATACTGATGCTCGAATGACTCGCGGTGCCACAGACGCCCACGATCGGCGAGCGCAGCTTCGATCTTTGGATTCGCGTCGAACACGCGCATCCCGCCGAAGAGCTCCACCGTATCGAGAAAATGCCCGCCGGCCCCGACAGGCGCATACACATCGAGGCCGTAGCGGCGGCCGGTCAGGAAGTCGTCGGCGCCGTGACCCGGCGCGGTGTGTACTGCCCCGGTGCCGGCGTCGAGCGTCACGTACTCTCCCAGCACACCAAGAGACGTACGGGCGTAGAGCGGATGCTGGAATCGTATCCGCTCCAGCTCCGATCCTTTCATTCGCGCGATCGGCGGGTCGAGCGTGCGTCCGACAGCGGCGGAAACTCTCTCCGCCAGCGCCTCGGCCACGATGACGGCACGCCCGTCGACCTCGTATGCGCCGTAGTCGAAGTCGGGATGGAAGGCGATCGCCAGATTGGACGGGATCGTCCATGGCGTCGTCGTCCAGATGAGGACCGACGCCGGACGGCCAGCCAACGCCGGTACACGCTCATGGAGGTCCGCCTCGCTTTCCTGCGCGAGCGGAAATTCCACATAAATCGACGGAGAGGTGTGGGCTTCGTACTCGACCTCTGCCTCCGCCAGCGCGGTGCGGCAATGGATGCACCAATGGACCGGCTTCTTGCCCTTATAGACGAGTCCCTGCTCGACGAAGCGGCCGAGCGCGCGCGCGATCGCGGCCTGATACCGGAAATTCATCGTGAGGTACGGGTCGTTCCACTCGCCAAAGATCCCGAGCCGCTTGAATTCCTCGGTCATCACGCCGATGAAGCGCTCGGCGTAGGCGCGACACGCGCGCCGGAAATCCGCGACGCTCAGGTCGCGCTTCTTCGCGCCAAGTTCGCGGTCCACTTTCAGCTCGATCGGCAGCCCGTGGCAGTCGTAGCCGGGCACGTAGGGGGAGTCGAAGCCCGCCATCGTCTTCGACTTCACGACGAAGTCTTTGAGGATCTTGTTCAGCGCTGTGCCGAGGTGGATCTGGCCGTTGGCGTAGGGCGGACCGTCATGAAGAACGAACTTGGGCGCGCCGGCCCGCCGCTCCCGGATGCGCGCGGACAAATCCATCTCGTCCCAGCGCTTCAGCGCTGCCGGTTCCGTTGCCGGCAGGTTCGCTTTCATCGGGAAGTCGGTCCGTGGAAGGTTCAGGGTCTCTTTCCAGTCAGCCACTCATTTAATTGTACGAGAAAGACAGAACAAGGAGGACGGAATGGGGATGAGGGTGGATGAACAAGAAAAGGCCGGTCAGGTTCCCTGACCGGCCTTTGAGAGAGGAATTCTGAATTTGCGGAGTCCCGAATTCCGAAATCTCTTCCTATCTTCCCCCCAGATTGACGGTCACCTGGAACGAACCCTGGTTGTCGGTGAAGCCGTCGTCGTTGATCCCGAGCCACAGCTGTCCGGCCGCGGGCGCCGTGATCGACGTCCGGCTGCCGATAGCAAATGGCGTGTTGTTGATGCGGCCGATCAACGCCCCTGCCGGCAGGCGCGGCATGGCTGCACGAGGCGCCACGCGACCGTTCCTCGCGCCGTCAACGGTTGCCGTGTCGTTCGAATCCGGGCTCAACTGGATCTGGCCGGAAGAGGTGAACGTCAACACCTGACCCTTCCTGACCGTGATTCCGGTCGGCGTCCAGTCCTGATTGCCGTTGACCGTGAACGTGTTCCCGCTTGGCGCCACCTGACCAGTCGTCGGCACGGTATTCACGTTCGCCGGCCGCGAGAAGATGATCTCGGCCACCTCGTTCGAGGAATAGTCGTGATTCCCGCTCGCCGTCGTCACGGAGAGGCGAAGCGGTCTGGTGCCGCCGATATCGTTGAGCTGGCCGTTGACTGTCTGTCCGTTCCGGAGCACGACCACAGGGTTGCCCGTGTATTTCGACCAATCGATCCCACCGCCGAAATCGATTGCCGCTACCTGGCCCTGCTGGATCTGACGATCCTGCCCGTTGACCCGAACGGTATAACCGGACGCATTGAGATCGACGAGCTGGCCAGCGATCTGCTGACCGGATGTAAGCGTCAGTGTCGCGTTCTCCTGCGCCTGAGCCGTACCCGCCACGAGCGCCGCAGCGCAGAACAAGCCCAGTACTGTCCGTTTCACCATCTTAATCTCCTCCGTTCTGGTCATTCCGACCTTGTCGCAACGGTACTGTGCAAAGGGCGATCCAATGAAAATAGGCGATTTCAGGCCTATTTTGCCATTCTTAGCCTCGTATAATGAGCGCATCATGCCCTCGCCCGCCACTCTGACGGCCCACGGGACGGCCCGCATGGTTCGTTTGGACAACGGCCTGAAGATCATCGTTCAGGAGGTGCACACCGCGCCGCTCGTGTCGGTGTGGTGCTGGTATCGAGTGGGATCGGGCGACGAGCGTCCTGGCCTTACCGGCGTGTCGCACTGGGTCGAGCACATGAACTTCAAGGGCACGCGCAATATTCCGCGCGACGACATGAAGGGCATCGTCGAACGTTTCGGAGGCACCTGGAACGGCTATACCTGGATCGACCAGACCACGTATCTCGAAACCGCCGGAAAGGACGCGCTCGACACGCTGCTCTTCATCGAAGCGGAGAGGATGTCGAGCGGACTGTACGAGCCGGACGAGTGCGAGTCCGAACGGACGGTGATCATCTCCGAGCTGCAGGGAGGGGAGAACGATCCGGATCAACTGCTCGACACGGAAGTGACCGCCACGGCATTCCGTCAGCATCCATATCGGCACCCGACGATCGGCTGGCTGGACGATCTTCGCGCGATGTCGCGGGAGGATCTCTACAGCTATTACCGGACGCACTACGTGCCGGACAACGCGACGCTCGTTGTCGTCGGTGCCGTCGACGCCGACGACGTGCTCCGACGTGCCGAAGGCCACTTCGGGCGAATCCCCCCAGGACCGGCACCAGCCCGCCGGCGGCCGACGGAGCCGGCTCAGATCGGGGAGCGGCGGGTCACGCTCGAGCGCGAGGGGACTACCGCATATCTAAAAGCCGCGTGGCACGCGCCGGCAGCAACCGATCCTGATTTCTTTCCCATGCTCGTCCTGGATGCCGCGCTGACCGGCGCGAAGGGGACGAACATCTGGGGCAGCTTCCGCGGTGCGCCGCCGCAGCGCAGGTCGCGGCTGTACGTGGCGCTCGTGGAGCGTGGCTTGGCGTCGATGGTTTCCGGCGCGCTGCTGCCGACTGCAGAGCCGTTTCTCTACAGCCTTTCGCTGACCGCGATGCGCGATGTTCCGCTTGCGACGCTAGAGAGCGCGGCGCTGGAAGCGGTCGACCAGGTCCGGCGCGAGGGCCTGACTGCCGATGAGGTGTCACGCGCGAAACGGCAGTTGAAGGCGCGCCTCGTCTTCGAAGTCGATAGCGTCACCAATCTCGCCCATCAGCTCGGGTATTGCGAGACGACCGTCGGTCCTGGATTCTTCGACCGCCTTCGTCCGTGCGTGGAGGCTGTGACCGCCGATCAGGTCGCGGACGTCGCGCGGCGGCGCCTTGGCCGGGACACCCGCACCGTCGGTTGGTTCCAACCGGTACGGAAATGACACGCGCGTCCCAGATGACGGGGCTTGCGCCGGTTCGCCACATCCTCGCCAACGGCGTCGTGTCGATCGTGCAGGAGACGTCGTTCTCGCCTGCCGTGACCATCTCGGCAGCGGTACGCGCGGGCAGCGTGACGGAGCCTCCATCGCAGCCTGGCCTGGCAGCATTTCTCGGCCGCGTGCTCGATCGCGGAACGAAACACCTGTCGACGGACGTTATTGCCGAGGCTCTCGACGACCGAGGGGTCGTGCTCAGGGTCTCCACCAACAGGCACACCCAAACGATCTCGTGTACGTGCCTGGCTGAGGACTTCGCCGACATGCTGTCGCTCGTTGCCGCCATTGTCCGCGAACCGGCCTTTCCGGCCGAAGAGATCGAGAAACGGCGGGCGGAGACGATTACGGCGATCCGGCAGGATCTCGACAACCCTGGCGTGCGCGCGTCTGAAGCGCTGCAGTCGCTGCTGTATGGGGCGGATCACCCCTACGGACGGCCCGCCAAAGGCTCCATCGAGAGCGTCGAGCGGTTTACGCGCGAGGATCTGCTCGCGATGTATATCGGTTCGTTCGCGCCGGCGCTGACGACTGTCGCGATTGTCGGCGACGTCGATGCGGCCGCCGCCATCGACCAGGTGTCGCAGGCGTTCGGCGCCTGGCAGCATGCGGCGAGGGCCGAAACCCTCCTGCCGCCGCCGCCCGCCGCGCGCGAACGGCGTGAGATCCGGATCGACATGCCCGACAAGTCGCAGTGCGACATCGCCTACGGCTTCGTCACGATCGATCGCTTCGATCCCGCCTACTATGCCTACTGGGCCATGAACAATGTGCTGGGGCAGTTCGGGCTTGGAGGACGACTGGCTGAGAATATTCGCGAGCGCCAGGGGATGGCGTATTACGCGTTCAGCGCGTTCGATCCAAGTCTCGGGCCCGGACCGCTGGTCATTCGCGCGGGGGTGGATCCGCGGAACGTCGAGCGGGCGATCGAATCGATTGATGCTGAAGTCTCGGCGCTTGGCAAGGACGGGCCAACAGAACGTGAGATGTCCGAAACCCGCCAGTACCTGATCGGGTCGATCCCGCGGCTCCTCGAAACGAACCACAGCATTGCCGCGTTCCTGCTGTCCGCCGAGTTCTTCGGGCTGGGGCTCGATTACGATCGACGGCTTCCGGAGTACCTCGAGCGCGTGACGATCGAGCAGGTGCACGACGCCGCGGCCGCGGTGCTGCATCCCGAACGTGCCGCACTGGCGGTGGCGGGGCCGAACGCCGGCGCAACGGCGTGACCACTCGAGCCATTTTCTTCGACGTCGATTTCACGTTGATTCATCCAGGCCCGGCGTTCCAGGGCCACGGATACCGTGAATCATGCGCGCGGTTCGGCATCGACGTCTCGGCCGATCGGTTCGACGACGCCGTCGCAGAAGCGTCGGCCCTGCTCGACGCGGAAGGACGCACGTACGATCCGCAGATCTTCATCGAGTACACCGCGCGCATCATCGAGGGCATGGGGGGAAGCGGACCCGCCGTCCAAAACGCGGCGCGTGAGATTTACGACGAGTGGGGGAAGTGCCACCACTTCACGTTGTACGAAGAAGTGACCGACGTGCTGCGCGCGCTGCATGCCGACGGCTACGTGATCGGCCTGATCTCGAACACGCAGCGCTCGCTCGTCGAATTCGAGCAGCACTTTGCGCTCGAGGGACTGTTTGCCGTCGCGCTGTCGTCGTCGGATCACGGCTACATGAAGCCCCATCCGAGCATTTTCGAGGAGGCGCTGCGGCAGGCTGATGTGTCAGCGCCGGAAGCGGTCATGGTCGGCGACAGCGTCCTGCACGACATTGCCGGCGCGCGCCGTCTGGGCATCCGCGGCGTGCTCGTCGCGCGCTCCCGGTTGCCGGTCGACTGCCCGCCGGACATCCCGATCATCCGCAGCCTTCGCGAGCTCAGGGCGCTTCTGTGATGCACATCCGGCCGCTCACGACGATCGACGACTGCCGGCGCGTTGCCGCGCTCGAGCGCGAAATCTGGGGCTACACCGACTCGGAAGACGTCGTCCCGCCGCCCGTGCTCATCGTCTCCGCCCTGCGCGGCGGAATTCTGCTGGGCGGGTTCGACGAAAGCGGAGAGATGCAGGGATTCGTCTACTCGATACCCGCGGTGAAGAGCGGGCAGCTCACGCAGTGGTCGCATATGCTGGGCGTGCGCCCGGAGGCGCGGGAAGCGGGACTCGGCGTCCGGCTCAAGCTCGCGCAGCGCGAGGCCGCGCTCGCGGACGGCGTCGCCCTCATCGAATGGACGTTCGATCCGCTGCAGGCACTGAACGCCTATTTCAATTTCACCCGTCTGGGCGTCGTCGTCGAGGAGTACGAGGAAAACATCTACGGCGAGTCGAGCAGTCCTCTGCACCGCGGATCCCCGACCGACCGCTTCGTCGCGCAGTGGAACCTTCGCGAGCCGCACGTCGAGCGGCGGATTGCCGCCAGGGGCAAGCCGCTGATGCGCGACGCGGGCGTCGCGGCAGCGGCGGTGGTGAATCCGTCAAGCGAACGCGACCGATGGGTCGTGCCCGCTTCAGCAGCCCTCGATCTGACCGATCGACGGCTGCTCGTCGAGATTCCCGCGAACTACGATCAGATTCAAGTGAGCGACGATGCGCTCGCGCTGCACTGGCGGCTGGCCTCGCGCACGATTTTCCAGGCGTATCTTCCACGCGGGTATCGAGTCGTCGACTTTTTCCTGTCGCGCGAGCGGAAGCGGGGTCAGTATCTGCTCGCGCTCGAGCGGTGACTCCGCCAGCACACTCGCGCAGATGCCGGTGGCATGACGAATCCGGATCAGCCCGGCGGCCAGCCCAGACGCCGTCCGGCGAGCAGATGCAGGTGCACGTGGAAGACCGTCTGTCCGGCATCGGCGTTCGTATTGAAGACCGTCCGGAAACCGCCGTCGGCGTAACCCTTCTCGCGCGCGATCGCTGCAGCGCGGCGCGCCAGCTCGCCAATCGCCGCATCGTCCTGCGGTGTGAGATCCGTGAGCCGCTCGATGTGGCGCTTCGGGATCACGAGCGCGTGCAGCGGCGCCTGCGGGTTGATGTCCTTGAACGCGAGCACCCGGTCGTCCTCGTAGACGATCGAGGCGGGGATTTCGCGGCGGATGATCCGGCAGAAGAGACAATCGCTCATCAGACCCTCCGGCGAGGCGTCAGCGTCAGCACGCGGGTGATTCCCTGAAGGTCCTGCCGCTCGCCAACGACGGCCCACCCGTCTCGTTCGGCCATGCGGCTCACGCTTTCGACCTGATCGTAGCCCAGCTCCAGAATCATGCGACCACGCGGCGCGACGACGTCCCTGGCGCCCTCGAGCAGCAGTCTATAGACCGAGAGCCCGTCTTCTCCACCGAACAGCGCTTCGGGCGGCTCGTAATCGCGGACCTCCGGAGGCAGGGCGGGTGCGGCCGTTGCCGGCACGTACGGCGGATTCGAAACGACCAAATCCAGACCCTGTGCAGGGGCCACACCCGATCGGTGAACGAAGTCGATTCGATTCAGGACGTCGTGTCTCGCCGCGTTGCGCCGCGCGACGTCGAGCGCAGCAGCGGAGATATCGGTTGCGACGATCCGTGCCCGCGGGAACTCCAGTGCCAGTGTGATCGCGAGGCATCCGCTGCCGGTGCCCACGTCGGCGATCAACAGGGGCGCCTGATGATCCGGAAACTGCGCGACCGCTTCTTCGACGATGAGTTCGGTCTCCGGCCGCGGTGTCAGCACGTCCCGGCCGACTTCGAACTCTCGTCCGAAGAACTCACGGACACCAATGATCTGCGATGCGGGTTCGCGCGTCGCGCGTCTTGCAATGAGATTTTCGTACGCCGGATCGAGGTCCGGGGGGACAGGGTCGCGGAGAGAGGCAAAGATACGGGCGCGATCCCAGTGCAGTGCGTGCCGGGCGAGCAGTTCGGCGTCGTTTGCGGCTTCTCGTGACGAGATCCCCGCGGCGGAGAGGCGAGTCCGTGCGGCTGCGAGACGCTCCGCAAGCGTCATTACGCGGCGGTTTCGCCCTGGGTGGCGTCCTTCAGCTTTTCAGCGTTGAAGTGCGTGACGGCAGCATCGATGAGTTCGGTCAGATCTCCTTCGAGCGCCTGATCGAGCTGGTGCATCGTGAAACCGATGCGGTGGTCGGTGATGCGGTTTTCCTTGAAGTTGTAGGTCCGGATTTTCTCCGAGCGCTCGCCGGTGCCGACCTGCGACCGCCGATCCTTCGCGATCGCGTCCTGCTGTTTCTGCATTTCGATCTCGTACAGCCGTGAGCGCAGGACCTTCAACGCCTTCGCCTTGTTCTTGATCTGTGACTTTTCGTCCTGCTGCGAGACCACCAGTCCCGTCGGGATGTGCGTGATGCGGACTGCGGAGTATGTCGTGTTCACGCTCTGTCCGCCGGGTCCGCTCGAACAGAAGGTATCGATGCGGAGGTCTTTGTCGTTGATTTGGATGTCGACTTCCTCCGCCTCCGGGAGCACCGCGACCGTGGCCGTCGACGTATGGATGCGGCCGCTGGCCTCGGTCGCCGGCACGCGCTGGACGCGGTGCACGCCGCTCTCGTACTTCAGCCGGCTGTAGACGTTCTTTCCTTCAATGACGGCAATGATTTCCTTGAGGCCGCCGGTTCCGGTGTCGTTCTGGGACATCACGTCGATTTTCCAGCTGTTGCGCTCGGCGTAGCGCGAGTACATGCGAAAGAGATCGCCCGCAAACAGCGCCGCTTCATCGCCGCCGGTGCCGGCCCGGATTTCAAGGATGACGTTTTTGGCGTCGTTGGGATCCTTCGGGACGAGCAGTACTTTGATTTCCGCCAGCAACGCCTCGCTGCGCTGCTGGAGGGTCGTGAGTTCTTCCTGCGCGAGATCCCGCATGTCGGGGTCGTTCAGCAGCTCCTGCGTCGCCGCGAGTTGCGCCGTCACGTCCTTGTACTCGCGGTATTTGTCGACGAGCGGCTGCATTTCCGCGACAGTCTTGGAGTGCGCGCGGAACTTCGCCGCATCGGACTGGACGGCGGGGTCCGCCATCTCGGTCGTCAGTTGCTCGTACTTCGTTTCCAGCGTTTGCAGCTTCTCGAACATCGACGCTCGATTCCCTCTTGATCTCCGCGATCTCTAACTCGCTAATCTCCGTGGCCTCTGACTCGCTCTTCTCCGTGGCCTCGAACTCGCTCTTCTCCGTGGCCTCGAAACCGAAACCCTCTCCGTGGCCTCCGTGGCCTCTTAGTCGAACCCTCCGTGGCCTACGCCTATCCACCGGAAACGGGCGGCATGAATACCACCTCGTCCCCTTCCGCGAGCGACCGATTCAGCTTCACATACGAGGCGTTCACCGCGCACGAAATCGCACTCGAATAAGACGCCATCGCCGGGTGATCGGCGACGATCACCTTCCACGCATCTTCGGCGGTCGCGCCAGCCGGCAGATCCCGGCCGAATTCCGACGCACCCGCCAGGTCATGCAGCTTCGCGAACAGCCGGATGGTTACGCGCATGCCCGCGCGACTGCCGCCTCTCGGGCCGCGTCGTCCTCAGGGTCGGCGGTCGCTCCTTCGATCCAGCTCTCGCCCCCCTCGAAGTACTCGTGCTTCCAGATCGGCGCAATCTGTTTCAGCCGTTCGATGGCATACCGGCAGACGGCAAACGCCTCGGCTCGATGCGCGCTGGCCGCGGCAATCACGACGCTGGCCTCTCCGATTTCGACGCGGCCTGCGCGGTGATGGATCGCAAGCGCCACTCCCGGCCATCGCGCCGCCGCCTCGTCGCCGATTTGCTCGAAACTCTTGATGGCCAAGGGGATGTACGCTTCGTACTCGAGCCAGCGCACGCGGCGGCCCGCATTGTGATCTCTCGCGACGCCCAGGAACGTCACAATGGCGCCGTCGGCGGCACGCTCGACGGCCGATACGGCCCGGGCCATGTCGAGCGGAGCCACACCCACCTCGTACGCGGCCATCAAATCAGTATAACCGCCACGATTGACACCGGGCGACGGCGCCATGATGGCCCCGTCACCTCGAGAGCGCGGCGGTGTTGCAGCCGCCGTTTCCAATGCGTAGGATTTTCATATGGCAGATGCGGCTGGTGTTCGGATCACTGTTGAGCAGGAAGCAGAATTTCTCGTGGCCTATCAACTGGATCTGCTCGCGCAGCTCGAGCGACAGCTACGCGCGGTGCATCTGACGATGCGCCACATCGAAAAACTTCGAAGCGCGAAAGAGAGGCGGGAAGGCGTCTCGGTTTCGAACGGCGAGAAAATAGATGCACTGGACAGTCTGACCGATCAACTCGGAGCGATCGACCAGGAGCTACAAACCCAGCATGACTCGTGTCGGGAGATGATGGAGACAGTCGAGACCATGCGGGGTCGGCTTCGTCTGCTTCGCCAGTCGTCCAGCCGCAGAATCAGCCGTCGTCAGATTGAGAACGCGCCTCCCTCGACCACGCGGAATCGACGACGAAGCTAGCGCGCGTCTGCCAGTCGTTGTTTTCGAAGCTTGTTACGAGTGGAAAAAGCGTTCGACGCTGAAGGCGCCGCCGCGGGAAGCGGAAGGGCGGTGCCCGATTTCGAACGCCCTTCGCGGGACGTTGAAGATCGAACTGGAGACCGAAGTGGTGTAGCTTTGTCGTGTCCGGCTTGGGCCCTCCCACCACCATGCGCGCGGTTCTGATCGCGGCGGCGCTTTCGATCGTGACGGCGCCCGCCGCGCGCGCGCAGACGCCGACGGAGACGCCACGGCTCCAATCAGCGGAAGTGTCCGTTTTCTATGGCTACCGGTTCGGCGGCGACTTCTTCGAACAGGTGACCAGCCAGCCGGTCGATCTCGACGGAGCGGTGGCCTTCGGTGGCACGTTCAACGTGCCACTGCAAGAGGATCTCTCCCTCGAGCTCTTCGTCACCCACCAGCGGGCGCACCTCACGGTGCCGGCGACGTCGACGACCCCGCGGACGCGCTGGACGATCGACGTTGATCATTACCAGGTTGGCGGCCTCCGCGAGCTCCACGCGTACGGCACCGATCAGGTGCGACCGTTCCTGACGGGTACGCTCGGCCTCACACGTTATGCGAGCGCCGGCGACAACGAAGTGCGCTTCACCATCGCGGGCGGAGGCGGCGTCAAGCTGCTGCCGACCGAGCACGTGGGCGTGCGACTCGACGGCCGGGTGTTCGCGACGATCATCGACATCGGCGGGAGCGCCGTCGCGTGCCAGCCGGGACTGTGCCTCGTGCGCCTGACCGGCGTGATCGTGTGGCAGGCGGAGTTCACCGCCGCCGCGCTCGTGCGTTTTTGACGGGTAGAACGGCCAACCGCCAGAAATGGTTCAGCGGACCGTGCCCGGCGCCGTACCCAGGCGCGTGTTCGATGGCGCCGGCGACGTACGCGCGCGCGTCGCGCACCGCGTCAGCGACCGGCCGGCCCAGCGCGAGGCCCGCGGCGATCGCGGCCGAAAACGTGCACCCGGTCCCGTGCGTGTGACGCGTCCGGATGCGCGGGCCCGTCAGCTCGAATTCCTCCTCCGCCGCGCAGACGACATCGATAGAGGAGTCGCCATCGAAGTGTCCGCCCTTGACGATGACGACAGTCGGGCCGAGGCCGCGGATTCGGCGCGCGGCGGCGCGCATCTCTTCCACCGTCCGGATTGAACCGCCGATCAGCACTTCGGCTTCCGGGATGTTCGGGGTGACGATCATCGCCCGGGGCAGCAGTTCGGATCGCAGCGAATGAACGGCGTCGTCATCGAGCAGCCGGTGCCCGCCTTTTGCCACCATGACGGGATCGACGACCAGGTTGGGCAGTTCGAGCGCGGCCACTGTCGCCGCAACCGCCTCGACGATGGCGCTCGTTGCGAGCATGCCGGTCTTGACGGCGCCGACAGCAAAGTCGCCGGCGACAGCTTCGATCTGCGCCTCGACGAGGTCTGCTTCGACCGCGCTCCAGGCCGTGACCCCCGTCGTGTTCTGCGCCGTGACAGCGGTGATCGCACACGTCCCGTAGACGCCAAACGCGCCAAAGGTCTTCAGATCTGCCTGGATGCCGGCGCCGCCACCCGAATCCGACCCCGCAATTGTCAGTGCTATAGCCATACGGTACAATTCCGGCGCATGAACGTCCGGCTCGAACGCTCGCAACCGTCGCTGCTGCACGCAATGACGGCGCACGCAGACATGTCGCGCGCGATCCGCATCACTGCGATGCTGTTCGTGACGGTTCTCACGATTGTTGCCGCACAGGTCAGCATCCCGCTGCCGTTCACGCCGGTGCCTTTTACCCTGCAGCCGATGGTAGTGCTCCTGGGGGCCGCCGCGCTGGGCTCGCGTCTTGGAGCCTCGGCCCAGGTGCTATATCTCGCGGCCGGCATTGCCGGACTTCCCGTGTTTGCCGCGTCACCCGTGCTGCCTCAGGGCATCGCGCGTCTCCTTGGGCCGACTGGCGGTTACCTCATGAGTTATCCATTCGCCGCCTTCGTCGCCGGTTACCTCGCGGAACGCCGGTTCGATCGACGGTACTTGACGTCCGTTGTCGCGATGGGCGCGGGACTCGCGATTGTTTTCGCGTTCGGCATCTCGTGGATTGCCTGGGGCGCGCCGCACTCCGGTCTGTCCGTCGCGCTTGCCAGCGGACTGTATCCGTTTCTGCCGGCCGACGTCCTCAAGGTGTTTGCTGCCGCCGCCGTGTTGCCCGCCGCGTGGCGGTTTCTCCGCTGACTACCTGACGTACCCGAGACTTCGCAAGCGCTCGATCATCTCCTGGTCGAGCGGTTTGCCCGTCCGCACCGAATCATCCCGGAACGGCGCACCGTAGGTGGATACGTAACGATTCGTCTGCCCGAGGATTCCGCGGCCGTGCCCCGTCAGCTCCCGGCTCAACGGAATGCCCAGCCCGGCAAGGATCGTCGGCGCGACGTCCGCAACTGACACGGACCCGCGAACGCCGAGCGCCGGCGCCTCGACATGTTCAGGCGGCGGCAGAATGCCATATGTGGTGAATGTCCCCGAAGCGGGCGTGGCAACACGTCCCGGCTCGGTGATGATGACGATGAACTCTCCGGGCGCCGGACGGAGCCACACTCTCAGCAGGTCATGAAGGAACGCCAGATATGCGCGAAGCGCCGCGACGCGATCGGCCATCGCCGACGGCGCAGGTGCGCCGCCGTCTTCGCGCGACAGCAGCGTGTGCTGCGCGATGTCGAGTCCGGGCAGGTAAACGACGTCCAGATCCCGCGCGGCTCCCGGCAACGCGTCGGTCAGCGCGACGACCGTGGCATCGAGCGCGGCTGACCGTCTCAAGATCGTGACGATATCCGGGTCGGAGATGTCCGCGAAGGCTGCGGCTGCCCGCCGCTCGGCGTCTGCCCGCAGCGACGGCCACGATTTGCGCAGCGAAGCGTAGAGATCGGGCGGTCCGATCTCGCCATCGAGCGGCCCCCCGTGCTCCAGCCGCAGGATCGCGCGGTCCGTCAACACGATTCCGCCGCGCGATGCCGCCGGCCACGTGGCCCACCAGTTGACGACAGCGGTGCGGAGGCCAGCCTCCTCCGCGACTTCCCACACCATCATCGACTTGCGTTCGTTTCGGCTGGCGATTGAGGGCCGCGTCAGACGGATCATGTCGGTCGCCGTGCGGAACGCACGGCCTGCCATCGTCGAATCGCCGGGCAGGATTCCGTGGACGCCAGCGACGTGCCGCGTTTCGATCGCGTGGACGCCGTGCACCTCGGGCGGCTCGCCTGTTGCGATGGTCGTCCATGCGCGCGCGGGGTCGGTTGTGTCCTGGGGGTCGAGGAGGTAGCGATCGCCCACGACGGGTGCGACGCCCGATGTCGACGAGGGCACCGCCGGCCACGACGCCGGATCGATTAGATGCGGGTCGACCCCGTCGATTGCGATCACCCTCAACCGAATACCCCGCGGAACGACCGTCAGCGGCGGAACCGCTGCCACGGGCGATTCATTTGACGCCGTCGCGAGCAACAGCACGGACGCCCCAAGGAACGCCGCGGCACCTCCTACGAGCGTCAGCCGCCACGACCGCCGCGTAACCGCCGGGAGTGCCGTCGGGACGGCGGGGCTCGACGCGAGAACACCGAGCGTCGCGATTCGGGCTGCGTGGCCCAACAGCAGGCTGATGGCGACCGCCAGGAGCAGAGCCGACGCGGTCCAGATCGGGGCGGACCAGCTGAACCCGGCGTTCGCCGTGCGCCACCACAAGGTCAGGTAAGCGAGCGTGGCAATCGTGAACGTCCAGCCGGCGGCCCGCGAGACGCGGCGGGCGCGGGTCGTGAACTGTGCGCCGGCACGGACGAGGAACGACGCTGCGAGCGTGATGATCGCCGCCGCCGCCGAAAACACGACGAAGAAGATCAGCGCGAAATACGCGGCGAGCACGAGCGCGTCGCGTGCGCCCGTGACGAGATCGCGCATTCGGAACGCGATGCCGATTGCGCCGGCCGGTCCGAGCATCGCTGCCGCGAGCACGCCCAGGCGCAGCGACGACCGCATCGCGACGCTGATGCGGCCGCGTGCCCCCCCCGCAGGCGCGAGGAGGAAACGATCCACGCCGGCGTCGAGATAACCAAGCTCGCGAAGCTGACGCCTCAGCTGGTCGACGCGCGGATCCTGCAGCGGCTCCGGCATGTCTACAGCCGTCGTGCGACGACGAACGCGGAAAGCTCGCGCAATCGGTTCGCCTTCGCCCCGAACGGCGCAAGCGCGCGATCGGCCGTGTCGCACAGCTCCCGGGCGAGCTGACGCGCGCCGTCGACGCCGCTGAAGTTGACGAAGGTGGTCTTCCTCGCGTCTTCGCGGACCGCTTTTCCGGTCTCCTCTGAAGTGCCTTCGACGTCGAGGAGGTCGTCGATGATTTGAAACGCGAGCCCGAGGTTTTTCGCGTACGCCGTCAGCGCCGAAATCGATTCCGGAGGTCCGCCCGCGACGGCCGCGCCGCAGGCCGCGGCGGCCACGAACAGGGCGCCCGTCTTCCCCCGATGAATGCGCTCGAGCGTTTCGAACGTGATGTCGCGGTCGGTCGCGAGCAAGTCCAGCGCCTGTCCGCCGATCAGCCCGGCGGGACCGACCGCGTCCGCCGTCGATGCAGCCAGGCGCGCAGCCAGCGCCGGTTCGTAGGAACGCGCGTACGTCGCGTATGCGAGGTTCAGCAGCCCGAAGGCGGCGAGGATCGCGACAGCCTCGCCGAATTCGAGATGATTCGCCCTTCGGCCGCGTCGCAGCGGCGCGTCGTCCATTGAAGGAAGGTCGTCGAGAATGAGCGATGCCGCATGCACGAGCTCGATCGCCGCGGCCGCCGGTACGGCCCGCGTCGCGCGTCCGCGGCACAGTTCGGTACAGAGCAAGACCAGAACGGCGCGGACCTGTTTCGATGGAGCCAGCGCGGTATACGCCATCGATCGCTCGACGGCTGCATCCGAATCGTCCGGTACCAGCCGCCGCAGCTCCGCCGCGACCATCGACTGGTATTCAGCGAAGAACGCCGGGACGGCGCTCATGCGGGCGCGCGCTCGAAAATGAGGAAGTACTCGTAGCGAAGGAACGTCTCGCGGCTTTGCAGGCGAAGCCCCGCCGCCTGCGCATCGCGGACCACTTCGCCCGGGTCGACGCGTTCGTCCATGGCGGGACCGGGCCCGCCGCCGTCCTTCTTGAAGTTCACGATCCCGATTCGACCATCCGGAGTGAGCGCGCGCGCGATGTTCTTGAGGAGCGGAACGCGCGCTTCCACCTCGTTGTACGTCTCGACCATCAACACGACGTCGACGCCGGCCGCGGGCAGCTTCGGATCATCATGAGTGCCGAGCCGCGTGACGACGTTCCGCAGCCCTTCGCGCTGTATGCGCCGGCTGATCGCCTCAATCATCTGAGGCTGCACGTCCTCAGCGTAGACGCGGCCGTTGGGACCGACGCGGCGTGCGAGACGAATCGTGAACCATCCGCCGCCCGCTCCGAGGTCTGCCACGACAGTGCCTTCGCCGATGCGGAGCGCGTCCATGATTCGCTCGGGCTGCTGCCAGTCTTCCCGATCAGGCACTTCGAGCGAGCCGAGTTCGGTCGGCGGGAACAGCCGGGAGTGCTGCGCTGAACCCGTGACGCCCGCGGCAGCGACGAAGGTCACGCAGAGCATCAGCCTCTTCATCGGCGTTTCCGCCGTGGAGCACCGGGAATGCCGGGGGACGTCATCGCCTCCGGCGACAGAATCGCATCGAGCTCGCGATCGGGCACGAGGCCGCGCTCGCGAACCAGTTCACGGACGGGACGGCCCGTGTTGACGGACTCCTTCGCGATGTCTGCCGTCGCGGCATACCCGATGTACGGACTGAGTGCCGTGGCAACCGCCGTGCTGCGGTCCAGCAGCTCACGGCACCGGTCCTCGTCCGCAGCGATGTCGTCGATGCACCGCGAGACGAATACGCGCATGCCAGTCGTCAGAATGTGCGACGCGTGGAGCGCGTTCCAGGCGATCACCGGCATCATCACGTTCAGCTCGAGTTGACCCGCATCTGCGGCGGCGAGGATGGCGGCATCGCAACCGATGACCTGGAAACAGACCTGGTTCACCATCTCCGGCACGGACGGATTGACCTTGCCCGGCATGATGGACGATCCCGGTTGCACGGGCGGCAGCTGAATCTCCGCGATGCCGGCTCGGGGACCCATGCTCAGCAGACGGAGGTCCGACGCGACCTTGCCCACTTCAACCGCGAGGCGTCTCAACGAACCGGAGTACGCCAGCACATCGCCCATGCTTTGCGTGACACGGAACCGGTTTCTGGCCGGTGTGAGCCGCAGAGCTGTCGCGCGGGCGAGTTCGGCCACCGACCGCCTCGTTACGTCGTTGCCCGCATTGAGGCCGGTACCGACGGCAGTGGCGCCCAGGTTCAGTTCGTGAAGCGCACGTGCGGCGTGTTCCACGTCGCCAGCCGCCTGATCGACATTTGCCGACCAGCCGCTGAATTCCTGTCCGAGCGTAATCGGCACCGCGTCCTGCAGGTGCGTGCGGCCGGTCTTGAGCACGCGTGCGAATGCGCGCGCCTGGCGCTCGAGGGCTGCTGCCAGTTCGCGCGCCGAGGCCAGGAGTTCCGGTAGAACGAGGAGGATCGCGAGCCGCGTCGCGGTGGGGAAGACGTCATTGGTCGACTGTCCCATGTTGACGTGGTCGTTCGGGTGCACCGCCGTGTAGGCGCCCCGCGGCTGTTCGAGAATCTCCGCCGCGCGATTCGCGAGCACCTCGTTCGTGTTCATGTTGTGCGACGTACCTGCGCCGGCCTGATACACGTCGACCACGAACTGGTCGCGAAGCGCCCCGTCGATGACCTCGGTGCACGCCTGCAGGATTGCGCGTCCAATCCGCTCGTCCAGCCGGCCGAGTGCGACGTTGGCTTTCGCGCACGCCTGCTTGATGAGCACCGTTGCCGTGACGAGTTCCGCCGGAGCACGCAGGCCGCTGATGGGAAAGTTATCCACGGCCCGCTGCGTTTGCGCGCCGTAGTATGCGTCGGACGGAACGCGTACGTCGCCGAGGGGATCGCGCTCGACGCGGACACCGCGGCCGGTCGCGGATTTCCTTCGGGAAGTTGGGGGCATTCTCGCTAAATTATACTGCTCGATATGCTGCCCTCCTTCTTCGACAGCGTCGTCGATCTCATCGCGCGGACCTCGACCGATCTGCCGCCGGACGTGCGAAAGGCGATGGGGCTCGCGCTTGCGCAGGAAGACCGCGCCACCCGCGCCGGACAGGCCCTGACCGTGATCGCGCAGAACATCGATCAGGCCGCATCGTGCGAAGGTCCGATCTGCCAGGACACCGGGATGCCGACGTTCGAAATCAAGGTGCCCGTCGGGATCAACCAGATCTGGATGAAGCAGCAGATCCGCGACGCCGTCGCCGAGGCGACGAAACGCGGGAAGCTTCGGCCGAACTCGGTGGATTCGATCACGGGGGAGAACACCGGCAACAATCTCGGACCGGGCACGCCGATCGTGCACTTCGAGCAGTGGGAGCAGGACGCGATCGAGGTGAAACTGATTCTGAAGGGCGGGGGCTGCGAGAACACGAACGCGCAGTACGCCCTGCCCGCCGAACTCGATCATCTCGGCCGCGCCGATCGCACGCTCGAAGGCGTTCGCAAGTGCATCCTGCACGCGGTCTGGAAGGCGCAGGGGAAGGGCTGCAGCCCCGGTGCGGTCGGTGTCTGTATCGGCGGCGACCGTACGTCGGGCTATCTCCACGCGAAGGAACAGCTGTTTCGCACTCTCGAAGACACGAATCCGGATAGCCGCCTCGCGACGCTCGAGCAGCGCATCATGGAGGAGGCGAATACGCTGAGCGTCGGGCCCATGGGTTTTGGCGGGAAGGCATCGCTCATCGGCTGCAAGATCGGCGCGCTGAACCGGCTGCCGGCAAGCTTCTTCGTGTCGATCGCGTACGACTGCTGGGCGTTCCGGCGGCTTGGCGTCGTCCTCGACCCGGCCAGCGGCGCTGTCCGGTCGTGGCTGTATCGCGAAGGGACGACTCCGTCGACGCCGCTGCTCGGGCCCGAAGAGATTGCGGCTGGATTTCCGACGACCGGCCGAGAGGTGCATCTCACCGCGCCGATCAGCGAGGAGCAGATCCGCGCGCTTCACGTCGGCGACGTCGTCCTCGTCTCCGGCCGCGTGTTCACCGGGCGCGACGCCGTTCACGCGTTTCTCACCACGCACGACGCGCCGATTGATCTGCACGGCGGCGTCCTCTATCACTGCGGACCAGTGGTCGTGAAACAAGCAGACGGAAGCTGGAAGGTCACGGCCGCCGGTCCGACGACCAGCATCCGCGAGGAGCCCTATCAGGCCGATATCATCAGGCGCTTCGGCGTGCGTGTCGTCATCGGCAAAGGCGGCATGGGCGCGAAGACGCTTGGCGCGCTGCGCGATTCAGGCGCCGTCTACCTCAACGCGATTGGCGGTGCGGCACAATTCTACGCACGCGCCATCCAAAGAGTGACCGGCGTCTCGCTGATGGAGTTCGGCACCCCGGAAGCGATGTGGCACCTCGACGTGAAGGATTTCCCGGCTATCGTGACGATGGACGCGCACGGCGAAAGCCTGCACAAGACGATCGAGGACGCGTCGGGCGTTCAGCTCGAGGCCGCCGCCGGCGGGTAGGACATCTTCCCGCTCCGCCCGTCGATCCGCGTAATCAGCGGTTGAGGGCCGCGTCGAATAGCTTTGTCAGCGTCGCTGCGGGATCGGTGCCGCGATCGAGGTGAATGCGCACCGTGCGTCTGTCGTGAGCTTCCAGCGTCTGCGCGTCTCCGACGGCCTGCGCGCGTTTCAACTGTGAAAACGTGAACGGCGCGTCAGGAATCTGTGTGTTCGTCTCGTCCTCTCCGGTGATCACGAACGCGACCGCCGTGTTGGGGCCGCCTTTGTGATACTGACCCGTCGAGTGCAGGTAGCGCGGCCCGACGCCGAAGGTCGATGCGGCGTGCGTGCGCTTCCGGATCCGCTCGCGGATTGCTGCGACCGCTTCCGCCGTCGCGTCGGCAGCGGGCAGGTACGACAGAAACGCGACGTAGTCCCCAGGCTTGATGCTGTCGATTGCGGCGCCCACCACCGCGGCCGGCGTCGCGCCGGAGAACTTCGAGAACACTGACACACCGCTGCCGGCGGCTGCCGGCGTACCGCCGGTCAGGTCTCTGCTGGCAAGGATGTCCCTGGTTTTCTGCTTCGCCTCGGCCACGTTGGGTTCATCGAACGGATTGATTCCGAGAACGGCCCCGGCGATTGCCGTCGCGAATTCCCAGCGGAAGAACTCGGCGCCAAGCGCGTTGCGACGCGTGGTGAGACGCAGGACCGGGTGTCCGGCACGCTCGAGCCCCTCGAGGCGCGTGTCGTCGAACGGCTCGTGTTCGGTGGCAACGGCGACGAAGCAGCGATCGTTGCCATACTCGTCTGGACTTCCCAGCGGTTCGTCAACCACTGGTAGCGCACCCTTGCCGTGTTTGCCCGTACTCTCGGCAACGAGCTGCTCGATCCAGAGTCCCAGTGAATGCAGCGCCTCTGGCAGTACCACCGTCAGTTTGTCCCGGCCGCTTCGCGCGGCCGTTCCATAGAACGCGCCAAGCTCCAATCCCGCGTTCTGGTGGTTTTCCTGGCTGCACCCGGCTGCCATGTCGTGGCTCGCTGAAAGCATGTCGCGAACCGGCGCGCCGATGAGCGCTCCAGGCACGAGACCGAACAGGGACAGCGCCGAGAAGCGTCCGCCGATGTCCGGTGGATTCAGGAAGACCTCGCGATAGCCCCGCGCGACCGCGAGCTGCGCGAGCTCCGTTCCTGGATCCGTCACTGCGGCAAAGTGCCGGCCGGCTTCGCCGCCGAGCGCGGCGCTGACGTGCGCCCAGTAGAGTTTTTCCATCGACGCCGGTTCTATCGTGCCGCCGCTCTTGCTCGAGACGAGGAAAAGCGTGCGTGATGGATCCATCGAGCTGAGCACGCCGGCAATCGCGGATTCGTCGGTCGTGTCCATCACGACGAGGTGCGGATACCCATCGCGTTCTCCATCGACTTGGCGCATGACTTCTGCGCAGAGACTGCTGCCGCCCATGCCCAGTAGATAGACGTGCTCGACGCCGTCGGCGCGCACGCCTTCGGCGAACGCCTCGATCCGCGAAAGCTGGTCGGGCATGCTCGATGGAAGGTCGAGCCAGCCGAGGCGGTTCGCAATCGACTTTCCGACCTCGCCGGCCGCATCCGGCGTCCAGACGGTGACATCCCGGTGCCAGACCCGCGAAACCGTCCGGCTCTGAAGCAGGTGATCCACAGTCTGCCTGGCGGCGTCATATGACATAGGGGCCAGTATGTCGCCCCGGCACAGCAGGCACAAGCCGGACCAGTGCGGTATAATCCAGAGACGGTCTCCAGGAGAATTCAGACGATGATCAATGTGACCCCGACGGCGGCTTCCAAGATCAACGAGCTGCTCGTCGAAGAAAACAAGGAAGGCGCGGGCCTCCGCGTGTTCGTCCAGGGCGGCGGCTGCTCGGGTTTCCAGTACGGACTGATGATTGACGAGGGCGAGGGGGACACGTCGACTGACGCCGTCATCGAGTGCCATGGCGTCAAGCTGCTCGTGGATCCGATCAGCGCGCGGTATCTGCGCGGCGCCGAGGTCGACTTCGTCGACAACATCACGGGCGGCGGCTTCACCATCAAGAACCCGAACGCCAAGTCGACCTGCGGCTGCGGTTCCTCGTTCAGCGTCTAGCCATCGTCCGGCTGTGATCGATCTTCACAGCCACACCACCGCCTCAGACGGTTTGCTGTCGCCGGCCGCGTTGCTCGACGCGGCGGCGGCAGCCGGTCTCACCGTCCTTGCCATCACCGATCACGACACGATAGCCGGTTACCTTGAAGCTCAGTGTCTGCCCGGCAGGCGCACCTTCGAGCTGGTATCCGGTATCGAAATCAGCGCCGTGCACGACGGCAGGGATCTGCACGTCCTCGGGTACTTCGTCGATCCATCGTCGTCAACTCTGACGTCATTCCTCGAGCGGCAGCGGAGCGATCGGCGCCGGCGCATTTGCGAGATGACCGATCGTCTGCAGTCGCTCGGCTACCCCATCGATCCGCAGTCGATCCTCGATGCGGCAGAACGCGGCCGCAGCGTGGGACGCCCGCAGATGGCCGACGCGCTCATCGCGTCCGGACACGTGCGGACGCGCGACGAGGCGTTCGAACGGTTTCTCGAGCACGGCAAGGCGGCGTTCGTGCCCCGCCGCGGTGCCACGCCGGGCGAGGTCGTGCGGATCATCCACGGGGCCGGCGGCGTCGCGTCGCTTGCGCATCCCGGCGTTTACGGCTGCGATCATTTGATCGATTCACTCGCGGCCGACGGACTCGACGCGATTGAAGTCCACCACCCGGACCACGACGAGATTGCCGAAAGCCGGTACAGGCAGACCGCCGCGCGTCTGGCGCTGCTCGTCACCGGCGGGTCCGATTTTCATGGGACGACGGCGCACGGCGCTTCGTCGCCGGGGCTCGTCACCCTGCCGGAGCCTGATTACGCGCGTCTGCGCGAGCGCGCGATGCAGCACCGGACGAGGCTCTGATGGGTGCCGATCCGATCCTGCGAATCACCAACGTCAGGAAGAACTATCAGGGGTTGCGCCCGCTCCGCCTTCGCGAGCTTGTGGTGCCGCCAGGCGAGCAGGTCGGCATCTCAGGACTCGATGCCGGCGCTGCGGAGGTGCTCGTCAATCTCGTGACCGGAGCGTCGGTACCGGACGAAGGAGAGGTGCTGGTGCTCGGTCACCGCACGTCCGACGTTGCGAACGGAGACGAATGGCTCGCGTCGCTCGATCGCTTCGGCATCGTCAGTCCGCGTGCGGTGCTGCTCGACGCGGTTTCGGTCGGGCAGAACCTCGCGATGCCGTTCACGCTGCGGATCGATCCGATTCCCCCCGACACCGCCGTCCGCGTGCGCGCGCTTGCCGGCCAGGTCGGCATTCCGGCGGACCGCCTCGACGCGCCAACCGCGGATCTTTCGCCCGACCTCCGCGTGCGCGTTCATCTGGCTCGCGCCATCGCGCTCGATCCGGCACTTCTGATTCTCGAGCATCCGACGGCGACGCTGACGCGGGACGCCGCGCGTCCATTCGGGCGCACGGTGCAGTCGGTGGCGAAAGCGCGCGGCCTGGCCGCGCTGATCATCTCGGAAGACGGCGCATTCAGCGACGCGGCGGCCTCGCGCCGATTCACGTTGAATGGCGGAACAGGAGAGCTGAAGCCGGCGCGCCGCCGTGTCTTCGGTTTGTAGCGCTTTGAGATGGCGCCCGATAAAGGCGCGCGAATCTGGCGGAAGCGCCTGGGAGTCGAACCCAGCCCTCCCGCTCAGCGCGGGAAGCAACCGGTTTTGAAGACCGGGAGGGCCACCGGGCCCCGTTCGCTTCCTTATTAATCGGGGGGCTTCGCCCCGCCGAACCCCCCTACACGCGACCTCGCTCGCGGCTTCGTCCGCTCGCATCCGGTCGCGTGGCACGCTCGCGTCGCTCGCGCGCTGGGCATTCTTGGACGGGGGGCTTCGCCCCTTTCCCCCCGTGATCGTTTGACGGGGGCTTCGCCCCTCACCCCGCGATCATTTAATGGGGGGCTTCGCCCCCTCACCCCCGCGATTCTTTAACGGAGGGCTTCGCGCCATCACCCCCCGCGATGGTTTAACGGGGCTTCGCCCCTCACCCGCGCGCTCGTTTGACTGGGGCGTTCGCCCCTCACACCGCACTCGTTCGGGTGCCTTTGCCGCTTCATCTGCAAAAACCAAACTTGCCTCGCCGACGCGGTGGAATCGGGAGGGCGGGCTACACCAGCAACTCCAGGAAGGCGCTGGTGTTCGAGAGATCTTCGAACACAACCTCCGCGCCGCTGTCGCGCAGCTGATCCGATTTGAATCCTCCCGTCGCGACACCGACGGGGACGGCGCCGACAGCGAGCGCACACGCGACGTCGAACGGCGTGTCGCCGACGACGAACACGTCGCGAGCGTCCACTTCGCCGACGCCGTTTTCGCGCGCCCGGCGGACTGCAATCGGCACGAGCGCGTTGCGATCCGCCGAGTCATCGCCGAAGGCGCCGAAGCTGAAATATTTCCACAGATCGAAGTGTTCCAGCTTGATCTTCGCGCCGTCGGCAAAATTCCCGGTGAGCAGCCCGAGCGCTACATCGTCGCGCGTTGACAGTGCCGCGAGCAACTGGTTGACTCCCGGCAGCGCGCGTTTCACGCTGGTCCCAGGCAGCTCGATTTCTTCGCGAAGATGCCGCAGATACGACTGGCGCAGTTCGCTGAGGAGGTCCAGACTCAGCGTCCGTCCATGGCGCCGCAACGTGTCGTCGAGGATGATCCAGTCGGTGCGCCCGGCGAGGACGATTCCGTCGAGGGCCGAGTCGTGTCCGACGAGATCCTGGCAGGCGCGGTTCATGGCGCGGAGACCTGCGCCGCCAGTGAGCACCAGCGTGCCGTCGACGTCGAAGAGCATCAGCCGTTTCGGTCGCATGCTAGGCTAGTCGGTCGGGAGGACGAAGCATGAAGAACCTGATGATCATAGCCTCGGTGGCGATATTCGGCGTTGCCGCCGCCGCGCACCAGGCCGCGCCGATGCGCGCGCACGCGAACATCACGGGGGAGGGAGTGACCGGCACGGCAGAGTTCGCTGAGCTGGACAACGGCACCGGAAAGCAGGTCGAAGTCACGCTCAATGTCTCGGGTTTGAAGCCCGGGCGCCACGGCGTGCATCTCCATGCCGTGGGCAAGTGCACGCCCGATTTCACGGCGGCGGGGGGACATTTCGATCCGGGCCCTGCAGCGAACACGGATCCGGACGCCAACCATCCGTTCCACATGGGCGACCTGCCGAATCTCGAGGTCGACGCCTCCGGCAAAGGAACGATGAAGGCCGTCACCACGCGGGTGACACTGTCCGATGGACCGCTGTCGCTGTTCGATGCGGACGGCTCCGCAATCGTCATCCACGGCAATCCCGACCAGATGACGACCGGCGCGCCGAAATCCGGAGTCAGCGGCGGCCCGCGCGTGGCCTGCGGAGTCATCGAAAAATAGCGAGCGCCCGGCCGTGGCCTGGAGGATTATCCAGCCGCGCCCAGTCGATACCCGACGAGCTTTCCCAATTCCGAGATCACGAATCTGATGTCGGACCTGTGCCGCCACCAGTGCGCCGGGTCCGACGTGTCGTAGCGCGTCGTCCGCATCACGATCTCAGTTCCGCTGCCGTCGAATTCCCGCTGAAACGCGAACGCCGCGCGGTGGCTGTGGTACTTCGATGTGACGACGATGATCGTCCGCCATTTTCGAGCACTTGCGAGCCGATGGAGGGCTTCCGCTTCCTGCGCCGTGTTGTCAACGGATCCATCGAGGACTGATACGGCATCTGCAGGCACGTTCAGCTGAAGGATTGCGCTGCGGGCGAGTTCCGCGGCGGTCGGAAATGTAATGCGACGCGACCTCAGCACGACCTCGGCCTGCTCGAGCCGTCCCGGGCTCAGAACGATCCTCGGCGCGATGCCTTCATGATAGAGGTCCACACCTTCGAGCCAGCGTTCGGCGCGCGTGCCTGCGAGAACGAAGATGGCATCCGCGTGCCGGAGCGGATCTTCGTAGACGAGAAAACGTCCGGCGAACGGCACGAACACGCACGCGCTCACCACAACGACGACTGCGGCCATCAGGAGCAGTCGACGTATCGAACGTCGCACGTGCGGTTTCGTCAATTCGTGAACGTGACGGGAGGAACGAGCGGGAAGAAACGTCGAGGACCCGGGCCGGGGCGCGGAGCCCCGGCCGGGACGATTGAGGCGCGCTTAGCTTTCGATCAGACGGACTTCACCGGCGCGAGGACCTTTGGCCGATTCTTCCTGCGTGAATTCGACTCGCTGGCCTTCGCGCAGCAGCTCGAATACAGCTCCCCGCACCGCCGAGCGATGGAAGAAGTGTTCGATACCGCTCTCGTCGCGGATGAAGCCGAAACCCTTGTCGATCAGCAGCCGAGCGATGGTCCCGGTTGGCATAACCCGTGTCCTCCGATGCACGACACCCCTTAGGGAACATCCCTCGGGGCCTCAAGCCGGCGCAGAGAACACCGAAACGCCGTGTTCAGCCGCCTCACTGCGCGTCGCCCGCCGTGCTCCTCCCGGGACGACGCTGAGCTTGAAAACGCGGCCAGTGTAGGGACGGTGTACGCAAAAGTCAAGGAATTACGGGCTTTTCGGGACCCGCGCTACACTCACCCCATGTTTCCCGCCATCGTCCTTGCCGCCGGCCGTTCGTCGCGGTTCGGCGGACCCAAGGCCCTGGCGTCCGCCGGGGGAACCACCTTTATCGCACAGATTCTGCAGGTCTTACGTCACGCCGGCGTCGACCAGACGCTGGTCGTCGTCCGGCCGGGAGATGAGGCAATCCTGAAGGAGGTCCAAAGCGCAGGCCTGTCGGCACGATCCGTCGTCAATCCGGATCCGGACCGCGGACAGCTTTCGTCGCTGCTGGCGGGGGTGAACGCCGTCGACGCTGCGGGGGTCGACGGAGTGCTGGTGATGCTCGTCGATATGCCGCTCGTGACCAGTGCGACGATTCGTCGATTGATCCAGGTCGCGCGTTCTTCGCCGGCACTCATTCTTCGTGCGGCGTGCGGAGGGCGCCACGGTCACCCGGTCGTCTTCAAGCGCGGGGCCTTCGATTCACTCCGTCACGCCGATCCGTCCGTGGGCGCCAGGAGTGTCGTCCACGCGCTGCCGACCGAAGACGTGGAGGTCGACGACCGCGGCGTCGTCGAGGACGTGGACACGCCCGCGGACTATCAGCGTCTGTTCGAAAGAGACGGGCGCCCGTAGCCCGTCACACGCCTCATCGCCGCAACCGAATCTCTTCGAAATCGCGCCTGCAGGTGACGTACGAACGGATATCCGATCCACGCCAGCGCGGCCTGCGGCCACGATACGGCGCGGATGCGATAGATCACCTCATCGCTCTTCGCGTCGCCGAAAACCTCGAACAGCTCCTCGCCGTTCTCGGCGTGATTCGTAAGCGTGCCGTACGCGAAGCCGACACGCGTCGCATCGTCGAGGCGATAGACAACTCGCGCTCCGTTCAACGACCAGAAGCCGAGGTGCTGCACGCAGACGGCGACAACGGTGCCGACGTCGATGGGTGCATGACGCGGAAAGAGCTGTACCCACGGCAAGTCGAAGTGTTTCCAGGCCATCAGCGCGTCGCGCGCGCGCTCGAAATCGGCCGCGCCTCTGCCGATTGGCGCGCGAAGCACGTCGAGTCTTCCATGGGACACCGCGCTGCGTGTCAGTCCGGCCGGAGAGTACGAAAGCGGCTGTGTCAGCGCGTGTTCGAGAAAGCGCGCGATTTCGTAGTCGGACGGTCGGCGGGCGAAGAACATCACGGTCTCGCGGCGGATCGCGGGCGCGGCCCCACAATGGTAAAATGAAAGGTCTGCACCGTGAATGTGGGCCTGTGGCGCAGTTGGGAGCGCGCCTGAATGGCATTCAGGAGGTCACCGGTTCGAACCCGGTCAGGTCCACCAAACCTTCTTTTTCCAGCCGTCGCTTCCGGCAAGTAGTTGAATCCTGGCGCGGTTACGCGGGGTCCAACAAAGCCGCCCGCGTCGAACGACAGTCCTTCCGGAAAGAACAGCTGTTAGAACCGCTGCCGCTGGTCGAGTGAGGAACCGCACCCACAGCTCCGCAGCGACCGGAGGCCGACCCGGTCACAGCTCCGCTGTCTCGATGATCGTCACAGTCGGACCGCGTGAGATCTTCGCGATAAACCCCCTCGAATGCTGCCTGCAAAGGCGCGACATCCTGTCGAGAGCTGAAAGGATCAGCCCTGCCGCTTCCTCTCCGGTGAGAGACGATGAGGTGATGCTAAAAAACCGAAGCCTGGCAGCGAGCACGGCTTGTTTCTCGAGCTGGTTGTACCGGATTCGGTCGTCGCGCGTGAGGACGACCCAGTTGTTCGCGCCGGCCGCCTTTAACCAATCAACATCCGGCGTCCCTTGGGAGAAAAGCTCGTCATGAACACGGATTTCGACACCAGCGGCGGGAGCGCCTCGGGCACTTTCTTTCGGCCCAGCGATCTATCGATGAAGAATACGAGGGACTCAGGCGGCTCTCGCCGGCTGGAGCTCGCAGCGGACCGCTTCTTCGATATTGAGCGGGTCCTCGCCATAGTCTTCGGCGAGATCAGCGATCGACTCGCCCGCCTTGTATCGGTCCGCGATGACCGCGGTCGGCACTGACGACACCTTTAGAATGGGTCGGCCGAACTCAACACGCGGATCCATGGTGACAACCCGTGGCTGCGAGGCTTCTTCAGCCGGGCTCCGTCGACTGCGGGTGAACGGATACAGTCGCGCGACGAATCCGTCCTTGTCCCACTCGACTCGCTGGAGGTGCAGTCCGATCAGATCGCGCATCGCGAGTTGGCCGTGCCTGGATGCATTGATCACATCCTTCAGGCCCGCTGCCTCAACGAACAGGTGCTTGCCGTCCGTGAGCATCTCGTGGCGGACGAGAGGATGAGGACTCTGAAAGTGCTCTCGGAGATACTTCACCGCTTGACGAATCTGCGGCAACTCGACTTGGTACTGGCGTCGAAGCGCGTCCAGGACGTGCGCTTCGGTCAGATTGCTGAACGACAACCGGGAATTCCTCGCGTCAGCAAGTTCGATCACCGGTTCGGATCGCCGACGAGCGCCTGATCGCAATGGGTACCATCGTCCCGAGACCCAGGAACGCAGCGTGTTCTCTGGAATCTGTAGGTAACGGGACGCCTCGAACACTGAATACAAGGGTACTTCCAGGACCTGAGGTCCAGAGTACAACTGTTCTAGGTTCCGCCGTCTGGTCACTCCCACGCGCCAATCGTAACCCGTCGTCGGGAATGGGACAAATTATCAAGGGATCCAGCGCATTTCTGTGTAACTGAGCCCCTGAAGGATCCGAGCGTACCAAGGCGAGCCGCTGATATCAGAGTTATGGAGATCGTCGCGATCCTGTTCTCGATTCTGCGTCCACGCGACGGAAATCACGACCCCCTCGCAGCGAACGGCAGCGCACCTTCACAGTCCAGTGACTCGTAACCGGCGCCGGATCGCCACGTGCCAGATCCACATGATCGCCGCCGTCACCCACCACGCGATTCCGATGACAGGGGCGTCCCGGATCACGAGGAACGTGATCGTCGTCCCGTGGAAGGCGAAGGCGAGCGGCAGCACGGTGAAAATCGCCGCGACCACCAGCGTGGACGTTCGGCTCTTCAAGAGTTGCCGGGTTGCGTCGAGCGCCTGCTTCTCCGCAGTCGGTGGCTGCGTTGCGGGTAGTCCCAGGCTCGTCCCGCGTGCCGCCGTGACGTCGGCTGCAAGCTCGGGATCGGTTTTCAAATAGGATTCGACCAGCGCCTGAGAGTCGGCGCTCGCCTCTCCCGCCAGGTACACGGGTATCAGATCCTTCACGACGTCTCGTGAGATATTCATGACTTCACCTCCGGTTCAGCGATAGCAAGGCCCCGGGTCCTCCGGACCTCGGCCAACCTCAGCCTCGCGCGATGCACCTTGACGCGCGCCGCGACGGGAGAAATCGCCAGCGCCGCGGCCACCTCGTCGTACGACATCCCCTCCTCCGCCCGGAGCAGGACGGCCGCCCGATCGATCTCCGGCAGCGTCTGAAGTGCGGCCAACACCGCTTGCAGCTCGCGGTGCGCGTGCGCGCGCCGTTCAGGGTCCGGACGGGTGTCGTGTACCCGCTCGTCGAGAGTGGTCATCCGTCGGGCGTGGCGCCGATCTGCCAGGAACAGGTTTCGGGCAATCGTGAGCAGATAGCCCTTGACCGTTGTCAGGTCGACGCGATCGCGTGCGTGCCACAGGCGGATGAATGTCTCCGAGAGGATGTCGTCCGCCATGGCGGGATCGCCTGAGAGAAACAATACGAACCGATGCACGTCGCCGGCATGCGTCGCGTACAGTTCCGAGAAATCGATCACGTCCCACTCCGTAGCCAGGCATTCCGCGCGTTCGGAGGATGTACGCAGTCGCCCGGTGATTTGTTACACGGCTTCCGACCGGGGCGACGGTCCATTCCCGTCACATGGGTGACGGTTTATTCCGACACCTGCGTGGCTCCGTGTCGCGCGATGCGTGGGGAGGACGTGGCTTCATGGTCCGCGATCCTGACGGCAACGGGTTGTGCTTCGTCGGGCCGGCCTGGGAGGATCGCTCCCGGATGTGCGCGCGGTCGTAGACTCGACGAAGCAGCTTCGTTGATCGCCCGCTCGGCGGCAAAGAAGGTCCCCGATCCGGCTCCGAATGGCGCTGCTCTGGTCCAGAAGTCCTCCGGGGGCTTTGCCCCCGGAGCCCTACTTGCTCTTTCGCGCGTCGTTTCGCCGGCCCGACGAACTTCGATTGGAAGGTTGTCCTCTCTTGCGAAGCTCAGTGTAGTGCCACCAGAGGCACTTCTCGATCGGCAGGTTCGGATCGAGCGCCTGCGCAACGGCGGCCCTGAACGTATCCAGGACGCAGGGATCCTGTCTCTTCCCGGTCGTGCGCTCGAGTTGCCGATAGAGACGGTCCGGGCTGCGCCGTGAGAGCTGCGCAACCGAATGGACGCCGAGACGGTTCAGATCCCGTTCCATCGCAGGACCTACGGACCACAAGTCGCGAAGCCTGCGAGCGTGCGCTCGCGAATCTCGCGCTGTCCGTTGACGCCTACTGCTTCTTGAATTGAGCGAAACCGACAACGCTGCCTCCCGGCTCTTTCACATAGAGCTCAGTACTTCCATAGAACGTGTCGTGACGAGGTTTGACGACGGGGACGCCCGACAGAGCCTTCTCGACTGCGTCGAGGTCGTTCACCGTGATGAAGAGCACGATCGAGTGTCCGCCGATTTCGTCCGCCGCGTCGGGCCGCTCCGCCAGCACGCTGGCGCGCGTCTGGTACATCACTTCGATGTCACCGGCTTTCGCGCTGGCGAAGACCAGCCTCCCGTCATCGCCAGGGACCTGATTTTCGGTGGTGAACCCGAGCCTCTCGGTCCAGAAGCGAACGCACGGTTCGACGTGGTCGACAACGAGAACGGGGGTCAGGTGCTGCAGGCCGAAGGAGTTTACTGGTGTCATGCCGCCCAGCGTAGCAACGGCGTGTGTCAGTTTCTGTCAGCAGTCGAGCGCCTGTCTACACGGGAGCGTCGGCGACGCGCTCGGCTTGTCTCCACTCGGACAGCAGCAACAGGCGCGAGCGCGGCAGGCGCTCGTCGGACACTTCGGCCAGCGTGATCCGATCGGTGCGGAAATGGCGGAAGCTCTTCCGAAGCTCGCACCAGGCCACGACGACACGGACGCGTTCGAAGAAGGCGACGGCGATCGGCCAGATGACCCGCACCGTCTCCGTGCCATCGTCGCTGAGATAGGCGATGCGCAGCTTGCGCTCATCGCGGATTGCTTCCCGTACGATACCCGGATCGATCTGATCGACAGCCGCGGGGATTCGCGGCACAGCGAACAGCGCGGCGTCCTCGACGCGATGGCGCAGGTGGTCCGGAAGAACCGCGACAATCTTCGCGACCGCGTCGGCGGCCGCCCGCGCCAGGTGCGCGTCCGGCAGTTGAGCGACCCAACGCGAGCCGAGGATGAGCGCCTCGATCTCTTCGTCGGTGAACATGAGCGGCGGAAGCACGAATCCGGGGCGCATCACGAATCCCACCCCCGCTTCGCCCGCGATTGGCGCGCCCTGCGCGATGAGCGTTTCGACGTCGCGATAGATCGTGCGCACGGAGACCGAGAATTCCGCAGCCAGCTGTTGGGCCGTGGCGGGATGACGATGCCGGCGCAGCGCCTGAATCAGCGCGAGAAGACGTTCGCTCCGGGTCACTTACCGCGCCGTTTCGACCAGCCACGGTAGGCGCTCACACCGCCAGCGAGAAGGCCGAACCATCCGACGAGGCTGTCCATTCCGGTATAAAGAAGGACCAGCACGCCTCCGCCGGCCGTGACCGCTGCAAACTGCATCTCGGTCTTTCCGTCGGAGCTTGCGGCTTGTGCAGTTGCCTTCGAGTAGGAACTGACGATCTTGCTCGCCGCCGCCGGCGTGCAGCCCATCTCGACGAGCTTCTGTTCGACGGCGGACGGTGGATCGCCGCGGTCCAGCATCTCGATCCCGAGTGCGTAGGCGCCGTCGACCGGTCTATCACTGGTATCAGTCATCGCACACCTGACCTCTCGTCGAGCGACGCAGGACGATGCCATAGACGAACCGGGGTGTCAATCGCGGGGGCGAACGATGCGATTGAATCCTTCGCGGACGAGGGCGCCGAGCCGATCATCATCAATTTTCGCCAACTCGACGCCGATCCATCCCTTGCAACCGACGTACGGTGGGCGGAAGTAAACGTCGGACGCTTCCTCGATGAGCGCCTCCTGGACGCCGGGTCCGGCAGGCAGCCACGCGGCGACGTGGCCGTCGTCGTGGTGGTTGTCCACGAACGTCGCGAACACGCGTTTCGGCGTGAAGAATGTCGGGGCGCCGTGTGAGACCTTTTCGGTCGTCCCCGGTATCGACAGGCACAGGCGCCGCAGGCGTCGGAGTTGCGTGCCATCGTCCAGGCGGGGTGCAGGCTGCCGGGTCGGCGGGTTCCGTTTCCGCATAGTCATCGTCCACAGAAGGTGTGAGCTTAACAGCGCGCGGCTCTCAAGTGAGTCGCCGTCACGGACGAGTTTCGCCTGCTGCTCGAAGACCACGGCAGAGAAAGCGAGGGCACCGCCATGATTCGTGCGCTCGTACGGCGGCCGCTCTGGAGCGTCGTCTTGCTGCTCGCGGCAGGAGCCTACGCACAGACCTCCGGCCCGACGTTCCCCAATCCCGGCAAGACGTCAATGTCGAAGGACGACCAGCGCGCCCTGGGGATGCAGGTGGCGGCGCAGGTCTTCAAACAAATGCCCGTCCTGCCCGACAGCAGTCCGGAGACTCAATACGTGCGGCAGATCGGCCAGAAGCTGGTGGCCACGATTCCACAGGAGTATTCCTGGCCGTTCGAGTTCCACGTCATTCCGCAAAAGGAGATCAACGCCTTTGCCCTGCCAGGAGGGCAGATGTTCGTCAACGTCGGGACCATCACGGCGGCAACGAACGAAGCGGAGCTCGCCGGCGTCATGGGACACGAGATGGCGCACGTTTACATGCAGCATTCAGCCAAGCAGGCGGGGAAGGCGCAAACCACGAGCGCGATTGCCGGCATCGCTGCGGCCGTACTCGGCGGAACGGTTGGGAACAAAGCGGGAGGAATGGTCGGACAGCTCGGGCAGATGGGCATTCAAATGGGGGCCGAGGGCCTGATGCTGAAGTACTCGCGCGGCGACGAATCGCAGGCCGACGCGGTCGGGACCATGATCCTCTACAAGGCCGGCTACAACCCGCAGTCGATGGCCGATTTCTTCGAGACGATGGGCGCGCAGGCGGGAGCCGCCCCTCCAGAGCTTTTCAGTTCCCATCCCAATCCCGGCCATCGACGGGAAGCCATCCAAAAGGAGATCGCCAACTGGCCACCGGGAAACTATGCCGGCGACAGTCCGAATTTCACCGAGGTGCATCAGCACGCCATGCAGGCGAAGACCTACACCGCGGAGGAAATCCAGGCGGGCGCGAAGTCGGGACGTTGGGCTGCGCTCAATGAGAGAAGTGGCGCCAGCATGAATTCCAGCGGTGCGAGCACGTTTGCCACGAGCGCGTCGGTTCCGCCGGAACGGGTCTCGCTCGAGAGCGTTCTGCCGACGCAGGAAATGATGAACGCCAATCTCGGGCCGATGCAGATTCGTCATCCGTCGAACTGGCCGGTGAAGCTGCCGGACAAGCAGGGGCAGTTCGTCACGATTGCTCCGCGCAGCGGCGTCACGGGCAAGGGCGTAGGTTATGGCGTGCTGCTCAATGGCGTTGGGGCACCGCAGGGACGGCGTATGAGTATCGACGACATGACGGCGGGGCTGATCAAGCAGATCCAGCAGAACAACGAGCTGGAGCCGCTCGGTCCTTCGGAGCCGATCACGGTGGGGGGTATCGAGGGCCGCTCGACCTTGTTGCGTTCTCCCTCGGCACTGCCGGACGCGAACGGACTGACACAACCCGAACGCGACTGGCTAGTGACCATCCCGCGGCAGGACGGCTCGATGATCTTCATGGTCTTCGTGGCGCCCGAGGCCGACTTCGCCCGATTGCGGCCGACCTACGAGGCGATGCTGAAGAGCATCCAGTTCCGCTGATCGCGACCTCGGCATGTCCTGGCAAGCCGCGCGGCGCAGCGGATACCGTCAATCTGTCTCCTGACGATGACCACCCGCCTGGCAGCGTTGCCCGTCAAGCATCCGTCGGCTGCGCTGCTGTTCGTTCAGATCCTGGGCATTCTGCTGTACCCGTTGATGGAAGACACCTCGGCGGAGCGCGCACTCTTTGGCGTGATCGGCCTGCTGGTACTCGCTGCCGCGCTCTATGTCGTCAAGCGCGGTCCCTGGCTGACGGCCGTCGGCGTCGTGCTCGCCGTGCCCGTCGTGGTGCTGTCGATCTGGCTCGCGCTCGATTTCGATTCCAATCGAATGGTCGTCATGGCGGTCCTCGAGGCGGCGTTCTACTTCTATGCTGCGGGCAGTCTGATCGCCTACATGCTCGACGATGAAGTCGCATCGGCGGACGAACTGTTTGCGGCCGCTGCTACGTTTACGCTGCTGGCCTGGGCATTCGCTTACGTATACGTCGTGTGCCAGGCGCTCCTGCCGGGAAGTTTCACCGCCGTCGTCGGCCCGGCAAATCCGCGCACCTGGATGGAGTTGCTCTTCCTGAGTTTCACGACACTGTCCGGCGTCGGCCTTGGCGACATCGTGCCGCTCCTGCCCATGGCGCGCGCGCTCGTCATGATCGAGGAACTCTCGGGCGTGATGTACCTTGCGCTCGTCGTGTCACGGTTGATCGCGCTCTCCGTCACAACGCGAACGCCGCGCTGAAATCACTGTCGGCGTCGACTCTCGAGGAACGACCGCCCGGGCGGCGGCGATCGCTATTTGATTAAGCCTTCGGCGCGGAGGCGATCCTGGACTTTCTTCGAGAGGGCCGGACCGTTGTCCTGGCCCCATGCGATCCCTCTCTGCATCGCCTCCTGCGCGATCGCCGGCGCAGCCTCCACCACTTTCTTCCCAAGCGGTGTTTCATAGAACGCGATCAGCCCCAGGATTTCGTCGTGCGTGAAATGTTTCGACCAGATCGCGGCGATATCGTGGGTAAAGGTCCCGTCCGGCCCGAACGCAATCTTCATCTCCTCGTCGAGTGTCGTCTGGATGATGTCAACGGCGCGCGCGGGAAACTCCGGGTGCTGCCGCTGCACCTGCTGCAGGATCTGCGTAGAAATCATGGAGCCGATCATCTGGCCGAGCTTTGCGTTGCCGGTCAGTTCCAGCAGATGCTGGACGTCGGGATCCACCGGCGGCGCTGCCGCGCCAGCCTGAGCCCAGGCGGCCCGAACGAGCAACAGCAGAACGGCCGCAGCCGCAGCGGGCACTCTCACTCTGCGCATGCAGGTCCTCCGGCGCGCAGTATAGCGCGCGCTTTGCTCTTGCTGTCGGCCTCGCGCCTGGGTACGATGGCGCTGAGTGCCGAAGGGCGGCCGACGGTTCGCGTAAAGGGTTCAACCCACCCTCCGACATTCGGTTCGGAACCTTCTAATCCTCGCCCCAGATGCGGACACGGGCGGCACGAGAGGGCACGTCCCTTTCGAAGGAGAGGAAGGTCGCCATGCCTGAGCAGGATCCGACGTCCTCGCAGCTGAAGCTCCCGGATCATCCGAATCTCGAGTGGCTGCGCAAGCAGTCGAAAACCCGTCTATCGGAACTACGCCGCGTCGATCCAGCCGCCGCGTTGAGCGACGCGCAGTTCCAGCTCGCGCAGCAGTACGGTTTTTCGAGCTGGCGTGCGATGAAACGGCACATCGACGCGTCGGCCATCGACGATCACATCATCGAAAGCGCTCGCAACGGGGACACCGATCGCCTGAGAAAACTGCTGGACGGTCATCCCGAAAGGCTGTACCTGAGAGTCCCTCCGTACGACGCGTCCCTCCTCTTTCCGGCGGTCCAGAGCGGCAACGTCGCTGTTGTGCATTTGTTGCTCGAGCGAGGACTCGATGTGAACTATCGCGAGCGCGGCGACAACACCTACGCCATGCACTGGGCGGCGGCGCAGGGCAACCTCGCAATGGTACGCACCCTGGCGGATGCCGGCGGAGACGTCATCGGCGACGGCGACGATCATGGCGGCGGCGTGATCGGATGGGCGTCGTGCTGGGATGGCTGTGGGGACGACGCGCATCGCGCCGTCGTGGAATTCCTCGTCAGCCGGGGCGCACGCCATCACATCTTTTCGGCCGTCGCGATGGACCTGTCCGATGAAGTGCGGCGGATTGTGGCCGCCAATCCATCGGCGCTCAATCAGCGCCAAAGCCGCAACGAGAATCACCGCACTCCGCTGCATTTCGCCGTTGCGATGAACCGGCCGCGAATAGTCAATCTGTTGGTGGAATTGGGTGCCGATCCGCTGGCAGTCGACGGCAGCGGGATGCCAGTTGCGGTCTACGCCACCAATCGCGACATCGACCTGCCGGTGATGAAACGGATCCACGACATGACGCTCGCGGAGCTGGAGAGCGCCAGGCGCGGACGGCGGAAACCACGCGCAGCGTTCCAGGATTTGATTGCCGCCGCGGCCGTGCGCGATTGGAACACCGTGTCGCAGCTCGCGGAGGCGAATCCTCAGCTGATGAACAGCGGAGCGCTTCACCTGCTCGCCAAGCGCGGCGACCGGGACGCGGTCATCTGGCTGCTGGAGCATGGCGCGAATCCCGACGCGCTCTGGGCGCACTGGGACGCGGACGTGACGGCGTTGCATCTCGCCGCAGCGCAGGGCCATGCCGGCGTCGTGCGCTCGTTGCTCGCTGCCGGTGCCGACCCGCGGATTCGCGACACCAGGCACGACAGCGACGCGGCGGGCTGGGCCGAGTTTTTCAAGAAAGGCGATGTCGTGCGGCTCCTGCGAGGAGCGGATGCGCGATCCGGTTGAGACGGAGCTACTGGGAACTGCGCGGCTTCAAGGCGTCGTTGTAGGGGTCGAGGTTCCAGTCGAGGAAGGTCCAGACACGATTCCATGAGTCGCGCTGTTCGCGCGTGTTTTCCGGCTCCCACGTCTTCGGGTCCACGCGCCGGTCGAACGTATGGCCGCCCGGCGGATTGTCGTACACCATCGTCGTTGCCAGGAACGGCTTGCGCGCGCGGAGCGCGTCGACGAGCTGCGAATCTTCCTCGAAGTTCACGTCCTGGTCGTTCCGCGTGACGCCGACATAGATCGGAATCTGAATCTTGTCCACCTGATAGAGCGGCGATCGGTCCTTGTAGATGTCCTGCTTCTCGTTCGGCAGGCCGCCGTAGATGTTCGACGGATCGATGGCTTCGTGCTGGCGCTCGACGCCCTTCCACGCGAGCCGTTGAAAGAGGTTGGTCACAGGCACCATCGCGACGGCGGCTTTGAACGCGGTCGGGTTCCGGGTGATCGAGAGCAGCGTGATCATGCCACCGTGACTCCAGCCGATGATTCCGATGCGTTGGGGATCGACAGCGGGATATTTCGACTTCAGGATGTCCACGGCGGTCACGACGTCGTCCACTTCTTTACCGCCGTAGTCGATCGCGTTATAGAAGGCTTTCCCGTAGCCGATGCTGCCGCGGTATTCGGGAGCGATGACGATGTAGCCTTTCGCGGTGGCTTCGCGGATATACGGAATGTAGTGCTCGTAGAGATGGCCGCGGATGTTCTCGTGCGTCCACACGATCGCGGGGTGCATCCTCGGGCCGCGGATTTCGAGAGGCAGGAACACCCAGAAGGGGACATCCATGTCGCCGGCGCGGCTTCGATACATGATCTTCTCGACCCGCATGTGGCCTTCGGCCGCCGCCTGCCAGGTCTTGTCGGTTTCGGCCTGCTGCTGGAGCATGCGGTCGAAATCCGGCTGCCGTTCCTGAAACGCCGATTGTTGCCCGCTGGCGGCCACCGGTTGCTGAGGGGCGGCGGGCCACGCGGCGCTCGCGAGCGTCAGAACAGAGAAGATCGCGGGTCGAACGAAACGAGAGTGGCGCATCCGCGCCACTATACCTGAGGCGTTGATCGCGCGTGGGCCAGCGCGAGCCACCGGCTCAACTGTTGTGCCGCTTCATCGGGCGTTCGCCCGTAAAACGGCATGAGCGCGCGGGAACCGCCATGAACCTTGGCGATCTGCGCGCGCCAGGTGGTCGAGTTCACGGCCGACACTTCGATGTGGTACTCGCGGCCGTTGATGGTTTCTTCGAAGCGATGCACGTTCACGGCAGTTTCGCAGGGCGTTTTAGTTGAGGGAAACGGCGAGCATTCTGCGCGTGCGCGTGCGACGGCACAAGCGAAAGGACAATCGAAGCTGCACCCACATGCAGCACACGGCGGAGATCTCTAACGGTCCGCCACAAAATTTCTTTGGCGTGACAGAATGTCCACAGGGTTTCCACCGAACATCCACATGATTTCCACAGGGGCGCTTTGCCGCGTCACGTTGACGCTGTTGGCGGTCGTTTTCACTGCCGGTTTTGCGCCGGTACAGTCGCCTGCGCCTCCGACACCGGCCGCGCCTGCACCCGCGCCCGGCTCCGCGCCCGGGTCCGCACCCGCACCCGCGCCCGCGGCCGCGCCCGCACCCGTGTCCGCACTCGCGCCCCGGTCCGCACCGGCGCCCGCGTCCGGGTCCGCGCCCGCCCCCGCGCCCGCACCCGCCCCCGCCCCCGCACCAGACACCACGCTGCTCCGGGTGTTCCTCACCGATGGTTCCGCGCTCGTGAGCTACGGCGAGTTCTCGCGCGTCGGCGATCACGTCGTCATCTCGCTGCCCATTCAGCTGGATCCATTGAAACTGCAGGTCGTGAGTATCCCCGAGAGCAGAGTCGACTGGGACCGAACGGATGCGTATGCGGACTCCGCGCGGGCGACCCGTTACGCGGCGACGCGCGGCCCCGACGACTTCGCGATGCTGAAGGAGTCAGTTTCGCGCGCGCTCGGCGACATCGCGCTGGTGGAGGATCCGCAGCGAAAGCTGTTGATGGCGACGGAAGCACGCCAGAACCTGACGAAGTGGGTAGCGGACCACTATGCCTACCGCGCGTCCGACGTCGCGCAGATGGCCGGTTGGTTCGACGATGTCATCGCGGCGACGCGCAGTGCGGCCGGCCAGCCGAATTTCGAACTGAGTCTGATGGCCGCCAACGCGGCACCGCCATCCGTGCCGCTGCTGGCGCCGCCGGATGCCGCGTCGGTGCTGCAGCAAGGCTACGCGGCGGCCATGCTGGTCGACAACGCCGCCGATCGCGTCTCGCTGCTCCGAGCAATTCAGGACTCGCTCAAAGGTAGAACGGATCCATCGCTCGCGCCGTTGAAGATGAAGGTCGGAACCGTCCTCGCCGACGAAGAGCACACGACGTCGATCTACGCCACGTATGTGCGTCAGGTGCTCCGCGCCGCGGCGCGCCTTGCCGCAAAAGCCGATGTCCAGGCGCTCATCACCATGTCGGCGCACATACTCGATGACGATGACAGGATGGGTCACAAGCGGCCGCAGGAACTTTCCTCGCTTCTCGCGGCTGTTGATGCGAAACTGGAGGCCGCGCGCGAGCTGCGGCTCGAGCGCGATCAGTGGGAGGCGCGCCAGCAGCTGCGCCACGCGTACTTCCGCGCAATCGCCGAACCCGAACGTGCCCTGCGGCTCTCGCGGCCGGCGCTCGGCGCGATCGAGCAGATCGCGGGTCCCGATCCTGACGTGCTGGGGCGGACAAAAACGCGTTTGACGATGGCGGCGAGCGTCCTCGACCTCGTCAAACCGCCACCGCAGATGGAGACGGCGCACGCGCTGCTCGTCGGCGCCATGCAGCTCGCCACGCGCGCGGTCGAACGGCGCTTCGCCGCCGTGCAGGGTGGCGGCATGCAGCAGGCCAAAGACGCGGCCGCAGCGGCCAGCGGCGCGCTGCTGCTGCTCGACCGGGCCGCGGAGGAAATCCAGCGCAGCGAGGCACCACCGCAACTGAAGTGATCACACCCCGCACCACCCGCCTCTGGCGGACCCCAGACCTCCGCGCTTTCCAACGCGCCATCATCGACCTGCTCCCGGCCGACCCGTTCGAAGCCGCCGAGTGCGCTGTCGTCGTGCCGTCGCGTGGAGCGGCGGAGCAGCTGCGGCGCACGCTCGAGGATCTGGCGCTCGCAGACGGTGCAGCCCGCGGGATCCCCGATTTCGTCACCCGCGACGAACTGTATGCAACGATGCGAGGCCGCGTGCCCGGTGCGCCGCCGGCGCTGAGCGGCTTCGAGCGCGAGGTACTGCTACGGCGCAGCGCCTCGGACGCGTCGAAGGCTGGAGCCGAACCGCCGTTCAATCTGCGGCCCGGCCTCGTGCCTGGCATCCTTCAGCTGTACGACGATCTCCGGCGCCATCATAAGAGCGTCGCCGACTTCGATCGCCTGCTGACGGCCTCCCTCGAACCCGGAGCGGAGTACGACCGCGGCGCGTCGACGCTGCTGCGGCAGACGCGTTTTCTCGTCGAGACGTTCTCGCGTTTCGAAGCGGCATGCCGTGCCAGCGGACGCCTGGACGAACACCAGTTCCGTGAATACCTGCTCGGCGGCGACGACGCACCGTACCGGCGAATCGTCCTAACGGTGGCGGATCAGGCCGTCGATGCCAGCGGGCTCTGGACGGCGGATTTCGATCTGCTCGCGCGGCTGCACGGTCTCGAGCACATCGACGTCGTGTCGACGGACGGGCTGCTGGATGCCGGATTCCATCAGCGCATCCACGATTTGCTACCTGGCATCGAAGAACATCGTTTCGGTGCGGCGTCACCGCTTCCCATGCTCGTCGTCCCCGATGGCGATCCGCCGGAGACGATGTTCGTCTGCCGGGATCGTGAAGAGGAGCTGGCGGAGGCTGTCCGTACGATCAAGTCCACGCCGCTTGCGCCATTGGATCGGACGGCGATCGTCTTCCAGCGCCCGCTCCCGTATCTGTATCTGGCCAGACAGGTATTTGCGGACGGCGGACTGCCATGGCAGGCATTCGACGCGTTGCCGCTCGCCGCCGAGCCGTTCGCGGCAGTGATAGATGTGGTGTTCTCGGCGGCTGCGGCCGGGTACACGCGCGCGGCGCTGGTCGCGCTCCTCCGATCGCCCCATCTGCGTTTCGAGGCCGATGGCCACGAGCTCGATGCCGCCGCAACCGCTGTGGTCGACGCGACGCTGAGCGAGCGGAAGTACCTTGGCGGGATCGACAAGCTGAACGCGCTCGCATCAGACGGTGGTGCCCCGATGAGAAACGCCGCGGCGACGGCAGCCGAACTCGACGCCGTCTTCGGCCGCCCAACCGCCGCCGCGCAGATCGATGGCCTGCTGACCTTCGTGCGATCGCGGGAGAGGATGCCGGATGTCGAAGACCCCTGGCATGCCCGTCATATGCGTGCGCGCTCGGCCGTGCTGGCTGCGCTCGAGGCTCTGCGCGATGCTCATGCCGCATATGACGACAGTCCGCGCAGCGTGGCGGAGCTGTCGGGAGCGGTGCGCCGGTGGATCGAAGGGCAGACGTTCTCGATCCACCGCGGCGACGCGGGCGTCTCTCTCATCGACGCACGCGCCGCGGCGTACGCGGACATCGACGACATCCGCATCGTCGGCCTGATTGAGTCCGACTGGCCCGAACCTGCCGATCGAAACATCTTTTATCCGCAGTCGCTCCTGTCGCAGCTGGGATGGCCATCCGACGCCGATCGCAAACGCGCGTCGCGCATCCTGTTTCAGGAGCTGCTCAGGCTGCCCCGCCGGCACGTGGCGCTTTCGACGTTCACCCTCGAAAACGATGCGCTCGTGTCCCCGTCCGTGCAGCTGGACGACGTCGGTGCGGTGGGACTGCCGGTGGAGCGAATCGCTCGCCCAGCTGTCCGGCCTCGGGTCTTCGCTCACGAAGCTCTGACGATCGACCCGGTCGACGCCGCGGTGATGCGTGACGAGGGGCGAGACTGGCTGGCGATGCGAATGGCCCGGCCTGCGTCGCCGCGCCAGGCCGGGTTGTCGGACCCTGCGGCGGCGGCGACGTATGCGGTCAGCCGGGTCGAAAAATACCTCGCGTGTCCGTTCCGGTACTTCGCCGCGCACGTCCTGCGGCTTCCTGAAGATCGCGGAGAGCAGGCGTGGATGACGCCGCAGGAGCGCGGCGTGTTCATGCACCAGGTGTTCGAGAAATTCTTTGAGACGTGGCAGTCGGCGGGGAACGGTGCCATCACAGTGGCCAACATCGCCGATGCCGTGGCGTCGTTTCGCGCCATTGCCGAACGGCGGCTCGACGATCTGCCGGAAGGGGATCGTGCGCTCGAACGGACGTTTCTGCTGGGGTCCGCCGCCGCGGCAGGCCTCGCGGAGCGCGCCTTCGCGTTCGAAGTCGACGATGAGGTCGAAGTCATCGAACGCCTGCTCGAATACGAGTTGAAGGGAACGTTCACCTTCGAGGCCGGCGGCGACGCACGGGAGATCCCGATCCGCGCGAAGGCCGACCGCATCGATCTGCTCGCCGATGGCACGATGCGGGTCATCGACTACAAGCTCGGTCGCGCACCGGATCGGCGGCGGGCCTTGCAGCTGCCGGTCTATGGCGTCGCGGCGCAACAGGCGCTCGACGGTCACGCGGGCCGGCGGTGGAGCCTGTCGCGGGCGGGATATGTGGCGTTCAAGCACAAGGGAGCGTTCGCAGACATCGGGCAGGATCTCGGACGAGCCGTTGCCGATGGGCAACAACGCCTGATCGCTGCCGTCGACGGCATCGAGCGCGGGTTGTTTCCAGTGCAGCCCGAAAATCCGTTCCTCTGCACGTGGTGCCCGTATCCCACGGTGTGCCGCAAGGACTACGTCGGCGATGAGTGAACGCACGCAATTGGACTTGTTCGACGGCGTCGCGGAGCGACCCGCTTGCGATCCGATCCTCGACGCCGACAACGACGCGCGCGCCTTTGCCGAAGATCCGGCGGAGAACGTCGTTCTCGAAGCGTCGGCCGGCACCGGCAAGACGAGCGTTCTCGTCAGGCGCTACATCAATCTGCTCAGCCGCGGTGTCGATCCGGCGAACATTCTGGCGATCACGTTCACCAGAAAAGCCGCGGCGGAGATGCGCGAGCGCATCGTGCGCGAACTGCGTCGGGCATCGGAGCAGTCGGCGTTCGAGCGCGCGCGCTGGGTCGCGCTGCGCGACCGGTTGGGCGAGATTCAGATCAGTACGATCGACGCCTTCTGCCTGTCGCTGCTTCGGGAATTCCCGCTCGAAGCGGACCTGGATCCGGGATTCTCGCTGGCGGACGACACCGAGGTCCCGCGGCTCGTCGATCAGTCGCTCGATCGCGCGATGGCGATTTTCATCGCACGCGCGAGGCGCGACGCCGACTTCGCACTCGTGCTCGCGCAGCTTGGTATTGCGCGGACGCGTGAAGGACTCGCACACCTGCTCGCGAGACGACTCGTTGCGTGGGACGTGCTCGATCGCTTCCTGGCGCGGGGCCCAGTGGATCTGACCGCTGACGGGATTAGCGGCCGCGCGCTCTCGGCGATCGCCGATCTGTGCCGCTCTTTCGCCGGCGGCCTCGATCAATTCATCGCCACCGGACCCTCTCGACACCCGCGATTCCAGCTGCTGGCCGGCGATCTTCGCCGATTGACCGCTTTTGCGCCAGCTGACCACGCCGCCGTCCGCGGGCTGCTCGACCGGATGTCCGCCCATTTCCTCGGTACTGACGGGAAGGGCCGCACCAGCACGAACCGCATCGTGCCTTACGTCGTCGCCCACTATCCGTCTGCGGAGGCGGGCAGGTGCCACCGCGCCGAAGTCGTTCGCCTCGGCGAGCGCGTCGAGGAGATCGTGTTCGCGTTCAACCGGGATCTCAATGCCGTGCTCGCCAGGGGCGTCCGGCAGATGTTCTCGATTGCCGTCGCTGAATACCGCCGCGCGCTCAACGAGCGGTCGGTGCTCGACTACAGCGACGTGCTCGAAAAGGCGGTCGACCTGCTCCGCCGGATGGACGAGTTCTCCCAGAGCCGCTTTCGCCTGGAGGGCCGGTTCCATCACGTGCTCGTCGATGAGTTCCAGGATACGAGCCGAAAACAATGGGAGCTCATCTCGCTGCTCGTTCGCGCCTGGGGCGAAGGGCAGGGGCTCGCAACGCACCCGTCGATCTTCATCGTCGGCGACCGGAAGCAGTCGATCTACCGCTTTCGTGACGCGGACGTCAGTGTCCTGCGCGAGGCCGGTGACTTCGTCGCCGCGCTGAGACCTGGAGGGCGGCCGCGCCGGACCATCTCGCGCAGCTTCCGCGCCGTGCCAGAGCTGCTGTCGTTCGTCAACGACGTGTTCTCCGAGATCGGCAGCGGCGCGGAACGCGCCGACGACTTCGGCTATGGTGAGCTGGATCGGTTTCCGGTATCGGAGGTGTCAGACCCGCGCGGTCCCGTGCTCGGGCTGTCGGCTGCGACTGACCCCGACGGAGCCGCCGCGGCGGTAGCGTCGGAAATCGCGCGAATCCTCTCGGAGGATTCCGTTCGCGACGAGCAGACGGGTGTTGCGCGGCGTGCGCGCCCCGGGGACATCGCGATTCTCTTCCGTTCTCGAGCCAGCCACCGCGAATTCGAGAACGCGCTCGACGCGCGCGGCGTGCCGACATACGTCTACAAGGGACTCGGCTTCTTCGATGCGGACGAAATCAAGGATGTATCCGCGCTGATCCGCTACCTCGCCCACCCGCATTCCGAGCTGCGCGCCGCCGCCTTTCTGCGTTCACGGTTCGTCGGCGTATCCGACGAGGGGCTGGCGCGCCTCGCGCCCGAGTTCTGTGCATCCCTGCTGGCAGGCGAGCCTTCAGGCCAGCTTGCTCGCCTGTCCGACGACGATCGACGGGCGATCGAGTGCGCGCGCGCGCACGTGCCGGAGTGGCTGCGACGTGTGGATCGGATTCCGCCAGCGGACCTGCTGGAATCGCTGCTTCCAGTGTCCGCGTATGCGTACGAGCTGCGCGGGCCGCGCCGTGCTCAGGCGTGGGAAAACCTCAAGAAGATGCGGTCGCTCATTCGCCGCATTCAGAACCGCGGGTATGCGACGCTCGCGCGGATCGCCGACTACCTCGATTCGCTGACCGCGGGCGACGAGTCGAATGCGGTGCTCGAAGCGATCGACGCGGTCACCCTCATGACCGTGCATGCCGCCAAAGGCCTCGAGTTTCCAATCGTGTTCGTCGTCAACCTGTCGAAAGGCGCGAGCGGAGTGCCCAGGCCGATCCGAGCCAGCGGCAACGACGTCAGCGTCGGGCCCTTCGTTTCCGACAACGACGAAGCCGAGCGCGCACGTGAACGGGAGGAGACGAAGCGATTGCTCTACGTGGCATTCACGCGCGCACGAGACCGCCTGTATCTGTCATCCGTGATCAAGGACGGGCAATTCGCGGCCGGCCCCGGCAGCCTCGGGGCGGTGCTGCCTGATTCGCTGAAAGCACTGTTTCCGCCGGCGGTATCGGCGTCTTCGGACGACCTCGTGTGGACGGCGCGGACCGGTCGAACGTATCGATTGAAGCAATGGCGCGTCGGGGACGGGTCCATCCCGGCATTGGAGCCGCGTACGCCTGCCGCCGACCTGCTCAACGCGGTCGAGCAGCCGGCTACCGTGCGTCGCGTCAGCGTAGCCGGCCCTGGCGGAGCGCGTCGCGACGAGCAGGCCGACGGAAGCACGATTTACGGGCGCGCTTTCTCCTTTCGAGATACGGCCGACCCCGCGCGCCTCATCAGAGGATCGTTCGACGCCCTCCAACGCTGTCCAGACGGATCGATCGCCATCCGAACGTTTGGTGGATCCAACGTCGTGGATTTGGAACGTCACGAACTCTGCATGGCCGCCGCGCGCGCCCTCTTTCCATCCGTGCCCGTCACGGGTCAGTTCGTCGTGAGTTCGTGAGCGCCGCGCCGACGATCTGGACAATCGGTCATTCGACCCGCAGTGCGGACGAGTTCATTCGACTTCTCGAGACACACGGGGTCGAGCAGATTGCCGACGTGAGATCCATACCGAAGTCGGGGCGGCATCCGCAGTTCAACAAAGACGTGCTGGACGCGTTCCTTGCGGCGCACGGGCGTGTCTACCGCCATTTCCCTTCGCTTGGTGGCATGCGGAATCCCAGGCCGGATTCCATCAACACCGCATGGCGCCACCGGAGTTTCCGGGGCTATGCGGATCACATGCAGACCGCTGAGTTCCGGGCCGGAATCGCGTCCCTGCTCGACTTTGCGGTGCGGCCGACCGCGGTCATGTGCGCCGAGGCGGTTTGGTGGCGGTGTCACCGCCAGTTGTTGTCCGACGCCCTGACCGCAAGGAATGTCCTCGTACGGCACATCATCGGAACGGGCGAGGCTAAGGTCCACCAATTGAACGAGTTCGCGAAGATCTCGGATGGATGGATTCAGTATCCGGGACTGTTGTAGCCTGCAGGCGTCAACCTCCGCCGGCACCCGCAGGCTTTTCGGCAGCCGCATTCACAGTTTGAGGCGAATTCCCTGATGTGGGGAACCAAACCGCCCGATACCAAGTCTAACCGGGTAGCTGGCGTATGAATTGCACTGAGGCCAGCAGGAAGGCCGGCCCGGGTGGGCTGGTGAGGCCCCGGACGCAGAAGCGTATCCGGTGAGCGGAGGTTCGGTATGGCAGTCCCAGCAGGCGTCGTCAGCTCCGTGAGGCCGACAGGCACCATTTTCGAGCTCGAAGCTCTGGAAGGACTGCCTTGCGGCTGTGTGGCCGCTGCGTATCGTGCGCGTCCATGGGATGTGGCGGTTGTGTCGCTCGAAGCCAAAGGTCCGCACTGCATCCTTGCCGGCCACACGTCCGGCCAGATCCTCCGCCTCGGCGATCCCGCCGAATTCGACGAGGAAGAGGACGAGGAATAGGCCGTTCCCGCGATCTTTCCTGCGTCCGATCGATTTCCCGCCAGGGCTTGGGGGCGCGACACGGCGCCGCAGACTGTCAAAAGTTCAGTGACGCAAATCGAAAGAACGTCATTGCGTACGTGCAAACCTTTCCGTAGAATTCGAAGGTTTGATTAGGAGCATTCTTAGATGCCGTTGACATGTCCGAACTGCGGGAACGACCGGAACTTCCTGGTCAAAACCCTGCAGATGCACGTCGTCCATCTGGACGATGCGCGCGTCGAAGTGAACGAGGAGGGGCGTCCCGCCGTCATCGAAGTACTTTGCGACGAGTGCGAGACCGCGCTCAATTTCGAGGACTTCGACGATACCGTGCGAAAGGAAATGCTGCTGACGCTCGGTGCCCGCTGATTCCTACCCTTCGTTAGAATCGCTTTCTTCCCAGTAATCGCATTCAGGGCAGATCCATTCGCGTACGATACGGGTAGTCGTCTGCCTGGCGCCGGCCGGGCGGTCGGCTGCTTCCCGTACAGACAGACGCATCAACTCGCCGCAGAGCGGACACTCTTTCTTGTCGGCCATGTCGGTTCTCCGTTTGAGACAGCTTACCGAAAAATTAGCTTCTCCGCGGCGCCGCGAAAGCTGGTAACTTGGATTCAGGATGCGGGATTACTACGAGATCCTCGGCGTGGCGCCCGATGCGGGGGCCGACGAGATCAAGCGGGCACACCGCCAGTTGATCCGCCGCTATCACCCGGATATTTCCGGGGAGGATCCGGGGGTCGTGGTCGCCGACTGCCTGGCCGACGAAGTCGCCATCGACTTCCCGTCCGTGCACAACGTCCTGGACCGCATGCGTCACGCGTTCTTCGGCGATGCCGCGGACCCGCAGGCAGGGCCCGACATCGCCGTCACGCCGCAGGAGGCGTTCTGGGGCGCCACGATCCCGCTGCGTGTTCCCGTCCGACGGATCTGCAGTACCTGCGGAGGACGCGGCGAGGTGTGGGACGGCATGTGCCGGTCGTGCGCCGGCGCAGGGGACACCGCCTCCGACCACGCGGTTCATCTCCGGGTTCCTGCCGGCGTTGCCGACGGGACGCGGATTCGTTTCCGGATTTCCGCGCCCGGGATCGCCGAAACGGCGGTCGTCGCAAGAATCGTCATCCGGTAACCCGGCGACGGTGCCGGACTGCGGACTACGGTAAGATCTTCTCTTATCCCCATGCGTTCGCACGTCAATCTGCTGGGCATCCTGCACCTGGTCTGGGGCGGGATGGGGTTGCTGCTGGCGGGCTCGCTCCTGATGCTGGCGGGCGGCGCGGCGGCGATCGCACGGACCACGGCGAGCGACCCGCTGACGGCCGGCTTTACGGCCGCGCTCTTCGTGCTCTTCGCGGTAGCGCTTGCGACCGCCGGCTGCGTGAACGCCTGGGCCGGACGCGCGATCAGGCAGCATCGGGCATCGGGTCGGCTGGCCGCGCTGGCACTCGCGGTGCTCAACGTCTTCATCCTGCCCTTCGGCACGGCGCTCGCCATCTACGACTTCTGGGTGCTGCTCAACAACGATGCGCGCCACTTGTTCGAGCCGCCTGCAGGGACGTGACGCGATGTCGCCGGCCCATACGGAACGCACGTCGACCGGACTCACTGCCAACGTGGCTGCCGCGGCGAGCTATTTCCTGGGGTTCGTGACCGGGATCATGTTTCTGATCTTCGAGCGCGAGAACCGCTTCGTCCGATTCCACGCGATGCAGTCCACCTTCGTCTTCGTGGCGATCGTCGTGATTGACGTCCTGCTCCAGATGCTGCCGATTCTCGGGGCGCTGCTCGTGATTTTTGTCGTCATCCCGGCGTCGGCTGTTCTCTGGCTCATCCTGATATTCAAGGCGTATCAGGGAGAGGAATTCTCGTTGCCTGTGGTCGGCCCCATGGCCGCCGAACGGGTGTAAATGGCTGTTACCGAATCCGCTGTTCTCGACGCGTTGCGCGCCGTGCGCGACCCCGACCTCCAGCGCGACATCGTCGCGCTCAAATTCGTGAAAGACATTCGGATCGATGCCGGACGCGTGTCGTTCACGATCGAACTGACCACACCCGCGTGTCCGGTGAAGGACCAGATGCGCGAGCAGGCGAAGACGCTGGTCGCTGCGCTGCCCGGCGTCGCGGACGTGCACGTCGAGATGACCGCGCAGGTGCGCTCCGCCGTCGGACCCGATTTCACCAAGCAGCCCGTGCCCGGCGTGCGCAACATCATCGCCGTCGGCGCAGGGAAGGGCGGCGTCGGAAAAACGACGGTCGCCGTGAATCTCGCGATTGCGCTCAGCCAGGCCGGGGGCCGCGTCGCCATGATCGACGGCGACATTTACGGGCCGAACGTGCCGATCATGCTCGGGATCAGCACGCAGCTCGGGAGCGACGGCCGCAAGATCGTTCCCGCCGTTCAGTACGGGATGCAGCTCGTCTCGATGGGATTCCTGACGCAGGACGATTCAGCCGTGATCTGGCGCGGCCCGATGCTGCACGGCATCGTGCAGCAGTTCTTCCGCGAGGTCGCCTGGAACGACGTGGACTATCTGATCGTGGACATGCCGCCCGGAACGGGCGACGTGGCCCTGAGCCTCAGCCAGACCGTACCGGTTGCCGGTGCGGTTGTCGTCACGACGCCACAAACAGTGTCGCTGGCCGACACGAAACGCGCGATCCGGATGTACCAGAAGCTGAACGTCCCGCCGCTCGGGCTGATCGAGAACATGAGCCATTTCATCTGCCCGACGTGCCACACCGAAAGCGACATCTTCGGCAAAGGGGGCGGCGAACTGCTCGCTGCGGAGATGGAGGTCCCGTTTCTCGGACGCGTGCCGATCTACGAGCCGATCCGAATCGGTGGCGATACAGGTGTGCCAATCGTGATCGGCGAACCGAAATCCCCCGCCGCGCAGGCCTTCCGCGCCGCCGCCGAGCGGCTCGCGGCCCAGATCTCGATCGCGAGCTACAGGAAGACCGCTATACCGCTGACTCCTGTACGCTGAGTTCAGTTGGCAGTCGGGAATTCCTGCTAAGAGCCCTCATCGCGACCGCGCCCAGCAGCGGCCCGGGCGCGAGGAACAGGAACGCCCACTTCCATCCCTCACTCAACGCGATCTCCGGTGCGAGGCGCATGCTGACCATCGTCAGCAGGAATCCCGCGCTTGTCTGCAGCGTCAACGCGGTGCCCACGTGCGTCCGCGCGGTGTGTTCGGTGACGAGCGCCGAGAACTGCGCTGAATCGGCGACGATGGTGAATCCCCAGACCACGGTGAGGACGGTCAGCGCGGCGATGCCTGCTCCGAATACGACGGGTGAAACGACGCAACATACCGCGCTGGCGACCATCGACAGGCCGGCGATGCGCGCTTTTCCCCACTGGTCCGCCCAGCGCCCGGCCAGCACGCATCCGATCGACCCGGTTGCGATTGCGATGAACGCCACGAGCGAGCCGACAGCTCCCGCCGATGCGCCGAGGGACGCCGCCGCGAATGCGGCGATCCAGGTCCACATCGCGTAGAGCTCCCACATGTGACCAAAATAGCCGAGCATTGCGAGGCGCGTGCCGCGGTTCGCGAGCACCACTCGCAGCGCATGGCGATCGAATGGCGCTGACGCCGTGATGTAAGGGCCGTCTTCGACCGTGAATGCGACGATCGCGGCTCCCCCAAGAGCGAGGAGCGACGAGGCACTCACGAGCGGGCGCCACGGCAAGCCCGCGCCGATCCAGACCAGCAGGTGAGGGATGGCCGATCCGATTCCGACCGCCCCCACGACCACGCCAAGTGCGGTGCCGCGGCGTTCGCGGAACCAGCCCGCGGCGATCTTCATGCCCGGCGGATAGATCCACGCCAGCGCCGCGCCGGTGCAGAACCGCAGCGCGACGATGGCCCCAGACGATGGCGCCGCCACGATCGCGAGGTTCAGGACTGCCCCTGCTATACAGCCCCACGCGAACAGCAGCCGCGGGTTGATGGCGTCGGCGACGTTCGTGGCGGCCGTGAGCAGCGTACCTGCGACGAAGCCCGCCTGCACGGCCATCGTGAGCCACGCGCGCGTCCCTTCACTCATCGAAAATTCGTGCGCGACCGCCGGCGCTGCCGCCGTCGCGGAGAACCAGAGAGTCATGCCGAGCAATTCGGCGGCGGCGATCCGGAGGAGCATGCGGCGCGGCATCTGAGCGTGTACCATGAACGAGATTGCCGTCAGGGCGCAAGGGTTCGCATGGACATTCCCTTCACGAAGCACACACTCGCCAACGGGCTCGACGTCATCGTCCACGAGGACCACGCGGTGCCGATCGTCGCCGTGAACGTCTGGTATCACGTCGGCTCGAAGGATGAGGTGCCCGGCCGCACCGGTTTTGCTCATCTGTTCGAGCACCTGATGTTCGAAGGATCCGAGCACCATGACGCGGGGTATTTCCAGCCGCTCCAGGCGGCGGGGGCGTCGCTGAACGGTTCGACGAACGCCGATCGTACGAACTACTGGGAGGTCGTACCGTCGAACGCGGTGGACCTGGCGCTGTGGATGGAATCCGATCGCATGGGCTTTCTGCTGCCCGCGTTGACCGATGCGAAGTTCGAAAATCAGCGCGACGTCGTACTCAACGAACGGCGGCAGAACTACGAGAACCGCCCCTACGGTCTGGCCGGAATGGCCATCGTCAGCGCGCTCTACCCCGCCGATCACCCGTACCACTGGCTGACGATCGGCGCCGCCGAGGACATCACCGCCGCACGCATCGACGACGTCCGCGCGTTCTTTTCGACCTATTACCACCCGGGCAACGCCTCGCTCGCGCTCGCGGGTGATATCGATACGGCCGCGGCGATACGGCTTGCCGACAAGTACTTCGGCGAGATCCCCGGGCGCGGCCGGGCGCCCAGGGTGGTCGTGCCCGAGCCGACGCGATCCGGCGAAAGCCGGCTGGTGCTCGAAGACCGGGTCGAGCTGCCGCGTGTGTATTTCGCATGGCCTTCGCCGTCTCTGTTTGCGGACGACGACGCGGAGCTCGATCTCGTTGGCGACGTGCTCGCGAACGGCAAGACGTCGCGCCTCTACAAAGCGCTGGTGTACGAGCAGCGGATTGCAACCGAAGTCGCGGCCTCGCAGAATTCGCGCGAGCTGGGAAGCTTCTTTCAGGTCGTGGCCACCGCCGCACCCGGACGGACGCTGGCCGAAGTCGAGCGCGCAATTACGCGCGAATTGACGCGGTTTTCAGAAACCGGACCGACCGCTTCGGAGATTGAACGCTGCCTTGCGCAGGCGGAGTCGCACTTCCTCGCGCGCCTGCAGACTGTCGGCGGGTTTGGCGGAAAGTCCGATCAGCTCAACGCGTACAACATCTATCTCGGAAATCCAGGGTTCTTCTCGAACGATCTGGAGCGCTACCGGCGCGCCAGCGCTGAAGGGCTGCGCCGCGCTGCGGCTCGCTGGCTGTCGCCCGAGGCTCGGGTGGTGCTCAGCGTGGTGCCGAAAGGCCGGCTTGCGCTCGCGCTCGAGCACTCGTCGCCGGTGACGGTGTCGTGATGGCGGTCGATCGCAGCCGGCTGCCAGGCCTCGGCCCCGAACCTCCGTTCCGTTTTCCGCAGATCCGCCGCCGTTCCCTTGCGAACGGCCTTCGTGTCTGGACCGTCGAACACCGGCAAGTGCCGCTCGTGAGCGTCCTGGTGCTCGCGGCGTCTGGCGCCGCCTCCGACCCCCCGGATCGTCCCGGCCTGGCGGCGATCGCCGCCGACATGCTCGACGAGGGATGCGGCGATCGCTCTGCCCTCGACGTCTACGACACGCTCGGCCGCCTCGGCGCGCAGATCGACACCGACGTCGGCCACGACGCCACCGTGATCGGGCTGACGAGCCTTGCGCGCTTCCTGCCGCAGGCGCTCTCGCTCGTTGCGGACATGGTGATGCGCCCTCGGTTCGAACAGCGCGACTTCGATCGCGTTCGCGATCTTCGCCTGAACCGGCTGCTCCAGTATCGCGATTCGCCGCCGGTGCTCGCCGATCGCGCGTTCGCGGAGCTGCTCTATCGCAACCATCCGTACGGACACCTGCCCATCGGCACTGAGGGATCGCTTCGTGCCATCACGGTCCGCGACGTCGTGCGCTTCCACGCACGTGCGTTCAGGCCCGATCAGACGACGGTGATCGTCGTCGGCGACGGTGTTCACGATGAGTTGGCCGACGCGGTGTCGCGCGCGTTCGAAGGATGGCGCCCGGCGGGAGAATCGGAGCCGCTCGCGGATCCGGACGCTTTCGCGAAGCCGTTGCCGCCGGCGCATCGCCTCGCGGTGGTGCACCGGCCGTCGGCCGCGCAATCCGAGCTGAGAATCGGCCACGTGGCGCTCCCGCGCCGCACGCCGGACTATCACGCGTGCGTCGCGCTGAACATGGTGCTCGGGGGTCAGTTCGTCAGCCGGATCAATATGAATCTGCGCCAGGACAAGGGCTACACCTACGGCGCGCGCACGGCGTTCGAGTTCCGCCGCGCGCCCGGCCCGTTTGCGATGCATGCAAGCGTGCAGGCCGACGCGACCGCCGCTGCGATCCGCGAAACGTTCGTGGAACTTCGCGCGATCCGGACCGACCGTCCCGTGACTGACGAAGAACTGGCTGCGGGCCGCGCCGTGCTCACGCGCGGTTACCCGAGGAACTTCGAGACATCGGACCAGATCATGCGCGCGGCCGCGCAGCTGTCGCTTTACGGCCTGCCGGACGACTACTTCTCGACGTTCGTTCCGGCCGTGCTCTCGCTGACACCGGCCGATCTCTCGCGCGCCACGCAGCATCTGGATCCGGCCCGCATGGCGGTGGTCGTCGTCGGTGATCGCGAGAAAATCGCGCCGTCACTCGCGTCGCTCGAGCTCGGGGATGCTTCGGAGGTGGCGATCGGGTGACGCGATGAAGGCGGTGCGCTTTCACGAGCACGGCGGCGTCGACGTGCTGCGCCATGAGGACGCGCCCGATCCTCGCGCGACGCCCGGCTGGGCGATCGTCCGCGTGCGCGCGTGTGCGCTCAACCACCTGGACCTGTGGGAGCGCCGCGGCATCGAACGCGTGCCGCTGCCGCTGCCGCATATTTCCGGATCCGACGTCGCGGGAGAGGTCGTCGAGAGCACGACCATGGCGCGCGGGACGCGCGTGATGTTACAGCCAGGGTTGCGCTGCGGCGCATGTGCGCCCTGTCGTTCGGGCCGCGATAACTTCTGCGTGAAGTACGACGTGCTCGGGCTGCAATCAGATGGCGGATATGCCGAGCTCGTCCGAATCCCCGAAGAAAACCTGATCCCGATTCCCGATGCGATTTCGTTCGTCGACGCGGCGGCCTTTCCGCTCGTATTTCTGACCGCCTGGCACATGCTCGTCGGCAGGGCCGCGCTGCGTGAGGGAGAGACAGTCCTGGTGCTCGCGGGTGCCAGCGGTGTCGGGCAGGCGGCCATACAGATCGCGCGGCATTTCGGCGCTCGCGTGTTCGTGACGTCAGCGCCCGAGAAGGCGGATCGATGCCGGAAACTCGGAGCCGAGCTGGTCTTCGACCACTACTCGGGCGATTTCGCCCGCGATGTCCGGCGGGCGACATCGGGCCGGGGAGTCGATGTCGTCATCGAGCACGTCGGTGAAGCGACGTGGGATCGAAGCGTGCGGTCCCTGGCGAACGGGGGCCGGCTCGTCACGTGCGGTGCGACTACAGGTCCGCTAGCCGCCGTCGACCTGCGGCACTTGTTCGGGCGTCAACTGTCCCTTCTGGGATCGTACATGGGCACCTTCGCCGATCTCCGGCAAGCGGCGCGCCCGTTCTTCGAAGGCGCGATCCGCCCCGTGATCGACGAAGTGCTGCCGTTGTCGCGCGCGGCGGACGCGCAGCGCCGGCTCGAAGACAAGAAACAGTTCGGAAAACTGGTGCTGGAGCCCTAGGCTCAGAGGTACTTCAACACGCCTTCGAGCGCGTTGTAGAGCACGCCGGCGAGCGCCTTCACGATCGGAGACACTTCCCCCTGAGCGACGGCGTCCGCGACGGTGACAGGCTGCGTCAGGATCAGCCAGATGGTCGCTGCTGACAGTGCGGCCGCCGCGACGCCGACGATTCCGGCCACGCTCAGGCTGACTCGCGTGAAGCTCATATGGGGTGTCCGCCCCGGCTGAAGCGATGACGGACCAGCGGACCCAGCATACAACCGGGGCGCCTGCATCTTCCAGTTGGACGTGCTGCGCCACGGCAGAGTTCCTGACCCGTTCGCCGCGCGGCGCGAACTCCCGCGTTACAGCGGCTTTACAGGCTGCGGCTCAGGAATCGGCAGAGCGTGAAGCCGTCCATCCATTTGAACGGTGTGACGCCGGTGCTGTAGTGACCGCATGGCAGCACCGCGACGTCGTGCGCGATCCCACGCCGCTGGAACTCGCGCACCAGCATCCGTGAGAGGTCGACCGGAAACGTGAGATCGTACCGCGCGTAGACGAGCAGCACCTGGCGACCGCGCATTCGTTCGAGGAATGGCAACGGGCTGATGGGCAGCCATATCCGCCGCAGTTCGTCCAGCGAGACGCGGCCCTCGAAGCTTTCCCGCACATGGCGCGTCGAGAGACCCCGCCAGACGACGTCCCCGAAATATGGCGACACGTGATTCAGCGCGGCCGCGCGCACGAGCGGCTCGTGTGCAGCGGTGAGCATGGAGAGGCACGAACCGAGGCTGGTGCCGAGGATGCCGATCGATTCGTATCCCTGGTCGTGCAGCCAGAGCACCGCGCGGCGCGCATCGAGTACTGCCTGGCGGCATACCTGGATAGTGCGCCCGATGTTCGCGCTGACGATGTAGTCGGCGCGCGTCAATTCGCGCGGCATCCGCCGATCGTGATACGGGAGGCTCAGGCGCAGCGCACTGATGCCGAACCGGTTCAGCAGGCGACAGAGGCCGATGTGTCCCCCCGCGTCCGCGTTCCACTGCGGGAGCACGACGACGGCGCGGCGGCGGCCGCGCGGCGACGGGTCAGGAAAGAAGCGCGCAGCGACGGTGTTGTTCTCGGCATGCGGCGTCTCGACCGCGCTGGTGAACGTCAGCCAGCCGTCGGTCAGGGCGGCGTCCGCCGCGGGCGTGACGGCGTAGAAGCTCTCGCTCTCGCGAACCGTTCGCTCTGCCCAGTGCTGAAGCCCTGCCGAAGAAGGACCACCCGGAATCGCCTGGTCGTCCAGCCAGTCGAGACCCCATTCGAACGGACGCACGACGCGGTTGGTTGCGGCGGACGCGAGCCGGCGTTCCCAGCGGTGAAAAGCCCGTGCGATCACCCGTCAGTGCGCCTCCGCCGTCTTCCGGAGCATCGATGCGTAGTCGTGCCCGTCGCCGGCCGTCCGTTCGATTGGGAGCCTTGCCTGGATCCAGCCGACGTCTCCCATGGGTGAGCCACCGAATCCGCCGAGCACGTTCGTCAGATTCGTGAAGCCCGCGGCTTCCAGGGCTTCGCAGGCCTGAACCGAGCGGATGCCCGCCTGACAGCCGATGAGCAGGGGCGACTCAGGAGTGAAATTCTTCCGCATCACCGCGACGAAGTCGGCGTTCGGCCGCATTTGCCGTGTCGCCGCGTCGACATCGAACAGCGGGACGTTGGCGGCACCGGCGGGATGCCCCTGGTCGAATTCCACGACCGAACGGACGTCGACGTAGGGGTCACCGGACTGCTGTCGCTGATGAGCCTGTTGGACGGTCGCGTGTTTGATCATGGATCTTGCACCCACTCGACATTATGACGATTGAACAGCCGCCGAAACCCGAGCTGCCGCGGGGGCCTGACGTGATCAACAAGCCGCCTGACACGGAGGGTCCGTCGCCGGATCCAGCTGATCCGAAACAGCCCGACCTTCAGCCTACCCCGCCGCCGACGGATCCCGAGCCCCCCGTGATTTGAGCCTCCACTGCGGCAGCGACGTCGAGCAGCCGTTGCGTTCCGCCACGATGTCCGACGAGCTGAACGCTTCTCGGAAAGCCATCCTGCCCGACGCCGCACGGCAGCGCGATCGCAGGATGGCCGCTGATATCGAACAGCTGCGTCAGTCTCAGCATGATCGCGCGCACCGGTTCTGCCGCCCCGTCGATCTTCACGGTACTGTCGCCGATCCGCGGCGCGCCGATGGCCAAGGCCGGAAGGAAGAGCGCATCGAGGCCTTCGAGCGCGCGGTCGACCTGTCGCCGCAGCACTTCACGGGCCTGCATCGCGCGCAGATAGTCTTCCGCGAGCACATACCGGCCCAACTCGATCCGGCGCCGCACGCCGGGCGAATACTTGTCGGCCTGGCTGGCGAGCAGCGGCGCGTGATACCACGCCGACTCCGGCAGACCGATGTGCAGGTACACCTCGGGCGTGCGTTCCGCGAGCGGGATGTCCACCGCGCTGATCGAATGGCCCGCGGCTGCAAGCGTCGAGCGCGCACGCTCGAACAGCGTCCGGACATCGTCGTCCAGCTTCTCGAAAAAATACCCGCCCGGTACACCAAGCCACGCTGGACGTCTCGGTCGCGCGCCCGCGTCCGGCGCGACCTCGCCGTCGCGCATCGCCAGAAACAACACCGAGCAATCCTGAACCGTCCGCGCCAGCGGTCCGATGTGGTCGAGTGTCGCGCTCAACGGGACGGTCTCCTCGCACGAGATCTCGCCGTACGTCGGCTTCAGTCCGACAATGCCGCAGACGGCGGCCGGAATCCGGATGGAGCCGCCGGTGTCGGTCCCGAGCGCGCCAAGCGCCATGCCCTCGACGATGGACACGGCGGCGCCGCCGCTGGAACCGCCGGGGCTTCGCGACGGATCCTGCGGATGACGGACCGCGCCGAACGCCGTCTCGTCGCTGGTGGTCCCATATGCGAACTCGTGCAGGTTCGTTTTGCCGATCACGATCGCGCCCGCCCGGCGCAGGTTTCTCACGACTGGCGCATCGTGGATCGGATGTCGCGGCGCGACGGCGGAGCCGGAGGTCGTCGGTGTGCCGGCGACGTCGACGAGATCCTTGATGGAGACGGGAATGCCGTGCAGCGCCCCGCGGTAGTGTCCTTTGGCGATCTCGGCGTCCGCGCGCCCGGCATCAGCACGTGCGCTGTCACCCATGACGGTGATGAACGCGCGCAAGGTGTCGTTTCGCGCGGCGATCCGCTCGAGGCACATGGACGTGAGCTCGAGAGACGTCAGCTCGCGCGACTGCAGCAGGGCAGAGGCGTGACGGAGATCGGTCGGGAGTGAGCGCGCCATCTAGACGGCGTGCGATGACGGTGTGTCGGCGTCGTCGGTGCCGGCAGCCGGGTGGGCGAACGCCGAGTCGGCGTCGCGAAGCGACTGCATCGCACGCGCGAGCGATTCGAGGAGCGGTTTCAACTCGGCCAGCCCGCGGCGGTCGGCGTCGGCGCATGCCGCTTCGAGCCACGCTTGAACGGTCATCAGAAGGTGAGCGTCCCGCGGACGCTGATCGGAAGGTTGAATACCTGGTGCGCGACGGGAGTACTGAATCGATTGACAACGAACTTGAACGCGATGTCGACGCCGAACGGGCCGGCGGCGAGCCCGCCTCCGCCCTCGGCGAAGTAGCGGGTCCCGTTCATCTGGTCGGTGTGCGCGCGGCCGATTCCGCCGAGCACGAATGCGTGGCTTCCGAGTCCCCACCCGGGCGCGCGGTCGCTCACGTCGATGCCGGCCGCGACGTCCGTCGCATGGCCGTTCGTGAGCTCGTAGCTCGGGACCGGTGCAGGACCGTCGAACGTTGCGCGGATCGTCGGCATCTGCTCGATGCTGCCGCGGACGGCGAGGGTTGGTCCTTCCGACGAGCCGAATGGGTAGACCGTCACGCCAAGGCCCTGGGCGCGATGTGTGAACTCGCTGACGGTCACGTGCGTCAATCCGTCGCGCGTCTGGTACTGATAAGACTCGAGGTGCACCTCACGGACCGGCTGACCGAGCAGATCGCTCAATGGATGTTGCTCGAAGCCGTAAGGCTGCACGTACAGCCAGTCGTAACTGATCGACACGAAGTGCGGACGCGCTTTTCGTGCGTGCGACGCCGTTTGCGCGGCGACCGGAGACGCAGCCGCAAGAAGCGTTGCCGCCGCGAACCCGCATGCCAGAACGGCCGATTGAAAGCGCATCGATCACAGGATAACGTAAGCGGTGAACGAGGTCGATTGCCCCTGACGCGTCACACGAAGATCATCGCGACGGTAGGGCCCGCGAGTTCCGCGCCGCCGATCATCGACGCGCTGATCGCGGCCGGAGTCGACGTGTTCCGCCTGAACTTCTCGCACGGCACGTACGAGAGCCACGCCTCCTTATTTGCCGGCATTCGCGCGGCAGCGGCACGCGCGGGGCGTCACGTCGCGATCCTGCAGGATCTCAGCGGCCCCAAGATCCGCACCGGCACGCTCCAGGGCGGAACCGTCGAACTCGTCAACGGCGAAGCGCTGCGGATAGCGGCAGGAACCGGCACCGGGACCACCCGCCGGATCTTCACCACCTACGCACCGATCGTCACGTCGGCGCGCGCCGGCGATCGCCTCCTGCTGGACGACGGCCGAATCGAACTGCGCGTGACCGGCACGGCAGACGGCGACCTGGTGACGATGGTCGTGGATGGCGGCGTACTCGGCGAGCACAAGGGCATCAATGCCCCAGGCGTCGATCTTCCGTCGGGCGCGCTCACCGAGAAGGACGCGAAGGATCTCCGGTTCGGGATCGAGTTGGGCGTCGACCTCGTCGCCCTGTCGTTCGTGCAGACGCCGGACGACATCGCGGCGGCAAAGCGCATCCTCGCGGAATCGAACTCGCAGATTCCTGTGGTCGCCAAGATCGAACGGCCGCAGGCCGTCGATCGGCTGGAGGAGATCCTGGCGGCGGCCGAGGCTGTCATGGTGGCCCGTGGCGACCTCGGTCTCGAGTGCCCGCTCGCGCAGATCCCCCGCATCCAGAAGCAAATCATCGCCCGCGCGCGTGCCCGCGGCCGTCCCGTCATTCTCGCGACGCAGGTGTTCGAATCGATGCGGAACGAGCCGCGACCCACACGGGCCGAGGTGAGCGACGCCGCCACGGCGGTCGACGAAGGGGCGGACGCGATCATGCTCGCCGGCGAAACGGCCGCCGGCGCGTATCCCGTTCGAGCGGTGCAGACGCTGGCGGCGGTGATCGACGATGCAGAAACGGCGGCACCGTCGATCGCGATCGCGGCCCTGGCTCACGGGTCTGGCGCCGGCGAGCTGGCGGCATCCGTTCTCGGCAGCCGCCACGGCGTAGCGATGTGCGAAGCCGCGGTGACGCTGGCGTCGAGCGGTCAGGCCGATGCCATCGTGGCGCTCACGCAGGAAGGCCGCACGGCGCGGCTGCTGTCGGCGCTCCGCCCCCGCGCCCCTGTCCTGGCGATCACGGAACACGATGCCGTCGCGCGCAGGCTCGCGATGGTCTGGGGCGTCACGCCGATGGTGGCGCACGGCTCGACGTTGACTGCGCTCGCGACAGCCCTGCGGGAACGCTGCGGGCTGGCACCGGGCGCAACGGTCGTGTTCATCAGTCTCAGCCCCGACCTGACCCTCGCCGACACGAACTTCCTGAACGTGCAGCGGATCTGACCATTGGCCACGCCAGAGCGCGACACGCCGTTCATCAAGGCGATGGGACTGACCGACGTCGTTCTCATGAACGTCGTCGCCGTCGTCGGGATGCGATGGATTGCGAGAGGGGCCAGGGCCGGCCCCGCGTCCGTCACCCTGTGGCTGCTTGCGTGGCTGGCGTTCTGTGTTCCGCTTGCGGCCGCCGTCGCCGAGTTGGCCAAACGGTACCCCGATCAGGGCGGCATCTACGCCTGGACGCGCCGGGCGTTCGGCGGAGGGCATGCGTTCATCTGCGGATGGTGTCTGTGGGTGAATAATCTGTTCTACTTTCCATCGGTGCTGTTGTTCGGCGCCGCAAACTTTGCCGCGATCGGCGGCGCGCGATGGCAGGGCCTCGCAGACAGCCGTACCTTCGTCGTGATCTTCGTTCTCATCGGGATCTGGATTGCGGCCCTCGTCAGCATCGTCGGCCTTCGGACGGGCAAATGGCTGCAGAACGCGGGCACTGCCGGCGTCTGGATTCCGGCAGGGCTACTCATCGGCTGCGGAGTCTGGGCGGCCGTCCGCTACGGATCGGCGACACCGTTCACGGCGTCGACCGTAGTGCCGCGCGGCGATTTCGCCGACACCCTGGGTCTGTGGTCGGCGATGTGCTTTGCGTTCTCGGGATTCGAGATCACGTCGTTCATCGGTCAGGAGATCCGCCGGCCGGAACGTACGATCCCGCTTGGTGTGCTCATCGCCGGCATTGCGACGACGATTGTCTACATCGCCGGATCGGCCTCGGTGCTCGCAGCCGTACCGTTCGAGTCATTGAAGGAGTTGAGCGGCATCACGGACGCCGTGCAGGCGGTCACCGCCCGCGTCGGCATCACCGGTCTCGGCGCGCTGACCGGCGCGCTCATCACGCTGAATGCCCTGGCGGGCACAGCATCGTGGACCGCCGGAGCCGCGCGGGTCCCGTTTGCCGCCGGCGTCGATTCGGCGCTGCCGGCTGCGTTCGCGCGGCTGCACCCGCGATTCCGAACGCCGCACGTGGCCCTGATCGTGCAGTCCGTTGCATCGTCCGTCATATTCATCGCGAGCCTTTTCATTGCCGTTGCCGGCAGGACCACGTCCATTCAGGATGCGTACGACATTCTGGTCAATCTCACCATCCTGATTTACTTCGTGCCGTACCTGTATCTTTTCGCCGCGCTGGTGCGGCTGCGACGCCACCCTCTGACGGAGCGGACGTCCAGTCTCATTCCGGGCGGCCACGGTGGCGTATCGACCGTCGCAGCGATTGGATTCTCGGCCACGGCCATCGCGATCGCGCTGACGTTCGTGCCTCCGCCGCGCGGTGATGTGGCAACTTACGAAACCAATCTGCTCGTTCAATCCGCGGTGATGTTCGCGCTCGGATGGTTCGCCTGGCGGCTGAGCCGCCGGCGATCGCAGCAAGGTGCGATATAGACTGCTGGGATGACCGCAGATGCACCGCCGCCGGTCGCCGATGAATCCTGGGATCACCATTACGCCGACGAGCGCGACGCGGCATGGCTGTATCGCGAGCTGGCGAAGGTCGATTCGATCGAGGAACGTCGCGATCTGTTCGCACGGCTCGCCGTCGTCGAAGACCAGCACGTCGCGCGATGGGAGGAACTGTTCAAGGGCGCCGGGCGGCCGTTACCGTCGTACAAGACGTCCATCCGAACGCGGCTTCTCGCGTGGGTCGCGCGCACCTTCGGCCCGTCGGGGATTCTTCCGCTGATCCTGGCCGAAGAAGGACGCGAGGTCCAGGCGTACCTGGGGCTCGCGCGTCAGGCATCTCACCGCGAGACGCACCAGGCGGCAGTCGACATTGCCTCGGACTCCGCCATCCACGCGCGCGAACTGGCCGAGGTGATGGGGCGCGAAGGGGAGCCGTGGCACGTCGGCGGCGCCGGCGGCATGCTCCGGAGCCTCGTCTACGGTTTCAACGACGGACTGACGGCGAATTTCGGCCTCGTTGCCGGCGTGCTCGGCGCCGACGTCGCCTCGCACATCGTCATCATTACCGGCATCGCCGGATGCGCGTCGGACGCGCTGTCGATGGGAGCGAGCGGATACCTCGCGGCGAAGAGCGAGGCGGAAGTCCAGGCGCACCAGATCGAGATGGAACGGCGCGAGATGCGGCTGATGCCGGATCTCGAAGAGCAGGAACTCGTGGTGATCTACGAGGCGAAGGGACTCACGCCCGAGCGCGCGCGCGAAACGGCGAAAGCGATGATGGCCGATCCGGCACGGGCACTCGAGACGCAGGTGCGCGAGGAGCTGAACATCCATCCTGCGGAATTGGAGCCGCTCAAGGACGGGTTCGTCACCGGCATCGCAACGTTCGTCGGCGCCTTCATTCCGATCGCGCCGTTCCTGTTCCTCGGGCACAGCACGGCCGTGTGGGTGTCGCTCGCCGTGAGCATGCTCGCGCACTTCGGCATCGGAGCGGCGCGGAGCATCTTCACCGGCCGCGGCATCTGGGCCAGCGGCCGCGACATGTTCCTCGTTGGTTTTGGAGTGGCAGCCGTCGGGTACGCGATCGGTGAGGCGATCACACGGCTGATGTGATCAGGGCTTCGCCCGGAGCGTCTGGACGTAGGTCACGATTTTCCAGACCTCGTCCTTCGACAGCTTGTCCTTGAACGCGGGCATCTTCGGGCGGGCGCGGCCGTTCCACGCCTTGTAGAAGACGACGCCGTCGGGGTTGCGCGCGGCGCGGCGCGCCTGCGTCAGGTCCATGTCCTCCTGATGATCCGGATCTCCATCCGGTCCATCTCCCTTGCCGGAAGGTCCATGGCACCGCTTGCAGTTCTTGTCGAACAGCTGCTTGCCCTCGGCGACGGACTGATCATTGCCGGCGAACGGATTTTTTTCATCCGAGGCGTCGGGTGGGATCGTCCATCCGTTGGGCGACGCGGACGGCGTCGTCTGTGGTTCGCCCTGCGACTGTCCTGCGAGCGAGACCGATGCCGCGAAGGCCGTCGTGAAGACGACCGCAGCGATGCCGAGACTGACCCGTGTACGCATCCCGCAATGATACAGTTTTTGCGGTATGGACAACCAGCCGCTGGCCTACTTCGACCGTGAATTCCTCGACAGTGACGAAGCCAGGCCGATGCGCATCATCGCGGAATACCTGCAGCCGCTGCGCCGGTTCCGGGAGCAGAACATCCAGGACACCGTCGTGTTCTTCGGCTCGGCGCGCGTGCACAGCCGCGTGGCCGCTGAGCGGGCGCTGAACCGGCTCCGCGCGGGCAAGCGGGGGAGCGACTACGCCGCCGCGTTGAAGCGAAGCCGCAAGGCGTTGGAGTGGTCGCGATATTACGAGGATGCACGCGAGCTGGCGCACCAGCTCACGAAGTGGAGCATTTCGCTCGACGAGCCGCGGCATCGCTTCGTTGTCTGTTCGGGCGGCGGCCCGGGGATCATGGAAGCGGCCAACCGCGGCGCCCACGAAGCCGGCGGCAAGACGATCGGGCTGAATATCCGGCTGCCGTACGAGCAAGGCGCGAACAAGTACATCACCGAGGGCCTGCATTTCGAATTCCACTACTTCTTCATGCGGAAGTTCTGGTTTGCGTATCTCTCCACGGCGATGGTGATTTTCCCAGGCGGGTTCGGCACCTGCGACGAACTCTTTGAAATCCTGACGCTCGCACAGACCGACAAGCTGTCAAAAAAACTCGCGGTCGTGTTGTATGGCAGCGAGTATTGGAATGAGGTCCTCAACCTTGGTCCCATGGCCGAGTGGGGAGCGATTGCCGAGCAGGACATCACGCTGTTGAATCATGCCGATACGCCCACGGAGGCGTTCGAGTGTCTGCGCGATCACCTCGTCGAGCATCACCT
>DATJIW010000048.1:0-17043 GCA_035492775.1 Vicinamibacterales bacterium
GTCACTCCGAGGGCGACGGCAACACTCAGCAGCAATGGCGCGGTCCAGGCGCCGGGGAAGTAGCGGCGGGTGTACAAGGCAAACAGAAGATGGTTCGTGCCGTTCACGGCCTCGAGCAGCACCCAGAACCACATCCACCGAAACGTAGAGGGATGCTCCGGTCGAACGCGGGCGACATAGCACCAGACGCCGAATGTCACCAGGGCGACGTTCGCGAGAGCGAATCCCCGCGCGGGGTCGCTGCTGACCAGACGACTGATGAAACGCGCGGGCGCGAGCACGTCATACAGACGGAATCTGTACTCTTCCACGGAATGCGCGGCCTGCGCGGCAACCAGCAGCGCGAACAGCTTCTTGCTCACTTCTGCGGGGCAACCAGTCTGGCGGCCACAACTGAAAACAGCCCGAGCACCAGTCCGGACACGACGCCCACGACGGGCCCCATCATCGCCATCATGAGACGCGGCGAGTCAGGCAGCGGCATCGAGCGCATCATCGAGGCCTCTCTGCTGTGATTCGCGATGTACCGATCGAAGAGCAGGATGTGCGCGACGGTGATCCAGACGCTGTTGACGATGCTGACGGACAAGCCGTGCAGAAAGTAACGGCCTGCAGCCTGGGTGGCGATGATGTAAGCGCAGATCCCGAAAATCACGAGCCAGACGATCGGCTCGACACTGGAAGGAATCACGGACACGGTCGCAAGGCCCATGGCGAGGCCAAACAGTGAGAGCTGAAAGATCAATTTCCAGTTCATAGCGTCCTCCGCTGGCTACCGAACCACGACCTGCGGCAGCCGGAGCCCGGCAAGGTGCCGGTTGAGGGCCGGGATTTCCGTCGTCACGATGGCGGTCCATCGCGCCTTCTCCGCGTCGAATGCGTGGCGATACTCCGATGCCATTTCGCGGAACTGCTCGGTCGGCGCGCCGTCGCCGTAGTCGACTTCATCCTCGAGATAGGCGATGCGCACATTCAAGCGCATTGGATAGTTGAGCAGATCATTGCTCGACCTGGCATCGGGCTCGTACAGCTGATTGAGGACGGCGTCGGCAGCCTGGTCGATCTGATCGAGATTGCGGGCGATGTCCGACGTACGACTCGTCCGCGCTCTGAGGGCATCGATTTGCGCGCGCACCCCCTGAACCTGGCGGACGACGGCGTGCAGCTCGCCAAGCATTCCCATCAGCTGCGTCGCGAGATCGAACTCCGCGGTCATGTCGGCGATCGTGGCGGTCGACCGGGGATCCTGAACGACCGTGAGCGGCGCCGACACCACTCGATCGCCAACCGTCAGCTTCGCCGTGTATCGGCCCGGCACGGCGAGCACGCCGCGCGGGTCGCGTTCGTCGTACGCTGTCCCTGATATCAAAGCGGGCAGCGGATAGCGCAGGTCCCACGCGACGCGGTGCATGCCCGGTGTCACCGGCAGACGGGGCAACGAGTCGCCGGCGTTCGTTGCGCTGAAAGCCGTGCGGCCGACCGCGTCCAGGATATCGAGACGAATCGCGGCTGCGGCGTCGGGCCCGACAACGTAGCTCACTGTCGCACCGGGGGGATTCTCCCCCACGCCGTCGGTCGGAATGACGTAGGTTTCGCGTTCGTGCACACGAACCGCGGGCGCGGGCGTGAACAGGTGGACTTCCGCCGCGGCTACTTCCGGCGTCGCCTCGCGCAGCGGCGTGATGTCGTCCAGAATCCAGAAGGATCGGCCGTGCGTTGCGACGGCGATATCGTCGCCATGAAACGCGACGTCGCGTACTGACGTCGGCGGCAGGTTGAGCTGCAGCGACTGCCAATGGTCGCCATCGTCAAACGACCCAAAGATTCCCGTCTCTGTGCCGGCAAGAAGGAGCCCCTTGCGCTTCGGATCTTCACGCACTGCATAGACGAACGACGGCGAGCGCAGGCCCTCGGTGATGAGGGTCCATGTGCGGCCGCGATCGCGCGTGCGATAGATGTACGGCGTCGTGTCGTCGAGTTTGTGCGCATCGACCGCGATGTACGCCGTGTCGGCATCGAAATGCGATGGCTCGATCAGTGAAACCTTCGCCCATGTTTTCAGTCCGGGCGGCGTGACGTTCGTCCAATGCGCTCCGGCGTCGGCTGAGAGCTGCACGAGACCGTCGTCGGTTCCCACCCAGATCAGGCCGGATGCCACCGGCGACGGCGCGATCGAGAAGATGACGTCGTAGTACTCGACGGACGCATTGTCCTGCGTCAGCGGGCCGCCGGACGACGTCTGCTTCGCGGGATCGTTCCGGGTGAGGTCCGGGCTCACGACCTTCCAGCTGTGACCGAGGTCGCGCGACTCCATCAAGTACTGCGACCCCATGTACAGCAGGTGCGGATCCGTCGGCGAGAAGACCACTGGAGACGTCCAGGTGAAGCGGTATTTTTGGTCGGAGGCCGGGTGCCCGCTGTTCGCATTGGACCAGGGCGCGATGTCGCGAATCTGGTGGCTGCTCGTGTCGAACAGCGTCAACGCGCCGTCGTAACCGCCGGCAAGAATCAGACGGTTGTCGAACGGAACCGGCCACACCCAGCCGCATTCCGCGTCGTCACTACCGACGTCGAACCAGTCCTTGTCGTCGATGCCGCCCCACCCGCGGGTTGCAATGCCGAGCGCGCCCATGTCCTGCTGGCCGCCGAAGAGGTGGTACGGGAAATCGTCGTCTGTGGACACATGGTAGAACTGCCCGATCGGCAGGTTGTCACGCTTGTCCCATGTCTTCCCGCCGTTGACGGTCAGGATGACACCTTGATCGTTGCCCTCGATCATGCGCGACGGATTCTGCGGGTTGATCCACAAGTCGTGGTTGTCGGCGCCGGGGATCGTCAGTCGCTCGAATTTGCGTCCGCCGTCCGCCGATCGCCAAAGCGCGTTTCCGACCACGTAGACCACGTCGGGGTTCGTCGGGTGGACGAAGACCTTGGTGAAGTACCACGCGCGCGTGTACAGCGCATGCGAGTCGGTCGTCTGCGTCCACGTCGCGCCGCCGTCATCCGATCGGTAAACGCCGCCGTGTGCCGCTTCCACGAGTGCATACACGCGCCGGCCGCCCGTGCCGCCGGCGACCGAGACGCCGATTTTTCCAACGAGGGTCTCGGGCAGACCATGGCCGGTGACAGGCGTCCACGTCGCCCCCTCGTCGGTTGACTTGTAGAGACCGCTCCCCGGTCCGCCGCTCTCGAGACGCCACGGTTGCCGCTGCACCTGCCACAATGCCGCGAACACCGTCGCGGGGTTGTCGGGATCGGGCGCCAGCTCGATAGCGCCGCTCACCGCGTCCTTGTAAAGAACCTTCGCCCAGGTGCGCCCGCCGTCCGTCGAGCGGAAGACGCCACGCTGTTCGCTGGGCCCATAGATGTGCCCCTGAGCCGCCACCAGAACGAGGTCGGGGTTGTGTGGATCGATCACGATGCGCGCGACGTGCTGCGTGTCCTCGAGGCCGAGGTGTGCCCACGTGCTTCCACCGTCGCTGGACTTCCATATCCCGTCACCGAACGAGGCATCCTCGCGCGGGGCCGATTCGCCGGTCCCAACATAGATCACGTCCGGGTTCGAGGGGGATACGGCGATCGCGCCGATCGACGCGAGGCGACCGGCGTGGTCGAACATCGGCGTCCAGCGATTCCCCCCATCGGTCGTCTTCCAGACGCCGCCAAGCGCAGCGCCGACGTAGTACGTCTCCGGAGAGGACGCGACACCCGTGACGGCGGCAAGGCGTCCTCCACGGAACGGGCCGATTTGCCGCCACGAGAGGCCACCAAAGAGAGACGAGGGCATCGGACCGTTCGCCTGGGGCGGGACAAAGGCGCCGGCGAGTCCCAGGGCGAGGACGACACACAATCGCAGCATCTGTGAAACCTCGGAGGTGAGCGCGTTGAGGACGGGTGTGATGATACAACCGCTCAGGTAGTTGTTTATTTTTTAACAGACTGTTGATTTTTCAACACAACTGGTGGTACCGTGAAGTCTTCACGGAGGCCGCATGGAACGGGGTGCGAAAGTCCGGCTGAGCCGCCGGGAGCAGGAAGTCCTCGATATCGTCTACCGGCGCGGGCATGCCAGCGCCGTCGAAGTACGCGACGCCATGGCGAAGGCGCCAAGCGACGCCGCAGTCCGCACGACCCTGCGCATCCTCGTCGCCAAGGGGCATCTTCGCATCGAGCAGGACGGACCGCGGTACGACTACTGGCCCACTGTGCCCGCGGACGTGCGGCGGCGCTCGGAACTTCAACACATCCTGCGAACGTTCTTTGGCGGGTCGACCGAGAGCGCGCTCGCGACGCTTCTCGATATCCGCCAAGGGGCGCTCGACGAGAACACACGGCGCCGGTTGAAAAAGATGATCGACAAGGCGGCAAACCAGGGCCGCTGAATACCGTCGAAGAGAGCGAGAGGAATCCATGCTTCTGCTGAAGGCGACGCTGCTCTGGTCCATGGCGCTCGCTGGCGCCGCGCTGCTGCGAAACGCGCACGCGGTGGATCGTCACCGGCTCTGGACGATCGGGTTCGCCGCCGTGCTGCTGCTGCCCGTGCTGACCGCGATACTGCCGTCGCTTGACGTGCCCGTACCGTCGTGGGCCGCCGCACGCACGGACCACGACGGGCGGGCGGGGGCGCCGTCGACCGCGGCGCCGAACGACGCCATCAAACTGACGCATCTCGACGCGGCTATGGCGGCGCCCGGTGACGCGGACTCGACTCCGGCCTCGTCCTCCACCTCGGATTCGATACCCTCAGGCGGAACACTCTCATGGCCGTCGCTTCGATCCATGCTGCTCGCGGCATGGGCGATCGGGACGGGCGCCGCCGTCGCCATGATCCTGCTGTCGCTCGCCAGGGTGAATCGTCTCGCGCATCTGGGCGAGGAGCTGGACGACGGGAGGTGGCGTGAAATGGCGGCCTCGCTCGCGCTGCGCTTCGGCGTCACCCGTCGCGTACGGCTGATCGTCGATCCGAGCGTGACCACGCCGATGGCAGGCGGCCTCTGGCAGCCGGTCATCTTCCTTCCGCCGGAGGCGACGTCGTGGTCCGCCGAGCAGAGCGCGATCGTCCTCGCGCATGAAATCGCCCATCTTCGCGGTCGTGATCCTCTGCGTCTCGTCGCCGCCCGGCTTGCCGTCGCGCTTTACTGGTTCCATCCGCTGGCGTGGCTCGCGGCGCGGCAGTCATCGATCGTACGCGAGCAGGCCTGCGACGCCGCGGTGCTGGCCCTGGGTACGCGACCTTCTGATTACGCGCGCGTGCTGCTCGATTTCGCCGAGTCGATGGCGCCACCCTCGCAGCCGCTCGCCGCCCTTCCCATCGTCGAACCATCGCTTCTGGAGATACGACTCGTGGAAATTCTCAAAGGCGACCGCGGGCAGGCTCCGCGCTCCCGTGTCCTGGTTTCACTCGTGGTGGCAGCGGCCGCAACGCTGGCGGTTGCCGTCGCGCGTCCACTGGCGATGGCCGTGCCCGCGGTTCCAGCGACGGCTTCGTCTCCGGCGACACCTGTCTCATCGCCTTCAGCATCCGCGACTGCCTCCGGACACGCAGCGGAGTCTCCGTCGGCACCGATGCCTCAGCCGGTGCGCCGCAACGCCGGGTGCTGGACCAGCGACGACGGAACGTCGTTCAGTGGCACGATCACGACCAACGGCTCTGTCGTCACGCGGCAAATCGGCAGCAGAGGCGGAGACCGGATCATCCAGGACACGCTCGGCGGCCTGCGTGTCTGCATGGTCGCGGAGAACGTCGGCGAAGGGAACGAAGACGCCATTCCGAGTACCTGGATCGGACACGCGGACCGCATCGTGATGGAAACGAGGCAGGGGGGGAGCGTGCAGCGCCTCACGCTCGAAGGCCCGGACGCCCAGCGCGTCTCCTGGACCGTCAACGGCACGGACCGGCCGTTCGACGCCGCGGCGCGGCAGTGGCGCGACCGGATGCTTGCGCTGCTGGATTTGTCATGGCAGATCTCCTCGATTCACGGACACGTCAGCTCGCTTCGCGGAGAAATCTCGTCCGTACGCGGAGAAGAGAGCAGCCTCCGCGGCGACATCTCGTCGCTGCGCGGTGAAGTCAGTTCGATGCGCGGCCGGCAATCCAGCGTCCGAGGCGACGAGAGCAGCCTCCGCGGCGAAATCTCGTCCATCCGCGGGCACGTCAGCTCGCTCCGCGGCGAGATCTCGTCGGAGCAGGGCGCGATCTCGAGCCTCAACGCCACGCGCGACGACGCGGACGCGAGCGAGCGCGCGCGGATAGATGCGAGCATCACGCGCCATGAGGACAACATCAAGCGCATCGAGCGCGAACTGGCCGACTACAACGAGGATGCCAAGATTGCCGACGTCGAAAAGCAGATCCAGACGCTCGACGCCGACGCCAAGGTCCGCGCAATCGACGAGGAGATCCGGCAGTTCGATCTGGATGGCAAGGTCGCGAAGATCAACCAGCAGATCAAGGATCTGGACGTCGACGGCAAGGTCGCAGCCATCGAAAAACAGATCGACAGCCTGGATGCGGACCGCAAGGTCCGCGAGCTGGAGAGCCGGCGCGACAAGGCGCGCGACGACCTCCAGGCGGCCGTCAGCAAGCTCCGGTGATTGCGTGGTAGATCGAAATCACCCGCGTCTGTGACCCTGATGACTGACCGCTGACCTCACGCCGGCTCGGCGCGCCAGGGTGAATCTGCCGACGATTTCCCGGTGCGCTGATCTTGTGGCAGAATCCGGCCTCGTCATGTCCATCTCGCTGATCCGCAACGCCACCCTGATCGACGGCACCGGCGGCGCGCCGCTCCGCGATGCCGCGGTGCTCGTCAAGGACGGCCGCATCGAGGCCGTGGGCCAGAGCGCCAGCGTTGCCGTGCCAGGCGGCGCGATCGACGAAATCGACGCCGCGGGCGGCTGCATCCTTCCGGGATTCATCGACGCGCACGTGCACCTCGTGATCGACGGCGTCAATCTCGCCCGTGACATGGCGACGCCGTTTTCGATGCGGTTCTACCAGTCCGTCGCACACATGCGGCGGACGCTTGATGCGGGCGTCACGACCGTCCGTGACGCCGGAGGCGCGGACGCGGGATTGAAGCAGGCAGTCGAGAGCGGAGTCGTCGCCGGCCCGCGCGTGCAGATCAGCATCGCGGTCCTGACGATCACCGGGGGACACGTCGATTTCTGGATGCGTTCCGGCAACGAGTTCCGGCTGTTCCCCCCGTATCCCGGCTTTCCGGACGGCCGCTGTGATGGCGTGGACGGCGTCCGCCAGAGAGTGCGCGAAGTGCTGCGCGCGGGCGCGGATGTGATCAAGCTATGTGCGACCGGCGGGGTGCTGAGTCCAACGGATCATCCGGAATTTACGCAGTTCTCTCCCGAGGAACTGGACGTCATCGTACGCGAAGCGGCCTACCGCGGCGGAACGAAAGTGATGGCCCACGCGCAGGGGGCCGAGGGCATCAAGAATGCGCTGCGGGCAGGCGTGCATTCGATCGAACACGGCATCTATCTCGACACCGAAGCGATCGATCTGATGCTCGAGCACGGGACCTTCCTCGTCCCCACCCTGCTCGCGCCGGTGGCCGTGCTGGAAATCGGTCAGCACGGCGGGCTGGCGGAGCATGCCGTCCGCAAGGCGCGAGAAGTCATCGAGGCACATCGCGACAGCATCAGCCGCGCCCACAAGGCCGGCGTGAAGATCGCCATGGGCACCGATGCCGGCGTCATGCCGCACGGCACCAACCTTCGCGAGCTCGGGCTCATGGTCGATATCGGTCTCACGCCGATGGAGGCCATCGTGGCGACGACGCGGACGGCCGCCGAGTGCCTCGGATGGCAGGATCGGATCGGTACCATCGAGAGGGGAAAGACCGCGGACCTCGTGATTACCCGGACAGATCCGCTGCGGGACATCCGGTCGCTGGAGGACACGCGCAACATCGTACTGGTCATGAAAGACGGCGCCGTCGTCAAGGATCTTCGCGCCGGCACGCCGCAGCCGCATGGCAGCGCCGACCTCGACGCCACGATCGCATACGCGAACGGCTGACGGGCCCGGCGCGAACTACCGCTTGTAATCAACATCACAGAGCTGAATTCGCGCGCCGTCGGGATCAGTCACGTACACCTGATCCTCGAACGCCAGCTTCGCAGGCGCATTCGGGAGCGCCTGGCGGACAGCCTGGAGCGTCGCCCTGGCGTCATAGCGTTCTACGCCGATCGCAACATGATCGAGGCCCCGCGTCATCCCTGCCTCCTGATACAGCCCCAGAAATCCGTTCGCCAGCCGGTACTCGCAATAGTCGCTGCCGCGGTCTCGGACGGGCAGCTGGAGCAGCGCGTCGTAGAACTCCGTCGAGCGGCGGAGGTCGGATACTTCGATCGACACGTGGTTGAGCGTTCGTCCCCGCGCGGCCGGCTGTTGACGGAGTCCCATTGCCCCCCCTGTGCCTATCAGAGCGAACGCGCTCAGCAGGTCACGTCGCGAAATGTCGCGGCGATCATACAGGGTCAGCAGCTGATCGATCTGGTCCATTGGAATCTCCTTTTCAACGCACACCTGTCCTCGCCAACGTCGCGCCGTTCAGAGGGGAGCGGGTGTCGTGTCATGCGTCAGCGGTAAACGGCCGCGATGACGACGCCGACGGCAAGCCATTCGACGAAGTACGCCACCGCCTGTAACGCCGTGAGCCGGCCGCCGATGTTCAGATTGACGTGATTGTGGAGGACGAAGGAGCCGATCGAAAAGACGCCGATCACTGCTCCGTATTTCATGCCAGCAATCAGCGGAGCGCCCTCGGGATGGATCCGCGCGAAGAGCGCGGCGAGCGCAAGCATCGACAGGAACATGCCGACCATCCCGATCGGCATCACGGCCTTCATCGACTCCTGCGATCGGTAGACTGCCGGATATTTCTGGAACTCCGCTCGCATCGTGCGCCGGGTGAAGAGAAGGGCCCCAAGCGCCATGTAAACGATGAAGGCGGCGAACGCGGCGAGCACGACCCGGAGGTAATCCATCGAAGCACCTCTCTTTCAGCAGATTCGCCGCCGGCGCGCGTTCGGTCCGAGACCTTCGACGGTGAATCCGCGCGGTTCGCCGAAAGAAGCGCGGCTTCCCCGTCCGTGCCGCACGCTGGATCGAGGTGCAGCCCCGTCATCTTACTGGACCGTGATGAGGACCGGGACGTCGCGAGTGTCTTTCGGCTAATATCGGCGTCGCATTGTCTACGTCGATCGGCCCGGGCACGAGCATCGGTCCATATGAAGTGGTCGCGAAGCTGGGCGAAGGCGGCATGGGCGAGGTGCTGCGTGCCCGGGACGCCAGGCTGAATCGTGAAGTCGCGATCAAGGTCCTGTTACCGGCTTCCGCCGCCGATCCCGAGCGGCTCGCCCGGTTCAGCCGGGAGGCGTCGGTCCTCGCGTCGCTGAATCACCCCAACATCGCCCACGTCCATGGCCTGGAGGATGCCGCGGGCGCGCCGGCGATCGTGATGGAGATCGTCGAAGGCCCGACGCTCGCCGAACGTATCGCGCAAGGCGCCATCCCCATCCAGGAGGCACTGGCGATCGCGCGGCAAATCGCCGACGCGCTGGAAGCCGCGCACGATCGGGGAATCGTTCATCGCGACCTGAAGCCGGCGAACATCAAGGTGCGGAGCGATGGGACCGTCAAGGTGCTCGACTTCGGCCTCGCCAAGGCTATGGAGCCGGCCGGCGAGCCGCGATCGGACGCGATGAACTCGCCAACGCTGTCCAATCACGCGACCGCCGCCGGAGTGATTCTCGGCACGGCTGCGTACATGGCGCCGGAACAGGCGCGCAATGGGTTCGTGGACAAGCGCGCTGATCTGTGGGCGTTCGGCGCGGTCCTGTACGAGATGCTCACGGGACGTCGCGCGTTCGAAGGACCAACGTTGTCCGACACCATCGCCGCGGTATTGACGCGTGAACCCGACTGGGCGCTGTTGCCGCCCACCACACCCTCCGCGCTGCTCCGGTTGCTGCGCCGGTGCCTCGAAAAAGACCGCAAGACGCGTCTCGCCGACGCGGCTGATGCCCGGCTCGAGATCGAGGAGGCGCTGACGAATCAGGCTGAGGCAACCCCGCGTCCAGACCGGTTTCACGGAACGCCCTGGCTTCTGGTATCGCGAGTTGCGCTGCCGACAATGATCGCGACGGCACTCGTCGTCGGCGCCGGGTTCTGGCTGGCACGGCGGACGACACCGGTGACGGGAGCACCTCTCGTGCTGACGATCGTTCCTCCTGCCGGCGTGACACTTCGTCCCGTGGGAACCATGAGCTCTCCGCCGCACCTGTCACCTGACGGCAGTTCGGTGCTGTTCAGGGCGGAGTCAGGTGTCTATGTACGTCGGCTCCACTCGCTCGACCTGCTGAAGGTGCCCAACGCGGAAGCAGCGGCGAACGAGCCGTTCTGGCACGGATCGTCAAGAGTGACGGTGCCCGTCGTCGCGGGTACCGCGCGGCAGCTCCTCGATGTCAACCTCCCGGACGGCCCGGCGGAGGTGGTCATGAACTACTCGGCAAACGTTCGCGGAGGCGGTTGGGGGAGCACCGCTGGAGTCATCCTCGGCGGCGGTCCCGCCATTGTCCCTGGCCCTGAGGGCGAGGGGCGGCCGGTGCAGCTCGAGTCGGGGAAACCTGCGACGCTGCTCTATCCCGACTTCATCCCGGGCACCAACGATTTCATCGCCTGGTGGGACAGCGACACGGATCCTGGGGGCAGCGTGTGCCTGGCGAGTCTTACCGGCAACGTCGTGAACGTGCGTCCGCTGTTCAAGAACGACACGGCCGCAGTCTTCACGCCCTCCGGCGGCGGTCGGCTGCTCTTCGTGAAGAACGACAACCTCTACGAACAACATTTTGACCTGACGCGGCGCAGCGTCGATGGGGAGCCACGGCTCGTGCTGCGTGGCGTCGCCTCTCAACCTGTGCTGGGGCGCGCAGATTTCTCGGTCGCGGCAAACGGCACGATCGCGTGGCGACCCGGTACAGCGGCGCTTGAAACGGTTACGGCATTCGATCGGAAAGGCGGATCGCTCGGGACCGCGGGCCCGGCGGCCCCGATCGACTCGATCCGGCTGGCGCCGACGCAGGACGGCCGCGTCCTCGCCGTCGGCCCTTCGACGTGGCTTGGCAGCGTGGGCGATCCCGGTCGAAGTTCGCTGCCGCGCGATATCGCCTGGGAGGTTTGGATGCCTGACGCCCGGCGGATTATCGGCGTCCGCGGAACGACCGTGCTCTCGCGCGACCCCGACACTGGTGCCGTCCAAACGCTGGGCACGATTGCCGCCGATGTCGAGCCCTGGGACCTTACGGCTGACGGCCAGGTGATGCTTGGACGGGTTGGCGAACGGATCGCCTGGGCGCACGTCTCGGCAATGTCATCCCGTGACGCATGGAAGCTGCTGGCCGACAGCGACGAAGGAGAAGCGGATGGTTCGTTCTCTCCCGACGGTCACTTCGTTCTGTACGACACGCGTGGCGGCGTCTACGTCGAACCGTTCCCCGGACCTGGCCGCCCCCGCCGGATTGCATCAGCGGGCGCAAACGATCCGGTGTGGCGCGGCGACGGAAAGGAAATTCTCTTCGTCCAGGATGGTGCGGTGTGGGGAGTCCCGGTGTCGATGACCGGGGGGACGGCGGCCTTCAGCGCACCGGTGAAGCTCTTCGACGGCGTTCGCCGCGCGCCCGCGGCCGTGTTCCAGAGTCGCGGACTGGCGGTCTCGCTCGACGGCTCACGCGTCTTCGTGCTGCAGGCCGTACAGCAGCCGCCCGGCAACGTCATTCACGTCATGATCCCGCCATCTGCACGGTAAATCGGACTGCGCCGGCTTACGCGTCGTGCTGACGCCGTTCGAAGGTGACAGACCCTCGCGCGCACATTCCGGCACGCCAGCGTCAATCCCGGCGGACAGCTTCCTGTTCATGACCAGTGTCGTGCCTGCCCAACGACCCTACGTCGACGGGCGGATGACCAGCTCCGGCGCCGGAAGCTTCGTTGTGTCGAGGTATAGCACCTCGATGAGCGACCCGATCTCGGGAAAGCGGAAGTAAGCGAGGTCGAAGACATCTTCAGTGGCGGCCTCCTGGACGAGCTCTCGGCCCTGTCGCCGAAGGTCCGCCTTGGCCTCGCGCACCGCCTCGAGCGTTTCGTAGACAAGACATGTATGGTGGAATCCCTCGCCATACTGTTCCAGGTGCTCGTCAAGCACGCTGCGACCGCTGTGAGGCGCGATGAGCTCAAACGTCCCTCCACCTATGGTTGCCAGCGCAACGCGGAACGAGAAGGCGCTCGGGTGGCCGTGCATCTTGCACTCCGCCGGTGTGATGGTCCAGACGTTCCATGGACCGATCCCGAGCGCATCCGACATTCGTTGTGCCGCTCCTTCCAGATCACGAACAATAAAGCCTGTGTGATGAAGCGCTGCAGGTATGCGTCTTGTCATCTCATCCGCCGATCTCGCGTAAGCAACCCTTTGTCGAACGGTTCGTTGACGCTCACTTAGCGGTGTCGGACAAAGCGCCGCACATCCCACCTATGATGAGCCACGTGTCCCCCACTTTCATCCATGTGTGGGTAATCTTCGACTCCCGGCCGTTACCCTCCACGTGGCCGTCCGGATAGGTGTCCACTCGAGTGAACCGGTAGTGCACGACTACGACATTGCCGAAATCCTCCGCTCCCTCGCGTGTGAGTTCGGCGGAAACCTTGATGTGTTTTTCACGAACATCGCGAACCCCGTTTCCAATCGATGCCTTGCGCTTGGGATGGTCCTCCCCGCAAGGCCAGCCGATGAATCGGTCGTGCCAGAGCGACACATAGTCGTCCACATCGCCCGCCTTGAGGAAGCGCCAGTAATCGGCCTCCCGTCGCCAGACCTGCGAGACGCTCTGGGCTTCGCCTGGCGATGATGCAGGTCGCCCGGAAGCGGTGTCCGCGCCAGTAAACATCAACACACAGAGCAAAAAACGGATTGCAAGCGTCATTCAAGACCCCTGGTGCGGCATGATGGCACAAGACGGCCGGCGCGGCGGCTGCCATGCGGGCGATCTGTGCTCGTCCTCTCATAGAACGTGACGCGCTCACAGGGGACCCTGCTCGCCCTTGGCCCGGGCGCGCGCGAGAAACGCGTCCGCAATCGTGCGGCCATCGGCGCTGGCCCGCACGACGCGGATCTCGTCGCCGGCTTGAATCTGGCCTTCACGCTCGACCGCGAGATACAGCCCGCAGCGTCCGCTCTGCCAGAACCGCTTCACCATGTCGGCGCGCCCGAAGCGAATCCCCAGCTTGAAGCACGGCATGCGCGGCGTCGTGACCCGGAACACCGCGGTGCCGAGCTCCACCCGATCGCCCGGTGACACGCGCGTTTCCAGCACGCCCTCGGTCGTCAGGTTCTCGCCGAACGCACCAGGCGTGAGCTCCATGTCCGGCAGTTCGCCGCGCCAGAACGCATAATGCTCGTGCGGATACAAGTACACCGCCTTCGCCGGTCCCCCGTGCACGCGGAGGTCAGCCTGCCGATCTCCATCGACGTTCAGCGTCTTCACGCCGACGGGGCCGGCGACCGGGGCCTTCACGATCGCCGTCAGGACCTGGCGGTCACCGGCCGGGACGGTGCGCGGCGTGCCGACGTTCACGGAAATGAGGCGCATCAGCATAGGAAGACGGCGAAGGAATCTTTGCGGGTGGTCGCTTCGGCGCGTCACGAGCAGCGCTGAAGCGCTGCGCTGCACGTAAACAAGAAAGGCGGTGATGCTGGTAGCACCACCGCCCGGGTTCGCTGCTTCGCAGCTACGGCGACAAGCCCGCCGTAACCCCGATCAGCAATCGATAGTCGTCAATTCAATCGCCAATCACCAATCGCCAATCCTAATCGGCAGTCGCCAATCGGCAATCGCCAATTATTCGGTCTCCTCCCTCGTGAACGCCTCCTCGGGCTCCACGAAGTACTCCATCTCGCGCTCCAGCTCCAGCTCCTCCGGCGACGGCGGCGGCGGCGGCGGTGGTTCGTCCGCCGGGATCCGCACGTTCCGGTAGAACTCGAACCCGGTGCCCGCCGGGATCAGGCGGCCCATCGTGACGTTCTCCTTCAGGCCGCGGAGATGATCCACCTTGCCCGAAATCGACGCCTCCGTGAGCACGCGCGTCGTCTCCTGGAAGGATGCCGCGGAGATGAACGAGTCGGTCGAGAGCGACGCCTTCGTGATGCCGAGCAGCAGCGGCCGGCCCTGCGCCGGGCGCCCGCCCTGCGCGATCACGCGCTCGTTCTCTTCCATGAAGCGGAACCGATCCACCTGCTCCTCGACGAGGAACTCGGTGTCGCCCACTTCCTCGATCTTCACCCACCGCATCATCTGGCGGACGATGACCTCGATGTGCTTGTCGTTGATGTTCACGCCCTGCAGCCGGTAGACCTCCTGGATCTCGTTCACGAGATACGCATGCAGCGCCTTCTCGCCGAGAACCGCCAGGATGTCGTGCGGATTGCTCGGGCCGTCCATCAACGGCTCGCCGGCGCGGACGCGATCGCCTTCCTGGACGTTCACGTGCACGCCGCGCGGCAGCGAGTACTCACGCGGCTCGCCGCCACCCTCTTCGGGGACGATGATGATCTTCCGCTGGCCCTTCACGATGCCGCCGTGGCGGACCAGACCATCGATCTCCGAGATGACCGCCGTTTCGCGCGGCTTCCGCGCTTCGAAGAGCTCGACCACGCGCGGCAGACCGCCCGTGATGTCCTTCGTCTTCGTCGTTTCCCGCGGGATCTTGGCGAGCACCTGGCCGGCCGAGACCGCGTCCCCGTCCTCGATCATGAGGTGGGCGTGCGACGGCATGTGGTACTTGCGCACCACCTTGCCGGCTTTGTCCCGGATCTCGATCATCGGCTGCTTCTTCTCGTCGGGGCTGTCCACGACGATCTTCCGCGAGAGGCCCGTGACCTCGTCCAGTTCTTCGTGGAACGTGACGTCGGAGATGAGGTCCTTGTACTTCACCGAGCCCGAATCCTCGGTGAGGATCGAGAACGTGTACGGATCCCACTCGACGAGCACGGCGCCCTGCTCGACCTGCTGTCCATCGCGGACCTTGAGGCGAGCGCCGTAGACGACCGGATAGCGCTCGCGGTCGCGGCCCTTCGCGTCCTGGATCACGATCGACCCGGTGCGGTTCATGACGACGAGCTGGCCGGCGTTCTCGCCGGAGCCTTTTGCCTCGACGACCTGCAGCCCCTGGTAGCGCACCGCGCCGGCGTGCTTCGCGTCGAGCGTCGACTGCTCGCTGACGCGCGACGCCGTGCCGCCGATGTGGAACGTGCGCATCGTGAGCTGCGTGCCCGGCTCGCCGATGGACTGCGCGGCGATGACGCCGACCGCGAGCCCCATCTCGACTAGCCTGCCGGTCGCGAGGTCGCGGCCGTAGCACTTCGCGCAGCAGCCGCGGCGGCTGGCGCACGTCAGGACGGAGCGGATCCGGACCTTCTCGATGCCCGCCTCCTGGATGGCCGTCGCCTTCTCTTCATCAATCTCCTCGTTCTGATTGATGATCGTCTCGCCCGAGAACGGGTCGGTGATCCGCTCGAGCGTCACGCGGCCGATGATGCGGTCGCGCAGGGGCTCGATAATCTCCCCCGATTCGACGATCGCACGCGCGTCGATGCCGTCCATCGTCCCGCAGTCGGGCTCGTGGATGATGACGTCCTGCGCGACGTCCACCAGACGGCGCGTGAGATAGCCCGAGTCCGCCGTCTTCAACGCCGTGTCCGCAAGACCCTTGCGGGCGCCGTGCGTGGAGATGAAGTACTGCATGACTTCGAGGCCTTCACGGAAGTTCGACGTGATCGGCGTCTCGATGATTTCGCCCGACGGCTTCGCCATCAGGCCGCGCATGCCGGCGAGCTGCCGGATCTGCTGCTTCGAGCCTCGAGCGCCCGAGTCGGCCATGATGTAGACCGGGTTGAAATTCCGCCCGGACTGGTCGAGCTCCTCCATCTCGGAGAACATCTCGTCGGCAATTTTCTCGGTGACGTCCGACCAGACGGCGATGACCTTGTTGTAGCGCTCGCCGTTCGTGATCGCGCCTTCGAGATACTGACCTTCGACCTTGATGACTTCGTCCCGCGCACGCGCCACGAGCGTCTGCTTCTCGCTCGGGATGACGAGGTCGTCGATGCCGATCGAGAGGCCCGATCGCGTCGCATACGTGAAACCGAGGTTCTTGAGACTGTCGAGCATCTCGACGGTCTTCTCGAGGCCGAACCGCAGGTAGCAGTACTGCACGAGCTGCTGCAGCCCCTTCTTTTTCAGGAGGCCGTTCACATATGGCATCTCCTTCGGAAGCGCGGAGTTGAGCAGCACGCGGCCGACGGTCGTGTTGATCACCTTGTTGGTGACGTTCTGCACCTCGGCATACTGCACGCCCTGGTCGTCGCGCGCGACGGTCAGGTCGATCAGCTCGCCGCTGATGCGCAGGCGGATCGGCGTCAACGTCTCGAGCTCTCCGGCTTCGAGCGCCAGCACGACGTCTTCCGCCGTGCCGAACGCGCGGCCTTCGCCCTTCGCGCCCGCCTTCGACTTGGTCAGGTAGTAGCACCCCAGCACGATATCCTGCGACGGAATCGCGATCGGCTGCCCGCTCGCCGGCGACAGAATGTTGTTCGAGGACATCATCAGCACCGAGGCCTCGATCTGCGCCTCGGGCGCGAGCGGGATGTGCACCGCCATCTGGTCGCCGTCGAAGTCGGCGTTGAACGCCGTGCAGACGAGCGGGTGAATCCGGATCGCCTTGCCTTCGACGAGCACCGGCTCGAATGCCTGGATGCCCAGTCGGTGCAGCGTCGGCGCGCGGTTCAGGAGGACGGGGTGCTCGCGGATGACTTCCTCGAGGATGTCCCACACCTCCGGCCGCTGCTGCTCGACCATCTCCTTCGCCTGCTTGATCGTGGCGACGAGACCGCGCTCTTCGAGCTTGTTGTAGATGAACGGCTTGAAGAGCTCGAGCGCCATCTTCTTGGGCAGCCCGCACTGGTGCAGCTTCAG
>DATJIW010000049.1:0-46426 GCA_035492775.1 Vicinamibacterales bacterium
TGGCGGCTGTCCCCATTTTTTGCGAAAAATGGGGACTGTCCCCATTATTCCGCGCGGGCGTCGAGATCGATGTTCAGCGAACCCCGCAGCGCGTTCGACACCGGGCAGCTCTGCTCCGCCGCGCGCGCAATTTCGCCGAACTGCTCCTTCGTAACCCCGGTGAGCCCGTGCGCGACGACGGTGAGCTTGGACGTCGTGATCTTGATCCCGGAGTCCCCTTTGTCGGCCGTCACCAGCGCGGTGACGTCCGTCTTCTCCGCCGCCCCCCCGCGCCGCCCGAGCGTCGCATTGAGGGCCATCGCATAACACGCCGCGTGCGCCGCCGCGATCAGCTCCTCGGGACTGGTCACGCCCTGCGGATCCCCGATGCGCCGGGGAAAGCTGACGGGCAGCGAAAACGCTCCGCTCCCGGCCTTCGCCGTCCCCTTCCCCTCCATGATGGGGCCCTCCCAGTTGACCGTCACGCTGCGTGAAAACGTCGCCATCGATCTCTCCCCCCGGGGCTGCGCCCCGGCCCCACACACGTCGCGGAGGAAGGCCATCCCTAACGCTCCCTCGCGGGCGCCCCTGTGCCCAATCCGCAACGCCTACTTGTGTTTCGCGGTGATTCCGAGCTGGACCGCGGTACCAACCAGGCCTAGCACGATCCACGCCACGATCACCCATCGCTGACCTGGCGCCGGATTCATCGGGTACGCCAGCCAGACGCTGCTCCGCGGGACGGCATCGACCGCGCCCCGATGCCCCGAGAACGCGAACCAGCCCACGATCATCGTCCAGGCGCCCCCGAATGCCGTGGCGCCGATGATGACGTATCGCTGCAGCGCAATCGCGGCAAGCGCGCCGACAATGCCGAACAGGATTACGACCACGGATCCCGGCTCGCGGCCGAGCGCGTTCCAGATCAGGCTGGCGGCAAGCGCTCCGACACCCGCTCCCACGAGAGCGACCCCCACGAAGTACGCCGCAATCAAGATCAACGACCCGATGATGCCGCCGACGACGGCCGCGCCGATCATCCAGAGGGTGTGCTCGGTCCCCATCGCCGCGCTGGCGAACAGCGCGCCGAGGATGAATCCGTAGATCCCGAGCACGAGGCGGAATACGCGATACCCGGCAAAGCACGCAATCGCACCGCCTGCCAGAAGCACGATCGCCGCGGGGACCTGAAAGGACGCCGGGAGCATGAACCTGCGATTATATTCACGCGGGATGCGCAAGCTCAACGCAACCGGTGTCCTCACCGCCATTGGCGGACTCGCGCTGCTGGCGTGGGTGATCTCGCGGGTCGGGGCCGCCGAAATCGCCGCGGATCTCGCGCAGGTCGGATGGGGGCTTCTCGCCGTTGTCGCCATCGGCGGCTTGCGCTTCGTCCTGCGCGCCGCGGCCTGGCAGCTGTGCATCGACCCCCCCCACAAACTCCGGCTGGCAGACGCCTTCGCCGCGGCCGTCTGCGGGGATGCGCTGGGCAACCTGACGCCTCTCGGCCCGATCGTCGGCGAACCGGCCAAGGCTGCCTTCGTCCGGCGACGCGTTCCGCTCGGCGCAGCGGCCGCAGCGCTCACCATCGAGAACGTTCTCTACACCCTCTCCGCCGCCGCGATGATTGCCGCCGGCATGGTGGCGCTCGTTTTCTTCTTCCGCGTTCCATCGGCGCTGCAAAGCATCAGCGAGGCGGCCGTCGCCGCTACGCTGGCGCTCTTTGCGGTGGCGCTGTGGCTGCTGTGGAGACAACCGCCGCTGCTCTCCCGGGCGCTCGGCGCGACGCCACGCCTCGAGCGCCATGCGTCCCGGGCTCGAGCGCTCGAGATGCAGGTCTACTCGTTCGCACTGCGAAGCGGATCGAGGCTGCCCCTGGTCGCCACCGTCGAGGTGGGATTCCATGCGCTCGGTGTCGCGGAGGTATATCTGACGCTCCGCCTGCTCGGCAATGCCCACCCGGGACTCCTGACCTGCTTCATCCTCGAAACCGCAAACCGGCTGATTCAGGTCGTGTTCAAGATCGTTCCCCTCCGCCTTGGTGTCGACGAAGCGGCAACGGCGTGGTTCACCCGCATCCTCGGTCTCGGACCGACAGTGGGGGTCGCCCTCGCCATCGTCCGGAAGGTACGGATGTTGTTCTGGACTGGGATTGGCGCCCTGTTGCTGATCAGAGAGGGCCTGTCGACCGGGGCACGGAGCGTGCAGCCCCGCACCGATGACAGAGCCGGTTCGTAGCCAGAGATCGCCTTCTGGATCAGCTGCGGGATCGGCGCGCTCAGGAACTGCTGCTGAGTCATAGGCGTCTAAAGGGAGGCCAAGCGAAGGGGCGACGTAAGTCCACGCTCCGGAAGGTCTGAACCCGCCGGCCGGGAGGCGGCCCGTAGACTCGAGGGATAGACGTGAGACTTCCGACAACCGCACGAGGTGCCATCGTGCTCGCCGCAGGAAACGGCGATCGCTTTCACAACCGGACCCACGATTCGAAGCTGCTCGAGCCGCTGCTCGGGCAACCTCTGTTGATCAGAACGCTCGAAGCGGCGCGCGCCGCCGGGGTGCGGCGGGCGGTCGTCGTCCTCGGCTACCAGGCCGACCGCGTTCGCGCGCTCGCAGACACGTACGCTCCCGAAGGGCTGTCGCTGTCGTTCGCGTACAACCCCGATTGGCGCCTCGAGAACGGCCTGTCGGTGCTCACGGCGGAGACGAGCATCGACGTCGATCGTTTCGCCGTGCTCATGGGCGATCACGTCTTCGAACCCGAAGTGCTCGATCGGTTGTTCACGGCGCGCGTTTCGCCTGGCGACTGCGTCCTGGCGATCGACAAGCGTCCCGCGGCCGCGGAAGTCGCTGCAGAAGCCACGAAAGTGCGCCTCGCTGGCACTCGCATCACGGCGATCGGCAAGGATCTCGTCGAGTACGACGCACTCGATACGGGTGTGTTCGTCTGCTCCCCCTGTCTGTTCGACGCGCTGCGCGAATCGTGCGCCGATGGCGACACGACTTTGAGCGGCGGCATCCGCCTGCTGGCGGCGCGACGGCTGATGCTCGGATTGGATATCGGCGAGGCGACGTGGTGCGACATCGACACGATCGCCGATCTCGAAGCCGCGGAGCTCGGGTTGCTCGGCACCGTCTCCACACCGGATCCGGTCGCATGATACGGGAGCATCACAGGCGGCTGATCTCGCTCGGCGCGTTGCTCTTCGGTGCGACGCTGTTCGCCGGCGCTCTCTACTACGTCGACATCGACATGGCGATCGCCACGGGACGCCGTCTCGGCCGCGCGATCCCGCTGGCGCTCGCGGCGAGCGGCCTCTGGCATCTCACGCGCACGTGGGCGTGGTCGTGGTGCTTTCCAGAGAATCGCGCGATTTCCTTCCGGCGCCTCGTGCGCATCCGGCTCGCGGCGGAGGCGTTCAGCTATTTGACGATCGCCGGTGTCGCGGGTGAACCGCTGAAGGTCGTCCTGCTCGGCGATCGCGTGCCGGCGCGCGAGGCGACCGCCGCCGTCGCGCTCGAGCGGCTGTCGTACATGCTCGGCACGCTGCTCATTGTCGGAGCGGGTGCGGCAATGACTGTCGCGGTTCTGCCTCTGACGCACCTCTGGCACCGCGTCTTCGTTGGTTTCGCCGTGGGTTCCGCGGTGATCGGCATCGCCGCTGCCACGATCATCATCCGCCGCGATTCATTTCTTCTGCGCAGCCTGCGCCGCGCAGATCGCGCGCTCGGCACGGGCATCGCGCAGAGCAAGGTCGCCGGATTCAGCGCTTCGGTTGGACGGCAGCTGATCGTGCTCGTGAGCGGCAATCTCACGCGGCTGGCGGTGCTCACGATCGCGTCGCTGATCGCCTATGCCTGCATGTCCGCAGAGGCGTGGCTGATCCTCACCGCCGTCGGCCTGCACGTCACCCCCGTGCAGGCGGTCGCGATCGAGACGTTCTCGCGTGTCGCGAGCTTCGCGTCCGCATTCATTCCGGCGAGCCTGGGCGCGCTCGAAGCGTCGAGTCTCGCGGCCGGCGCGGCGGTCGGCGCGACCGCCGCCGGCGCGCCGCTCGCACTCGCGCGGCGGCTTCGCGGTCTGTTCTGGGCGGGTGTCGGCCTCGCGATCTATCCGCGGCGCCATGGCGCTCAGCCGAGCGCGACGCCGGCACCGAGCGTTACGACGGCACCAGGACGGGACCAGCGGCCGACGCTGCTCTACATCTCGCACGATCCGCTCGTGCGCGTTCCCCTCACGGCGCGGATTGCCGGCCTGCCGATCGCCGAACGCGTGCTCAGATCCGCCTTCCGGGCCGGGTACGGTGCCGTCTACGTCCTCGCTCACGAAGCCGACGAGCGCGTGCTTCGCCGGATCGCGCGCGACGTTCGCGGCCGCATCGAGATCGTCACGTCGGCCGACGCGTGGCACCGCTTGATTGCCGGCGCGCCCGCCGGGACCACCGTCACCGCGATTCCAGCTGGTATTGTCGTGTCGCCCGCGCTGCTCGAAGACGCTGCGGCGATGCCACTGGGGACGAATGTGATGCTGGACATACCGGCTGGCGGCGACTGGCCGGTGTCCGGCCTGCTGCGCTGCCGCGCGGTCGATGCCGCCGACGCGGAGGCGCTCTCGAACGCCCTGCACGAGCGTCTGGCGGCGCGACTGCCGCTGCCGACCGGGGACGACGTGTCGAATGCCCGCGGACGTCTCGTCCTGCGCACGCTCGACGCTTCGGACCTCACCGCGGCCGAGCAGACGATCCGTCGCGCCAGTTACAAGCCAACGGACAACAAGGTGGCGCGCTTCAATCGGCGCACCTCCCTGCCCATCAGCATTGCGCTGATCCGCACGCCATTGACCGCGAACCAGCTCTCCGTCGCGCTCGTCGCGGTCGGGTTCTACGCGGCGTGGCTGTTCAGCCTCGGTCAGTACTGGCCGGGCGTGCTCGCGGCGTTTCTCTCGCTGGCGGCGAGCGTGCTCGACGGATGCGACGGGGAGATCGCGCGCCTGAAATATCAGGAGTCGGCGCTCGGGTGCTGGATTGAAACGTTTGGCGACTACTCGTACTACATCGCGATCTTCGCCGGCATGACCGTTGGCGCCGCGCGATATACGGGATGGCCGATCTTCTACTGGTTCGGCGCGGTCGCGCTCGCCGGGACGCTCGTTTCGTTCGCGTTCCTCATCTACCTGCGCACGCGGATCACGGCAGGACGTCCGGAACGGCTGCATTCGATCGCGAGGCAGCGCTTCAAGGCGGACCCGACCCGGTGGTCGCGCATCATCTGGCGCATCTCGTTCGTGGCGACCCGCTCCGCCATGCCGTACGGCATCATGGCTCTCGCACTGGTCGGATTGACCCCGCTAGTTGTCGTCCTCGCCGCAATCGGATCGAATACTTACTGGATTTCACTGGTGCTCAAGCTGCGACACCTGCTTGGCGCACACGACACCGAGACTGTGGCCGCATAGCTCAGGGAGTTATCGAGTTAATTCCCAACTCCCAATTCCCAATTCCCAAGAATTCAGCTGCTAATTCCCAATTACAAGACGCAGGCGCCGCGGCGATAGTGAGACCCCCTAGTGAGCAATTGGAAGTTGAATTGGGAGTTGGGAATTGGGAGTTGACTGAAAGCCACCCTGAACGGTATATGTAGAAGCCGGAGGCATTGTGCCGCCGGCGCCAAAGTCAGATCTGCCGCAGGGTACGCTCGACATGCTCGTGCTGCAGGTGCTCGCGTCCGAGCCCCTCCACGGCTACGCCATCGCCCAGCGCATCCGCCGCCTCTCCCGCGACGTCGTCAAGGTGCCGCAGGGCACGCTCTATCCCGCGCTGCACAGGCTCGAAAACCGCAAACTGCTGACGGCGGAATGGAAGGCGTCTGAAACCGGCCGGAACGCGAAGTATTACCGCCTCACCTCGAGGGGACGGAATCAGCTCAAAGCGGAATCGCAGAGCTGGGAACGGCTTGCCGAAGCCGTCGCCGCGATCATTCGAGGCGCCGAAGGAGAAGCAGGATGAACTGGTTGCAGCGCCTGCGGCACCGCGAACGGCTGGAGCACGAACTCGACGCGGAAATCGACTTCCACGTCGACGAGCTCGTGCGCGATTTGATGCGCGACGGATTGAGCGAGCGCGACGCACTCCGTCAGGCGGCGCGCGAGTTCGGCTACGTTCCACAGATCAAGGACGATTGCCGGCGGGCTCGTGGAACCGAATGGCTCGTCGATCTGATCGGTGATGCGCGCCTCGGGCTTCGGATGCTCAAGAAGGAACGCGCTTTCTCCATCGTTGCGATCGGCGCGCTGTCGCTCGGCCTCGGTGTCAGCACGGTGTTCTTCTCGCTCGTCTACGCTTTCTGTCTCGCCGCGCTCCCGTTCGCCGGTGCCGGACGGCTGAGCGACATCTCGCTACGCGATGATTCTGGTCGCCAGCCCTCCCTCACGCTTTCGCAAGCCCGCGCAATCGCAGACGAGGCTCCTCTGGCAGGTATCGGCTACTTCACTCGTCGCGTGGTACCCGTGCGGACACGCGATTCGTCCGCACGGCAAATCACGATCGCATACGTTTCCGACGATGCGCTGGCGCTGATCGGAGAGGAGCCGTCGCTCGGACGCGAATTCCAGCCCCAGGAATACCGTCAGGCGCGCGGCGCGCCGGCGCTGGTGTCGGCCAGACTGGCGACAGACCTGTTCGGCAGCCCGGCTGCGGCGCTCGGACACGAATTGTTCGTCGATACCGTGTCCAGCGTCATCGTTGGCGTGATCTCATCTCCCCGGTTCCCCGAGAGGAGCGACGCGTGGCAGCCGATTGCGTCCTTCGCTGCCGCGCCCGACCAGCCTGGGTTGTCGATGTTCGGGGCGCTGAAGCCGGGCGGCCCTGACGCGACGGACGTCTCGAGTCTCATTGAGTCGGCCCTGCGCCGGCGCTCGCTACTGGCATCGGGCCGGGTGCACGTCACGCTCGTGCCGCTCGAATCACGCTATCACGCCGATATCAGGCAGCCGGGGTGGATCGCCTTCATCATGGCGGGTGCGCTCGTCGTCCTGATCGCGTCCTCGAACGTGGGCAATTTGTTGCTGTCGCGGGGCGTCCGCCGAACGAACGAGGTCGCGACGCGGCTGTCGCTTGGCGCCACCAGGGGCCGCATCTTCCGTCAACTGATCGCCGAGACGTCTGTCCTCTGTGCGGCGGCGTGCGGGGGCGGAGCGTTCGTCGCGTGGATTGCACTCCTCGGTCTGAGAGCACAGATCCCGGCGTCCGCACTCGCCGACTGGACGCGGATCGGTCTCGATTGGCACATCGTGGCAATGCTGTTCGCCTTCGGCGCGGCCACCGTTCTTCTGTGCGGAATCGCCCCCGCGGTGCAGCTCATGAAGACGCCCGCAACGCCGTGGCACGCGCGCACGACGACGGCGAGCAGGAGCGTTGAGCGCTGGAGCGCGACGTTCCTCACCGTGCAGCTCGCGCTCAGCATGCTGCTGCTGTGCGAAATGGGACTCACCGTTCAGCTCTATCGCGCCGTTTCGGCCCCGCGCGCTCCTGCGCATCTCGCCGAGGTCCTGACCGCGCAGATTTCACTCTCGCCACGAAAGTACGGGACGCCGCAGGAGCGCTCCGCCTTTTACGCGGACCTGCGCGACCGTCTGCGCGCCGCCGGCCTGATTACAAACGCGAGTTTCGAGGGCGCACTCCCGGGCACTGAGCGCGTCCCGAGACACGTCGCGGCAGGTTCGATCCACGAGCCCGGGACACTGGTCGCGAGCGTGACCGTTGACGCGGGATTCTTCGATACCGTGGGCGTATCGCTGGAGTCGGGACGTACGTTCGAGGCGAATTCGCGCGATACGGATGGCGCCGTGGTCGTCAACGATCGATTCGCGTCGCTTTTCTTCGGCGCCACCGCCGTTGTCGGACGCCAGATCCGCGTGATGCCGGCTGGCGATTCGAACAGCGCTTCGGCCGCGCGAACGATCATCGGCGTCGTGCCGTCGTTTGCGGATCAGGCGACGCTGGAACCGGCGCCCGTCATCTTCTTGCCCCGCGATCTTCGCCACGCCATGGCGTCGACGTTGATCGCGCGAGGCACTGCACCGCCGCAGCAGCTGGCATCGGTCCTCACCAACGCGATCGCCAAACTGGACCGCGACGTCGCGGTCTCGAACGTGGTGCCGCTCACTGACGCGACGTGGCAGGCTCAATGGATAGGCCGGATGTCGCAGACGCTCATCACCGGTATCGCGTCGATCGGCTTCTTCCTCGCCATGATCGGAGTGGCGGCTCTGACCGCGCATCGCGTCGGGTCGCGTGCGCGCGAGTTGAGCGTGCGCGTCGCGCTGGGCGCCACGCCCACGGACGTGGTTCGTGCGGTCCTTCGGCCGTTGGCGCTACAGCTCGCCGCAGGATTACTGGTTGGAGGGTTGCTCACGGTTCTCTGGCAGGGTGGCTTCGGTAGCCCGGGGGCGACCGGCAGCAATCTTCTGCTGGTGGCAGCACTCGTGACCGCCGCAACAGCGATCTTCAGCGCGTGGCCGGCGCGCCGCGCCGCGCACGCGGATCCCGTGGCGGCGCTCAACTCGCAGACCTGACGATTCAGCGGCATGCGCGCGCGCGTGACCTTTACTGCCGGGCTGCTGCTCGCTGCGTGCGGCCCGCGAGATCGCGTCAGCGATCCCATCGACGGCGTCCCGCTCGCGCATCAGCAGACCATCTCGCGCGGTCAGCTTGGTTTTCGCTGGCCGTTGTCCCCGGGCATTGGAACGCTGGCGTGCGCCGGCAAGGAAGTGATCCTCTTTCGCGCCGCCGGTGTCACATATGTCGTGCAGGGAGACTCGCCTGGCGCGGCCAATATCTCGCCGCTCCGAGTATCGCAGCCGGCACCCCTGCCGTCGAACCCGGTGAAGCGGCTCCCGCAGAACATCCGGATGGACGCGTTCGCGTCGCTCGAACGGTGTCGTTCCAACGGTGCTGACGATACGTGTTCGCGCGGCGTGCAGGAACGTTTTCGGATGTCCGCCGAGGAAGCGCAGCTCATCGAAGCCGAAGGCGAGGAGCGCCGCTGGCCGCCGCTCGCCCGAGGATTGATGCCGCTCGGCCCGCTCATTGCCGCGGGAAGAGGGCTGTGTGACCGATGAAAAGGTGAATTCTGCCGTGCTCGAAGCGCAACACCTCGTCAAGCGGTTTCACGGACACGCGGCCGTGTCCGACGTGAGCTTCACGCTGGCACCAGGAGAAATCCTCGGCTACCTCGGCCCGAACGGCTCGGGCAAGTCGATCACGCTCAAGATGCTCACCGGCCTGCTCGAGCCCACCAGCGGCCATGTCGTCTACGACGGGCGCGATGTGACGGGCGGCGACGTCGAATTCCGGCGGTGCTTCGGATACGTGCCGGAGGAACCGCATCTGTATCCGTTTCTTTCCGGGCGCGAGTACCTGGATCTCGTGGCGGGTCTGCGCGAACTTCCGGCGCGTGAATCGGCGGAGAAGATCGAAGCGCTGCTCGATCTGTTCGGTCTTTCGGACGGCGCCGCGCAGTCGATCAGCGCGTACTCGAAGGGCATGAAGCAGAAGACCCTGCTCATCGCGGCGCTCCTTCACGATCCGAAACTCATCGTCCTCGACGAACCGGAATCCGGTCTCGACGTCGGGTCGATCCTGCTGCTGCGGCATCTCGTCCGGCTGCTTGCGGGCCGCGGCAAGGCGATCCTGTACAGCTCTCACGTGGTCGAGAACGTCGAGAGGCTTTGCAGCAGGGTGATCGTCCTGAGCGCGGGACGGGTGATCGTCGACGGCAGTGTGAACAGGATTCGCACCGTCGCTCCGTCCGGCTCGCTGGAGGAATCGTTCGCGACGCTCGCGGCGCAGCGCCCCGATTCCGTCGCCGCGCAGATCGCGGACGTCGTAACCGCGCATGGGTAGCGACGTTCTCGTCCGTCATTTTCTCGCACAATTCTTCGAGAACGATCTCTCGCCGGACAGCGATCGCCATCAGGTGCTTGCCGTGGCGGCCGCCGCGCTCGTCACGATTCCGCTCTTCGTGACCGTGTTCATGAGCCTGAAATACCTGATGCGGCCGTTTCAAGCGTCGGGCTGGACGGAGACGACCGCAATGGGCGACGAGGTCGCCTTCTGCGCCGCGTCGCTCCTGGTGATGGCCGCCATCACGCTGCTCTCCTGGGACGCCCTCGCGCTGACGCCGCGCGACGCGGCAATCCTCGGCGTACTGCCGGTGCCGCAGCGCACGGTCGTCCGCGCCAAGCTGACGGCGCTCCTGTTGTTCGCGTCCGCATTCGCGATCGCGCTGAACGCGGTTCCCTCGCTGCTGCACCCGCTCTTCATGACCGCGCAGCTGCCCATGAATCCGGCGCTGCTGATCCCGCTCACGGCCGCGCACGCGCTCAGCACGATCATGGCGGCCCTGTTCGGCTTCTCGGCGGTACTCGCGGTCCGGGAATCGGCGGTCGCGCTGCTCGGGCCGGCGCGCTTTCATCGCGTGTCGGCGCGTATCCGTTCGACGCTGCTGTTTGCCGTGCTCGTGCTGCTGGCGCTCGTTCCGGTCCGGTTGTCGGACTCCGCCTCCTGGATGTTCGAACCGTCGCCGCGCACCGTGCTGCTGCGACCGGTGCAGTGGTTCGCAGCCGGCCACGGCGCGCTTGCCGGACGGCTGCTCGACGGCCTTCCGCGTCCCGACCTGCCGCCGGCTCTCGAGGCCGAGGAAACGCGGCTCACGTCACGATACCGGGCGGCGCTGCCCCGCTTCACCGCGGCGGCAATCGAAGGCGCCGCGATCGTTACCATCACTCTGACCCTTTCGTTGGTGTTGTATCTGCGGAACGCGCGGCAGCTGCACCTGCTGGAGGAAGGACCTCCACGGCGGCCCGGCGCGCGTCTGCGAGCCCCGTTCAGTCCGATGGGAATCCGCCGGAACGTCGCACGCCGCGCGGGATTGCTATTCGCCTCGCGAACGCTGTTCCGCGGTTCGCTTCATCGCGTTTTCGTGATCGTGGCCGTCGCGACGGGTCTTGCGCTGTCAATTGCGATCGGACGCGGGCCTGTTCAGACCTTGACGCTCGCGCTTCAGACCCTCTTCGCCGGCGCCGTCGTCGCAGGATTCCGCACCGCAATTCGGACGGCGGCCGATTACCGCGCGGCGTGGCTGTTCGACGTCGCGTCGACGTGCCGCGCGGGCGATTTTCGCGGCGGCATCCGCATCGCCGGAATCCTGCTGATGACGGGTGCGATCGGCGTGCTGCTGCCCGTTCAGGCGAACGAGTGGGGCTGGAGGATCGCCGTTCGGCATGCCGTCAACGGTCTGGCGATTGGCTGGCTGATGGTCGAGGCGGCGATGGTGGACGTCCATCGGCCTTTCGTGGAATCACTCCCGCCATCGGACGGCGTGAATACCGTCGGCGTCGCGCTCGGCGGCGCGACCGTGATCGCCATCTTCATCGCCGCTCAGATCGAACTCGTCACGCTCGCGACGAGCGCCGCCGCGGTGCTCTATCCGCTGACGTTCTGCCTGGCCGCCTTCATCGTCCGGCGTGTTTCCGCCCCAAGCTAAAATTTGGGAATTGGGAATTGGGAGTTGGGAATTATGAATTAAACCGCCCCTAAAGTTCCCGGCGCCCTTCGATGGCCTTGTGCATCGTGAACTCGTCGGCATATTCCAGGTCGCTGCCGACGGGCACGCCCATCGCGATGCGTGTGACGCGAACACCGAGGGGCTTCAGCAGCTTCGCGAGATAGATCGCGGTCGCCTCGCCTTCGACGTTCGGATTCGTGGCGAGGATGACTTCCTCGACGCCGCCCTCGGCGACACGCTGGAGCAGCCCTTTGATCTTCAGATCGTCGGGCCCGACGCCGTGCAGCGGCGACAGCGCACCCATCAGCACGTGATAGACACCGCGGAAGTCGCGCGTCTTCTCGATCCCGCCGACGTTCTCGGGCTCCTCCACGACGCAGATGACGCGCCGGTCGCGGGTATCGCTCGTGCAGAAGAAGCACGGGTCGACGTCGGTGATATTGCTGCAGACCGAGCAGTAGGTGACCCGGTCCTTCACCTCGCGCATCGCGTCGGTGAGCCGGTCGACCTCCTCGCGCGGGATTTTGAGAATGTGATGGGCGAGTCGCTGCGCGCTTTTCGCGCCGATACCCGGGAGGCGCTGAAGCTGTTCGATCAGCTTCGCCAGCGGATCCGGTCGACCCATCAGAAGAGGCCGGGGATCTTCATGCCGCCCATCATGCCGCTCATCTGCTTCTGCATCGCTTCGTCGGCCTTGCGCTGGGCGTCGTTGATTGCGGCGAGAATGAGGTCCTGCAGCATCTCGACGTCGTCCTTCGAGACAGCCTCGGGATCGATCTTCAGCGACTGGATCTGCTTGGCGCCATTGATGACGACGGTCACCATACCGCCGCCGGCGGTCGCCTCGATCTTCATTTCCGCCATCTGCTTCTGCAGGCGGTCCTGCATCTGCTGCGCCTGCTTCATCATCTGCTGAATGTTCATGTCAGTAGCCAGTCTCCAGTGTCCCCTCGCCAGTCATCGTTCTTCGACGTCGGTGATTTCGGCCGCGAACACATCGAGCAGCGCCTGCACGTTCGGTTCTGCGAGCGCCTGCTCCTTCAGCGCTTCGCGGCGAACGGCGACCGCCGCTGCCGGGCCGCCGTCATCAGGGGGAGTCGCCTTCTCGCTGGTGGAAGGCGACGGCGCGCTCGACTCCACGGACACCACCGCCATGCGCCGCCCCGCGAGCTGCTCCGCGGTCGCCTCGAGCCACGCCCGCATCTGTTCGAACTGCACGCGCAGCGCGCGATGCTGCGGCGTGAACGCGAACACGACGCGTTCCGGCTCGAAGGCGATCCTGGCCTGCGCGACGACGGTGCCGTAGAAAAACTTCTTCGCACGGCGTGTCTCGGCGAGGAACGCCTCCTTGAAGTCCTCGCCTGCGACAGGCTTCAGCTCCTGTGAAGAGTCGGCCGCCGGCTTCGCCGCGCGCGCGGGCGCTGGCGACGGCTTGCTCTCGGCGGCTCGCACGGACCCTGGGGGCGCTGGTGTCTGACGCGCCGGCCCTGTTGCGGGTGCGTCAGGCGCAGCGGTGGGCCGCGACGGTCCGGCGGATCCCATGCGCTGCATCAAATCCGTCAGCGGAACGAGCTTCCGGATATGGATCCACCGCAGGAGCGCCATCTCGAGGTGATAGCGTGGTTGGAGCGACGCGCGGATATCGAATTCCGCCTTCGTCAGCACGTCGAATGCACGAAGGAGATCCTCGCGCGAGAACGTCTTCGCGAGGTCTAGCAGCGGCGTTCGCTCGGCTTCCGACGCGATTTCAGGGTCCGAGACGCGCGAGGGATCGATCGAGAGCACCATCAGGTCGCGCGTGAGCCGCGCCAGCTCGCGGATGACCGCGCGCAGGTCGTAGCCCGACTCCGACGCGCGCGCCGCGAGCTCGAACACGGCGCCCGCATCCTCGCGCGCTACGGCTTCGCCCATTTCTATGAGCAAATCCCGCCTGACGAGCCCGAGCACGGCGCTGACGTCGTCGGCCGCTATCGTCCGTCCCGCAAACGCAATGACCTGATCGAACGCGCTCTGCGCGTCCCGCATGCTGCCGTCGCCCGCGCGGGCGAGCAGCAGCAGCGCCACGTCGTCGATCGCGATCTGCTCGGCGTCGGCAATCCGGCGCAACTGCTCGGCGATCGCCTTGACGCCAATCATCTTCAGCTCGAACACCTGCGAGCGCGACTGGATGGTCGCCGGCACTTTGTCGATCTCGGTCGTTGCCATCATGAAGACGACGTGAGGCGGCGGTTCCTCGATCGATTTGAGCAGCGCGTCGAACGCCTGGTTCGACAGGCGGTGGACCTCGTCGATGATGAAGATCTTGTAGCGGTCGCGAACCGGGGACATGCCGAGGCCGGCAATGATGACTTCGCGGACCTTGTCGACCTGCGTATTCGTGGCCGCGTCGATCTCGAGCACGTCGATGTCGCGGCCTTGAGCGATTTCGACGCACGCGTCGCACACGCCACAGGGATCGGGTGTCGGCCCCTGCTCGCAGTTCAGCGCGCGGGCAAGGATGCGCGCCGTCGTCGTCTTGCCGACGCCGCGAGGGCCCGCGAACACGAACGACTGCGCGATGCGGCGGGCCGTGATCGCGTTGCGCAGCGTCTGCGTGACGCCGCGCTGGCCGACGACGTCATCGAACCGCTGCGGACGCCATTTCCGGGCGAGAACCTGATACGACATCAGAGAGGAAACGGGATCGGTGGAGCAAAGCCCCTTCGGAATCCAGAGAACGGGTACAGCCCGACCGCGGCCCGGAAGGCCTGCGGCACAGCACAGGGTCTACTTAGCGCTGCTGCCTTCCGGCCCTGACGCGGTTCGTAGGCTGAACTTGCACAGGGTCCGAGCCGCGATCCGGCGTACCCGTATCTCCTCAGTGTACTTGTGGTTACGTTGGGAGGCAACCCTGCGCCGGCGAGCGCACACGGCCGGCTCGGCCGCTTCCGGCGCCGCACGGAACCAACTGAGTCCCCTTGACGTTCTACAAGAGCAGCGACTATTGTCGTTGGTCTACAGGAGGACCCGATGCATCGAATCCTTACCGCGGCAGCGATCGCGGCGCTCATCCCGATCTCCGGCGCTGCGCAGGCCCCTGATCCGCTCGTCGTATCTCAGGACTGGCTGGCCGCACACCTCCACGATGCCAACCTGGTTCTGCTGCAGGTCGGCACCGAAGAGACGTACAAACGGGGCCACATTCCGGGCGCGCGGTTCGCCGACTGGATGAACTTCCACACGATGAGTTCCGATCCAAAGGCGTTGACGCTCGAAATGCCCCCGCCCGAAGAGATCCGAAGTGCGCTCGAAGCGCTGGGCATCTCAAACGGATCTCACGTCGTCGTCTATGCCTCGGACGAGTATTGGTCGCCGTCGACGCGAGTCGTGCTGACGCTGGATTACGCCGGCCTGACAAACGTGTCGTATCTCGACGGTGGACTGCAGGCGTGGACGGCCGCGGCGCATCCCGTAAGCACCGAAGTTGCCTCGGCCACTCGCGGGACCCTTGCTCCGTTGACGATCAAGCCGATCATCGTGGATGCGGCCTTTGTCCAGGCGCATGCGAAGACACCCGGCTTCGCGATCGTAGACGCTCGAGCGGCCTCGTTCTACGACGGCGTTCAGGCCGGTGGACAACGCGGCGGCCCAAAGAAACTCGGGCACATTCCCGGCGCAGTGAGTGCGCCGTTCGACGAGTTCGCCGACGGCGACGGAAAACTGAAATCCCCCGCCGACATCAAGGCCCTCTTTGACAAGGCCGGGGTGAAGCCCACCGACACGGTGATTGGCTACTGCCACGTGGGACAGCAGGCGACGGCGATGCTGTTCGCCGCGCGCACGCTCGGCCATCCCGTACTGCTCTACGACGGTTCCTTCGAGGACTGGGCCCGCCGGGATCTTCCGGTCGAACTGCCCGCGGGAAAGAAATGAAGTACTCGGACCCGTATCTCTCCGGGATTGCGCTCGGCCTGGTACTCCTCGCCGCTTTCGTCTTCGCCGGCCGCGGCCTTGGAGCGTCGGGCGCGTTCGCGTCGGCGGCGAGCAGCACGGTCCACGCGGTCGCCCCGGATTACGCGCGTGGTAATGCGTACTTCACCAGCTACGTGAACGAGCCGGGCGGACCGTGGCGAAGCTGGCTCGTCATCGAGATCGCCGGCGTGTTCATCGGCGCGCTGGCGTCGTCGGTGCTCGCCGGACGATGGAAGCGCGGCGTCGAGCGAGGGGTGGACGTCAGCGCGGCATCGCGAATCGTTGCGGCAGCGGGAGGCGGCGCGCTGATGGGGATCGGCGCGATGCTCGCGCGAGGCTGCACGAGCGGACAGGCCTTGACGGGCGGCGCGCTGCTGTCCGTCGGCGCGTGGGCGTTCATCGCATGCGCATTCGCGGCGGGTTACGCGGTCGCTCCGCTGCGGCGGCGTGCCTGGAGAGCCTGAACATGCTGACGCCCCTTCTGGTTGGCATCGCGTTCGGTGCGGCACTCGAGCGCGCCGGCCTCGGCAATGCGCGCAAGCTGACGGGGCAGTTCTATCTGACGGACTTCACCGTCTTCAAGGTGATGTTCACCGCGATGGTCACGGCGATGCTCGGTTTGTTCTGGCTCGGGAGGCTCGGGATCGTCGACGTGCAGGCCGTCTACGTACCCGACACGGCGCTCGCCTCGCAGATCCTCGGCGGTCTTGTGTTCGGTGCAGGGTTCGCGATCGCAGGTCTCTGTCCCGGGACGTCGTGCGTCGCCGCCGCATCCGGACGCGGCGACGGCGTCGCAGCGGCCGTCGGCATGTTCTCGGGCATGCTGGCTGCGGGGCTCGCGTTTCCCTGGCTCGCGCCGCTGTACGAGTATCACGTGCGCGGCGCGTGGACGCTTCCTGACCTGCTGCGCATTTCGAGCGGCGCGATCGTTTTTGGCATCGTGCTCGTGGCGCTCTTCGGGTTTGCCGTCGCCGAGCGCCTGGAGCGGCGCGCATGAATGCGGCACGCGCGCGCTGGCCGCTTGCGGGAGTCGCGATCCTGCTTGGCGCCGGCGCCGCCATCGTCGGTAACCCTCGCCCCCGGCAGCGCGCCGCGATCGACGTCCGCACGCTCGCGGCGGAAGTGGCGCGCGAATCCGATCACGTCAGCGCGATCCAGCTCGCCGAATGGATCAAGGCCGCAAAACCGGGTCTCCAGGTACTCGATGTCCGAAGCGCCAGGGAGTACGAGACGTATCACATCCCGACGGCACGCTCGATGCCGCTCGAAACGCTGGTGACCACGACCTTCGATCCCGACGCCACCCTGGTCCTCTACTCCGAGGGCGGCGGCCACGCCGCGCAAGCCTGGGTGCTGCTGCGCGCGCTCGGCTATCGAAACGTATTTGCTTTGAAAGGCGGACTCGACGACTGGCTCGAGGACGTCATGCACCCCGTCCAGCAAACTGACGTGACGCGGTATTTCGGCGCGGTGTCTCGCAAACCGGGCGATGCCCCGCTTACCGTCGAGACCCTCCGGCGGCACGGATGCTGACCACGACGCTTCTCGCCGTCGATACGGACTTCTTCCGGGATCTCCGCCGTCGCGAATTCGCGCGGCTCGATCGCGCTGGCGTCGCGTATCTCGATTACACGGGCAGCGCGTTGCACGCGGACAGCCAGCGGCGCGCATACGACCGCCTCCTCGAAGACGGCGTGTTCGGTAATCCACATTCGGCGCATGCCGCATCGACCGCGTCGGCACGCGTCATCGAAGCAGCCAGGGCACGCATCCGTGCGATGCTCGACGCCGGCGACGAGTACGTCGTCTGCTTCACCGCGAATACGTCCGGGGCTGTCCGGCTCGTCGCGGAAGCGTACCCGTTTGGACCGGACGTCCCACTTATCCTCAGCGCCGACAATCACAATTCCGTCAACGGAGTACGGGAATACGCACGCCGCTGCGGTGCCGCGGTCGAGCACCTTCCGCTCAATCGGGACTTGATGCTGCACGATGCGCCGCAGCTTCTGGCACGAGTCGCCCGGCCGGGAGGCCTGCTGGCGTATCCCGCGCAGTCGAACTTCTCGGGCGTACGCCACCCGCTTTCACTAATCTCGACGGCGCAGCGCCTGGGCCTGCGGGTGCTCGTCGACGCGGCGGCGTACCTGCCGGCATCCAGCCTGAGTCTTCAAACGCACCCGGCCGATTTCGTCGTGCTCTCCTTCTACAAGCTGTTCGGACTGCCGACGGGCCTCGGCGCGCTTGTTGCGCGCCGGGATGCGCTCAAGGGTCTCACACGTCCATGGTTTGCCGGCGGGACGGTGGACTACGCGTCAGTCGCGCTTCAGCGGCATCAGCTGCAACACGGCGAAGCGGCTTTCGAGGACGGCACTCCCCACTTTCTCGGTATCGCCGCGCTTGGGTCCGGATTCGAGCTGCGTGAGCAGATCGGGATCGATCGCACACATGCGCACGTACGCGCGCTCACGGCGATGCTGATCGATGGACTGCGCACCTTGGCGCATTCGAACGGGTCGCCGCTCGTCCGGGTCTACGGTCCGCCGGAGCTCTCGATGCGCGGCGGCACCGTCACCTTCAACGTCCTGTCCGCGGAGGGCCGCGTCCTTCCGTACGAATGGGTCGAGACTCGCGCGAACGCGGAGCGCGTCTTCCTGCGCGGGGGCTGCTTCTGTAACCCGGGAGCTGCAGAGGCAGCATTCGAGTTCGATGCTGACGCGCTGGCAACTGCGCTCGACGGGCTGCGCGACGGTTTCTCCATTCCCGCCTTGCGCAGCAGCCTTCGAGGCACTGCAGTCGGCGCGGTACGCGCCTCCGTCGGTATCGCGAATACGCCCGCCGACATCGATCGAGCGCTGGCTGTCGTCGAGAGTTTCGGCCGTCAGTAATCCGGCGGAGCCGCCCGCGGCTAGAATGACAGCTGGGCATGGGCCGCCAGCCGCTCGAACGGCAGTTCACTGCAGCGCTCGACGCCGTCGTCGAACAGGCGAAGACGGACCGAACCGTTCTCGCGGCGCTGCTGTGCGGGAGCCTCTCGCACGACACGGTGTGGGAGAAGTCGGACATCGACCTGGTGTTCGTCACCGTGGACGACGGGAAGTTCGAGCAGGACGGCCTCGCGCTGAATGCCGACGGCCGCAACATCCACGCCTTGCTGATGCCGCGAACCGAGTTCCGAAAGGCCGTGGAAGGCGTCCTGCGAAACTCGTTCGTCCATTCGTTCCTGGCAAAGGGCCGGCTCCTCTTCACGCACGATCCGACGATTGCCGACTTGTGCGACCGCCTGCAGGGCATCGGCGCGCGCGATTCGGAGCTGCAGCTGCTTCGAGCAGCGATCCACGCGCTCCCGGCCGTCTACAAGGCGCACAAGTGGTTCGTCACGCGCCGCGACCTCGATTACACGGCGCTCTGGATTCTCTACGCCGCCACGCCGCTCGCCCAGGCGGAGGTGTTCAGCCGCCGCCTGCTCGCGGACCGCGAGGTGCTGCCGCAGGCGCTGGCGCTCAATCCGGCGTTCTTCTCGCTCGTGTATGCCGACCTGCTGAACGCGAAGAAGACGCCGGCGAAGATCGAGGCGGCGCTCGTGGCGATTGATCGCTACCTCGAGGAGCTGACGCCCCGCGCGTTCGCGCCCGTGCTCGATTACCTGCGCGAAGCCGGCGAGCCGCGGTCGGCGCGCGAGCTGGAACATCACTTCAGCCGCAACTTCGACATCAGCGGCGTGACGACCGCCTGCGAGTACCTGGCAGACCAGGACCGAATCGGGAAGGCGTCGACTCCCGTGCGGCTCACGAAGCGCAGCAACGTACTCCTTCAGGAACTGGCGTTCTTCTCTCTCGACCCGCCCGATGAAGACAGCCTCTAAACGCGCGGCGCGGACGACCATCGCGGTCCAGGGTGCGCGCGTCCACAACCTGAAGAACATCTCGGTCGAGATTCCGCGCGACCAGCTGATCGTCGTCACCGGTCTGTCGGGGTCCGGCAAATCGAGCCTCGCGTTCGACACGATTTATGCGGAAGGACAGCGGCGCTACCTGGAATCGCTCTCGAGTTTCGCGAGGCGGTTCGTATCGCAGGTCGCAAAACCCGACGTCGATTTCGTCTTCGGTCTGTCACCCGTCATCTCGATCGAGCAGAAGACGCTGACGAGCAACCCGCGATCCACCGTCGGGACGATGACCGATATCGCGAGCTATCTCAATCTGCTCTACGCCACGATCGCGGCGGCGCACTGCCCGAGAACGGGCGAGCCCGTGCCAAGCCGGTCCGCCGGACAGATTCTCGAATCGATCCTGTCGTTGCCCGAAGGGACGGAAGTGGAACTTCGGGCGCCGGTTTTCAAGATCTACGGCGAGGATCTGGACTTCGTCCTCGCCGAACTGCGCAAGAAGGGCGTGCGGCGTCTGATCGCAGACAGCAAGGCGGTCGACATCTCCGAGGAGGTGTCGCTCGACGACGGCACCGTTGGCGACATGGATGCGATCGTCGATCGGGTCATCGTGTCGCGGCAACACGAGAAGGCCGTCAGGGCGGCGATCGCCGCGACGCTGCTGGTCGGCGACGGACTGCTGCAGCTCCATCTGCCGCAGAATCCGCGTGCGCGGCTCAGCGCCGAGACACGCGACCGTTTCTATCGCAGCGCCTGCAGTGCGACGCATCACTTCGTGTACGGCGACATCGCTCCCGAGTACTTCATGTTCAATAATCCCGAGAGCGCCTGCCGTACGTGCGGCGGCCTCGGCGTCGACAAGCTGACGCACCCGGACCTGCTCATCCCCGACCCGAAGCGCAGCATCCTCGGCGGCTGCTTCGTCCGCGAGGCGTTCAAGTACAACCCCGATACCTGGGACGGCCGCATGATGTACAGCCTGTCCCGCGCGCTCGGCTTTCCACTCGACGCGCCGTGGGCCCAGCTGCCGAAGAAGACGCGCGACGCGATCCTCTACGGCACTGAACGCCGGTTCGTGCTCGAGACGCCGCCGGACGCCAAAGTCCGCCGCAGCGATCAGGACGGCAAGGAGATCGGGTTCCACGGCATCGCGCGCCGTATCGAACGCTGGTACCGCCGTTACCGGCAGCGGGGCGAAGCCAACTCGAAAATGGAGGCGTGGCTCGACAAGGTGATGGTCGAGCGGACGTGTCCCGACTGCAACGGCTCCCGGCTTCGTGCGACGCGACTGCTGTTCCGCGTCAACGGCAGGACCATCTACGACCTCGGACAGCTCCACTTCGACGAGCTGCACACCTTTCTGGGTGCGATCAAGCCAACGGGCCGCGGGGCCGACGCCGGACGGCAGGTTCTCAGGGAAATCCGCACACGGCTCGAGCTGCTGCTCGGCATCGGTCTCGACTATCTGAGCTTCAACCGGCGCTCCGGCACGCTGTCGGGCGGCGAGTCGCAGCGCATCCGCCTGTCGACGCAGATCGGCTCAGGACTCATGGGCATGCTCTACGTCCTCGACGAGCCGAGCATCGGGCTGCACCCCAAAGACAACGTGAAGATGATTGCGACGATCCAGCGGCTGCGCGACATCGGCAACACCGTGATCGTCGTCGAGCACGACGAAGACACGATCCACGCGGCCGATCACATCGTCGAGATGGGACCCGGTCCAGGCGTCCACGGCGGACGGGTCGTGGTGCAGGGCACGATCGACGACGTCCTCGAGTCGAAAGCGTCGCCGACGGGACAATTCCTGTCGGGCCGCCGCTCGATTCCCATGCCGGACCGCCGCCGCAAAGGAAACGGCAAAGCGCTCGTCGTCCGCGGTGCACGCGAAAACAACCTCAAATCCATCGACGTCACCTTTCCGCTCGGAACCCTGGTCGCAATCACGGGCGCCTCGGGCTCGGGCAAGAGCACGCTCATCACCGAGGTGCTCTACAAGGCTCTGTGGAAGGCGCTCGTCGACACCCGGACGCTTCCCGGCGAGCACGACCGCATCGACGGCATCGAACACGTCCACCGTGTCGTGAGCATCGACCAGGCGCCGATCGGGCGCAACAGCCGGTCGAATCCCGCGACGTACATCGGCTTCTACGACAGCATTCGTGATCTCTTCACGCAGGCGCCGCTCTCGATCGAACGCGAGTACAAGCCGGGGCGCTTCAGCTTCAACGTCAAGGGCGGCCGGTGCGAGGAGTGCCAGGGCGAGGGCGTGATCACCACGCAGCTCTACTTCATGCCGGACGTCGAAGTCACGTGCTCCGCCTGCAAAGGGGCGCGCTTCAACGCCGAAACGCTCGAAGTCACGCTGCGCGGCAAGACGATCGACGATGTCCTCAATATGTCAGTCGAGGAAGGCGTCGGTTTCTTCGCTTCGGAGCCGGCGATCGGCCGCAAGATCCAGGTCCTCGCCGACCTGGGTCTCGGTTATCTGACTCTCGGCCAGTCGGCAACGACACTGTCGGGCGGAGAGGCGCAACGCGTGAAGATTGCCGCGGAGCTCTCGACGCTGCAGCGCTCGAAGCATACGCTGTACATCCTGGACGAGCCGACGACCGGCCTGCACCTGGCGGACGTCGAGCGGCTGCTCGCGTCGCTGAACCGGCTGGTCGACGCGGGACACACCGTGCTCCTGATCGAACACCACCTCGACGTCATCAAGGTTGCGGACCACGTCATCGATCTCGGTCCTGAAGGCGGGCACGCAGGCGGCGAAGTGGTCGCCACCGGCACGCCCGAGCAGATCGCAGCGTGCCGCGCGTCGTACACCGGGCGTTTCCTGAAGAAACGTCTCAGCTAACGCATCGCAGGTCTGCGATCAGAAACTCACGCCAGAAACATGGTCCGCGTCAGGACGCGTTGGCAAGCTCGGTCAACGCGGTGGACAGCGACTTCACCTTCTTCTGATCGCTCGAGCCGGCGGCGGCCGAATCGAGCGTCGACGCGAGCTGGGTCAGCGACGTCTTGCGGGCCCCACCTGACTCCTTCTCGGCGGACTGCAGGGTCTTCCGCGCCGACGCGATTGCGTCGGTCGGAAGTCCCTTCGACCGCTCGAGTTGATCGAGGTACGCGCGTACGAGCGCAAAGGTCGGCGGCCAGACGATCTTCTGCTGGTCCTGCGTGTTCCAGTACTGGAACTTGACGCTCTTCGCCGCGTCGATCTCGTTCTGCGTGAGCAGCCCGCTCGGTACCAGTTCGTAGATGTCGAGACCGCGCTGGATTTCCGAGCTGACGATCACGCCGTTGTACCAGTAGGCCGACCACGAACCGGCGCCGACGAGGCGGGTCGCGTCGACGGGTCCGCGATCGAAGTAAGCGATCTCTTTCGGGTGCTCGACGTCGGTCCAGTCGAACACCGACACGCCGCCCTGATACCACGCCTGCACCATCACTTCGCGCCCCGGAATCGGGATGAGGGATCCGTTGTGCGCGACGCAGTTCTCCTGCGGCGTCTGCGGCGCGGGCATCTTGTAGTAGCTGTGGAACACCAGCTTGTCGTTCTGGATCGTGAAGAGCGCGTCGGCGCCCCACTCCTTCTTGTCCGTCGCGCGGCAGCGCGGCGCCGAACCGCCGCCCCATTCGTCCGTGAAGAGAATCTTCGAACCGTCGTTGCTGAACGTGGCGGAGTGCCAGAACGACATGTTCGCATCCGACGCCGCGTCGAGGCGCACGGGGTGCGCGGCGTCGCGGATGTCGAGCAGCAGCCCGAGACCGGCGCACGCACCGCCTGCAAGGCCCACCGCCGGATACACGGTGATGTCATGGCACTGATTCGGTCCGGTCGGCGGTCCTGCAGGTCCGCGGCCGCGGCCCCCGCCCGGCGCCGCCGGCGGCGCCTCGCCGCGCGCAGCCGCTTGACGGGCGCGTTCGGCCTGCGCTGCTGCGCGTTCCGCCTGATCCTGCTGGTCGCGCTCTTCGCTGCGCGGAGGCACCGGCAGTCCGTTGAAGATGCGCGGCGAACTGACGATCGCCGCCTGGTCGGGTGCGTTGAGCGGCACCTTGATCACTTCCAGACGGAACCGCGCCGTGTTGGGATCGTCGATGCCGCCGTTCTCGCATCCCGGCATCTCTTCCGACGGCCGGACGCCCGCCGTGCCCGATACGTAGATATAGACGTCGTCAGTGTCCCCCGGCTGCGTCACGACCGTATGCGTGTGCGATCCGCGGCACGTCTGCACGCTCTTCACGAGCTTGGGATTGTGCAGGTCGGAGATGTCGAAAATGCGGATCCCCCGCACGCGCTCGGAACTCACCGGATCGGGCACGCCGCCGAAACCGCAGTCGGCGCGGCTGTTCGTCGCTTCCGACGACATGAACAACAGGTGGCCGTACACCGAAACGTCGTTCTGCGAGGCCGGACAGAGATACGTTTGCACCACGACCGGCTTTGCGGGATTCGAGATGTCATAGATCTCGAATCCGTTGTAATTCCCCTGAATGACGTAGTGGTCCATGAACGCGAGATCGGAATGCGTCGAGCCGAGCACTTTCCCCGCCGGCGGCGTCGTCGAGATCATGCGCATGTTCCATGCGGCCTCGCCGGCATCCCACCAGCCCGCCTTCAGACCGACGCGCGGATCGGGATTGGGCTCGACGGCGGATACGATCGGCTTCACGGGCTTCGGCATCACGGAGGGCGGCGACGGCGGAGGAGGCGGCGGTGTTCCGCGGCCGCCGCTCCCGGCTGCCGGCGTCGTGGTCGGGGCACTGGCCGAAGCAGGCGCCGCAGCGGCCGGCGCTCCCGGCTGCGAGCCGCCACTCGCGCCCGTGCTCGAAGCGGCCGGCGTCGCCGGTGCCGTCGCCGGCGGCGCAGAAGTTTTCGAACTGCTGCCGCATCCTGCGACGAGCCCGCCCGACGCGAGCATGAGTGCGACAACCGAACCGGTGATCAGCCTCGACATCTCTCCAATCCCTCTCATTCAGGCGCGCCACCGCCCCCATTCGGCACTTCGGCCAGCATCTGCTTCATCCGATCGATCTCGGTCGACTGGTCGGCGAACACGTCGTTCGCGAACTTGAAGATCATCTCGTCCTGCGCCGCGCCGTACGACTTGAACAGCGTGTCGACCATGTCGATCGCGCCCTGGTGGTGCTTGATCATGCCGAGCAGGAAGAGCCGATCGAACTCGGGGCCGCGGGCGCGATCGAGCGCTGCCATCTCTTCGTCGGTGAGCATGCCGGGCATGAGCATGTCGTGCTCCATGCCGCCCATCGACATCTTCATGCGGGTCGACGACGCATCGGGAACGGGCAGTCCGCGGTCGCGCAGCCAGTTCTGCATCAGCGTGATCTCATCGCGTTGTGCGACGACGATGCGCTCGCAGAGAACGGCGACGTCCTGGCGAGCACCGTGCGACGGCGCCCATCCCGCCATGATCACCGCCTGCGCGTGGTGCGGGATCATGCCTGTCATGAACGCGACGTCTGCGTCGCTGTAGGGATACTGGCCGAGGCCGGGCGGCGTCTGGTGGATTTCCGATTGCCGGACGGGGGACGTCGCAGCGGCAGGCGGCTTCGCCGGCGGAGCGCTCGCGCACGCCGCAACGACGAACCCGCAGAGACACACGACTACCCCGCCCAGCGATCGCGCCTTCATCCGATTCCCCGGCGCGATCGTATGCGATCTGCCCCGAAGATGAAAGCCTTCGTCCCTGACGGATGCCGGCTCGTCACTCCCAGCGGAACAACTTCGTCGACGCGAGCGTGCACAGAGCGAACGTGAGCGCGAGTGCGCCGACGTCCGTCGCGTGCGCGGCCCACCCGTCGCCGTGCCACAAACCCCGCAGCAGCGAGACCGCATAGGTGAACGGCACGAACCGCGACACCGTTTGCATTGACGGGCTCATGTCCGTCATCGGCGCGAACAGCCCGGACACGCCGAGCATCGGATAAAGGATCATCGCGCCAATCGGCTGCGCGAACCGCGCGGTCGGCGCGAGGCTCGCCAGCACGAATCCGATGGAGAGAATCGACAGCGTCGTCACCAGGACGCCGGCGCCAAAGGAAAGCAGCGGGACTTCCGCCGGCACCGGATAGTAATGCCGTCCGCCGAGCCACATCAGAACGATGCTGAGCATCGTGAAGAGGAGCTTGACGAGCACGTGCGCGCTGAGAATCGTCGTCGGCCCCAGTGGCGTCGCGCGCAGGCGCTTGAGGATCCCTCCCTCTCGATAGATCGCAACCACCGCAACGAGCGACAGCACGGCGCTGATCGCGATCAGCATTGCCGTCAGGACGGGCAAATCGATGGAAACGATTGGCGGCAGGTTGTGTACGCCGCGCCGCATCGGCGGACCCACGATACGTCCGAACACCACGAAAACCAGCGCCGGGACGACAACAGTGCCGATGACGCCCAGCGGCTCGCGCACGAAAATCTTCACCTCGAGCCACGTCAATCGCCAGAGTCCGCGCATGATCGCTCCTCAGCCGCGCAGTCCGCGGCCCGTCACTCGCAGGAACACATCCTCGAGGGTCGGAACCTCGGTCCTCAGGTCCGTGACCGATATGCGGTGTTCGGCCAGACACTGGATCACCCGGGTAATGAAGTCGTCGCCGCGCCCGCGGATGGTGATTTCCGCGCCGGACACTTCCACAGTGTCCACGGCGGGCATCGCGCCAAATCGTCCGGCAGCGCCTTCGTCCGTTGTGGTGACGACCACGGTGCGCTCGGGACAATGGCGTCGCACGAGCGCGGCTGGCGTGCCGGCGTCGATCAACCGGCCATGGTCGATGATGGCGACGCGGTCGCACAGCCGCTCGGCTTCCTCCATCAGGTGCGTGGTCAGGAACACCGTTTTTCCGCGCGCGCGGATGCCCCGCACGAGATCCCAGATCGCCCGACGGGCCTGCGGGTCGAGGCCCGTGGTGAGTTCGTCGAGAAAAACGACCTCGGGATCGTTGATGAGCGCGAGCGCAATGAACAGCCGCTGCTTCTGGCCGCCGGACAGGGTCATGAACCATGCGCCGCGCTTCTCGGTCAGACCCAGCTGCGCGAGCAGCTCCCGGGAATTCACGCGCGTCCGATAGAGCGACGACCAGAGCGCAACGGCCTCGCCGACTTTGATGCGCTTCTGAAGCTGCGCTTCCTGCAGCTGGACCCCGATACGCTGTTGCAGCGCGTGGGACTGCCTCACAGGATCGAGACCGAGCACTGAGATGGCACCGCGGTCCGGCCGGCGCACGCCCTCGACGCACTCCATCGTCGTGGTCTTGCCCGCGCCGTTGGGCCCGATGAGGCCGAAGATCTCCGCGCGCTGGACCTCGAACGACACGTCGTCGACGGCAAGGGTGCGTCCGTACGCCTTGCGAATGCCCTCGACCCGGATGACGGGGGAAACAGCGGATTCAGCCACGCAGGCCGATTCTAGCCTGCGGCCGAGCGCGGGAGCCGGACGGTGAACGTGGCCCCCCGGCCGGCACCGTCGCTCCAGGCCTGGATCGTGCCGCCATGAAGTTCCACCAGCTGCCGGGCGATCGCAAGGCCGAGCCCGAGTCCGCCATGCCCGCGGTTCGGCCCGGCATCCGCCTGCCGAAAGGGCTCGAATACAAACGGCAGGAAGTCGACCGAGATGCCGATCCCCGTGTCCCGCACCACCGTTTCGACGTACCCGTTGTCGTCTCGAAGCTGCACCGAGACGCGGCCTCCCGATTCGGTGAACTTCACGGCGTTCATCAGCAGGTTCCAGTACACCTGCTGGAGTCTCGTCGGATCTCCCAGGACGGTCCCCACGCCCGCGATATCGCTCTCGACGCAAATCGATTTCGCGTCGGCAGCGGGTCTGACGCCGTCCAGCGCTTCGTTGAGAACGTCAGCCGGTGCGACCAGCCGGGTGTCGAGACGAACCTTGCCGGTGGTGATGCGCGACATGTCGAGCAGGTCTTCGACGAGCTGGCTCTGTGCCGCCGCATTGCGCGCGATGACGTCGATCGCGTGCTGGCGCTGATCGGCCGGAACGGAGTTGTCCTGCAGCATCCGCGCGTACCCGACGATGACGTTCAGCGGCGTTCGCAGCTCGTGGGAGAGTGTCGCGAGGAATTGATCCTTCAGGTGATTGGCGGCCTCCGCGGAGGTCTTGGCCACGCGGAGCGCGGCGGCGGCCTCCACCCTCGACGTCACGTCCGTAACCGTCCCGATGAGACGCGGCCCCGCCGTCGTGTTCTGGATCTGACCTGAATACGCGAGCCAGCGCGTCTCACCGGCCGGGGTGCAGATCCGGTAGTCGGTCGCCGCGGCTTCTTCTCCGCGCAGGACGCGTTCGAGGTGGGCGGCCATCCGGGCCCGATCCTCGGGATGCACGTACTGACCCCACTCTGCGGCGCTGATCACGCCGTCGCGTTGCGGGAGGCCGAAGATTCGGAAGAACTCCTCGGAACACAGTGCGACCTGGTTCAGGAAGTCCCATTCGAACACCGCTACTCCTCCGGCACGCTGCGCCAGGCGCAGCACATGCTCGCGACGTCGCACTTCTTCCGCCGCCTGGGTCTCCCGGCGGCGGCTTTCCACCCGCTCGGCCATCGCCGACGCCAGAAGCAGCCCCGTTCCAGCCAGCACACCCATGTAGGCCTGAACCAGAATCAGGCCGCGATGAAGATCGCCCGCACCAAACGGACCGGAACCGCGAACGGTTCCGAAGATCGCGGTTGCCGATACGCACAGCACGAGCACGGACGTCACCGCCGGCCCCTCGCGAACGGCCGCCGCGACGACGAATGGAAAGAGGATGTACTCGAGCGGATGTGTGCTCCTGGCGCCGAGGGCGTCGCCGAACACCAGGTCCGCAGCGAACACCGCTCCAACGACGAGCATGGAGGCGGTCAGCCAGGACTGAGACCAGGCCGGGTCGCGTCGAACGACGGTCAGAATGGCTGGCGCGACCACCACCGCACCGATCGCGTCGCCGAGCCACCAGTCGAACCACAGGACGCCAAAGTTCTGCCACGGCTGCACGTGGGCCGCACAGAGCGCGACGACTCCTACGGTGGCGCTCACCATCGTACTGAGGGCGGCGGCAATCACGATGAACGCCACGACGTCGCGAACGCGCTTCAACGCCGGGTCGAAACGCGCGTATCGATCGAGGATCGCGCACGCGGCGAGCGCTTCGAACGTATTTCCTGTGGCAATGGCTGCCGCGGTCCAGAGCGGCGCCGCGGTGAGGGCGTTGGCCGCGAATGCCGCAATCCATACCGCCGGCCAGAGACGTGCGCCGCACAGCAGCAGAGACGCGATGGCGATCCCGGTCGGCGCCCAGACGATCGTGACCTGCTGCGCCACGAACGCCACGCGAAAACCGATCTCAGCGGCGAAGAAATACGCAGCCGCGATCGTCAGGCCGATACCGACGACAACGGGAAAGCGGCCGCGAAATGAAACGTCGCCCATGCGAGCGCCCGCCGCCGCGCCAGCGCGCGACGACGGAGCGCAGGCATTCTATGCCTCGCGGCGGAAAACGACTACTGGCACGACGCGGCGATGCTCTTGACCGATACGACCGACAGCGTTCTGGCCATACCGTCAGCGGGCGTGCCCGTCACGGTCACTTTCTGGCCGACGTACTTTTCAAGCTCAACCGCACCGCTGGGGGTCAGCGCGAGCGGAAGCGGCGCCATCGTGTCTTTCGCCATCGCCTCCTTCGCCATCGTCTCCTTCTTCATCGCGTCGCCAGCCATGTGACTCCCCATCGCGTCGTGCGACATCGCGTCGTGTTTCGCGTGCGTCATCTGCGTTTTGGCGGCCATCGGGTGCGACAGCGTGAATCGGCCATCGCTGGATCGTTCGACGCACCCGGAGTAAGCCGTCGTGTGATCCGTCGTGGCATTCGGCATCATCTTGTCCTGTGCCCCCAGCGCCGCCGTCATCACGCCGGCGAGACACAGGCCCACTACTGCGTTGTTCATTGCGTGCTCCTCAGGTTGACAATTTGGAAGTCCGTCTTCGGATATGCCCAACGACCGGGGTTTTATTCCGGATTCACAAAGCCCGCTCCGACCCTCGTATCTCAACCGATCGATCGCGGCGGGAAGCGCGGCAAGATTCTCCGACGACAGAAACACTCGTCGGTCGTCCGTCGCCATCAGATCCGCGATCTGCTGCGACGCCCGCATCAGGCCCGCCGTCGAGTGCGTGGGTGTCTGCAGCAGGTAATGCCCGAGTTCGTGGGCCAGGGCGCGGCCCAGCACGCGGCCGAGTACCAGTCGGCGGTATGTGAGGGGCCAATGATCGATCGCGCTGCCCTCCGCCCGGCCGATGAGATCCCAGGCTCTCCCCTCATAAAGCGTGATCTGCGGATCGGGAACGCCGTCGTGAAACACCACTGAACCCAGCGCGTGCGGATCAGCGGCCGCATCCGAGGCGATCGAACCCGCGGTGTCGTGGATCACGACCCGCACGATCGCGCCATCCGCCGGCGGTTCCGTCGCGGACTGGATCGATATGCCATACCGCGCCCATACGCGCGCAGCTTCGTCGAGGATCACGGAGACGATCCCCGTCGAGCCGCCTGCAAGCACCAGCCTCAAATGCGCCTGGGGCGTGGCTGGCGTGGCCAGCGTCAGGCCAATCGCGACGAATGCAGTCGATGTTGCGAGCATGAAAACCCCGCGATCGCCGGCTCGTCCGCGCCGGGAATAATTCGCTGTGCCGGCGTGTATTCGTGGATATGGCCGTCGACATCCTCGACCTGTTCGAAGCGCATCTCCCGGTGTCGGATCTCGATCGATCGATCGCGTTCTACCGCGATCGCCTGGCGCTGCCGCTGGCACACGTGGTCGCCGAACGCCAGGCCGCGTTCTTCTGGATTGGTTCGCCGGGACGCGCGATGCTCGGACTGTGGGGCGCGGGCCGGGGCCCGCAGCACGTCACGCTCCACGTCGCCTTCCGGGTGAGCGTTGCCGGCGTGCTCGACGGAGCCGCGGCACTCGAGCGCGAGGGCATCACGCCACTCGGCTTCGACGCGGAGCCGACCCGCGAGCCGGTCGTCCTCGCGTGGATGCCTGCCGTTGCGATCTTCTTCCGCGATCCGGACGGCCACCTGCTCGAATATCTCGCGATGCTTCCGGGTGAACCGCGCCCCGATCTCGGAGTAATGTCGTGGAGCCAGTGGCAGGCGGTGCATGGCTAAGGCTCACGATCCAGCCAGACGATGTCGCGGAGCGGAATTCCGCCTTCCGCAAGACCGGCGCGATAGCCACGCGACTCGCTGAAGAAATCACGCTCCACGCCGAGTGGACGGAACCCCGCCTTCTGGTAGAACGCAAAGACGCGTGCGCTCGATGACGCCGTTCCCACGACGACGCGACGCACGCCCGCGGCGCGCAGGTGTCGCATCACGAGCGCAATCAGCCGCAGACCTACGCCCCGCCCCTGCTGCTCCGGGGCCACCGCAACCGATTTCAGCTCGACCGAACGATCGCCTCCACGCGGCGCGACGAGTGCGATCGCGCACGGCGCGCGATCCTGACCGCGCAGCACGAAGAGACTGCCGGCCTGGTAGTACGAGCGAATCTGCGCCAGCGAATCGTCGGCGAGCAGAAACAGCGGAAGCAGCGCATCGCGCCGCAGACCCGGCGGGATGACTTCGAGCTCACTGTCGAGAGGAGCGTGACCCCGCCGTCGCGCCGACTCGATCGACAACGGACCCGCACCGCCAAGTACGAGCGCCGCCAGGCCTGCAATGTAGAGGAGACCCACCTCGTATCCTGGCGGACCGAACTGCGGGCCCGCGGCGGTCACGGCTACGAGCTTGATCGAGTTGAAGCCGTACGGCAGATGCACGGTGAATATCGTCACGATGACAACCGCGGCGAGCGGAATGGCGACCACAGGGATAAACGCACCTGCGAGGACGGCGGCACCGCCCAGCACCTCGATCGAGATGGTGATCCAGGCCATGGCCGTCGGCGCCGGTACGCCGAGCGCGTGCAGGACGGCCGAGAAGACGCCAGCGCCGCGAAGCAGTTTCGCCGCGCCGTGCGCCATGAAGCCGTAGCCGATCACGGTTCTCAGCGGAATGCCCCACCACGCCGACACGCTCGTCTGCATCGCATAAGAACTATCGCCGTGACGTGCGTTTTATTCCGCTGATCACCGGGGAATAACCGCGGCGCGACGGCGGTTTGGATTGATATGAGCCGGGCATTGATTCACGTACTCGGGATTTCGGGGAGCCTTCGGCGTGCGTCGACGAACACCGCCGTGATCTCGGCAGCGTCGGCGATGACCTCCGCGGAGTGGCAGGTGCGGGCGTTCGCGGGACTGGATGCGATTCCGCCGTTCAATCCGGATACGCCAGACGCGGAGACGCCCGCGGCCGTCGTCGCGCTGCGCGGCGCGATCGCAGACTGCGACGCGCTGCTGATCTCGAGCCCGGAGTACGCTCACGGCGTTCCTGGCGTGCTGAAGAACGCGCTCGACTGGCTGGTGGGCAGCGGCGAGTGCATCGACAAACCGATCGCGGTCATCAATGCCTCGTCGCGGGCGACACACGCGCGCGCCTCGCTGGTCGAGACGCTCGTGACGATGTCGGCGCACGTTGTCGAGCGCGCGTCGATCACACTGCCGCTCGACGGACGCGGCGCGGATGCGCGCGCCATCCTGGCGGACGCCGATCTCGCGCGAGCGCTGCGGAATGCCGTCGACGCGCTCGCGGCGACGGCGCGCCCGATGAATCAGCTCTTCGCGAGCGCGCGGACGACGTCGCCCGAGACGGCGTTGGCGAGCGCACTGAGATCGGAGGGCGTCAGCGCGCCGACGACGAACACCGAGTAGCCCGACGCGTGGAAAGACATCACCGTCAGATTATCCGCGCGCGCGGTGCTGACGTGCCCCGCGACTGCGCCGAGCGACACCGGCGCCGCGCCGCGAGTGGCAATCACAGACACCGGGATGCCGCGATATTGCAGGATGAGATGCGCGAAGCGCCGGCCGCCGTACACACACGAGTGACGATTGAGGACGCGCGCAGGTCCGCCGGACGTCGGAATCTCATCCGCTGGCACTTCCTCGAACACGCGAAATCCAGGCTCGTACTGGCGGACCGCCTCCGGAAGCGACGTGATGCCGGTCGCTTCCTGGCCGTCGGTCGTGAGTCCAAGCGCGCAGAAGCGGTGATCGCCGACGGCGGCGGCGATGAGGCGAGCCTCGAAGAAGCGGTATCCACCCACCGTCGTCAACGCGAGCGTGGCGGCAATCGCGAGCCACTTCATCCCCCCGCGCCGGGACGCGCGGGGGGCGGCGGTGCCGGTCTCGATCCTGACGAGCCCGGCAATGAACTCGGGTCGCGGCCGAAGATCCGCCGAGCGCTCGAATGCCGTGCGCAGCGCGAGCCGCAATTGACGACGGCCGTCGATCTCCGCGCGGCAGGCCGGGCAGCGCTCCACGTGGTGGAGAATCGCATGATTGGTCTCGGTCTGGAGCTCTCCACCCAGGAACGAGTCCGACAGCTCGCGTACTTCACGGCATTCCATGGAACCTCACGTTTCCGCGCTCTGGCGCGCGCGTCCGGGCGCCAGGGCCGGCAGCTCGGCACGCAGCAGGGCGCGGCCGCGATGCAGCCGGGACATGACGGTGCCGATCGGGATCTCGAGCGCCGCAGCGATCTCCTTGTACGAAAGCTCTTCGACGTCGCACAGCACGATGACTTCCTGGAAGCGCGGCGGAATCCGCTCGAGCGCGCCCAGGACGTCCTCGTCGGTGAGCATCTGCGGGATCGGAGGAACGAACGGCGTCGCGGCGATCTGATCGTCCGCGTCGAACACGATGGGAGAGCGGAACCGCGCGCGGCGCCGGTTGCTCCGCAGGTGCTGCAGGATCGCGATCAGCCAGGCGCGGCAGTTCGTGCCGGATTGAAAGCGGTGAAAGGACTGCAGCGCCCGGACCATCGTTTCCTGCACCAGGTCCTCGGCTTCGTCGCGGTTGCGCTCGAACCACATCGCGAGGCGGAACAGCCGCTCCGCATGCGGCAGGGCCTCGGCCTCGAAGGCCTCCCATGTCGCGCCCGCGCCGCCGGCGATGTGCTGCTCCGCCATCCGAGTACAACTGTCTGCAACGGGATCATGTCCCGCGGCCGGCGATTTATTCCGGTGCCTTCCTCAAGGCGTTGCGCCGCCGGCGGCAGGCATCGGCACGACCCCGACATACCTGGCGCGGGGCCGGATGAGGTGCCCGGCGGCATATTGCTCGATGGCGTGGCCGATCCACCCGATGCTGCGCCCTATCGCAAAGAGCACGAGCGGCGACCCGGCCGGCAACCGCAGCACCCGAGCCGCGGCGGCCAGGGCGAAATCGAGGTTCGGCTGCTCGCCGGTTGCGGATGCCGCCGTCCTGGCGAATTCGATCACATACCGGCATTCCGCCATGCGGCCGTAGCATGCCTCCAGCATGCCGAGCAGCGCACGCGCCCGCGGATCGCCGTCACGATACAACGGATGGCCGAATCCATCGAGCGGCTCGCCGCGCCGCAGCTTTTCCGCAATCGACGGTCCGAGCCGGCGGGCGCGGCGCAGCGAGGCGAGCACGGCCTCGACGCGCGCGCTCGCCCCGCCGTGGCGCGGCCCCTCGAGCGCCGCAAGGCCCGCAACGACGACCCCGTAAAGGTGCGAGCCCGCCGAGGCGACCGACCTCGCGGTGAACGAGGAGACGTTCAGCTCGTGATCCGCGCACAGAATGAGGATCGCCCGCAGGACCGGCACCGCGCCGCCGTCGAGGCCCCATGCGCGTGCCAGCGCTTCGTCCACGGTGCCGCCGCCGTCCGTCCAGGTTGCAGCCGACGTGACCAGCCGCACGATCCGCCACCCGGTCGCTGCAACGCTGTCCGGGCGGAGATCGAAGGCGGCGGGATCTCGGGCAGCCTCGATCGCGAGCAGCGCCTGCGCGCGCGCAATGTAGGGAAGATTGCGGAATCGTGGGATCTCGCGACCGCGACGTCGAGTGCGCGGCGGGCGCCCGGCGTGGAGCGCTCCCACGCGATCGAGCCGGCCCGTCCAGATGAGCGCGGCAACCTCCTCGACCGAGCAGCTGCCGGCAAGACTGACGGCGTCGTGGCCGCGGTAATAGAGGTGCTGCCCGTCGATGAGCGTGATCGCAGACTCCAGCACCGGCAGGCCCCACTGCAGCACGCGCGCGTCCACCGGGTCCGTCGTCCTTGCGCGGTTCGCCTTCTGGCGCAGCCGGTCCAGGTCCTCGCGGGCGTACACGCGCTCGCGCGTCGAACCGGGGACCGCCTGCGAGCGGACGAACCCTCGACTGACGTAGGCGTAAAGCGTCGGCCGCGTCACCCCGAGCAGGTGCGCGGCGTCCGCAGCCGGGAGCCACGCGTTTCGAACCGGGACATTCATATTGATCGCTCGATCAACATTGACAACATGATATGCGATCGCTAGGGTGAAGGTATGGCAGGTGCAGGGCTGGAAGGCGTCGTCGCGGCCGCGACGGCATTGAGTCTGGTCGACGGCGAGCGGGGCGAGCTCGTCATCGCCGGGTACCCGGTCGAGGAGCTGGCGCTCCAGGCGACGTTCGAGGAAACGACGTGGCTGCTGTGGAACGGACGGCTGCCCTCGTCGGCGGAACTGACGGCCTTCCACGCCGCGCTCGCGTCAGAGCGCCAACTGCCGGCGGCGGCCGAGGCGCTCCTGCGCGATTGCGCACGCGCCCGCGTCGAACCGATGGACGCGCTGCGGATGGCCGCCGGCACGCTGTCGCTGGCGTCGGACGAACCGCACGCGATCGTCGCGCGGATGCCGACGATCGTCGCCGCATACGCGCGACTGCTGCAGGGTCGCGAGCCCGTTCCATCCGACTCGCGTCTCGGTCACGCGGCGAACTTCCTGTTCATGCTGCGTGGTGAGACGCCGGACGCCGAGCAGGTGCGCGGGCTGGAGACCTACCTGAACACCGTCGTCGACCACGGGCTGAACGCATCGACGTTCACGGCGCGGGTCATCATCTCGACCGGGTCCGATCTCGTGTCCGCCGTCACCGGCGCGATTGGCGCATTGAAGGGACCGCTCCACGGCGGCGCGCCCGGACCGGCGCTCCAGATGGTGTTCGAGATTGGCGAGGCCTCACGCGCCGAAGCGGTGCTGCGCGCGAAGATCGAAGCCGGCGACAAGCTCATGGGATTCGGGCATCGCGTATACAAAGTGCGCGACCCGCGGGCAGACGTGCTGGCAAAGGCGGCGGAGCGGATGTTCACGCGCACAGGCGACATGTCGCTGTACACGCTCGCCCGTTCGGTGGAAGCGCAGGCCATTCGTCTGCTCGAGGAGTACAAGCCCGGCCGGCGGCTGCAGACGAACGTCGAGTTCTACACCGCGCTGCTCCTCCACGGGCTGTCGTTGGATGTCCCGCTGTTCACGCCGGTTTTCGCGATGAGCCGAGTCACCGGCTGGATCGCGCACGCGCTCGAGCAGCGTCGCACCAACCGGATCATCCGTCCGCAGTCCGAGTACGTCGGTCCCCGCGGCCTTACCTGGGTCCCGCTCTCCGAACGATAACGGGGTCCGCTCGGGCACGCTGGCGGGGCGCTACGGAGTCTGCTCCATCCGCACTTCAGCCTCGAGATTCTCCCGGTCTCTGCCGATCGTCGCGAGTGCCAGCGTCCTGCCGCCGCGGCGGTACGCCACGGCGCAATCACCTCCGTCGAGCGAACCGGTGATCTGCACGTCGTCCCACTTGTCCGCATGTCCGACGTATCTGATGGACGTGTCGTAATGCAGGCTCCAGAAGAACGGCACCGCATCGAATCGCTCGCGCGCGCCGAGCATGTTGCGCGCCGCAACCTGTCCCTGACGTTCGGCGACGACCCAGTGCTCGACCCGGATGCGCTCGCCGGTATGCGGGTCGGGCCAGCGCGCGACGTCTCCGGCCGCAAAAACGCCGGGCGCGCTCGTCTCCAGGTACTCGTTGACCTCGATCCCGCGATCCAGCTTCAGCCCGGCCTGTTCCGCGAGTGCCAGCGCGGGCCGCACGCCGACACCCATCACGACGAAATCGCAATCGAGCGTCTCCCCTCCGCTGAGCGTCACGGTCCTGCCGTCGACGCGCGTCACGGTCTGGCCCAGATGGAAGACCACGCCTTTGGCTTCGTGCAGCGTCCGCACATAGCGTCCGACGTCGGCGCCAAGCACGCGCTCGAGCGGCATGCTCTCCGGCGCGACGACGTCCACGGCGATACCGCGGTTCCTGAGCGACGCAGCAACCTCCAGACCGATGAAGCTCGCGCCGACGACAACGACGCGCTGCGCGCCAGCCGTCCGCTCGACGATCGCGCGGCTGTCGGCGAACGAGCGCAGCAGGAGGACGTCTGCGTGATTGGCGCCCGGAATCTCGACGCGGACCGGGTCGGCACCGGTCGCGAGAAGCAGCGCGCCGTACGAGCGCTCGGTTCCATCGTCAAGACGGATTGTGCGGCGGGCGGTATCGATGGCCGACACGCGCTTGTTGAGCAGCAGCTCGATGCGCTGCTCCGCATAGAACGATTCGGGCCAGAGCGGGATCCAGTCGTCCTGCGCTTCGCCCGCGAGATAGTCCTTCGACAGGTTCGGGCGATCGACGGGCAGGTCTCCGTCGGCGCTGATCATCGTCACCGGACCGTCGTAACCCTGGCGCCTCAGCATCTCCGCTGCAGCCACGCCAGCCGCACCTCCGCCGACGATGACGATCGAGGATGGCTTGGCGGTCGACGCCGACCCGGACTGCGCAGGCGCGGGGGCGGCCTTGTCGCGCACCACGATCCGATCGCCATCGCGTTCGACGCGCCAGCAGACGAGCGGATCGAGAGCCGGGGCTCGAAGCGCTTCGCCCGTGCGGAGGCTGAAGCACGCATGGTGCAACGGGCAGCGCACCGTATCGCCGACGAGGATCCCGCGCACCAGCGGACCGCGATAGTGCGTGCAGTGCGCGCGCACCGCGAAGAAGTCGTCGCCCGATCTGGCCAGCAGGACTTCGGCGTCGCCGACGCGGCCAACGATCATGGCGCCATCGGCGAGGTCGGCGGCGCGAACGCCTTTCGTCAGGTCGATCGTCGCCTGGGGGGATTGCTCACTCATCGATGTCTCCACTCATGGACGGATCCCCAATGCTAGTCCAGACGCGAGTGGAGCGTATACGCTGACGGAGGGACAGGCCGCTATCTCAACGGCGCCTTTGTCGAGCCAGTCCGCAATCGGCGCGCGGACGCCATGCCGCGCGCCGGGGGGTTATTTCATTTGCAGACGGTCGCGGTAGAGGTGATATCGAACGTCGTCGTGACCGTCACGCCTCCCGTCACGACCACCTGTTTGATCATGTTGCCGTTCGCATCGAACGTCAGCGTGCTGACCGTGTGCCCTGGGTTCGATGTTGCGGTCGAGGTTCGTGCGTTGTCATCGTAGACCAACGAGATGGTGCTGCCGCTGCCCGTCGTTCCTGTCGTTGGACGGCCCGAGCTGTCCCATGCGGTGAACGTCGTCGTGGTGCCCGGCACTGCCGTCCAGCCTGTCAGTCTTCGGCTGCTGTCGTAGTGGTAAGTCAGCGACCCTGCCGCGCCGCCCCCGCCACCGCAGGCCCCTCCGCCCGCGCTCGTCGTGCTCACCACGAGGAAGACCGGAGGGATGACGCGCACTTCGTCCACGAAATCCGCGACCGAGTTGTAAGTCGCGACCCCGGTTCCGCACACGGATCCATTCGCGAATTTCACCTGCGTCGTCGCCTTCTTCGTCGAGGTATCGAAGTTCGCCGACTGGATCGCGTTGAAAACGATGTTGGTGCCACTCGTCCTCGTGGTGACGTTTTCGTTTGTGAAGTAGGTGCGGCAGGCAGGTCCGGTGCTTCCGCCACCGCCCCCTCCGCCGCCGCTCGGGGACGTTGGACTGCTTCCCCCCGAGCTGCCGCAGCCTGCCACGGCGGCGACGACGATGACGCCAATGAACCGCCCTCTGAGGGATTCGAGTCGCATACCTCACTAATGGGGCATCGCGGCGGTTTCTTTCACCCTCGTGTGGCCCGGCGGCATACGGCCCACGATTTGCTCACGGCCTCCGACCGGAGGCACAACGCATGGCAACCGTGACCGTCCTGAAGTTCGCCGATCCGGAGGGCGCCGAACGCGCGCTCGCGCAGATTCACAGCCTGCAGAAGGACCATCTCATCAAGGTGCACGACGCCGCGATCGTCTCGTGGCCGGCCGGGAAGAAAAGCCCGAAAACGCGACAGCTCGTGGATCTCGTCCGGCTTGGCGCCATGAGCGGGATGTTCTGGGGACTGCTCTTCGGCGTGATCTTCATGGCGCCGATCCTCGGCCTGGCGGTCGGCGGCGCTTTCGGCGCGCTCGGCGGCTCGCTCCGCGACTATGGGATCGACGACGAATTCATCGCGCGGGTCAGGGGTACGGTGACGGAAGGAACGTCGGCGCTGTTCCTCATGACGAGCGATGCGGTGATGGATCGCGTCACGGAACGGATGCGGGACACACCCTTCGAGGTGATCGCGACCAACCTTTCCCGCGAACAGGAAGATCGACTCCGGGATCTCTTCGCACAGGCGTAATACTTCCACGGCGCCGTCCGACTCTCCGGAATATCGGAGATTGTCCGGGTGTCGGGCGGTGGACTTGTCCGCTCCCGGCGCGGTTGCTGCAGAGGTCGCGAAGGCGCTCGCGGGCGCGCCCGTGCGCCGCGGCGCTAGAACACAATCGCAAATCCCGCAATCGGTCCGTGCAGCGTCTGCGAGCTCTCCAGCTTCCTCGAGAACGATCCAACCGTCACATCGTCCGACGAAATCTTGTAATAGAAGAACCCGTAGCCAACCCTCAGGTCCGTGTGAGGCGTGAATCGCCAGCTGACGTTGAACTCCCCGGAGACGTCGGCGTCGGTGCCGACCCCGAACCCACCGCCCTGAACGTTGCCCTCGAAGATGAACGCGCCCGTACGTTGCCGCCAGTCGAGGCCGACGAGCGGATCGTACAGGACCGGATTGATGTGACCGCTGACGCTCTCGCCAAGCGCCGGGAGCTCGAGGGTCGCGTCGAGTGTTCCCGAAACGCGGCGTAACCCCGCCGTCGCGGAAATGCCGTGGCCGAGCGTCGGACCGCCACGAATCGTGAAGAAACGCGCCTGCGTTTCAATCGTCACTCCCGGAGACGAACGGCTCGCCGTCAAGTCCGCCCATTGCCCGCGGGCGTCCACGAACCAGCGATTCGCGCGGACCGTGATGGCCGCCATGTAAAGCGTGTTCAGCGACACGTCGGTCGACCCCCTCAGTTCACCGCCCTCTCCTCCGTTGCCAGGCGGCACTACCGGCAAGGCTGGCAGATCGATGGAAGCGCCGAAGATCGGCGCCTGGACGAGGATCGGATAGACGATGACCTCGAGGGGCTTGTCCTGCGCGGCTGCGGTCGTCGGGCCGGCGGCCAGCACGACCGCAACAGATATTGCCGCCGAGAGATGCGCCCAGGCGTTTCGTTGATGGCTATGCGTCATGCCGCCCACGATGCCTGCGTTCCACCGGGGGAGGCAATGCAGTTTCGGCCAGCGGTCACTACTTTGCCGGCGGCCTCCCCGGAATGCCGCAGATGGTGCGCCCGACGTGCATGTGCAACACTTTGTCGCGCGGAGGTGCGCATGAAGAGACTATTGATCGCAGCGCTCGGCGTTGGGATGCTCAGCAGCGCCGGAACGGCAGCGCAGAAGACACCCGGGTCGATTCAAGGCGTGTGGCAGATCGTGGAAGCAGCGATCTCGGGCCCCGAGGCTCGCACGCTCGCGTTCAAGGACCGGCCGAATCTCACCATCATCACGGCCAGACACTACAGCCGCGTGGAAGTGCAATCCGACGGGCCGCGGCCGATCCTCCCTGACGTCTCGAAAGCGACTGCCGACGAGTTGCGAACCGTATGGGGACCTGTCGTGGCGGAAGCCGGCACGTACGAACTCTCGGGCGATTCGATCACGATGCGGCCTGCCGTCTCCAAGAATCCGGCGGTCATGGGGCCATCGGTGTTCATCACCTATACATACAAACTGGATGGCGACACGCTGTCGTTGACCCAGGAGCGTAACCAGAACGGTCCGTTCAAGAATCCCTTTTCGCTCAAGCTGACGCGCGTCGAGTGAGACGGATTGGTCCGAACGAGCCGGCCGCGCGTCCCGCGCGCCCCAGACAAGGATGTTGGATCTACTCAGAGACCACGAAGGTCACGGAGGCGAGGCTGTCCTGCCAGGCCGGCACAGCCGGCCTGACCGGGAGACGAAAAGATCCGAAAAATGAGCCGCGCCGCACCAACACGCGGTTCATTTTCCGGATCTTTTCGTCTCCAGGTCGCGCGTCCCGCGCGGCAGGACAGCCCTCCGTTGGCTTCGTCGCCATTTAGTCACAGGATCGAGTTGCGCGCCCTCGGCGTGAAGGGCGCCGGCGCCGGACGACGGCATGAACGAACCCGAGTGGCTGGCGAACGCGCTCACGACGAGGCTCTTGGATCTACTAAGAGGCCACGAAGCTCACGGAGGCGAGGCTGTCCTGCCAGGCCGGCGCAGCCGGCCTGACCGGGAGACGAAAAGATCCGAAAATGAGCCGCCCACAGCGACACGCGGTTCATTTTCCGGATCTTTTCGTCTCCCGGTCGCGCGTCCCGCGCGGCAGCACAGCCCTCCGTGGGCTCCGGATTACACCAGCGAGGGGCGCGAGGAGCTCTCGGGCGGCCTCCCGCGCGGTCGCAGACCTCCTCAAACCGTCTCGACCTCTTCGAACCTCCTCAAACTTCTTGCTCGTGGAAAAAAAGAGCCTCTCCGTGGCCTCCGTGGCCTCTTAGTTCAGTCCTTCGACGGGCTCATCAAGCGGCTGCCGACGACGCGGGACCCTTGGATCTATTCGATGCGAAGCGCCGACAGCGGGTCGACGCGCGTCGCACGCCGCGCGGGCAGGTAGCTCGCCGCGAGCGCTACGGCGGCGAGCAGCCCGCCCGTCATCGCGAAGGTCGCCGGATCGGTAGTGCTCACTTCGAACACGAGGCTCCGCATCAGCCGCGTGGCGGCGAGGGCGCTCAGGATGCCGAGCGCCAGGCCGGTGAGCGCCAGGCGCGACCCCTCACCGACGATCATGCGCAGCACGTCGCGGGGCTGTGCGCCCAGCGCCATGCGAATGCCGATCTCGCGCGTGCGTTGCGAGACGGCATACGCCATGGTGCCGTAGAGACCAACGCTCGCCAGCGCCACGGCCACCGCCGCGAAAAAGCCGAGCAGCACCATCGCGAGCCGCTTCGTTGCAAACGAATCGGCAACGGCCTGGTCGAGCGTGACCACGTCGAACAGCGGACGGTCCGGATCGAGCGCCGCGACTGTCTGCCTGAGCGTATTCGTCACTCCCTCGGTCGCGAGATGCGACCGCACGATCACCACGACTCCGTGCGCCATCTCCGCACGCTGTGCGAGCGGAAAGAAGATCTCCTGCCGGACGGGTACGTCGACGACGCGAACCTGCCGCGCGTCGGAGACGACGCCGACGATCTTCACGAGACGGCCGACGCTCGCATCCGGCTCGGAACTGTAGTGCGGCCCCAGGCGGATCGTCTGTCCCACGGGATCGCGTCCGGGCCAGTAAAGCGTGGCCATCGTCTGGTTGATGACCGCGACCGGTTCGGACTGCGGCGTATCGTTGTCGTTGGGAAGCCGGCCGCGCAGCAGGCGTATCCCGACGACCTCGAAGTACTGCGGCGAGACGATGCGCAAATCGGCGTTCGGCACGTTCGTGTCACCCTCCCGGCCCGCGAGCGAAAAATCCTGGGTGGCAACGTCCGTGACGCGATCCATCAGCGGCCTGCCGGTTGCGACGGCGGCGCCACGAATGCCGGGAGCGGATGCCAGGCGATCGAGCAGCGTGCGGTAGAACGCCAGCGTTTTGTCGGCCGTCGGATACCTGTCGCCGGGCAGCGCCAGCGATGCCATCAGGGCATCGCGCGTGTCGTACCCAAGGTCGAGGCGAAAGAGCTGCCGGTACGTGCGGACCGTCAAGCCCGCTCCGACGAGCACGACCATCGCAAGCGCGATCTGCGAGACGAGGAGCGCGGCGCGGACGGACCGCGCCTCGCGATTCGATCCCGCCTGCGGGCTGCCGCTGCGGATCGCCTGCGACAGATCGGACCATGCGGAATGGACAATCGGCGCCAATCCAAACAGAACCCCCATGACGCTGGCGACAGCTATGGCGAGCAGAAGTGCGCGGGCATCCAGCGTCGGCGTGTGCAGGTTCGCGTAAGGGATGCGTGCCTCGCCGATCAGCGATACAGCCGCGGGCACGGCCCACGCCGCCGACAGCGCGCCGGCCGCGCCGCCGGCCAGAGACAGCGTCAGGCTCTCCGTGAGCAGCTGACGAACGATCCGGGTGCGCGGCGCACCGATGGCGGCGCGCAGCGCCATCTCACGCCGTCGTCCGCTCGCGCGCGCGAGCAGGAGGTTCGCGATGTTGGCGCAGGAAATTGCGACGATCAGCGCGACCACGCCGAGGAGGATCATCAGCAGTGGTTTGACGCCGCCGACGACGGCTTCCCTGATGTTCCACGTAGCGATGCCCATCGCTTCGTACTCGGGATTCGTCCCGGCGTAGTCGCGCTCGAGCGTACGCGCGAACTGCTGGAGACGGGCATTCACCTGGTCGAAGGACACGCCTTTGCGAATCAGCGCGACGACGCGCAAGTGGCGGTTCGCCCGATCGTTCTGCGATGGATTCAGCTGAAAGGGCAGATAGAGATCGCCGCCCCACAGCCCGTAGTGCGGCGGCATGATGCCGATGACCGTGTAGTGTTCGTTGTTGATGCGAATGGCCGTGCCGACGATGCCCGGGTCTCCGTGCAGCCGCTTCTGCCAGATTTCGTAGGTCAGCACCGTCGTGCCTGGAGCGCCCGGCCGATCGTCGGCCGCAGTAAATGCACGGCCCGAGATCGGCGCGATGCCGGTCATCGGGATCATATCGGCAGTGACGTAGGTCCCTTGGACGAACTCGGGAAGCCCGTCGATGTAGATCGTGCCGTTGAAGCCCGATGCGGCGCCGACGCTTTCGAAGATGTCCGTCAGTCCGCGAAAATCGACGAGCTCCGGCGGGGAGAAGTGGAACGTCCGGAGATTCTTGCGCGGAAACGAACCCCACAGAAGGACCCAGCGATCGACGTTCGGGTTCTCCTTCCAGAGGAGCGCCGTCTCTACGATGCTGAAGATGGTCGTCGCCGCGCCGACACCGAGGGCGACAACGAGAATGACGAGAACCGTGAATCCCCGCGCCCTGCGAAGGATCCGGAGGCCATACCGCACGTCCTGAAGCAGCGTGTCCATCGGCGCTCGTGCCCGGATATGCAAAGCCTCATGCCGTACGGGCGGACATGCAAATCATTGATTCGCATCGCGGTTACGTTCCGCGTATTCCCGCCGGCTGCTCGCTCGCGGGACGGCGGCGGTCGAAAGCGGTCAGATCGATTAAGCCCGGGCAAATAGCGTTCGCGACGGCATGGCCGAGCCGGGGCGCGCTGCAGCTGTTCGCCCATCCCGGGCGTTCCGCTGTCGGACCCCGCTTGGCGCATATAATGGGCTCCCGCATACAGGTGACAGGGACGCATTTATGAGCGAGCCTCGGAACTGGGGCACGACGGTTCTGGGATGGTTTGTCGTGCGGGATGGCGAATCCCACGACAGCCCTGCCCCTGCCGACCCGGCCGATCGGCCTCCGGTCGATGCTCCGGCCGGGACCGGGCCGGCGTTCTTCCAGACGCCGCCGCCCGCGGCTGCTGGCGGACAGGTGGATTTCGAAGGCGTTTTCGCCGCAGCGGGCATCGATCACGATGAGCGCGACCGGGTTGCGCGGTCCAGCGAGCTCCTGGCGAGCCTGCCCTCGGAAACTCCCGTTGCCGTCCGCAAGCAGATCGTCGAGGCGGCCATGAAGGCCTTCGGCGTTCCGCTCGACAAGATCATCGAGGCCGGCGTCCAGCAGATTCAGGCGCTCGAGGGGTACATCCGCACGTCCGCCGCCGAGACCGACCAGCTCCTCAGCGACTCGCGCACCCGCATCGATCAGCTCGAACGCGAGATACGCGACGTGCGCTCGGTCATGGACCAGCGCACGCAGGAGCAGGCCGCGATCGCCGCCGCCTGCAACACGAAGAAGATCGACGTGCAGCGGGTGCTCGAGTTCTTCGGACAGGACGCGGTCGCGCGGGTCGTTCGGGAGTCGCCCAAACTGCACGACCCATCGGCCCATGGCGAATGACAAATGCTGATAATGAGGCGACGCTCCCCGGGTTCGTGAACGTGCCGATGTCCGGGCCTACCGTCCGCTCCTAAGTGCTGAAGAGGATACACAATGGCTGGAACTGGGTTGTTCACGCGGTTGGGAAACTTGTGGCGGGGCTTTCTGTCGATCTGGATCTCCGATATCGAAAAAGAACATCCGGAGATCGCGTACGAGAATGCCATCAACTCGATGATCGAGAAGTACTCGCGGCTCAAGAGCGCGACGGCCGCGATCATCCGGCGCCGCGAGGAAATCGGCGAGCGGTTCAAGAAGGCCAGCACGGAGCTCGCGCAGACCGAGGCCGATCTTGGGGCGGCGGTCGAGACGAACCAGGACGACCTCGCCGTCGTCCTCATTCAGAAGAAGAACCAGTTGACGGCCGACCTCGGCGACTACAAGGCGGAGCTCGACTCGGCCCAGAAAGATGCGGATTCGGCGAAAACATCGTTGATGGGCGTGCAGACCGAGATCCGCAAGCTGAAAGGCGAGCGCGACTCGATGCTCGCCAAGATGCAGTCGGCGCAGGCCCGCCTCAAGATTCAGGAGCAGATCGACGGGTTGTCGGTCGACGCCGAAGTGAAGGCGCTCGACAACGTGCGCGAGCACATCCGCAACACGATTGCAGAGGCGAACCTGGGACGGGAGCTCGGGGACTCGTCGCTCGATGCACGGCTCGCCGCGCTGCGCAACCAGTCGGGTGACATCCAGGCCCGCCAGCAGCTGGCGGAACTGAAGGCCAAGCGCGCCGCGCAACAGGCGAGCCAGGGCACGAAAACGCTGTAGGAAACCGCTATGAAACTGACGCCTTTCGCCAAGCTCTTCATCACGGTCGTCGTCATCGCCGTCGTCGGCTACGTCTTCTGGACTTATAAAGGAGGCGCCGTCCGCGATTGGGCCGTCGGCAAGAAGACCGAGAATCCGTCGGCGTCGGCGTTGACCTCACAGGACTTCGACGCGCTGCGCAACGCTCCGCCCGATCCGTCGCGCAACGCCGGCTCCAACGGCGTCTCTGGCGCGTCGCTCCCCGGCTCGGGACGCTTGTCGCGGCCGCTCGTGGTCGCGATCAACACGTGGGCGGGCCACGCGCCGGGCATCGTCTCCAATGACGGCCTCGACGCCGGACCGAATTCGAAGTACAAGCAGAAGTACGGCCTCGACGTGAAGTTCGTGCTGCTCGAGGATCCCGCCGCGAAGCTGGCCGCGTTCCGCAAGGGCGACGTCGATCTCATGTGGGACACGGTCGACAACTGGGCGCGCGAGGCGTCGGTGCTCGCCGAGCAGAATCAGAAAGCCAAGTCCGTGATGATGCAGGACTGGTCGCGCGGCGGCGACGGTATCGTCTCGCTCGCGTCGATCAAGTCGATCGAGGACCTGAAGGGCAAGCGCATCGCGTGCACGCAGTTCACGCCATCGCACTTCCTTCTGCTCTACCTGCTCGCGCAATCCGGCCTGAGCCCTGAAGACCGCGCGGGCGTCGAAAAGACCATCGTGTTCACGCAGGACGCGCCCGCAGCCGCCGCCATGTTCAAGGCGAAGCAGGTGGACGCGGCGGTCACGTGGGAGCCCGATCTCTCCGGAGCCGTCACGGCCCGCGGCGACGAGGCGCACATCCTCGTGTCGACGACGGCGGCGACGAACATCATCGCGGACACCCTCGTCGCGCGGCAGGACGTGATCGACCAGGCGCCGGAGACGATCCGCGACTTCATCCACGGCTGGTTCGACGGCATCGACATGATGAA
>DATJIW010000050.1:0-12176 GCA_035492775.1 Vicinamibacterales bacterium
CGAAAACAGGAAGGGCCGTGCGCGGTGGTAAAGGAACTCGATAAGGTTCGTGTTGCCCGCCACGTACCCGCCAAGCGCGCCGACGGCCTTCGAGAGCGTGCCGACCTGGACGTCGACGCGGCCGTGCACGCCGAAGTGATCGATCGTTCCGCGCCCGTTCGCGCCGAACACCCCGCTCGCATGGGCATCGTCGACCATCATGATGCAGCCGGTCTCCTCAGCGAGGTCGCAGAGTGGCGGCAGCACCCCGAGGTCCCCGTCCATGCTGAACACGCCGTCGGTGATGAGCAGCTTCCGCTGTGATGCCGGAAGGGAGTGGATGATCTTCCGCGCCGCATCGACGTCCTTGTGCGGGAACACTTTGATCGTCGCCCGGCTCAGTCGGCAGCCGTCGATGATGCTCGCGTGGTTCAGTTCATCCGAAATGACAACGTCTTCTTTCGTGAGGATCGCCGAGACGGTACCGGCGTTTGCCGCGAAGCCGCTCTGAAAGACCACGACCTTCTCGACCTTCTTGAATTCCGCGAGCTTCTCCTCCAGCTCCATGTGGATGTCCATCGTGCCCGCGATCGTGCGAACGGATCCGGAGCCCACGCCGTATCGCTCGATCGCTTCGATCGCCCGCTGGCGGAGCTTCGGGTGCGTGGTCAGGCCCAGGTAATTGTTCGATGACAGGTTGACAACGGATTTGTGGTCGAACGTGGTGTGCGCACGCTGCTCGTCCTCGAGAATCCTGAGATGGCGGTAGAGCTTCTGCTCGCGCAGGGCGTCGAGTTCGCGCCCCAGAAAGGCAAGGGGATCTGAACGCATCCGATGAGTATACGTTTGCGCTGCGGGGCAGTGGCACCCCGTTTGACGTGATCGACCCGGAAGCACACGGCGCGGCGAAAAGTGACCCGCCGGCGACCGAGTCAAGGAAGCGCGATGCAACAGTACGAGCCCGACCGCCGCCACGGTTCCACTTTCGGGGACGTCGTGCTCGCCGCGTTTCTGCTCGCCCAGCTGTTCGACGGAGTACTGACCTACGTTGGCGTCGGCGCGTACGGCGTGCACATGGAGGGGAACCCTCTGCTGGCCTGGCTGATGACGATGATCGGACGTGGGCCGGCGCTGGCAATGGCCAAAACCGCAGCGGGAGGGTTCGGCGTCGCGCTGCACCTGACATCGGTCCACCGCGTCGTCGCCGCGTTGACGATCTTCTATGTCGCGCTGGCGATCCTGCCGTGGATAGAGGTCCTGTATTCCGGTTGTCCTGGATGCTGATGTCGCTCCACCAGGATCATTCCTTCCAGACCTGGAGCGCGATCACCTGAAGGATGGCCGCGGTCGGCACCGCCAGCAGGGCGCCTAGAATTCCGAGCAGCGATCCCCCGACCAGCAGCGAGACGATGACCATCACCGCGCTCAGTCCGACCTGCTTCGACATGATCCGCGGCACGAGCAGGTGGTTTTCGAACTGCTGCTGGACGACGAAGAAGATCGCGACGAAGATCACCTTGTCGAGCGATACCGTCGCCGCGACGGCAAGCGCCGGAATCGCCGAGAGAAACGGCCCGATGACCGGAATCAGCTCGCCGACGCCGGAGACCAGCGCGAGCACGTAGAAGAATGGAATGCCGAGCGCCCACAGGCCGATCGCGGACGAGCCGCCGATGATCCCCCCCAGGAGAAGCTGTCCGCCCAGCCACGCGCTGACCTTGATCGTCACTTCCCGTCCTGCGTCGTGCACGCGGGCGCGTTGGTGCTTCGGGAACAGACGCAGGAACGTGTCGGTGAGCGATCTCGATTCGACGAGCAGATAGAACGTCAGGATCAGGATCGTGACGATCCCGAAGATGCCGCCGACCACGTTGACGACCGCGCCGGCGATCGCGCCAGCCGCATCACCGCCCGTGCCGGGCGTCTTCGCGACGGCTTCGCTGAGCGTGAAGTGCCTCGCGAGGATGCCCTTGTCGATCAGGAAGCGCTGGGTGCGCTCGAACATGTCGGGCAGCGCGCCCCAGAGCGATTGCGCCTGTCGGACGAGTGGCGGGAAGATGAGCGCCCCGATCAGCGCGAGCACGCTGATGATCGCCAGATACAGCACCAGAATCGCAAGCCATCGCGGAAATCGTTTGGATCCGATGGGCAGCCGCGTCTGACGCTCGATCAGGCGAACGATCGGACTGAATCCGATCGCGAGCAGCACGCTGCAATACACGAGCAGCAGCGCGCCCCGCACCAGGTACGCGCACCAGAAGACCACGACGGCCAGGAAGACCATCGCGATCGTCCAGAGAATCAGCTGTTTGATCTCTGACGTCGAGCGGCCGCTCACCCGTTCGACCCGCCACGTTCGCCGAGAAAATCGACGGTGAACGCCCCGATGTCGTCGTAGATGCCCGAGAGCTCGTCGGGGTGCGCGAGGAAGACGACCCGGAAGAACCCGTCCTCGGGACGGGTCGCGAATCCGGATCCGTGGACGCAGAGAATGCCGGTGGCGCGCAGCAGCGCCAGCACGTACTCCTCATCGGTCACACCGGCCGGCAGACTCACCTGCGGCATTGCGTAAAACGCCGCCGATGGCGCCACGGCGCGAATGCCCGGAATTGCGTTCAGCCGCGCGGCTGTCAACGTCGCGCGCTCCTGCAAGGCGGCGCGGAAACCCGATTCGTGCGACCGGTCGCCATTGAGCGCCGCCGGAATCGCGTACTCCATCGGCCCCGTCGAACAGAGCCGGCCGTCCGCGAGTTTCTTCACGCCTGCGAGCACTTCGTCCAGGCGATCGGTGCGGCCGACGGCCATCCAGCCGGCGCGCCAGCCCGGGGCCAGATAGGCCTTCGACAGCGACGAAAACGAAATGATCGGCGCGTCGGGAGCGAGGCTGGCGAGCGGCGGGACCGGACCCGCGTATGCGAGGTCGCCATAGACCTCATCGGCCAGCAGCGGAAAGTTGTGTTCGTCGGCGATGTCGATGAGCGCGCGGCGCACGTCCGCGGGATACGTTGCGCCCGTCGGGTTGTTGGGATCGATGACGACGAGCGCGCGCGTCGCGGGCCCGACGAGGCTGCGGATGTGATCGATGTCCGGCAGCCAACCTCTCGCGGGATCGGTCCGATAGAACACCGCACGGGCGCCAATCTTCGCGAGCACCGCGGTATAGAGCGGATACGTTGGCGACGGCACCAGCACGTCGTCGCCCCCTTCTGCGAGGGCCGTCAGCGTCAGCTCGATACCTTCCGACGTACCGGACGTGATGATCACGCGGTCCGGTGAAGCCGGCATCCCCCGGCGCGTCAACTCGCCGGCGACGGCCTCCCGCGCGGCCAGAATGCCGACCGACGGCGCATACCCGTTGTACCCATCTCGCATCGCGCGCTGCACGGCCTCAATGAGATGTGGCGGCGTCTTGAAGCCGAAGGTGATGGGGTCTCCGATGTTGAGATACCGGACCTTCCGGCCGGATGCCTCAACCTTGCGGGCTTCGCTGACGATATTGCGGATGGCGTAAACGAAGCCGCCGACGCGGCGCGCGACAGGAATGCCGGCGGTCGTACGCATCGCGAAATCTTAGCAGAGCCGCGAATCGCCGAAGTTCTCGAGTGAGAGTTTCCCCACAGGCGTTCGGAGTGTGTAAAAATGCCTCACCCAATATCTCGGGACAGCGTAAATTTTACCCGATTTTGGCTTCAGCCGAGGTGATCGTCAACCCGATGGTTCAGGTAACTCACACATATGGCTGCATTTGCCGTTTTGGATCCGCTTTTGATTGAAGGTACGCCCATGACGGCGTGTCGACGCATGCTGGCAGCCATCGCGGGTGCCACGGTCCTGATGACCGGCCCGGCGCTGGCCCAAGGTCAGCAGCAGGCGCGTCCGGTGTACAAGTCGGCGGTCGATCTCGTGTCCGTCGCGGCCGTTGTTCGCGACAAGCGCGGACGGTTCGTCAGGGGCCTTGGCAAAGACGACTTCATTGTCGAGGAAGCGGGAGTTCGACGCGCGATCGAACAGTTTCAGGCCGAGGACGACGCGCCCGTCCGTGTCGCGCTCCTTTTCGACGTGAGCGGCAGCATGCGCGTAGCTGCTCACATCGAGGAAGCGCGGCAGGCGGCGCGCCAGGTGCTCGCTTCGCTGCGGCTGTCGACCAAACCGGTGGACGACGAAGCGGCGGTGTTCAGTTTCGATATGAACCTGCAATCGCTGCAGCCGTTCACGGCGGACCCTGGAGCGATCGAGCAGGCGCTGTCCCGTGTGTCGCCCTACGGGCAGACGTCCTTGTATGACGCAATCGGCCTGACGGCGAAGCAGGTTGCCGCGACGGCCCCTGGTGATCCGCATCGACGCGCGGTGATCGTGCTGACGGACGGCATCGACACCAGCAGCGAGATGACGCCGGAACAGGTCGCCGCGATCGCAGCGGCGATCGACGTGCCGGTCTACGTGGTGGCGGTGGTGTCGCCGCTGGACCACGCTGGAACGCCGACGGCCGTGGATGGTCCGGCCGGCGAGCGTGAAGGCGTGCTCCGAACGCTGGCGCGCTGGACCGGCGGCGATTTGTTCGTGACGAGCGCGCCCGCGCAGCAGAGCCTTGCGGCGCGCCAGATCGTGGATGAACTCCGCCATCAGTACGTGCTGGCGTTCAGTTCGTCGAAGTCGGGAAGTGGCTGGCGCGCGTTGAGCGTGCGCGTCAAGGACAAAGATGCGACGGTGAGGGCGCGTTCCGGCTATGCCAGCGCCCCGCGCGTCGGCAGTTAGAGTGTAGGAGGACGACATGAGGAGATTCGTGGTGGCCGTGCCAGTGCTCGCCCTTGCGCTGGCGGGATCGGGCGCATGCGCGACGAAGAAAATGGTCAAGCAGCGCGTCGGCGAAGTGAACGACAAGGTCGAAACGCTGTCGCAGTCCGTCGAAGAGAACCAGCAGCGGACGAAGGCAAACGAAGCCCGCATCGGTGAAGTCGACCAGAAGGCGCAGGCTGCCGACCAGCATGCGGCGGCGGCGAACAGCCGCGCCGACGAGGCGTATGCGAACGCCGACAAGGTGAATGCGCGCGCCGACAAGATGGAAGCGGCCTCGAAGCGCATCGTCTACGAGGTCGTCCTCAGCGAGGACGAGGGCAACTTCAAGTTCGGCCAGACGAAGCTGCCGGACGAGGCGGAGCAGAAGCTGGACGATCTCGTCAATCAGCTCAAGGCGAACCCCAACGGCGCCTACATCGAGATCGAGGGTCACACCGACAACGTCGGTGCGAAGGACGTGAACTACAAGGTCGGGCTGGAGCGCGCCGAGGCCGTCAAGCGCTACCTCTACGAGCAGCACCAGATTCCTCTCCACAAGATCAACGTAATCAGCTACGGTGAAGAGAAGCCGATCGCGCCGAACAAGACGAAGGCGGGCCGCGCCCAGAACCGCCGCGTCGTGATCAAGGTACTGGCGTAGCGAACGTGCCAGTTTCCAGTTGTCGGTCGCCAGTCCACAACTGGTGACCGACTGGAAACTGGGATCTGGAAAACGGAAACTGGCCGTCCCGGGTCGGGGGCGGATCGCAGGGGTCGGCTCCGGAATGGTCCGGAGCCGGGTCCATCGATTCAACGTCAGCACTTTCGCAGGGTGCTTCGCGTTCCGCCTCCGACCGGGGACGGCCTTTCTGTGTCGGACAGACCGCGGCTTCGTCTGGAGCATATCGACGCGGTGTGCTTCGGCCGATAGGCCCGGTATGCTGCAACCGCACCTCGGCCGTGCCGCAATTCCTGCGACCCGCCTCCGACTCCGCGGCCTCGTCACGCTTCTTCTTTCTTCCGTCTTCTTTCTTCTGTCTGCCGCAACGTCCGCCTCGGCCCAGGGCGCGTTCGGCATCGGCGGCCGCATGGCGATGCTGAGGGCTGACGCGGCGACGAACACCAACTCACAGCGGTTCTGGGGCGGCCAGATCCGCGCGCGAATGTCGCGGCGGACGGCGTTCGAGCTGTCGTTCGATCGCCACCGCGAGAACAGCGGCGACCTGACGCAGCGGATCATCGACTCGCCGCTGCAGGCGACGGTCATGCTCTACCCGGTGCGCTCGACGTTCTCGCCGTACTTCCTGGGCGGATTCGGGTGGTACACGCACAAGGTTCAGGACCTTACCGGCGATCAGACGACGGACATCGTCTCGACGCGGCGCACGGGCTATCATGCGGGCTTCGGCGCGGAGATCCTTGCAGGCAAGCACGTCGGCATTCACGGCGACTACAGGTACACGTTCATCCATTTTGGCGGCGACAGCGCGGTCGGCCATTTGATTCCCAGCTACGATTCCTCGATGTGGACGGCTGGGGCCACGTTCTATTTCTGAAACGATCAGCGGACGTGCTGAATCAAGGTGAGGTCTGATTCGAAGACGCGCAGCGCTTCGATGACGACGTGACGGCCATCACGGCTCACGTCGAAGCGCGTCGTCGGCGTGTTTGAAAGCGCGTACGGCACCCGCAACGGTACGTGGTCGAACGCGAGCGTGCGTTGTCCGTCAATCGTTACGCGCCACATGTGGCCCTCCAGAGACGAAGTGCCTTCGAGAACCAGCAGTTGATCGTCCGAAGCCCACGCGAACCAGCTGACCCAGCCAGAGAACAGATGCCTGCGATCGCCGGCGGGCGTTCCGACCCAGATACCGTCATCCGCTGGCCGATCCGGATCGGGCTTGACCGCAAACGCGAAGCGGGTGCCGTCCGGCGACCATGACGGAGCCCCTGCCGAAGGGTCGGCGCGTAACTCCTTGATCTCGATCGTTGCGTTGCTCCGGGGGTCGATAATGCGTCCTCCCGTCGGCGACGTGGGAATCAACAGCCGACCGTCACGCGAGATGTCGCCCCACGGCGATACCCAGGGACGACCGGGCAGCGTCTGCACGCCGGCAGCGTTGAGCGATGCCTGCCGCAACTCGCTGTCGGCTCCCGCCATATTTGGTGCAGACGCGTACACGATCGCGGCGCCGTCGGGTGTCCAGCGCGGGAAGACATTTCGTCGTCCGTCGGCGAGCAGCGCCGTCGGGTTGCTGCCATCTGCGTTCATGATCCAGATGCCCTCGTTCTCCGACCCCGCGCGAGAGGCGAAGAACGCGATCTTCGTGCCGTCGGGCGAGTAGCGCGGCGCGAGTTCGCTGCGTACGGAATCGGTTGTCACCCACTGCGTCGTCTCGCCGCCGCCGTCGAGCGTTCGGACCGCGAGATCGACGTTGATGCGGTAGGTGGCATAAACGAGGCTGCTGCCGTCGGCTGTGAGATCCAAATCGGTGTCCTCGCCGACGCCTGCCGTAATCTGCTCGAGCGATCCTCCGCTGACAGGAGCCTTCCACAAGTTCACCGTGCCGCCACGGCTCGAACTGAAATAGATGTAGCGGTCGTCGCGAGACCACACGGGCGACAGGGCGAGGAACTTGTCGTCTACGACATCGCGGACGTGTCCATCCGCGAGGTCGACGATGGCAAGGCTTCCGTAGGGGCCGCCGCGGCGGCGGACGAACGCGATCATTCCGCCGCCGCGCGCGAACGCCGGCTGACGGCACGTGAGTGGCGGGTCCGCGTGCGAGACGACGCGACGATTGGCTCCGTCGGCGTCGGCAATCCAGATCGCGCCGCGGGACGTGTAGGCGATCGCGCGGCCGTCGGGGGCCCACGCAGGGTCCCCGGCGTCGGGTACGAGCCGCCGCTCGACGCCTCCAAGCGCCGGCACCGTCCAGAGATCCGTGCCTCCGCCGTCGTTGAGCCGCGCGAACAGCAGGCGCGATCCATCGGGCGACCATCGCGGTCCTTGTTCCATTGCGGTGTCGTTCGTCACGCGCACGAAGCTGCCGCCGCCGATGAGACCGACGTATATGTCCCATTGGCCGTCGCGGTTGGACACGAAGGCCACCGACCGGCCGTCCGGCGCCAGCGTCGGTGCCCCTTCGACGCCAGGGAAGTTCGTAACGGCGCTGAACCGCATCTGCTCGGGATTTCGCTGGCGCGGGAAGAGCGCGAACAGCGCGACGGCGGTCGCGACGGCCGCGATCGTCCATGGGACGACTGCCTGTGGCCACCGCCTGGGAATTGGTGCCACCGCACTCTCGCTCCGGTCGGATCCGCTCAACGCTTCGTCGAGTTCGATCCGGGCGTCGCCAATGTCGCGGAGCCGTGCGGTCGGATCCTTGCGGAGGCACCGCCGGACCAGCCGGACGATTGAGAGCGGGATCCGCGCGGGCAGCGCCGTCCAGTCCGGTTCAGCGGAAAGGATCGCGGCGACGAGATCCGGCGCCGTTGCGGCGTGGAACGCACGGCGGCCCGACAACATTTCGAACAACAGGCAGCCAAAACCCCAGATGTCGGTGCGCGTATCGACGGCTGCTCCCCTGACCTGCTCCGGACTCATGTACGGCAGCGTGCCGACCATGACGCCGGTCGACGACGACGTGATTGAGGTCGTACCGCTCGCCAGCTCTTCCGCCGCGATCGGCTTGGCGATACCGAAATCCAACACCTTTGCGATGCGGGAAGCTGTCACGATCACGTTTGCGGGTTTGAGATCGCGATGGACGAAGCCACGTCCGTGCGCGGCCTCGAGCGCCGCAGCGATCTGGCGGCCGATGGCGAGGGCTTCGTCGGTCGGCAGCGCCCCTCGACGAAGGCGTTCGGCCAGGGTTTCCCCTTCGATGAAGGGCATCACCATGTAAGCGACGTCTCCGTCGCTGCCGATGTCGTAGAGCGAACAGATGTTCGGATGATCGATCGCGGAAACGGCTCGAGCTTCGCGCTCGAATCGGGCCCGGAACGACGCGTCGGCTCCGGTCGGCAGCAGTTTCAGGGCGACCGTCCGGTTCAAGCGGATATCACGCGCCCTGTAGACTTCGCCCATTCCGCCCGTCCCTGCGAGATCGACGATCTCGTAGGCCCCGAGCCGCGTGCCGGGCACGAGAGGCATGATCGCGCGCATTATAGGTCCGATGAGGTTCGTCACAGGACCCTTGCCAACCGCTGTCCTCGCACCTACGATCACTTCTTTACGGGAGGCGATCATGCGTGCAGTTGTCGGAACGCTCGCGTTGGCGATGACGATCGTCGCGGGCCTCGGGGCCGCCGGCACCGTCACATTCAGCGACGTGAAGCTCAAAAACGGTCTTCGCGTCATCATCTCGGAAGATCACACAGCGCCGACGGTCGCGATTGCCGTGACGTACAACGTCGGATCCGCGGACGAGCGCGCCCGCCGCACCGGTTTCGCCCACCTGTTCGAGCACATGATGTTCAAGGGATCGGAAAACGTCGGTCCGGGGGAGCACATGGCGCTCGTGTTCAACAACGGCGGCACCATGAACGGCACCACGAATTCCGATCGAACGCTGTACTTCGAGGTCCTGCCTGCGAATCAACTCGAGCTGGCGCTGTTCCTCGAGGGCGATCGGATGAAGTCGCTCGACATCACGAAGGCGAACCTCGACAACCAGCGGAATGCCGTCCAGGAGGAGCGCCGCCTGGGCGTGGACAATCAACCCTACGGAGAGACAGACGAGCGCACGACCGAACAGGCGTACGACAACTTCGCGTACAAGCACTCGACCATCGGCTCGATGGAGGATCTCAACGCGGCGACCGTCGACGATGTCGCGACGTTCTTCAAGACGTACTACGCGCCCAACAATGCCATCCTGTCGATCGTCGGCGACGTTGACACGAAAAAGGCCATGGTGCTCGTGCAGAAGTACTTTGGCGTCATCGCCACCCAGCCGCAGCCGAAACGCCCGAATCTCACGGAGGCGCCGCACACCGCCGAGCGCCGCAGCACGATTCAGGACCCGCTGGCGCGTCTCGCGCGGGTCGATATCGCCTGGATCGTGCCTCCGGCCGGAGGACCTGACGGAGACGCGCTCGACGTGTTGTCCGACGTGCTCTCCGCCGGGAGGAGCGGCCGCCTGAACGAAGTGCTCGTTCGACAGAAGCAGGTGGCAACCGCCGTCGGCTCCAGCAACTTCGACGCCCGCGGTCCTGGCCTGTTCCAGGTGTTCGCGCTGGTCGCGCCCGGAAAGGAACCTGCAGACGCCGAGAACGCCGTCTACGCGGAGATCGACAAGATCAAGGACGGCAAGATCGAGGACTGGGAGCTGGAGAAGGCACGCAACACCGCACGCCGCAGCGCGGCGGCCGCAGAGACGAACACGCTGCAGCGCGCCATCCAGCTGGGGCAATACGCACTCTTCTTCGACGATCCAAACCTCATCAACACACACGTCGATCGCATCGTGAGAGTGACCGGTGCCGACGTGCAGCGCGTCGCCCGGAAGTACTTCAGCCAGGAGAACCGGTCGGTCATCATCACGACGCCGAAGTCGGGAGTGCAGGGAGGTGTCCAGTGATCCGCCGCCTCGTGGCCGTTGTCACTGTCGGTCTGGCTGCCACGCTCTCGGTCGCCGCCCAGCAGGCGCCGCCGCAGAATCCGTCGACCGCCCCGGGCACCGTGTTGAAAAACCGTGCGCCGGTGTCGAACGAGGTGCTGAAGGTCCACCTGCCGAAGCCACAGGAGATGGATCTGCCGAACGGCCTGCATCTGATGGTCCTCGAGGACCACCGCGCGCCGCTCGTCAACATGCAGCTCATTGTCGAGGGCGCCGGCGGCTACTACGATCCCGCGTCCTCGCCCGGACTTGCCCAGTTCACCGCGGGGCTCATGCGGGATGGCACGGCGACGAAATCCTCGGAGCAGATATCGGAGGAGCTGGACCGGCTGGCCGCGTCGCTGAACCTGAGCGCGGGGACGTCATCGCCATTTGCCTCGGCCAACGCGGCGTGTCTGAACGATCAGGTCGACACGCTGCTCGCGTTGATGGCGGACGTGCTCGAGCACCCGTCATTTCCGGAGGTGGAGCTGGGCCGCTACAAGAACCGGATGCGCGCGCTGCTCGCGAATCAGCGGACGCAGCCGTCGTTTCTCGCGACGGAACGATTCCAGGCCGCCACGTTTGGCGATCATCCCGCCGCGCGGGTCTCTGCCAGCCCCGCAGCGCTGGACGCGTTGACGCGCGAGCAGCTCGTCGGCTTCCATCACGATCACTACGCGCCAAATCACGCGCTGCTCGCGATCGCCGGTGACATCACAATGGCGGTCGCGCGGCAGAAAGTGGAAGCGGCGCTCGGCAGCTGGCCGCCATCTTCGGCCGAGGTCTCGCAGGTGACGGAGCCGTCCGACGTGCAACACGCGAGCGTGTCGCTCGTCGCGCGACCCAACTCGGTGCAAACGAGCCTCGTCGTCGGCACGCAGAGCGTCGACCGCACCAGTCCCGACTACGACGCCTTGACCGTGGCGAACCGGATCCTTGGCGGCGGTCCAAGCGGCCGCCTCTTCGAGCACCTGCGCGAGCAGAAGGGTTACACGTACGGGGCGTACAGCAATTTCTCCGCGGGGCGCTTTCGCGGCCCGTGGAGCGCGGAGACCGATGTGCGCACGGAGGTGACCGACTCCGCGTTGACCGATCTCCTCGCCGAAATCCGCCAGATGCGTGAAACGCCGGTGTCGGCGAAGGAACTCGCGGACAACAAGCGCGCGATCATCGCGAGCTTCGCGCGCTCGCTCGAGAGTCCGACCGCGGTCCTGAACAACTACGTCGACGTGTATCTCTACAAGCTGCCGGCGGACTACTGGGATACGTATCCGGATCGCATCGACGCGGTTTCGGCAGCCGACGTCCAGCGCGTCGCGCAGAAGTATTGGGCGCCCGATCGCCTGCAGGTCGTCGCGGTCGGGGATGCTTCCAAGATCGAGGCGTCGCTCGCGAAGCTCGGGGAGCTCCGTAAGTACGATGCTGAAGGAAAAGAGGTGGGAGGGAGGTAGAGGCCGTAGAGGGGTTAACTAAGAGGCCACGGAGGCCACGGAGGGTCTTGTTGGCGGACCACTGAGTTCGAGGTGGAGGGTGAGGCATCGGCTGGAGGGGAGTCAACTAAGAGGCCACGGAGGATTTTCGGGACACCACTGAGTTGGGGAGAGTGCGAGTCATCGTGACGCGCTTCGCTTGCGGCGAGGGTACGGAAGCGACCGCCTCCGTGGGCTCGGTAAACCTTCACTCCGTGGAAAAAGCGCCTCCGTGTCCTCCGTGGCCTCTTAGTTCCCGCCCTCTACTCGAAACCTCTTCGAACCTTCTCAATCCTTTCGGCTCCGTGGAAAAAAGAATTCTCCGTGGCCTCCGTGGCCTCTTAGT
>DATJIW010000051.1:0-102310 GCA_035492775.1 Vicinamibacterales bacterium
CACCTTCGGAATGTCTCGACCATGGTGGGGCCGGACGCGGTCACCGAGTGCAGGGTGGATCGCTCCGTCACGAAATTCAGCGCCGCTGCGAAATGCCGTGCATCGCGAGCAGCGCCTTGAAGTCGGCGCGCCCGCGCAGCGGATCGAGATCGGTGTCCGTCGCCACGAGGCCCGCGTCGGAGTAGCCGTCGGCCAGGGCCTGCCCCAACATCTGCACGGCTGCGGCGGCCTGCGTGTCCCGGCGCTCGGGCGGCACGAGGCGGCTCATCTGCGCCAGCGCGCACGCCTGGTTGTACCGCTCGACCGGTAACTTGTCGATGAGCGGCCGTTGCGCGTCGAGTGCCCGCTCGTACGTCGTGAACGCCTCGCGCGTGAGGCCGGCCTCCGCCTCGACGAGCCCCAGCATGCGCAGGGCCGCACCTAACGCGGAGCGGTTGTACACCGAGTCGGGCTGCTCGCGCACCAGCGACTCGAGCAACTCGACGCCGCGGCGCGCGAGCGGGAGCGCGTCCGCCAGACGATGCGCCTGGATCAGGGTTCCGGCGCGCTTCTGGAGCGCCTGCGCCAGCAGGTTCCTCGTGCGGGCAGAACCGGGCTCGATCGAGAAAAGCGCCTCAGCGACATTCATCAGTCGACGGTAGGTGGCGTCGAGGTCCGCCGGCTTGTCGAGACGCTCGAGCACATAGCCGTGCAGCAGGAGGGCGTAGGCCAGGTCGGTGCGGTACTCCAGGACGGTAGGGTTCTCCGCGGTCAAGGCGTCCAGGATCTCCAGGCACCGCAGCATATCCCGGTGCGCCTCCTCGAGGAGGCCGGCTTCGCGCTCAGGTGCCGAGAGGGCGGAGTAGGCACTGGAGAGAGAAGCCTTGAGCGCCAGATCCGTGGGATAGTCCCGGGTCAAGCCGTCGAAGAGTGCCCGCGCGGCCTCGGCATGTCTCCGCGCCTCGTCCAGCCGGTTCAGATCGAGCAAGGCGTGGCTCTCTTCGAGATGGATGCCGCCGAGGACCTCGCGCACGATCCGCGAGAGGTCGGTGCGACCGGTGAGATCCTGTGTCGCATTGCCCGCCGGCGGTAGCGGTTTGTCGAGGAGCGGGGTGGCGATAGCGACCGCCCGGTCCCACTCGGCCAGCGCGGCGGAGTTTTCGCCTAGCATCCGGTGGGCGAGGGCCATGTTGCCACGGGTTCTGGCCACGTCGATCTGCGCCTTGACCTCGTCGGGCCGTTCCCTGGCGATCGCTTCCTGCACCTCCAGGGCCTTCCCATGCGCCGCCAGGGCTTCCTTCGCTCGAAGCCGGAAACTCAGAACGTTTCCCTCGGATCCGTAAGCGATGGCCAGCTGGCGTCGCAGTTCCAGGCTGGATGGATCGTCGCGGAGTGCGTCCTGATAGAGGCGCACGGCGGACTCGTAGTTGCGCAGCGCCTCCTCGGGGCGGCCCATAGCGGCTTCCACCGAGCCGACGCGGACGGAGGCCATGGCCGCCTCACGCCGCACCGCGGGATCGTCGCCGCGCTCCTTCAGGAAGTCACGGTAATAGTCGGAAGCCGCCTCGAGGAGTTCCCGCCGCAAGGGCTGAAGGCCGGGGACATTCAGCAGCTTGCTTTCGCTCACCGCCGTGAAGTACTGGTCCACCGCCTGCCGCGTCTTCTGGAAGTTCGCCTCCGCCGCCACACGCTCCCGGTTCACCAGCAGCGAGCCGACACCGAGCGCCAACACAGTGGAGCCGACCAGCACCGCGATGGACGCCGCGGCCGCACGGTGACGGCGTCCCCAGCGCGTGACTCGCGTGAGCAGCGGGTCGCGATAGGCGGTCACCGGCTCGTCCGCGATCCACCGTTCCACGTCGTCGGCGAGCGCCTGCGCGCTCTGGTAGCGATCCGCCTGGGACAGCGCCATCGCCTTCAGGCACACCGCTTCCAACGCCGGATCCACCAGAGGCTCGACCATGCGGGGTCGTTTGAAGCGCCCCTTCTGCACGTTGCGCAGTACCGAGCCGATGTCGGTCCTTTCGAACGGCTGCCGCCCGACGAGCAGGCAGTAGAGAGTGGCGCCGAGCGAGTAGACGTCGGAGGTTGGGCCCAGGCTCTCCAGATCGCCGCGCGCCTGCTCCGGGCTCATGTAGCCGGGCGTGCCGATCGCGGAACCCACGACCGTCTCGGCCGAGCCACTGCCGGAGTACGGACGTAATGGCCGTTCCTCCGATGGCGCCATGCCCTCGGCGCGTCCCTGCGCCTTGGCGAGTCCCCAGTCGATGACCAGCGTCTCGCCGAACCTTCCGACAATGATGTTGCCGGGCTTGAGGTCGCGATGTAGGACGCCACGGGAGTGCGCGTACTCGATGGCGTTACACACGTCGAGGAAGCGGCGCAGCAGCTTCCGCAGCTCCAGCGAGCGTCGGCCGGCATCGGCGCGCAGCGAGTCGTCACCGTGGAACTCCGCGATCGCCTCCTCGAGAGAGTCGCCGCGGATGAAGCGCATTGCGTAGAAGGGGCGACCCTGCGCGTCCGTGCCCAGCCCGTAGACGGGCACGATGCCCGGATGCTCCAGACCGCCGGTGATCTCGGCTTCCAGCAGGAAACGTTCGCGCCGCTGCCCGTCGTCGGCGTGATCTTCCCGGATCTGCTTCAGCGCCACCTCGCGGTGGAGCTCGCCGTCCAGCGCGATGAAGACGGCACCGAGCCCGCCTCGCGCATGCGGACGCAGGATGAGGAAGCGCTCGCCGGCCGAGGTCGGCGCGCCCACGCGCGTCACCGTGGCGTCCCCGCCCACCGTCGCATCGAGGGAGCGGCTGTCGTCCTTCTTCCCGTCGGCTGCCATCGCGTGTGCGGGCAATCTTAGCCCGTTTCGCAGCACCTCGCAGGTGACCGTTCGGCTCGTCGGTGCGAGGACGTTTTGCGGCGACGGCCGGATTCGAGGGGGAGTTCTGGTCGGTGCAAGTCACAGGCCCCGTTACTGCAACGGCACGGCAGCAGGGGACGCGCTCGCCACGAGACCGAAATCTGCGCGCCACGATTGTAAGCGCGCGACCCGCTCAGGACTCACTCACAGCTGGTACCGCAGCGGGCTCATTCGCACCGCCGTGTTGAGGACCAAGGCGATGGCGCACCGGCATTAGTCGACCTCCGTTCCGAAGCGGTCCTCCTAGCGACCCCTTCTTCCGGAGGAGGCCCCGCCCTCGATCTTGATGGCGGCGCCGTCACGTTTATTCAACAGCTCACGAAAGCCGGCCGTCAGCCGACGTTTGGTCCGCTGAAAAACGGCAACCCGCGGACCGTCGACTTGGCGGCTGACACGATCATGCTGTTGCGCGAGCACAAGCGGTCACAGGCCGAAATCAAGATGGCGAGCCGGACCCGCGGAGCCGAAAGAGGTCGATTTACGAGGAGATTGGGTGAGTGGTGCGGAAGAAAGGATTTGAACCTTCACTCGGTTGCCCGAACAAGCTCCTGAGGCTTGCGCGTCTGCCAGTTCCGCCACTTCCGCACGAAGGGGGCGAACAGCGATTCCGAAACTCCAATCTTAGCATCAAGGAAGCCCGCGGCAAACACGGCACCGCAGCTGACAACGCGTGAGTTGGGAGTGGCGCGACCGCACCCGGACGACCGACCCCGGCGTTGATTGGACTCAGACCGCGTGCGCGGCGTGGGGGCGAGCGACGAGCCGCTCGAGTTCGGCGATCAGGTGTGACGGCGTGCACGGCTTCAGCAGCACGACGCGCATGCCGACTTCGGCCGCGCGCGTGCGGACGTCCGGCGTCCAGTGCGCGGTCAATCCGATGATGGGCACATGCCGGGTACGGACGTCGGCGCGCAGCGCCGCCGCGAGTTCGAAGCCGCTCATGCCCGGCAGCATCACGTCCGTCACGACCGCGCCGAACTGGTGCCGCAGCGCGACTGGCAGCGCCTCGCGCGCATCGCCCATCCCGTGCACGTCAAAGCCTGCAGTTTCGAGAAACTCCATGTAGCCCGACAGCGCATGGTTGTCGTCTTCGACAATCATCACGGGAACGTGGGAAGCCGGCAGCACGCCACCTGACATAGCAAGCGGGACGCCACTGCGAATTGTGCCAGTTTTTTTGGAAATTCCCATCGAACCGCACATGTGCGCGTGACAGATCCGTCACTCGCCGCACAGCGCGGGACACACGCTTCCGCTCCCCACGACGTCGATTCAGCCCGGTTTCAGGCCTCGAAGTGAGGGTGCGGTGTATGATTCCCCGGCACTTCGCCCGTAGACCACGCGAATGGGAGCGGGCCAACAACCCTCCAAAAGGAGATCGAATGAAGAATGTCATGATGCTGCTCGCCGCGGCCGCCATGGCGGCGCCCGCGCACGCGCAGCAGCGGGGGCAGAACTTCGGCCAGCCGCCGCAGACCACGATCACCCGTACCGATGCGCCGGCGGGTCAACAGCACGAGACGGCAGGTCCCGCCGAAGAGAAGATCTCGCAGACGTCGCACGTCGTCCGGATCCGCGGTAAGGAAATCAAGTACACCGCCACCGCCGGCACGCTTCCGATCCGATCGGACGATGGGAAGGTTGCGGCGCGCATGTTCTTCGTCGCCTACACGCGCGACGGCGAGGATGCGCGGACGCGGCCGGTGTCGTTCCTCTACAACGGCGGTCCCGGCTCCGCCACGATCTGGCTGCACATGGGATCCTTCGGTCCCAAGCGCGTGCAGATGGCGGACGACGGCTTCCAGCCGGCGCCGCCGTACCAGCTCGTCGACAACGACGATTCCCTGCTGGATGTGACGGACCTGGTCTTCGTCGATGCGATGTCGACCGGTTACAGCCGCGTCGAGGCCGGGGTGAATCCGGCGCAGTATCACGGCCAGGCGGGGGACCTGCGTGCCTTCGGCGATTTCATCAACGAGTACCTCGTGAGTTACTCGCGCTGGGCATCGCCGAAGTACCTGATCGGTGAAAGCTACGGCACGATCCGATCTGCCGGCCTCTCGCAGGAACTTCAGTCGCGCCACGGCATCGAGCTGAACGGCGTCGTGCTCGTGTCCGCGCTGCTCACGTATCAGACGATCTCGACCAGCCCGCAGAACGACGTGGCGCTGATTGCCTATTTTCCGACCTACACGGCCTCCGCCTGGTATCACAAGAAGCTCCCGGCCGACCTCACCGGCGATTTGAAAAAGGCCCTGGACGAATCGCGGACGTTTGCCGACGGCGAATATGCGTCGGCGCTCCTGAAAGGCAACTCGCTTTCCGCCGCCGAACGCCACGCGGTCGCCGAGAAAATTGCGCGGCTCACAGGGCTCTCGACGGAGTATGTCGAACAGACGAACCTCCGGATCGATCCCGGCCGCTTCCGGAAGGAACTGCTGAGAGACAAGCGGCTGTCGATCGGCCGCCTCGATTCACGGTTCACGACGACGGACCTCGACGCGGCCGGTGAGCAGGAGGAGTTCGATCCATCGAACACGGCTCTGCAGGGCGGTTGGACGGCGATGTTCATGGACTACGTGCGCAACGAGCTGAAGTGGGAGAGCGATTTGCACTACGACTCCAGCGGGAACGTGCGCCCGTGGACCTACGATCAGAACCGCTACATGGACATGACCGAACCGCTCCGGACGACGATGGCCAAGAACCCGTACCTGAAGGTGATGGTCGCGGCGGGCTACTACGACATGGCGACGCCGTTTCACGGCATCGAAATGAACATGTGGCACCTCGCGTACGACCCGTCGTACACGCAGCGGATTGAATTCCAGTACTACGAGGGCGGCCATATGATGTACATCCGTCCCTCGGCGCACAAGAAGCTGGCGGACGACATCACGCGGTTCATCACGTCAACCGAGCGCACGGCCGGGCGGCGAACGACTCAGTGAGCGATCGAGTCAATCTCCGGAGTACATTAGAGACATGGCTGTAAGGCGCGGCGTCTGGCTGGTGCTCATCTTCATCGGTCTGGCCGTCATGGTATCGGCGGCCGGGCTCGTTCTGGTGTACTCGGCGCTCGGCCGCGAACCGGAGATTTCAGGCAATTCGACGCTGGTGCTGCGGGTCGACGGCGACCTGCCCGAAATGGAGTCGACGAGCGTCTTCGGACAGATCTTCGAAGCGCCGCCCACGGTCCGCTCGATCGTCGACGCGCTGAGAAAGGCGAAGGTCGACAAACGCATCACCAGCGTCGTCGTCCGGCCGACCGGAACGGCCTCGCTGTGGGGGAAGGTCCAGGAGATCCGCGACGCGATCGCCGACTTCCGTCGGTCCGGTAAGCCCATCGTGGCCTACATGGAGTACGGCGGAGAGCAGGAATTCTATCTGTCGACCGCCTGCGACAAGGTCTTCCTGATGCCGACGGCGTCGCTCGACCTGACCGGCATCGCCAGCTACGAGCTGTTCATGCGGGGCATGCTGGACAAGATCGGCGCGTATCCCGATGCGCTGCACATCGGCGAGTACAAGACGGCGTCGAACAACTTCACGGAGCACACGTACACCCCGGCGCATCGCGAGATGGCGCAATCGCTGAACGCGGATCTGTATCAACAGCTGATTCGCGGCATTGCCGAAGGCCGTCACAAGAGCGAGGCGGAGGTCAAGGCGCTCATCGATCACGGTCCGTTCCTGCCGGAGGACGCGCTCAAGGCCGGTCTCATCGACGACCTCGCGTACGAAGACCAGGTCGACGACAAAGTGAAGCTCGCGGCGGGAACGCCGCACTATCTCGAACTCAGCGCGTACCGGCAGATTGCGAACACGAGCCTCGGGCTCGATCGCGGTCCGCGGATCGCGGTCATCTATGCCGTCGGCATCATCGCGAGCGGCCGCAGCAGCTACGACTCTCCGTCGGGGCTCGTGGTCGGCGCCGACACGATTGACGAGTACCTCCGGAAGGCCCGCGCCGACAGCAGCGTCAAGGCGATCGTTCTCCGCATCGACAGCCCTGGCGGGTCGGCGCTCGCATCCGACGTCATCTGGCGTGAGGTCGTGCTGACGCGCCAGCAGAAGCCCGTGATCGTATCGATGTCCGACGTGGCCGCCTCGGGCGGGTATTACATCGCCATGCCGGCCAACGCGATCGTCGCGGAGCCGTCGACGCTGACCGGCTCGATTGGCGTGGTGCTGACGAAGTTCGCGATCGGCGGCACGCTGAACAAGCTCGGGCTGAACCTCGAAGGCGTGTCGAACGGCAAGTACGCGGACCTCTATTCGCCAACGCGTCCGTTCACGCCCGAAGAGCGCGGCATGATGATGGCGAACATGCAGGCCACGTACGACACGTTCGTCGAAAAGGCGGCGCAGGGACGGAACACGACGCCGGAACGGATCGACGCCATCGGGCAGGGCCGTGTCTGGACCGGCCGGCAGGCGAAGGAGATCGGCCTCGTGGACGACCTGGGCGGCCTCGATCGTGCGATTTCCATTGCCAAACAGCGGGCCAAGATCCCTCAGGAATCCGGCGTCGAAATCGTCACGTATCCCGGACGGCGGTCGTTCTACGACGTGCTGCGGAACCCGTTCGGACCGTCAGACTACGGCGCCACGCTCGCGGCGCTGCTGGGAATCCGCGATCCGCGCGCACTGGCGTCGCTCACCGCGCCGCTGCAGGTGTTTCGGCGCGGCGAACCACTGGCAATCATGCCGAATGTGTTCGTGAGGTGAACCGCGTATAATCCGCGCCGCATGGCAATCGCATCCGGAGTGCGGCTTGGACCTTACGAAATCGTGGCGCCGGCCGGCTCCGGCGGGATGGGCGACGTGTACCGCGCGCGGGACGTGCGGCTCGATCGGGACGTCGCCGTCAAGACCCTCAAAGGGCCGTTCACGGAGCGTTTCGAGCGCGAAGCGCGGGCCATCTCCGCGCTGAATCATCCGAACATCTGCACCCTGCACGACGTCGGCCAGCACGAGGGCAGCGGCTACCTCGTGATGGAGTTCATCGAGGGGACGCCGATCGCCGGCCCCATCCCCGTCGAGCAGGCGATCGCGTATGGGATTCAGATCTGCGAGGCGCTCTACGCGGCCCACAAGAAGGGCGTCGTCCATCGCGACCTGAAACCCTCGAATATCCTCGTCACCAAACAAGGCATCAAACTGCTCGATTTCGGGCTGGCGAAGCTCGCGTCAGCCGGGGCGGCCGTCGTTGGAAACTCGTCCGCCGTGGAGCAGGCGACGGTGGCGGCGCTGACCGGGGCGCATACCGTCGTGGGGACGCCGCACTACATGGCGCCGGAACAAATCGAAGGCCGCGAGGTCGACGCGCGAACCGACATTTTCGCGTTCGGCTGCGTGATGTACGAGCTGTTGACGGGGCGTCGTGCCTTCGACGGGCAGACTTCGTCGAGCGTCATGGCGGCGGTGCTGGCGACCAATCCTGAACCGATCGACAAGCTGGTGCCGTTGACGCCGCCGGCGCTCGATCGCATCGTCTCGCGCTGCCTGGCAAAGGACCCCGAGGACCGGTGGCAGTCCGCGCGTGACGTCGCGGCGGAGCTGAAGTGGGTCGCTCAGGGCGGATCGCAGGTGGGACTGCCGGTGATGGTCAGCACCAGGCGCCGTTCGCGCGAGCAGCTGGCGTGGGCCGCTGCCGGCGCTGCCGCCATTGTTGCGATGGGGTTCGCCGTCGCGTGGGTGCGCCGCGCGCCCGAGCCGCCGCCGGTCGTCCGCTTTCAACTGGTGCTCCCGGCCATCCTGCAGAATGCAAGCCCGCCGACCGTCTCGCCCGACGGCCGGAACATCGCGTTCGCCGCGGACAACGGCGGACAACGGATGATCTGGGTCCGTCCGCTGGATTCACTCGATCCACACCCGCTGCCAGGCACCGAAGGCGTGTACCGTCCGTTCTGGTCACCCGATAGCCGCTTCGTTGGCTTCATTGCCGGTGGAAAGCTGAAGAAGGTGGACATCTCCGGCGGACCGCCGGAGACGATTTGCGACGTCGCCAGCTCGGGCGGCGACGGTTCGTGGAGTCCCGAGGGCGTCATTTTGTACGACGGAACGGTGAACGACCCGTTGCGCGAAGTGCCCGCAGGCGGGGGAATCAGCAAACCCGTCGTGCTCGACGCGGACAAACCGGGGGGGACGCCGTCGAGCGGATGGCCGGAATTCCTGCCGGACGGCAAGCACTTCCTGTACACCGTCAACGCGTCCGCGACAGAGCTGACGCTGAAAGTCGGTGAGCTGGGTTCCACCAACAGCAAGACGCTCTTCCAGACGACGACGCGCGTCCAGTACGCCGCGCCCGGCTACCTCCTCTTCGTCCGCGATCGAACCCTCGTCGCGCAGAAGTTCGATCCGAACAGTCTGACGCTTCAGGGCGATCCGACGCCGATCGGCGAAGGGCTGGGGACCGATACTGTCGGACTCGCCTCGTTTTCCGTCTCGCGCACCGGGGTGCTCGTGTACCGCGGCGGCGAGCTGACCGGATCGCGTCTCGTCTGGATCGATCGCAATGGAAAGGAGACCCCGGCGCTCGATGCCGCCGCCGACTACCACGACACCTGGTTCTCACCCGATCGCTCGCGGCTCGTCTACGACATTACTGCCGATGGCGGCCAGAACGACATCTGGATCCGCGACATCGTGCGCGGCGTGTCGTCGCGTTTTACGTTCGGTCCGACAACGAACGTGAACGCGATCTGGTCGCCCGACGGACGGCGCATCGTGTACACATCGCGTGAAAAAGGCCCTGGCAATCTCCTCATCAAGGATGCCTCCGGGACGAAGGACCCCGAGCCGCTGCTGGTGGACGCGAACGAGAAATACGTCTCCGACTGGTCGCCGGATGGCAAGTACGTGCTCGTCACGTGGCGCGGCACGGACGGCGCCGGATGGAATATCTCGGCGCTGACGATGGACGGCGACCACAAGATGATCCCGCTCGTGAAGACCAAGTTCAATGAGATGTGGGCGACCTTTTCGCCCGACGGCAAGTACATCGCCTACCAGTCGAACGAGTCCGGCCGCTACGAGATCTACGTCCAGGAATTCCCGGATGCACGCAACAAGTGGCAGGTATCGACGGAAGGTGGACAGGAGGCCTTCTGGCGGGCCGACGGCCGCGAATTGTTTTATCGCACCGCCCGCCAGATCATCGGGGTTCCGGTACAGATGGGCGCGGGCTTCGTCGCGGGCACCGCTGCGGCGATTGTGGACACGCGCTTTTCCTCATCGATCGCGCGCGGCCTGTATCGCCCGTCTCCGGACGGGCAGAAGTTCCTCGTGCTCGCGCCGCGGGCCGCGCAGGCCGACACGCCGGCATCCGTCGTCCTGAACTGGACGACTGCGATCAGACGGTAAGAACGCGCGTTACGCGGTGATTTGCGCGATGACGTCGCGGTTGATGCGGATGTCCATCCGCTGGCGCGCCTTCGTCATGTACGCCGAATAGAACTCGTTCCGGCGCTGGTTCAGCAGGTCGGACTTGAGCGATTCTTTCTGCGCCGCCAGATCCGTCGGCGCCGGCGTCTGCTTCTCGGTCACTTTGATGATCGCGGCGCCGTTCGCGGTGACGATCGGGTCGCTCACGCCGCCCACCGGCAGCGAGAAGGCCGCGCTATCGACTGCGGGACTCTGACCGATGTCCGTGATTTGCGATCCGCGGGCGATGAAGTCGGTCGTCTTCACCTCGAGTCCGGCGTCTTTCGCCGCTTTCTGGAAATCGCCCGACTTCATGGCGGCGTCGACCGCGGCTGCCTTCTGCCGCGCCGCGTCGATCGCCTTCTCCTTCAGCACCGCATCGCGCACCCTGGACTTCACTTCGTCCAGCTTGGGAACGTAGGAGTCCTGCGTCGCCAGCACCGTGATGAACGCGTAGCCTTGCGGCGTGCGGATCGGTTCGCTGACGTCGCCGACTTTCATCGCGAACGCCTGTTGCGCAACGTTCGGCGCCAGCCCGATCCCGGCGATCGGCTCGTCCTGCTGGAAGAACCCCGATTCGCGTACGGTCAGGCCGTGGTCGCGGGCCGCCTTGTCGAAGTCCGACGGCGACTTCAGCTGCGCCGATATCGCATTGGCTTCCTTCTGCGCCTCGTCCTGCGCCTGTTCGAACTTGAGCTGATCCTCGATCTGCGAACGCACTTCCGCCAGCGGCTTGGTCTGCGCCTGACGGTGATCCAGCACCTTGATGACGTGATACCCGAACTGCGTCTTCACCGGGCCGACGATGTCGCCCGGCTTGGCCGCGAACGCCGCGTCGTCGAATTCCTTCACCATCTGCCCGCGACCGAAGTAATCGAGGTCGCCGCCCTTCGCCTTGTTGGCGTCGTCTTCGGAATATTTCTTCGCGAGATCCTCGAAACTCGCTCCGCCCCTGGCCTCCGCGAGGATCGATTCAGCCTGCTTCTTCACGGCCGCGTCGTCTTTGCCCTCGGTCTTCAGCAGGATGTGCTCTGCGTGCACCTGCTCGGGGGTCGAGAACTGCTGGATGTTGTCGTTGTAGTAGCGCTCGATCTGCTGGCCCGTGACGGTCGCGCGCTGCCGGAGCGCTTCCTGATCGATGGCGACGAAGCGGACCTTCCGCTTCTCTGGAATGCGGAACTCATCCTTGTGGGCCTCGAAGTACTTGGCGACGTCGGCATCGCTCGCGACGGTCCCTTCGCGGAACTTGTCGGCGGGGAACGAGACGACGGCGAGCTTGACCTTCTCGTTCCGTCGTTCGAATTCCTTCTGTACCTCGGCGTCGGTGACGGTCATCCACCCCGTGAGGGCGGCCTGCAGCTTTTCCGTCATGATGCCGTGGCGCACTTCCTCTTCGAACTCGTCGGGCCGCATCGGAGGATTCTGCAGCTGCAGGACCTGGCGGTATCGCTGATCACCGATGAACTGCCCGTTCTCCTGAAACGCGGGCAGCGCAAGAATGCGCTCGCGCACTTCGGCGTCGCTGGCCGACAGTCCGAGACGTTTCGCCTCCACCAGCGCGGCCTGCTCGTCGACCATCTGCTGGACGATGCGCTGATCGATGCCGAGCTGCTTCAGAAGACGCTCGTCGACGTTGGCGCCGTACGACTGCCGATACGCCTGGATCTGCTGCTGATATACGCGCCGGAACTCGGCGGCCGAGATCTCCTGCCCGTTGACCTCCGCGACGACGGCGTTGTTCGCAGCGCCTTGACGCGTGTCGCCGAGGAAGCTGGGGATGTAAAGGAGGATGAACGACACGACGACGATCGCAAGGCTCCATTTGAGCCAGTTGCGGTGCCGTCGCATCCGGTCGAGCATGGTCATGGGCTGTCGGGACCTCTGAAAAGGCCAATTATGCCACGATCCAACCCGTCATCGCCGGGATCCAACATCCCGCAGTCCGCGGGCGTGGCGCCGATGCCGCGCAGGTGTGGCGCACGCGCGAGCCGGAGGAAACGCGCGAAGTTCCGGCGTTTGTCACTGCCAGATCGCCACTCATCATCAATTACTGTTCAGTGATCCCAGATTGCACCGACGTGCGAAAGGCTATCAAGGAGTCATTCGCATGAAGCAATGGTTGTGGTGTGCGATGCTCGCGCTGGCGTTCGCGCCGGCGGCGAGGGCACAGGAGTCGACGACCGGCACGATCGCCGGACAGGTCACCGACGAACAGGGTCTCGCGCTGCCCGGCGTGACCGTGACGGTCGAATCCGGACAGGGTGCGAAAACGTTTACGACCGACGATCAAGGTCGTTTCACGGCGCCGTTCCTGACGCCGGGTGTCTACACGGTTCGAACGGAACTGCAGGGATTCAAGCCTGCTGAACAGCGGAATATCGAAGTGCGTCTCGGCCAGACGGCGCCGATCAATTTCCGCATGTCGGTCGGCGGCGTCACGGAAACGGTGGAGGTGAAGGAGACGCATGCCGTCGTCGATCCGACGAGCACCACGGTGGGCGCCAACATCGACAGCCAGATGCTGTCGAAAATCCCCGTGAACCGCACGCTGGCCGACACGATGTATCTCGCTCCGGGTGTCAGCAGCGGCGGCGGGACGGGGCGGTCGAACCCGTCGATCTCCGGCGCATCAGGTCTCGAGAATCAGTACATGGTCGACGGCGTGAACATCACGAACCCGGGCTACGGCGGCCTCGGTTCGTACTCCATCGTCCTCGGCTCGCTCGGCACCGGCGTGACGTTCGACTTCATCCAGGAAGTCCAGGTGAAGACGGGCGGCTACGAGGCGCAGTATGGACAGGCTACGGGCGGTGTCGTCACGGTTGTCACGAAGTCGGGAACGAACGACATTCGTGGAACGGTGTTCGGCTATTCGCAGCCCGACAAACTGCAGAACGCGTTTCGCCAGGTCACGTTGACCACTCCGACGCGATCGGAAGCGGTAAACGAGACGGGCAGCCATGTGAGCGATTTCGGCGCCGAAGTCGGCGGACCGGTGTTCAGGAACAATCTGTTCTACTTCGCCGCGATCGATCCGCAGCGGAATACGTCGACGTTCGTCGCGCCCGCGGGGAGCGCGCTGGCAAGCCTCGGCGCGCAGGATCGCGAGCGGCGCATCATGGCGTATTCGACGAAGGCGACCTGGCAGGTTGCAGCCGGACACCGCATCGATGCGTCGTTCTTCGGCGATCCCGGGAACGGGCCGATGGGTCCGCAGCGCCGGTCGTCGCTGCTGGGTGATACCACTGCGGCATTCAGCCAGCTGCAGAATTTCGGCGGGCACAATCAAACGGTCCGCTACAACGGCGTGCTCAAACCGAACTGGCTGGTGGACGCATCGTACGCCCGCTCGACGAACGGCATCACGGAGATTCCGTCGTTGAATCAGTACCAATACATCACCCCGAGTTCGGTGACGGGCGGCATCGGCTTCTACGAGAACAACACCGGGAAGAACGAGCAGGTGCAGGCGAACGGCACGAACATCCTGAACTTCAAGGGACAGCACCAGATCCGATACGGGTTCCAGAACGAACACATCACGTACGACAACATCACGAACTACACGGGGCCGACGTTCACGCTGTCGAACGGCCAGCAGACCGTCACGGGGGCGAGCGTCAACGTCCTTGACGATCCCACCTTCGGGACGATCTACCGCGTGACGCGGGCGAGCCTCGGCAACGTGCGGCAGACCGACCAGAACTATCTGAGCTTCTTCGCGCAGGACACCTGGCAGGTGGGACGTCATCTCACCGTGCGTCCGGGCGTGCGCTACGAGCAGCAGAAGCTGATCGGGAACGTGAGCCACTTCTCGTTCGACGGGAACTGGGCGCCGCGGATCGGCGCGACCTACGACCCGACGGGTACGGGGCGCATGAAAATTTTCGGGAACTACGGATGGTTCTTCGCGAAGATCCCGAACGACCTCGCGGCCCGCGCGCTCTCGGCTGACAACGGCGTGACCCGCGCGGACTACTTCGATGCGAATCTGACGCAGCCGGTCCCCGAAGGCGTGGAGGCCGCCGACACGACGGTGCACCTGCGATTCGCGGGATTGTCCGCATCGGACTTCGATCCCAACGCGCGGTCCACGTACTCGACGGAAACGCTCCTCGGCTGGCAATGGGAAGCCTCGCCAGGTCTCTCGGTGGGCGTCAACTACATGCGCCGCCGCTACGGCCGCGTCCTCGAGGACATCGGGTCGCTCCCCCTCGTGGCGTACCTGCTGCCGGATCTCACCCTCGGCAGCGTCGAGTACTTCGTGACGAATCCGGGTCCGAACACACCCGTCACGAATCCGTTCGACGTACCCATCTCCTTCGACCACCCTGCGCACGACTACGACGCGGTCACGTTCGAAGCGTCGAAGCGGTTTTCGGGCGGCTGGTCGCTGCAGTCGTCGTATACCTGGTCTCGCCTGTGGGGGAACTTCGAAGGGTTCTTCCGCAACGACAACGGCCAGTCCGATCCGGGGATCACGTCGCTGTTCGATTTCCCGACGAATGATCCCACGTACGTGTCGCTCGGCCGCGCGCTCGGCTTCCGCGGCGACATCCGGTATCTCGGCACCGCGGGAAACGGTCCGCTGCCGAACGATCGCACCCACACCGGCAAATTGTTCGGCAATCGGCAGTGGGCGAACGGCGCGAACGTTGGCGTCGCCTTCCAGATTCAGTCGGGCGAGCCGCTGACGGCATTTGCCGCCAATCCGGTGTACGACAGCTCCGGTGAAATTCCCGAGACCGCGCGCGGGGCGGGGATTCAGACGGTCGACGGCTTCAAAACGCGGACGCCGCTGCAGTATCAGACCGACGTACACGGCGACTATGGATTCAAGCTCTCCGGCGGGCGACGCATCGTCGTGCTGGCGGACGTTTTCAATCTGTTCAACCAGCGCCGTGTCACGGGGTACGACTACCTGACCGAGCTGGCCTTCCAGCTGCCCGATCAGAACTTCGGGCAGGTCGTCTCGTACCAGGTTCCCCGGACCATGCGCTTCGGCGCACGATTCGAATTCTGAACTGTCGAGGTTGATCAGCACCGCCGTCTCGGAGACAATCCGAGACTGCGGTGCACCATGGCGTCAGAGCATTTCGCCGCGTCCGAGTCCGTCCCTCCCATCGTTCTGTTCGTCGGCGACCGCGACACCCTCGACGTATATCTGCCGCGCTTCGAAGAGGCCGGCTTCTGGATGGCGGGGGCCACAACCCCACCCGAAGCGGTCGGCGCCATCGCGGACCTGAAGCCGGATCTCGTAGTCGCCGAAACGGACGCCGTTGCGCCGGACGCCGGGCCGGACCTCGTCGGCGCGCTACGGCATGATGAGGCCGCGAAAGAGGTCCCGATCATCCTGTTGACGGAGACCCGGTGCACCGAGGCGACGGAGGGGATGGCCGCGCAAGTCGATCTAATCCTCGTCAAGCCCGTGCCCCCCGAGGCCCTGCTGACGCGCGTTGCGGAGCTGCTGGCCTGGTCGAAGACGCTTCGTGCCCGCTCGAAAAAAACAAGCGCGCGTGTGACCTGTCTGATCGACCGATCGAACCAGTTGCTCGACCGCGGAGAGCGCATCAAAGCGCAAACGGAGAGCACGAACCGGCCGTGCCCGTCGTGTGGTGTCCTGCTCGAATGGCTCGAGCGAGGGACGCTCGGCGGCGTGGAGTACGACTACTACCGCTGGTGCCGCAACGGCTGCGGCCTTTTCTGCTACGACCTGACCCACGCCGGCGCCGTCCGCTGGATCAAACTTGCCTGATCCCGGTTGAATTCTATGGCTGTGTAAGTGTGCCAATGTGCTATATTTACGCAGGATAGAAGGACTTAGAGGGATTCTTTCATTCCGCAGACTCGCCTCCGCCGCCCATCGGGTACGCGTGTGCCGACCCGTGTCAGGCGTTCGCCATCGCTGTCCGCCCGTACGGATCTGGCCAGCCGGCTCCAGCCGCTGCAGTCCGCGCTGCGGGCCCGGCTGTCGAAGGCGGACGTCCTCGCCGAGCTGATCCGCGACGTACATACCTTCGTCGAACCCGTCCGGGTCGCAGAGGCCATCGCAGGCCACGCCGCCGCGTGGCTTCCGATTGGCGGCTGGGCCGTACTGGTTCTGGACGACAACGGCGAGCCTCGCGCGCTGGCCTCGCGCGGCATCGGCGCGTCAGGAGAGCAGGCGGCGCTCGCAGTCGGGCTCTGGGTGATGAAGCACGGGGAGCCATGCGCCGTCACGAACGTATCGGCGGACGAACGGTTCTCCGACGCCACGGCAGCCGCGGCGCTCGGGTTTCCGCTCGCGTGCCGGGGCCGCGTCGTCGGAGCGATCGTCGGCATCGATCGCGCGCCTTCACAGCGCGAACCCCGCCTCGCGGCGGCGACCTCGCGTGTGGTGCGCGCCGCGCTGGAGCCCGCCGCGTTCGCGCTCGACAACGCGCTGCGCGTCGAGCGTGCCGAAGCGCTCTCCGTCACCGATGATCTGACACAGCTGTACAACTCGCGATATCTGTCGCAGGTCCTTCGACGCGAAACCAAGCGCGCGAGCCGCAGCGGCCGGCCGCTGTCGCTGCTGTTCCTCGATCTCGACGGCTTCAAATCGATCAACGACACCCACGGCCACCTGTATGGCAGCCGCGCGCTCGTCGAGGCCGGCAGCGTCATCCGGCTCAGCGCCCGTGAAACCGACGTCGTGGCCCGCTACGGCGGCGATGAATTCGCGCTCGTGCTGCCCGACACGGCCAGCGAAGGGGCGGTCGCGGTCGGCGCGCGTATCCGCGATCGCGTGGCCGCACATCCGTTTCTCCACGACGACGGGCTGGACATCCATCTCACGGTGTCGATTGGCGTCGCGACGCTGCCCGACGTGGCCGCCTCCGCGGAAACACTGATTGAAGCGGCCGACCTGGCCATGTACCACGTCAAGGAACACGGCAAGAACGGCATTTACGTAGCTGGCGAATAGGAGCGGCTTTTGAGTTTACGGATCTTCTCGCTCTTCTCGAGCGACCTTGCCATCGATCTCGGCACGGCGAACACCTGCGTTTACGCGCGCGGGAAGGGCATCGTCGTCAACGAACCGTCGATCGTGGCCATCAACAAAGTGAACGGCCGCATCGAAGCGGTCGGCAAGGACGCGAAAGAGATGCTCGGGCGCACGCCCGGCAACATCGTCGCCATCAAGCCGATGAAGGACGGCGTCATCGCGGATTTCGAGGTCACCGAGAAGATGCTCACCTACTTCATCAAGAAGGCGCACAACCGCACGATGCTCGTGCGGCCGCGGATCGTGATCGGCGTACCGTCCGAGATCACTCAGGTCGAGAAGCGCGCCGTCAAGGACAGCGCGTATCGCGCGAAGGCGAGCGAGGTCTACCTGGTCGAGGAAGCGATGGCCGCGGCGATCGGCGCCGGCATGCCGATCACCGAGCCGTCGGGGAACATGATCGTCGACATCGGCGGCGGCACGACCGACATCGCGGTCATCTCGCTTGCCGGCATCGTCTACAGCAAGGCCGTCCGCGTCGCCGGCAACGAAATGGACGACGCGATCATTCAATACATCAAGAAGACGTACAACCTGCTCATCGGCGAGCGCACGGCCGAAGCGATCAAGATGGAAGTCGGCTCGGCGTACCCGCTCGAGGAGCGAATGACGATGGAGATCAAGGGTCGGCATCTGATCGAAGGCGTGCCCAAGACGATCACCATCACGGACGAGGAGATCCGCGAGGCCCTCGCGGAAACCGTCAACGTCATCGTCGATGCGGTGCGCGTCGCGCTCGAACGTACGCCGCCGGAGCTGTCGGCCGATATCGTGGATCGCGGGATCGTGCTGACCGGCGGCGGATCCATGCTGAAGAACCTCGACAAGCGCCTGCGCGAGGAAACCGGACTGCCGCTGGCCATGGCGGAGGACCCGCTGTCGTCGGTGGTGCTCGGGGCGGGGAAGATGCTGTCGGATTTCAATTTGTTGCGAAAGATCTCCATCGACTGAAAACATGGTTCAGGGTTCGCGGGTTCGGAGGTGCGGCGGTTCGATTCCGGGTTCGGAGTTCGGGTTCGCGTTCGGGTTCGCGTTCGGGTTCGAAGCGAACTCGAACCTGACCGCGAACGCGACGAACCCGAACGGCGAACGAGAAGCGAACCTCCGCCCCCCCGCACCGCCGCACCGCCGAACCGTGGCTTCATGAAATGACTGCGCTCCGCCGCCCCGGGGTTCTGTTTGGCGCGCTGATGATCGCGCAGGTGCTGCTCGTGTCGGCGCAGGTGCAGTCGAAATCGGGCGTGCGCGTGCTGGAGCTGGTGACGTTCGAGATGTTCTCGCGCGTCGAGCGGGCGACCGCGGCTGTCGTCCATGGCGTGGAAGGCGTGTGGTCGAATTACGCGGCGCTCCGCGGCGCGCGTGACGAAAACCAGCGGCTGCGGGAGGAGCTGAACAGCCTCCAGGTCCAGCTGCAGGAGCAGCGCTCGCTGGCGGCGCGGTCGGAAAAACTCGCCTCGCTGCTGGATCTGAAAACGTCGGCCGCGGTGCCGACGCTCTCTGCGAACGTGATCGCCGGCAATCCCAATCCCGGTGTGCGCACCATTACAATCGACCGGGGCACGTCCGACGGCGTCGTGGCCGACATGGGCGTCATCGCCCCGGCGGGCCTCGTCGGCCGGGTGATCGGACCCGTCGCGCGGCATGCCGCCCGCGTGCAGCTCATCGTCGATCGGAACGCCGCTGCGGGCGCGATCACGGAACGCGCGCGGGCAGGCGGCATGGTCCTCGGATCGGACGACACGCCGCCGCTCAAGATGGATCTGGTGCCGAACCTGTCGGACGTGAAAGATGGGGACCGCGTCCTGTCGTCTGGCGTTGACGGCATCTACCCCAAAGGGTTCATGATCGGGACGATCGAAAAGGTGGAACACAGGGGTGGGCTGTACCTGTCGATTGCCGTGCATCCGGCGGTCGATTTCGGCAGCCTCGAAGAAGTGCTCGTCGTGATGGTGCCGCCGCGTCCGGCGCAGCACGACGAGGACATCAAGTGAAAACCGTCGTGGTCCTGATCGGCGTCGCCGCCGCGTTGACGCTGCAGGCGACGCTCTCGGGAATGATGATCGGCCGTATGCTGGCCGTGAATCTCGTGCTGGTCGCGATCGTGTACGCGGCCCTCGCGTTCGGTGCCGTCACCGGCGCGATCGCCGGAACCGTTGGCGGGCTTGCGCAGGACGCGCTCGCCGGCGGCATCGTCGGTATCGGCGGGCTGTCGGAAACGCTGATCGGGTTCGTGGTGGGCCTGCTCGGCGCGCAGTTCATCATGTCCGGCGTCGTGGCGCGGTTTCTGATGTTCGCCGTCGCGACGTTCGTGCACGCGGCGGTGTTCGAGGGATTGTCCGCGCTCGCCGACGGCCGCGCGTTCGCGGTGCGCTGGTCGGCGGTGGCCGTGCAGGCCGCGGTGAACGCGACCATCGGCGTGATGGTGTTCTGGGTGATCGAACGGGGCCCGGACATGCTCGCGCGGCGCCGTGCGCGGCGGGCCACCTTCAGCAAGAGACGTTTCTAGAGCTGTTGCTATGTCGAATTTGATGCCAGATGATCGGCGCGGACTGGGGCTGCGGCTGAGCGCGCTGCAGTACATCATTGCCGCCACGTTCGCCGCGCTCGCGGTCGGCTTCTGGGTCTTCCAAGTCGCTCAGCACGACAAGTTCGCCGAGATGGCGGACAACAACCACACGCGGCGACTGCCGCTGCCGGCGCCGCGGGGTGTGCTCCTCGACCGCACCGGCCGCGTCCTCGTCGAGAACCGCAACATCTTCAACATCGCGCTCGTCCGCGAGCAGACGAAGAACATCGACGAGACGCTGAAGCTGGTGGCCGAAGCCACCGGCGCCGACGAGGCCCAGCTGCGTGAGACCGTCGAACGGCGGCGGCGCGAGCCGAGCTACCGCCCGATCGTCCTCATCGAGAACGCGACGCGCGAGCAGGTGATTGCCGTGTGGGCGCGCCGCTGGGAGATGCCCGGCATCATCTATCAGGAAGTGCCGTCACGGAAGTATCCGGGCACCGAGGCGGCACACGTGTTCGGGTACGTCGGCGAAATCACGGAGGCGCAGCTCCAGCGGACCGACTACGAAGGCATCGATTCAGGCGCCATTGTCGGACAGGCGGGCTTCGAACAGCAGTACAACAAGCTGCTGATGGGGACCGAGGGCAACAAGACCGTGGTCGTCAACAGCATCGGACGCGAGCTGTTCGAGCTCGGGAAGGATGAGCCGCGCGAAGGCACCGCGGTGCAGCTCACGATCGACGGCGACATCCAGAAGGCGATCGAGGACGGCTTTACGGCAAGCGGTTTCAATGGCGCCGCGGTAGTGCTCGATCCGAACAACGGCGACGTCCTCGGATTCACGAGCCGCCCCGCGTTCGACCCGAACGCGTTCGCCGGCGGCATCGACAAGGCCACGTGGCAGGAGTTGAACACCGACGACCTCAAGCCGCTGCAGGACCGCGCGCTGCAGGGACGGTATTCGCCAGGGTCGACGTTCAAGATGGCCGTCGGGCTCGCCGGACTCGAGGAAGGCGTCATCACGCCCAATTTCACGGTCAACTGTGCCGGCGGCGCGACGTTCTACGGCCGCCGGTTCGCCTGCTGGAAACACGGCGGCCACGGCGCCGTCAATCTGAAGACGGCGATCGAGCAGTCCTGCGACGTGTACTTCTACACCGTCGGGAACATGCTCGGCATCGACAGAATCAACAAATGGGCAACGTTGCTCGGCCTCGGACAGAAATCGAATATCGATTTGCCCAACGAGCTCGTCGGTCTCGTGCCGTCCACGCAATGGAAGGCGGAGCACACGAGAGAAAAGAAGTGGTACGCCGGAGAGACCATTTCCGTCGCCATCGGCCAGGGGCAGGTGTCGGTTACGCCCGTGTCGATGGCCGTGTATGCGTCGACACTTGCCAATGGCGGTACCCGGGTTACGCCGCATCTCCTGAAGGCGAAATACGAGGGGTCGGGCTGGCAGCCGGTGCCGCCCCCGCCGCCGCAGTCGAAAGTCGACGTGTCGCCGGAGAAACTCGAGGCGATCCGCCAGGGGATGTGGGGCGTCGTGAACGGCGGTGGCACCGGCGGAAAGGCGCGAATCGACGGCAAGGACGTGTGCGGCAAGACAGGGACGGCGCAGGTAATCTCCAACGCCGCTCGCCTCATCGCGCAGGCCCGCAACCGTAACATCGACTATCGCGACCACGGCTGGTTCATCTTCTTCGCGCCGCGCGACCACCCCACCATCGCCGGCGTGGTCTTCCTCGAGCACGGCATCCACGGGCCCAACGCCGCCGCGGTGGCGCACCACATCCTGGCGACGTATTTCGCGAAACAGGACGGCAAGCCGCTCCCGCCGCCGCCGACCCACGACGACCTGCATCTCGAGTACAAAGATCCGTACGCGCGCGGCGGTTCGCCCGAAGGCGGCGGGAACTAATCCACCATGTTCGAACGCCGGCTGTTTTTCCACGTTGACTGGCTGCTGCTCGGCGCCGTGCTGCTGCTCTCGGGCATCGGCGTGGCGATGATCTACAGCACGACGTACGTGACGCTCGCCAACGGCGTCGGTCATCCCGGCCCGCAGGTCTGGACGCAGCTCTACGCGGCGGCGCTCGCGATCCTCGCGCTGATCGTCTGCCTCGTCATCGACTACCGGCTGCTGGCGGAGCATTCGCTGATGCTGTTCGCCGCGCTGTGCGTACTGCTGGTGTTCGTGCTCCTGAAGGGATCGACGCAGATGGGCGCGCAGCGGTGGATCCCGATCGGGCCGTTCCATCTGCAGCCATCCGAGTTCGGGCGCCTCGGCGTCGCCATGATCCTGGCGATGTATTTCGGCGAGAACCGCCGCGGCGCACGGAACACGAGCGACCTGGTGATCGGCGGCGTCTTCACTGTCATCCCGCTGCTGCTCATCGCGAAGCAGCCGGACCTCGGCACCGCCGTGACGCTGCTCCCGGTGTTTCTCGGCATCGCCTATCTCGCCGGCCTCCGCCTGCGGCTCCTCGGCATCCTGGCGCTTTGCGGAGTGCTCGTCGCGCCGATCGCGTGGAAGTTCGGGCTCAAGGACTATCAGCGCCAGCGAATCCAGACGTTTCTCGACCCGCAGCAGGATCCGCGCGGCGCGGGCTACCAGACGATTCAGGCGCGGATCACCGTCGGCTCGGGTGGGCTGACGGGCAAGGGGTTCCGGCACGGCACGCAGGGGCAGTACAAGTTCCTGCCGGTCGCCCACAACGATTTCATCTTCTCGGTCCTCGCCGAAGAGCAGGGGTTCGTGGGCGTGCTCGTCGTGCTGGGACTCTACTTGTTCGTGATTCTGCGATCTCTCGAGGCGGCCCGGCTCGCCAAGGACCGCATCGGCGCATATCTGGTGGGAGGCATCATTTCGGGGTTTGCGTTTCAGGTGATCTACAACGTCACCATGTCCGCCGGTCTGGCGCCGGTGAAGGGGATTACGCTGCCGCTCATGAGTTACGGCGGCTCGTCGCTCATCGCGGCAATGGCCGGGTTCGGACTCATCCTGAACGTCAGGATGCGGCGGTTTACCAATTAATCGAGACACGGTAGAGGCATGACACTCCTGCTCGCCGCTCTGGTCGCGTGCTGGTTCGCGGACGTCTCGTCCGCGAGGTCCGGCGTACGTCCTCGACGCGTGCAGCGCCGCTACCCATCACGGAGTTATCCGCATGAACAAGGAGATGATCATCTCCTCGAGCGGCCACGACACGCGCGTGGCGATTCTCGAGGACGACCAGGTCGTCGAGATCTTCATCGAACGGGAAAACCAGCGCGGCGTCGTCGGCAATCTGTACAAGGGACGCGTCTCGAAGGTTCTCCCGGGCATGCAGTCGTCGTTCGTCGACATCGGTCTCGAGCGCGACGCCTTCCTGTACGTCTCTGAGGTCGTCAACACCGTCGAGGAGTTCGAGAAGCTCGCGGGGGGAGAGGACGAGGAGGAGGGGGAGGGGGAGGCCACGGAGAAGATCCACTCAGAGGCCACGGAGGCCACGGAGGGGGGTTGGGATCGGGCCTCGGAGACCGGCAGAGATCAGGCCACGGAGACCGGCAGAGATCAGGCCACGGAGACCGGCACGGATCGGGCCGGGGCCGCAGAGACCCCTCATCGGGATGGCGCCACGCCGCTCATGCTGAGCGCCGGAGAGGTCGCTGGCTCCAGCAGCACGGTAGCCGCCGTCGTTCCCGAACGCCGTTCGCGCGACCGCGGCGGCAACGGGGCTCCGCGTGACGCGAGCGCCGCGAAGGCCGGGCCACGGATCGAAGATCTCCTGAAGGAAGGCCAGGAAGTTCTCGTCCAGGTCGTGAAGGAGCCGCTCGGCACCAAGGGCGCGCGCCTCACCTCGCACGTGACGATGCCGGGACGGTTTCTGGTGTTCATGCCGACGGTCGATCACGTGGGCGTTTCCCGCAAGATCGAATCGCGCGAAGAGCGGTCGCGCCTGCGCGGCATCGTCCGGCAGTTCCGCGAGCAGCACGGGTTCACGGGCGGCGTGATTATCCGGACGGCAGCCGCCGGCCGAACCGAAGCGGACATCGTCAGCGACCTCTCGTACTTCCACGAAGTCTGGACGTCGGTCCGGCAGAAGATGGAGTCGCGGCGGGCGCCGGCGCTGCTCTTCCAGGAGCAGAGCCTCGTCACGAAGCTGCTTCGCGACCTGCTGACCGACGACTACAGCGCGATCCGGATCGACCACGAGCAGGAGTACCGCCGCGTGGTGGCGCTCGTCGAGCGAATCATGCCTGCGCTGACGCCCCGCGTGAAGCACTACACGAAGGACTTTCCGATCTTCGAGGAGTATGGCGTCCAGGCGGAGATCGACAAGGCGCTGCGCAGCAAGGTCTGGCTCAAATCGGGCGGATATCTCGTCATCAATCAGACCGAGGCGCTGGTCGCGATCGACGTCAACACCGGACGCTATGTCGGGAAGAAATCCAGCGGGCGCCTCGAGGACACGATCGTCAAGACGAACCTCGAAGCCGTGAAGGAGATCGTTCGGCAGATCCGCCTGCGCGACCTCGGCGGGATCATCGTTCTCGACCTCATCGACATGGAGGAGAAGAAGAATCGCCAGAAGGTGTTTCAGGAGGTCGAGAAGGAGCTGCGGAAGGACCGCTCGCCGTCGAAGGCGCTCCAGGTATCGGATTTCGGCCTCGTGATCGTCACGCGCAAGCGCGTGAAGCAGAGCCTCGAGCGTCAACTTACCGAGCCATGCCCGTATTGTTCCGGGTCAGGGACGATCAAGTCGAGCGCAACGATCTGTTACGAGATCCTGACCGAACTGGAGAAAATCGGGCCGGATCTCGAAGGCCAGGGCGTGCTGCTGCGGGTGAATCCGGATATCGCGCGCGCGTTGAAGGAAGAGGAGAGCGGCATGCTGCGGGCGATGCAGCGCACGCTCGGTAAGAGCGTTACGCTGCGGCCCGACGCACACCTCCATCACGAACAGTTCGACGTGATGGCGATCTGACGCTATCGATTGTCAGTTTCCAGTTCGCGGTTCCCGGTCGAAACTGGTGACCGGCCAGTGATGACTGGCTGTTTATACCGGCAAGTGGATTAAGTAGTAGTTCCCGCCTTTGTTGATCCACACGCGCAGGTATTCGTTGCCCTTGAGCATCTGGACCTTGGAGCCGCCGGCTGGTGGAGGCGTGTCCTTCTGGACGAGCTTTGCCTCCGCCTGCGGCACGATCGAGACGACCTCGCGGCCCTTCACATCGCCCTTCTGGACGAACTCGACCCAGCGTTCCAGCTTCTCGCTGGTGCCGGTCGCGTCGGGCTTTGCCTGATCCGCGGTAAGCCGCACTTGATAGGTGCCGGCGGCGAGCGGCTTGCCGTCGGCCTTTACCGCGCGGGGGATGTGAACGGTTCCGAGCGCCATGGCGGTATCCGCCACGTCGGGTGCCGCGGCTGTCGTCGGCTGTTGCTTGGGGGTGCGGTCGCCCTGTTCCGCGGGCTTCTGCGCCTGGACGGTCCCGGCGAGCGCGAGGACTCCCGTCAGCACGCCTGCGATCATCCACTGCTTCATTGTCGCCTCCAGCACTGAACGCGGGACCGTGTAGTTCCGGCCCATCTGTATCCAATTATATCGGCGCAACTGGCTGACAGCGCGCCTAAAAGTGCAACGAAGCAAGTGCAGTGCCAGACGGGGGTGGGGGACTACGGTAATTCCCAACTCCCAACTCCCAACTTCCAATTTCTTTATCCCGCTGCTTGGAAATTGTTCCCGACTCCCAACTCCCAATTTCTCTATTCCAGCCGCTTCGAAATTGTTGGGAGTTGGGAGTTGGGAGTTGGGAATTATCAGCGTTTAGAGATCACTACAGATCCGCTGAAAGTGCTGATGTTGAGGACGGCGCTGCCGTCGCCGTAGGTTCCGCTCAGGGAGCGGCGGCGGCGGTGATCGTCCGACGTACCGTGGGTGGTGATGGGCAGGTCGGAGCGCACGTCGCCGGAGAACGAACTCGCTTCGAGTTCGAATCCGACGTCGCCGGAGAGCGTCAGACGCACTTCACCCGAAAAGGACTTCAGTTCGTAGCGGCCGCTGCGCGCCAGCGTGCCGGAGAAGTTTGCGTTGCCGCTCGTCGTGTGGGCGTCCACGCGCTCGCTCTGCACGTCGTCGAGTTGCACGTTGCCGCTCACGCTGCCGATCGAGACGCGGCGGGCAGTCACGCGCTGCAGCTTGACGTCGCCGCTGATGCTGCCCGCTTCGAGCGCTCCGTCGAACTTGGTGTCGGAGACGACGACGTTCCCTGAGATCGATTTCGCGGTCGTGACTCGGCCGGCGGCCGAGATCTCCACGTCGCCGCTGACCGTCTCCGCCGCCACGTCGCCGGTGATGCCGGCGATCTTCAGGTTGCCGCTCACCGATTTCAGAATCAGGTGCGTTCCCGGCGGGGCCGTGATCGTGAAGTCGCTCGTGACGCTCCAGTTGTGGCGGCCGCCGTTGTTTCCGTTCCGCTCCGGGTACCGCTCGCGGACCTCGGCACGTCCGTTCCCCTCGGTGATGTCGACACGCGTCAGCGAGAGCTGTTCCTTCGCGTCCGCGTCATCACGGCCGCGGGCGGTCCGGACGACGTCGATTTTCGCTTCGCTGCCGGAGCCCTTGGAAACGATGATGTCGCCGGCGATATTGGAGACGTCGAGCGTGCCGTCGGCGCCGATGTGGACGGTTTTGGTGAACTTATCGACGGCCTGTGCGCGATCGCCGCCGCGGTCGCGGCGCCGATAGACTTCGTGCACCCGGGTTGTCCGGCCATCGACCCGCTCCGGATAGACCTGTGCGAAAACCGGTGCCGCGGTCAGCACGACGCCCGCCGCCGCTACGAAGTATCGAATCGCTCTCTGCATCAAATCCTCTTCCGTCTTCCAGGTCCGTCGTCTACCGTCCCAGGATCCGTTGTTCGAATGAATCCTCAACTCTTGTTCACGACCTGCGCCGCGCCGGCGTTGTTGCCTTTCCGCATCTCGTTGATCAGCGAGATCGTGTCCTGCAGCAGAGAGACTTTCTGCCGCAGCGCATCGAACAGCGCTTCACGTGCGGCGACGCTCGTCGGCTCGGCATGGACGGCCGCGGAGCTGTCCGCGATGGCCATGTCCGTGATCGCCAGGTTCTTCTGCAGCGTGCGCGCGGTCTGCGGATCGAGCGACGCCTGATTTGCCTTGGCGATCTGCTCGAGGTGCGTGATCGCGGTTTCGTACTGCGTCTGCGCTGCCGCGAGTTCGTTCTGCACGCTTTCGACGGATTTCGCGTCGGGCGCGTTGCCGGCGGCCGGCGGCGCGGCGGTCGAAGTCTGCGCAGCCGTCGGTGCCGTCGTCGCGCGCGTGCCCGGGCGCAGCACGAACAATCCGCCGCCAGCCGCGATCACGAGACCGGCGGCCATCGCGGCCCAGGCGAGGCGAGGCAGCCGGGTCCGCGACCGCGATACGTCGTGGATGCGTCCTTCCTGCCGCAGGCGGCCGGCGATCTGGAGCCACGCGCCGTCGGGCGGCCGCACGTCGCCGAGCGACGAGGCACTTTCGCGCAGGCGCTCGAGATCCGTCGCCATCGTGCGGCACGCCTCGCAGCCTGCGAGGTGCTGCTCGAGTTCTGCGCGCCGGATCGGGCCGAGCGTCCCGTCGACGTATTCCTGAATCGACGTCAGGTACTGTGAACACGCCATAACAAGAACCAGTTACTTTCTGCCCAGGAGCACCCGGAGGCGCAGCCTCGCTTTATGGACCTGCGACTTCGACGTGCCCTCCGCGACGCCGAGCACGACGGCGACTTCGCGGTGTTCGAGCCCCTCGACGTCGTGCAGCACGAACGCCGCGCGACACCCGTCGGGGAGCTGCGCGATTGCGCGCTCCAGGTCCACGCGGTCGATCGCCGCTGCGTCCAGCCGGTGCGCCATCGCGTCCTCGAGCACGGCCGCGTCGTCCATGCCGTCCGTGAGCTGTCCCGCGCGCGCCGCGCGGCTGCGGAGGTGGTCCAGGATCTGGTTCATCCCGAGCCGGTACAGCCACGTGCCGAGTGCCGAGTCGCCCCGGAAGCTGTCGAGTTTCCGGTGTGCGGACAGGAAGATCTCCTGCAGGAGGTCCTCCGCGTCCGTCGGATTCCCGAGCATCCGCCACGCCAGGCTATACAGGCGACCGGCGTGCGCGCGGTACAGTTCCTCGAACGCGCCGAGTTCGCCCTTCCGGCAGCGTTCGACGAGCGCCATTTCGGCGGCGCGGCCGGAGTTCGCCGGCCCGGCTGCCGAGGGGTGCACTGTTACCTTAGACGTCGCCATGCAGGTTTCACGTTGCCCCGAGGCCTGTCCCCCATTTGCGCAAATCGGGGTCAAATCGGGGTCAGACCCCGATTTGGGGGGCTCCCCCGCAGTCCGGGGTCTGACCCCAACAATCCCCTGTATTTACGGGCGGGACGAGCGACGGTTCCTCCACCGTCGGTCGGCGAAGTTGGTGATCCGCTTCGTCGTGACCGCGAGTCCCTCGGCCCGCAGCAGCGCGCGCTTCAGCGATTCGTTCCCGCCGTAACCGCCCAGACGCCCTCCGGCGGCGACAACGCGATGGCAGGGCACGCCCGGCGTGCTGCAGCTCTTCATGACGTTGCCGACGGCGCGCGCCGCGCGCGGATAGCCCGCGGCGTCCGCTACATCGCCATACGTCGCAACCTCGCCGGGAGGAATGCGCCGGACGATCGCAATCACCCGCCGCCGGAAGACGTCAGCATCAGACGTCATGGCCGTCAATGCCGCCGGGTGGCCTTTCGCGCGGACACGGCGCTGAGCGCCGACGTTTGCACCCGTCCATCCGGCGACGGCAGATTCACCCCCACGATCGACGCCAGCGTCGGCGCAAGATCGGCCGGCGTCGCCGCCGCGGACTGAACGCCACCCTTCACGCCCGCGCCGAAGAAGATCACCGGAACGTGCTGGTCGTACTCATACGGCGATCCATGAGTCGACGTGGCGATGCCGAAAATCACGTTCGGCTTCGTGATCAGGATGAGATCGCCGCTGCGGCCCGGATAGTAGCTGAGCGCCGCCGCGCGGAGGATCGCGTCCTTCGATTCGCGGGTGCCTGGCTTCTCGACTTCGGCCCTCGTGATGACGCGCGCCATCCCGGGTACCGCGAGGATCGCCTTGCTCATCGCCGCAAGCGCTTCCGGGCTCTTGATCACCTTGTCGTAGACGCCCGGCTTGAAATACACGTCGCTGCCGAGATTCGAATCGACGAACGGGCCTTCGCCGAAGAACGGCCGCAGCGACTGCTCGATACCCGCGGTAACCGTCGGCGGCAGCACCCGCAGTCCCCCTTCGACCTGCTCCGGCACGTCGGCGACGCCGTGATCGGCGCTCAATCCCAACACGTAGTTCCCCCGGCCGACCTTTGCGTCGAGATGATCGAGCAGGCGGCCGAGCGTGAGGTCCAGATGCGCGAGCAGGTCCTGTACTTCATGGCTTCGCGGGCCGAACGAATGGCCGACCACGTCGAGAGACGAGAAGCTGATGCCGAGAAAGTCGACGGTGCCCTCCTGTCCGAGTTTCAGCTCGTCGACCGCGTACTCCGCCATCTGCTCGAGGTATTCGTCGCCGTAAGGCGATCCTTCCCAGTGCGCGAAGTACAGACGATCGCCAGCCGGACCGAGCGCGTGCGGGAACGTCGAAGACCAGCCGTTGCCCGGCTTCTCTCCGGCCGCATCGTCTGCATACTGATATCGATCCGCCGGCAGCATCCGTTCCCACACCTTGTCGCCGTCCCGCGACGATGGGTTGGCTTTCTCGAATGCTGTGGCCCACGCGGGCATCGCCGATCCGAACGCACCCGAGCTTTCAAGCTGTCCTCGGTCATCCAGCCAGATGACCGCGTCTCCACCATGGCCCGCGAGGCCGATGGCGGCTCGCGCCTTCATCGACAGGGTGACGACGCGCGAGTGCAGGTCGCGGCGCATGATGTCGGCGAGCGATGGCCGCAGGTTGCGAACGCCGCTGTCGCCAACGCCGGCGACGGCCCCGGCTGCCGTGACGTCGGTGACCTTCGCGTCGGAGGTGCAGGCCACGCTCTTTTCCGTCTCGCGGTCGAACCAGACGTTCTGCATCATGCCGTGATGATAGGGGAGCGTTCCAGTGCCGATCGTGTGATGTCCGACGCACGTGTAGGTGTTCAGGTAAGGGTACGCGGCATTTCTGAACCACGCGCCGTCAGTCGTGAGCCGCTTCAGGCCTTTGGTCATGAGCGAGGCATAACGCACGGGGTAGTCGCCGCGCATCTGATCGACCGCAATCATGACCACCAGTTTCGGATGCGCCGCCTGCGCGGCCGGGCGTGACGCGGGTCCGAGCGCCACTGCCAGCGCAGCCGCGGCTATCGAGACGAATCGTTTCATGTACTCACCGCCGAAGAATCGGAAGATAGCAGATGGCGCCGATGTAGACATCGTACACCGCGCACCCGATCGAGTACCACCGCGGTGCAAGCGCGTCGGGCAGGAGCCCGGGCCGGTGGGCGACGTCGACCACTGCGTGCGCAGCAAACGCGAGCGCGAGAATGGTCAGCGCCTGCCGTGGGTCCCGCATCATCGTCCAGGCCGCGGTCACCATGAACACCGCGGCGAGCGCGACGTCGAGGCCGACGCCGGGGTCGTTCTCGCGTACGACCGCCAGGCCGACGTACGCGCCGGCGATGAGCGAAAGCAACAGGGCCGCGATCTGCGCCAGCCGCAGTTCGGCAACGAGCCGCTGCGGAGAAGAAAGGGGGATCGATGCCGTGCGCACGCTCATCCACGTGACACCGGCGGCAAGCGCACCGAACGCGACGGCAATGGTACGGAACGCTTCGGACATCGTTTAGCGGCCGGTCTTGCGTCGCTCGCCGTGGTTGTTTGTCACGACGTCCGCTCCTGTATATCGAGGAACTCCAGTGGATCGATCTGGTAGTCGGCGGGATCGACAGGTGACACGACGCTGTCGTGTCGCTCGGGATCGCGGCCGGCAGGTTCCCACAGATTCCGGTCGCTCGGCAGGTCGAGACGCCTGCCGGTCGCATCGAAAAGCACGCGCACGCGAGGCCGGTACGGATCAGGTGCATGTACCCGCAGCACCACGGCAATCTCACCCGTGCTCAGACGTACGAGGTTGCCCGGCGGGTAGATGCCGAGCAGCTGCACGAACCGGCGGACGAGATTCTGATCGAACTGCATGCCATCGTTCTTCTTCAGGACGGCAAGAATGCGGTCCGTCGGATACGCCGACTGATAGGCCCGATGGGAACGCATCGCATCGTAGACGTCCGACACGCTGCAGAGCATTGTCGCCAGGTTCAGCGCCGTTCGTGATACGCCGACCGGATAGCCGCTGCCGTCGAGGCGCAGGTGATGCTCGAAGGCGACGACGGGCGCCAGGATCGGCATCTCCGGCGTGCGGCGCAGAATCTCTGCGCCATTCACGGTGTGCTGCCGCATGATCGTGAACTCGGCGTCGGAGAGCTTGTCCGGCTTGTTCAGGATTTCCTTCGGCGTCCTGACCTTGCCGATGTCGTGCATCAGCGCGGAAAGCCCGAACTCGCGAAGCAGGCGCCCTTCGATGCCGAGCGCACGCGCCTGACCCATCGTGAGGATGCACACGTTCACCATGTGCGTGAACGTGTAGTCGTCGTAATTGCGCATCGCCGTGAGCGCAATGAGCGCAGTGCGGTTCTGCGTGACCGCGTCGGCCAGTCCGTCGACGGTGTTGAACGCCGCAGGCGCGTCGGGCATCCCCTCGGTCGCCGCGCTCTCCCAGGCCACTTCTGCGGCGGCGACGGCGTTCGTGTAGAGCTGCTTGATCGCAGCCATGTCGCTTCGGATCCCGTCGCGGTTCTCGTCCTCCGCTTTGAGTCGCCCGACGCGCACGTGCGCGCTCGAGAGCGTCTTCTCCGCGTCCGTTCCAGGCGCCAGCCTGGCAAGGCCGTGCATGAGCGCCACCAGTTCTCCCGGCGTGACCCCGCGCTCGAACCCGATGCGTTCGACGGCGCCTGCTTTCAAGCGGCGGATCAGGTCCGTCATACTGGCGCTGACCTTCGGCATCGGCGTATCGGCCACGACGAAGTCTTCGCCGACAATGCCGACAGCGACGGATGGAAGCTGTTCGTGAAGCTGTCGAAGGGCGTCGACGAGGCCATCCGTGTTGCGGGTGACGAGAGGATGATCCGCCGAATACAACTGCGCGGCGCGCGTGCCGGACGCGATCCGGCGGAGCAGATCTTCGTAGAGCGCAGTGCGGGCGGCGGGTTCCGTCACGATGGCTTCACCTGGGCCAGCTCGGTTCTGGCCGCGGAACGGACGCCCCACGATCCGCGGGCGGACGCGTGACGGAGCGCCTCGACGGCCTCGGGAGAGCCGATCCTCCGCAGCGCGTGCGCCGCGGCAAGTCTCGTCCGGCGAGTGCGAACCGGCGCGAACAGCTCGCCGCGATGCAGCGCGTCGGACAACGCCTCGACAGCGTCGTGACCGCCGACCGTACCGAGGCTCTCGACCGCCACGAGCGACAGCGCAGGAAAGGCCTTGCGGTTCACCGTCCTGACGATGTGGACCAGGAGCGGAGCGGCGCGGTCGTCGCGAAGCGACGCGAGCTCGCCGATGAGCGATTGCCGGGGCCGTCCGGTGACCGTCTTCAGTGCCTGCAGCAGCGTGCGGCACGCAGCCTCCGGCTCGTACAACACGAGTGCCTGGACGGCCTCGCGCTGAACGAGCGGCTCCGTGTCCGTCAAGAGCGGCTGCAACTCGCGAAGCCCTTCCGTTCCTCCGAACTCACGGAGCAGATACGCGGCGGTCCGGCGCACTTCCCAGTTCGTGGCGTTCATCAGCGACTGCACGGCCTCGCGGCCCGGCGCCCCGAAGCCGACGAGGATGTCGCGCAGCCGGCGGCGGGATCGCGCGTCCTGCTCGACCGCGAGCACTTCCGCGAGCGGCGGTATGACCACCGGACCGATCGCGTGGCACACACGCATGAAGCGCTCGTACAGCTGATCATCGGCCGCGCGAAGGTGCTTCGGCACGTGTTTCATCATCGCGCCGCGGCCGAACGCCTCGAGCGCGCGCTGTGCGGCCTCGCCGCGTGCCGGCTCATTCGCGGCCTCGTTCGAGAGCGTCTCGATGAGTTGCCACGCCTGGTCGAAGTGCCCGACGCGGATCAAGTCCTCCGCGTGCTGCGACACGATTTCCGCGACGTCGCGCCAGCGCGCGAGGTCTGTTTCGAGGCCGAGCAGGTCGCTGAGAAGCTGGAAGTCGAGCGTGCGCAGCGCTCCATCGTTCACCGTCGACAGCCAGCTCGAGATGCGGTCGGGTGGATCGTCGCCTGCCGCCTCCACCTCCACCGCGCGCGCGCGGACGCTGCTCAACTCGCGTGAGTATTCCCCCGAGACGTACGGCGCGTCGCTGTATGACGTCAGCATCCGTTCGACGCGCTCCCAGAGGTGATCGAATCCTTCCTCACGGGCGAGCGGAGAGCCCTGTACCCGGTCTTCCGCAAGCGCGAGCAGCTGGCGCTGCCGCTCCATTCCGGGCACGAGGGTGTTGAAGGCGAGCGCAAGCCGTTCGCTTGCGCCGTGATTGGCGATGACCGAATCGGCGACGAACCCGGCGATGTCGCCGTCCTCCATGCGCTCGGTGACCGCGTTGACGAGATTCACCGCGCCCGATGCCGCCTCGGGGCGTTCGCGCGCCTGCAGGAAGTCGGCGACAACCTCGTCGGTGAACTTCAGGACGCCTGCGCTCAACTGCCGCATCAGCGTGTCGAGTTGGTCGGGGGCCGTGCGCCGCACGACTTCCGCCATCACGCCGAGCAGCTTGAGGAGGGCCGCCGTCCGCGTCGTCACGGCGGCGTCCCCGGCCGCCTGGCCGACGACCTGTTTCAGGAAGGCCTCGAGTTCCTCGCGGTCGCCCGCAATGCGTCGGAGGAGTGCGACGGCCTCATCGTCGATGTCGAGCGGCTGGCCCGACATCGCGTTGATGATGCGGTCGATCGTCGCCGCTTCGCCCTGGCGCTCTCGCAGGACTTCCGCGTAGTCGATTTCCCTGAGTTCGAGACTCGGCCCGCCGGCGGTCGTCCACAGGCGCGCGATGCCACCGTCGGCGCGGACCTCCTCGGGCTGGCGGCTCAGGAGCATCAGCAGCGTCTGCCACGATTGCGCATCCGCGCCAGGGTGCAGCGTGAGCGAGCCGACGAGCTGCCGCCGCAGCATTTCCGCAAGTTCGACGACGGCGGGATCCGGTTTCGGGATCGATGCTTCGCCAACCTGGAGATTGTGCGGATGCACTTCGAGCACGTAGGGGCCGTTGGCGGTCAGCGCGGCGGTGAGCTCGGCCAGCCGCCGCAGCGTCGACGCGATGGCGGGATGCGTCGGTGGATAGAGCGATACCGCCCGCGCGGCGGATTTGCATGCGCGAGCGAACTCGGTCAAACGGGCGGCGGTTTCTGGGTCGAGAGAAGCGCGAACCTCTGGCATTCTCAGGCAGACGCGAGCCGCGGATGCGATGCGTGGAACTCGACCATGCAGTCCGTCAAGGAACGGCTGAATTATACTCTTGGCGCCTTTCATGCGCGCGGTCGATCTCATACGCATCAAACGGGATGGCGGCCAGCTCGAGCGCGCGGCGATCGAGTGGTTTGTCGCGGGCGTCACTGGGGGAGACATCCCCGACTACCAAACGTCGGCGCTCCTGATGGCGATCGTGCTGCGCGGGATGACGCCGGAAGAGACATGGCTGCTGACCGACGCCATGGTGCGCTCCGGCATCCGCGTGGAGTACCCCGGCCTCGCGTCGGTGCCCGTCGACAAGCACAGCACGGGCGGCGTCGGCGACAAGACGTCGATTGTGCTCGCGCCGCTCGCAGCAGCGTGCGGCGCCGTCGTGCCGATGATGTCGGGCCGCGGACTTGGCCACACCGGCGGCACGCTCGACAAACTGGAATCGATCCCCGGGTTCCGTACGGGCCTCTCGCTCGACGAGCTTCGCGCGGCAGTGGACCGCATCGGCTGCGCGCTCATCGGCCAGACGTCGGAGATCGCCCCCGCCGACCGGAAACTTTACGCCCTCCGCGACGTGACCGGGACCGTCGAGAGCATTCCGCTGATCTCCGCGTCGATCATGAGCAAGAAAATTGCCGAGGGCATCGGCGGACTCGTGCTCGACGTGAAGTCCGGCGACGGCGCGTTCATGAAAACGCACGAGGACTCGCGTCGGCTGGCGGAGTCCCTCGTGTCAATCGGCGAAGCGGCGGGCGTCCGAACCGAGGCGCTCCTGACGAGCATGGACGCGCCGCTCGGGCGGGAAGTCGGCAATGCCAACGAAATCATCGAGTGTGTCGAGACGCTCAAGGGACAGGGGCCCGAGGACATCGAGACGCTGTCTGTCGAACTCGCGGCGCGCATGCTCGTCGTCTCCGGCGTCGAGCCCGATCCCGCGGCCGCAACGACGCGCGTTCGGCGTGCGCTGACGAGCGGCGCGGGCCTCGAGAAGCTGAAGGAGATCGTGGCCAACCAGGGCGGCGACCCGCGCGCGATCGACGATACGTCGCGGATGCCGCACGCGCCGGACACCGATGTGATCACCGCACCCCGCGCCGGAGTGGTAGCCGCGCTGAAGGCGGAAGCGATCGGGAAGGCCGCAGTGGTGCTGGGCGCCGGGCGCGACCGGCTGGATGCACAGATCGATTCGGCCGTCGGACTGACCATTTCTGCGCCTGTGGGCACCGATGTCTCCTCCGGAGACGAGGTCATCGTGATCCGTCACCGCGGCGGCCGCGGACTTGCGGAGGCACGCCGTCTGCTGGCGGCGGCGATGGTGATCGGCGACGGCCGGCCGTCGCGCCGCCCGCTAATCCTGGAGCGCATCGAGCAAAGGAAGGGATGAGTGGCGACACAGGCGACCGCGGAGCTCGCGTATCCGGTGCCACCTCGCGTGCCGTACGACTCGCGGGATTACGCGGTGATGGGAGGTGCGGCGCTGGCCGCCGGGCTGTGCGCCGTCGCGGCCTCGTTTGCGGGCGTGCCGAGGCTCCAGCCGCTCACAGGACTCATCGTCATCATGACGCTCGCGTATGCGATTTCGACGAACCGCCGCGCGATCGATCGCCGGACCGTCGCCTGGGGACTCAGCCTGCAGATCGTCTTTGCGCTGATCGTGCTGAAGACAACCGTCGGCCAGCGTGTGTTCCAGACCCTCGGCGGCGTGATCAACAAGATCCTCGACTTCGCGTTCGTCGGATCGAGCTTCGTCTTCGGCCCGCTTGGCAGCAAGCAGGTCTGGCCTCAGATCATGACGAAAGTGCTCGGCCCCGAAGGGGCTCAGTACGGCGTGGTCTTCGCGTTCCAGGTGCTGCCCACGATCATCTTCATCGCGGCGCTCTTCGCCATCCTCTATTACTTCGGCGTGATGCAGATCGTCGTCCGGGTGTTTGCCGTCCTCATGCGGCGCGTCATGCGCGCCAGCGGAGCCGAGTCGCTGAACGTCGCGGCCAGCATCTTCATGGGTCAGACGGAGGCGCCGCTGACGATCCGCCCGTATCTTCCGCGGATGACCGAATCCGAGCTGATGACGGTGATGACGTCGGGGATGGCGCACATCTCGGGCGGTATCATGGCCGCGTACATCCTGTTCGGCATCGAGGCGAAACACCTTCTGACGGCCGTCATCATGACCGCTCCGGGGACGTTGATGATGGCCAAGATGTTCGTGCCGGAAACGCAGGTGCCGGAGACGATGGGGATCGTCAAGCTGGACGTGGAAAAGACCGACGTGAACGTCATCGACGCCGCCGGCCGCGGCACCGGCGAAGGATTGGCGCTTGCGCTCAACGTCGGCGCCATGTTGATCTCGTTTCTGGCGCTCATCGCACTCGTGAACGCGGTCCTGGGGCTGGCGCATCTCAGTCTCGAGGAGATCTTCGGGTGGGTGTTTGCGCCGATCGCCTGGGCGATGGGCGTACCGTGGCGCGACGCGCCGACGATCGGGAATCTGCTCGGTACCCGCATGGCGCTCAACGAGTTCGTCGCGTACTCGAAACTCGGACCCATGAGGGCGACGCTCGATCCGAAGTCGTTCACCATTGCCACGTTCGCCCTGTGCGGGTTTGCGAATTTCAGCTCGATTGGAATCCAGATCGGCGGCATCGGCGCGCTTGCGCCGACACGCCGCCACGACCTCGCGCGTCTCGGCCTCCGCGCCATGCTCGCGGGGACGTTCGCGAATTTCATCACCGCGACGATTGCCGGATTCCTGCTGTGAACGTCGGGGAAATGAACTACTACACGCAGGTGCAGGAAGCCGCCGAATTCATCCGCGCTCGCACGTCGCAGCCGGATGTCGCGGTCGTCCTTGGGTCGGGGCTCGGCGAATTCGCGTCGCGGCTGCAGGAGGCGACCGCGATACCGTATGCGGATCTGCCGCACTGGCCCGCGTCGACGGTCGTCGGTCACGACGGACGGCTCGTCGTGGGCACGCTCGCCAGCCGGCGCGTGGCGGCGCTGTCGGGACGCGTGCACTTCTACGAAGGACATGACCTGCGCACGGTCACGTTTGCCACACGCGTCATGGCGAATCTCGGCCTTCGCGCGCTGATTCTCACCAATGCGGCGGGAGGCATCAACACGGCGCTGACGCCCGGCACGCTGATGGTGATCGACGACCACATCAATCTCCTGGGCAGCAATCCGCTCATGGGCCCGAACGAGGATCGGTGGGGCGTCCGTTTTCCCGACATGTCGGAGGTCTATTCGAAGCGCCTGCGCGCGCTCGCGGACGACGTCGCGCGGGAGCAGCACCTCCCGATCGGCCACGGCGTCTATGTGGCCGTTCACGGGCCGAGTTACGAAACGCCGGCGGAGATCCGCGCTTTCAGGGCGCTCGGTGCAGACGCGGTCGGGATGTCCACCGTCCCCGAAGCAATCGTCGCGCGGCAGATGCAACTCGAGGTGCTCGGGATTTCCTGCATCTCGAACGCAGCTGCCGGCGTTCTGCCGGAGCCGCTCGATCACAAAGAGGTCATGGAAGTCGCGCGCCGCGTGCGCGGCGTGTTCGCGTCGCTGCTGGAGGGCATCATTGGGCGAATCTAAACGTCCCGAACGGCGCAGTGGAACGCCCCGGCGTTCCGAGCGCGAACGCCGCGTCGCAAGCCGCCGTTCCGGTTTCGACCGCCGTGCCGATCCGTCCTGGCAGCCGGTGCCGCTCGACATGCTTGCCGGCCACGATCTGGACGAGGAAGGCCTCGTCGCCGCAGCCGTCGACGCGCGCACGCACGCGCGGGCGGCGTTTTCCAATTTCAAGGTCGGCGCGGCGCTCGAAACCAGCGGCGGGGAAGTCGTCGGCGGGTGCAACGTCGAAAACGCCACCTACGGCCTGACCGTCTGCGCCGAGCGCGTCGCGCTGTGGAAGGCCCTGTCGGAAGGCCGCGACGTATTCACTCGCCTCGTTATCGTCGCCGATACGGACGATCCCACGCCGCCGTGCGGTGCGTGCCGTCAGCTGCTCTGGGAATATTGCGGCGATATCGAGGTCATTCTCGCCAACCTTTCCGGCATCACCGGCCGCATGCCGCTGTCGCAATTGCTGCCTCTGCCGTTCGACGCGAGATTGCTAGAATAAAAGATCCATGCTCCCTACGATCGAGCTGCAGGACGACGTCATTGTCATGGTCGACCAGCGCAAGCTGCCCGGCCAGGAAGTCTACGTGCGCTGCAGGAACGCCCAGGAAGTCGCCAAGGCGATCCGCACGATGGTCATCCGCGGCGCGCCCGCCATCGGCGTTGCGGCGGCGATGGGCATCGCGCTCGGGATGAAGAAGAGTTCGGCGCGCGGCACACGCCAGTACGCCGTCGAGTTCCAGAAGATGTGCGACATGATGGCTGCGACGCGCCCGACAGCCGTCAACCTGTTCTGGGCCATCGATCGAATGAAGCGCGTGTTCGCCGAAGGCGCACAGGCGGGCGAATCGGCCGAGGAGCTGTCGGCCCGGCTGGAGCGGGAATCGCGCCGCATCCACGACGAAGACGTCGCGAGTTGCCGGGCGATGGGCGCGTTTGGCGCCGAGATGGTTCCCGATGGCGCGCGGGTGCTGACGCACTGCAACGCAGGGGCGCTCGCCACCGCCGGCTATGGATCGGCGCTTGGCGTGATCCGGGCGGCCGTTGAACAGGGAAAGACGGTGGCGGTGTTCGCCGACGAGACGCGGCCGTTCCTGCAGGGCGCGCGACTCACCGCGTGGGAACTCGTTCGCGACGGCATCAACACGACGGTGATCACCGAGAGCATGGCAGGACCGCTGATGCGCGCCGGAGAAATCGACCTGGTGGTTGTCGGCGCCGATCGCATTGCGGCGAATGGCGACACCGCGAACAAGATCGGTACTTACACCGTCGCCGTGCTCGCCCACGAACACCGCATTCCGTTCTACGTCGCCGCGCCACTCTCGACGATCGATCTTTCCACGGCCGACGGCGATCGCATTCCGATCGAGGAGCGCGATCAACGCGAGGTCAGCCACCTCGGCACCTCGCGGCTGACTCCGGAAGGAGCCAAGATCCGGAACCCGGCGTTCGATGTGACGCCGCACCGATACATCGCCGGGATCATCACCGAGAAGGGCATCTTCCGTCCGCCGTACACCGAATCGCTGCGTGCGGCGTTCGCCGCGGCGGCCGTCTGAAAGGCGGCGTGCGTGCGCCTGCTCGCGATCGAGACGTCCTGCGATGAGACCGCGGCGGCTGTCGTGGCGGAAACCGCAGATCCGCGCCGACCGTGGCGTCTCGAGTCCAGCGTCATCGCATCGCAAACCGCCATCCATCGCGAATGGGGCGGCGTCGTTCCCGAGCTGGCGTCGCGCCAGCACCTGCGCGACATCTGCGGTGTCGTCGAACGCGCGCTGACCGACGCGTCGGTGTCGCTGGCCGACGTCGAGGGTGTTGCCGTCACCCAGGGTCCGGGACTCGTGGGGTCGCTCCTCGTCGGGGTGTCGTTCGCGAAATCGCTCGCATGGTCCCTCGGCGTCCCCCTCGTTCCGGTGCACCACCTCGCCGGACACATCGAGTCCATCGTCCTGCACCATGGGGAGCTGCCGCTGCCGGCCGTCGTGCTCGTCGTGTCCGGCGGGCACACCAGCCTGTACCTCGTACCCTCGCCGGGTGTCTATCAACTCGTTGCGCGCACGCGCGACGATGCGGCGGGAGAGGCGTACGACAAGGTCGCGAAGCTGCTGGGTCTCGGATATCCGGGCGGCCCGGTCATCGATCGCCTCGCGCGGGAAGGGCGCGACGACGCGTACGCGCTGCCGTTGCCGCGCATGACGCATGCGGACCGGAACGCGCCGGCGCCGACCGCACCCGCCGGCCTGTTGCCTCCCAGCGTGGAGCGCAGGCTGGATTTCAGTTTCAGCGGGCTCAAGACCGCTGTTCTGCGGCTCGTCAAGGACGCGACCGCAGACGGCCGGATATTGACCGATGCGGAGGTCCGCGACGTGTGCGCGAGCTTCCAGCGCACCGTCGTGACGGCGCTGCTCGATCGCACGTTCGAGGCGGCGCGGTGGCTCGGCGCGAAGAGCATCGGCATTGCGGGCGGCGTGTCCGCGAACAGCCGGCTGCGAGCGGATGCCGCGTCGTGCGGCGAGCGTTACGGTATTCCCGTATTCGTGCCGCCGCTGTCGCTCTCCACCGACAACGCGGCGATGATTGGCGCGGCTGCGCTTCGCAAGTTGTCGTCCGGCGTCGAGACCGACTGGGAGCTGAATGCCCTGGCGTCGCTGCCGTTGTGAGATGGCATGACCTTCACCGACTATCTCTGGTTCAACACGAAGAAGCGGCGCGAGTTCATCCGGATCACCGACGAGGTCGCCGCGATCGTGAAGAAGAGCGGGGTCAGGGAAGGCATGGCGCTCGTTTCCGCGATGCACATCACGGCGGGCGTGTACGTGAACGACTGGGAAGACGGGCTCATCGAAGACTTCCAGGTCTGGCTCGAGAAGCTTGCGCCCGCCGGATTGCCATACAAGCATCACCAAACGGGAGAGGACAACGCCGACGCTCACCTGAAGCGCACGATAATGGGCCACCAGGTCATCCTGCCCGTCACCGGGGGCGCGCTCGATCTCGGGCCGTGGGAGCAGGTGTTCTACGCCGAGTTCGACGGTCAGCGCCGTAAGCGCGTCGTCGTGAAAGTGATGGGAGAATAGCGCGAGGGTTGTCATGTTGTTCGCGCTGCTGCTATCGCTGTTCGTGCAGGCGGGTGTGCTACCGGCCCAGCCGTCACCAGCCGTCCGCGCGTCCGACAGTCTCGAGGCGACGATTCGGATCGCCTTCGCGAAAACCGGCACTATGGCGGGAGACGCGGGTCCGTACGCGGCGTTCGGTCCGATACTCGTTCAGATGCTCACTCCGGAAGGACCGGCCGAGATTCGGTACACCGTCTCTGAAGATGCAATGCGTGCGGAGCTCGTCGGCCGGGTCGGTCCGCTGCCTCGTGGCACGGTGGTGCTGCAACGGGTCGGTGAAACGACGATGCAGGTGCTGAACCCGGAGCAGAAAACCTGGTACGCGGTGTCGTCAGAACAAACGCTGGGACTGCTGCTTGGCACCCCCGATATCGACATTCAACCGACAGGCGAGCACGCGACGATCGCCGGTGAACGCGCCGACCGCTTTCATTTCAGCGAGACGCTTCACGTGCCGGCGCCCGAAGGCGTCAGTCTTCCGCCAGATTTCCCTCGCGACGTCCAGTTCACGGGCGAGCTCTGGTCGACGACCGCGCTCGCCGGAGACCGCTACGCGGCGGTCCTGAAGACGATGCAGACGTTCGCGGCGATTCCCGGGATCGACGCGCTGACGGCCGGCGGCCGCTTTCCGTTGCGGATGACGCTCGGCTCGGATTTGCTTGGTGGGTATGTTCTCCAGACGGAAGTCACCTCGCTGCGAACGACGACCACCGATCGGACGAAATTCATGGTGCCGTCGGATTACCAGCGGGTGGAGCCGCCGTTCGGTAAAGTGGCGCGGGATTAGGGCGGAGTCCGAGGAACTGAGCGAAGAGTCCCTCCGCGGGGCTGACAACTCTTGCATGCAGACGACCTTCTATGTCGTTATCCAGGAATGACGCGCTCGCGCTGATGCGCGAGTACACGCAGAGTGAAAGCCTCCGCAAGCACATGCTGGCGGTGGAGGCGGCGGTCCGCGGCTACGCGCGGCAGTTCGGCGAAAGCGAGGACGAGTGGGGCGTGGTCGCCCTGCTGCACGATTTCGACTACGAACGGTGGCCCGACCAGGCGAACCATCCGTTTCGCGGCGTCGAGATCCTGAAGGAGAAGGGGTATCCGGAGTGGGTGACGCGCGCGATTCTGTCGCATGCGGATTATTCCGGAGTGCCGCGCGAATCGCGGCTCGAACACACGCTGTTCGCCTGCGACGAGATGTCCGGCTTCGTCACCGCCGCCGCGCTCGTGCGTCCCTCGAAAAGCGTGCTCGACCTCGAAGCGTCGTCGGTGATCAAGCGGATGAAAGACAAGGCGTTCGCGCGTGCGGTGCCGCGGGAGGATTTGCGCCGGGGCGCCGAAGAAATCGGCCTTCCGCTCGACCAGCACATCGCCAATGTGATTGCTTTCATGCGCGAGGAAGCGGACTCACTCGGTCTGCGGGGCTCGCTGTAGCGCTCTATTTCGAACACCCCGGGCAAAATTCCGTATAAAGTAACGGACCGCTCATGGACACGGCCGTCAGTCTTTCTGCGCCTGAACGCCCCGCCGAATCCGCGCCGGTCGTGGAGCTCGAGCACGTCAGCGTGCGCTACGGCTCGAATGAAGCGTTGAACGACGTCAGCGCGAGCTTTGCGAAAGGCGCGGTCGGGCTGCTCGGTCCCAACGGCGCCGGCAAGAGCACGATGCTCAAGGCGCTGCTCGGATTCGTCGCGCCGTCGCGCGGTCACATGCGCGTGTTCGGCATCGATGTCGCGAAGGATCCGCTCGCCGTGCGCGGGCGCCTGGGGTACATGCCGGAGACCGATGCGCACATCCCCGGCATGAACGCCGTCTCGTTCGTGGCGTATTGCGGGCAGCTCGCCGGGCTTCCTGCAGTCGATGCGATGCAGCGCGCGCACGAAGTGCTGTATTACGTCGGACTCGGTGAAGCGCGCTACCGCAACGTCGATACCTATTCGACGGGCATGAAGCAGCGGATCAAGCTCGCTCAGGCGCTCGTCCACGATCCCGATCTGCTGTTCCTCGACGAGCCGACGAACGGGATGGACCCGAAGGGCCGCGACGAGATGCTCGAACTCGTCCGCGACCTCGGGCACAACAAGGGCGTCAGCCTGATTCTGTCCTCGCACCTGCTGCCCGACGTCGAATTCACGTGCGACCAGGTCGTCGTCATGAACAAGGCGCAGGTGACGGCGCAGGGGCCGATTGCGGAGCTGAAAGGCCCCGCCGGACGGCTGTTCGAACTGCGCATCAAGGGAGATCTGCCCGGGTTCATCGAGGTGCTGCACGGCGCCGGCATGCAGCTGCACGCCACGGACGAGGATGTGATGCGCGTCTTCGTACCGGGCAGCGGAGACCAGAGGCTGATTTTCGACGCCGCGGCACGCTTCGGTGTGCAGGTCCGTCATCTGCGCCCGAGCGTGCCGACGCTCGAAGACGTCTTTGCAAAGGCGGTCGGCGAGGAATGACGTCGACGGCGTACTCGGACAACGGACGACGGATATGAGCCCGATTCACGATCAAAGCTACCGGCATTACGGCGGGACCAGGGCAGCGCCGGGCCGCGCATGGACCGTCATCGCCGGCGCCGGAATCCGCGGCTTCGTCCGGCGGCGCGCGTTTCTCGGCATCATGCTGTTCGCGCTGTTCCCGTTCATCGTCCGTGCGGTGCAGATTTACATCGCCGCGAACGTCGCGCGCGCGTCGATGCTCGGCGCGGGCCCCGAGACGTTCCGCCAGTTCCTGGAACAGCAGGATTTCTTCGTATTCGTCATCACGGTCTACGTGGGCGCCGGACTGATCGCGAACGATCGCCGGGCCAACGCGCTGCAGATTTACCTCTCCAAGCCGCTGATGCGGACCGAATACATCTTCGGCAAGCTGGCCGTGCTGGTGGTGTTCCTGCTGTCGGTCACCTTCGTACCGGCGATCCTGCTGCTGTTCCTCAAGGTCGTGTTCGACGGCAGCTTCGTGTTCCTGCGCAACAACCTGTTTCTGCTCCCGGCCATTACCGTCGCCAGCGTGCTGCAGGTGCTGCTCGCGTCGTTCACGATGCTCGCGCTGTCGTCCCTGTCGAAGAGCGCGCGGTACGTTGGAATTCTCTACGTCGGCATCACGTTCTTCACGTCGGCGATTTACGGCGCACTCTACGCGATCACGGGCACCACGCGCGTGTCCTGGGTGTCGATCGGCGCGAACGTGACACAGGTCGTCGACGTGATCTTCCGCCAGCCGCCGCGCTACGCCACTCCATGGCCCGTGTCGCTGCTGGTCATCATCGGCCTGATCGCGCTGTCGGTTTCGATTCTCGAACGGCGCGTACGCGGCGTCGAGGTGGTGACGTAGATGGAGGGACCGATCGTCACTGCCGACCACGTCTCGAAGTGGTACGGCCAGATCATCGGGCTGAACGACGTCACGGTCAGCGTGCCGGCCGGCATCACCGGACTGCTCGGGCCGAACGGCGCCGGCAAGTCGACGTTCATGAAGCTGATCACGGGTCAGCTGCGTCCCAGTCAGGGCACCGTGCGCGTGCTCGGCGAGCCGATCTGGGGCAATCCGAGCCTCTTCTTCCGGATCGGATTCTGCGCGGAGCAGGACGCGTTCTACGATCGGATGACCGGTCTCGAATGGGTGAGGGCGCTCGTCAGCCTGAACGGCCTCGACGAACAGGCCGCCGATGCCGCGGCGCGGCGCGCGCTCGAAGCCGTGGAGTTGACCGACGCGGCCGACAAGAAAATCGGCGCGTACAGCAAGGGCATGCGCCAGCGGGTCAAGATGGCGCAGGCGCTCGCGCACGATCCACAGCTCCTCATTCTCGACGAACCACTGTCCGGAATGGACCCGCTGATGCGGCGGAAAACGATCCGCCTCATTCGCGACTGGGGCCGCGCGGGAAAGAGCATCCTCGTCTCGAGCCACATCCTGCACGAGATCGAGTCGATGACGTCGAACATCCTCCTCATCAACAACGGCCGCATTCTCGCGGAAGGCGACGTCCACCAGATCCGCGACCTGATCGACGAGCATCCGCACACGGTATTCGTGCGGGCGCACGACCCGCGACGTCTGGCGCGCCAGTTCCTCGAAGGCGACGATGTGTTGAGCATGCGGTTCGAGACCGACGCGGTCGTCGTGGAAACCGGAAAGCCCGACGCCTTCTACTCACGCCTGACCGACATGGCGGCGAGCGGCGAGTATGGCGCGATCGAAGAGGTCACGTCGCCCGACGATAACCTGCAGGCGGTGTTCCAGTACCTGGTGAAGTAGGCAGATTCCAGAATGCACGCGATGGAGAACAGAATGACCCCGCAGGCACCCGGGTACCTTCCGTCGGCGCTGCGCGTGTTCGACATGTCGACAGGCGAGATGCTCTGGTCCCGCCGGACGATTTTCATGGCGCTCATCGTCGGCGCGCCGGTGCTCATCGCGCTCGTCGTTCGCCTGGTGTTCGCGCTCGGCGCACCGAGCCCGACGGTCAATGGCACCGTGATGGCGGGTCCCGCGATCTTCGGGCTGATGATCTGGATCTTTTATCTCCGGTTCATCGTGCCGGTCCTGGGCGTGTTCTACGGGACGTCGCTCATCGCCGATGAAGTCGAGGACAAGACCATCACGTACCTGTTTTCGCGGCCGATCCCTCGCGGCTCGGTGCTCCTCGGCAAATACCTCGCGTATCTCGCGTGCACCGTCTTCGTCGTGCTGCCGTCGGTCATCATCGTCTATCTCTGCATCACGCCGGTGCGCGGCAGCCTGGGCGGGTCCTTCATCGATCTCGTCAAGGACCTCGTGCTCCTCGGGATCGGGCTGGCGGCCTACGGGGCGGTGTTCGCGTTCATCGGCGCGAAATTCAAGCGCCCGCTGCTCATCGGCCTGATCTTCGTCTTCGGCTGGGAGCAAGCCGCGCTCGCGTTCCCGGGGTACATGAAGCAGTTCACCGTCGCGTACTACCTGCAGGCGCTGGTTCCGCACGCGATGCCGAACGACGGCATCATCAGCCTGGTCCAGAGCATCTTCCGCGAAACGCCGTCGTTGTCCGTCAGTCTCTTCGCCCTGGCCGTCATCGTGGTCGGCTTCCTTGCCCTTGCGGCCGCCGTTGTCGAACGCCGGGAGTACGTGCTCGAGCAGTGAACTGTCCGGTTTCGGACACCGACCGACCGGTGGTGGAACTTTTTACCCGGTCGATCGGTATAATCCTCTTAGAGGACTTCGGATGACGAAGAAGACTCGATATTTCCTGGCTGGCTCGGCCGCGATCATTGTCGCGGGCCTCACGACCGGCCTCATTGCGTTCAAACTCGGTGGACCGGCGCTGTTTGCGTCCCGAACGGGTCCCGCGGAACTGAGTTATGTCCCGGCCGATGCCGGCGTCGTCGCCTTCGCAAACGTTCGCGAGGTGATGGACTCCGAACTCCGCCAGCAGCTGAAACAGGCGCTCCCGGTGGCGGATCACGCCAACGGGCAGAAGGAGTTCCAGGAGGAAACCGGCATCGACATCGAGCACGACATCGACCACGTCGTTGCGGCCATGACGTCGGTGGGACCCAACGACGCCCATGGCCTCGTCGTCGCCCGCGGCCGCTTCAACAACACGCAGCTCGAAACTCTCGCCCGGAACCACGGCGGCGTCGTCGAGGACTACAAGGGCAAGCGGCTCGTCACCGTCACCGAACATCACGACGGATCTTCCGATTCCAGCAACGTTCGCGGCGTCCACTCGATTACCCTGGCGTTTCTCGAGTCCGGCCTCGTCGGTATCGGCAGCGAGGACGCGATCAAGACCGCGATCGACGCGCAGCTTTCCGCCCACAGCATCACGAGCAATGACGAGATGATGGAGCTCGTCTCCCAGATCGACTCCGGCAACAACGCCTGGGCGGTCGGCCGTTTCGATGCGATCGCAAATCACGCAAAGCTGCCGCAGGACATTCAGAGCCGGATCCCCGCCGTCAAGACTTTCGCGGTGATGGCCCACATCGACGGCGGCTTGAGCGGGACGGTTCGCGCCGAGGCGCGCGACGATCAGTCGGCGGAGAACCTCCGCCAGGTCATCAACGGCCTGCTCGCGCTCGGACGCATGCAGGGGCAGAACGACCCGAAGGTCGCGGCGATGATGCAGTCACTGCAGACCTCCGGGACCGGAAAAACGGTTGCCGTCTCGTTTGCCGTCCCCGCCGAGCTCCTTCAGATGATGGCCAAGGCCCACCACGCCGAGGAGAGATAGTCAGAATTGGTGAGGTGGTGAGTTCGTGAATTGGTGAATTGATCATTTGATGATTTAATTCACCAGCCCACGATTCACCAGTTCACCAATCGCCGTGTCCGACCTCGTTTTCTTCTACGGCACGCTCATGGCCGGCTTCGACCGGCGGCGGCGGGCCGGCATCGACGACAAGCTGCACTACATCGGCCGCGGCGCGATCCAGGGTGCGCTGTTCGACCTGGGGCTGTATCCGGCCGCCGTGCCCGGGCCTGACGGCCACGTGTGGGGCGAAGTCTACGAGATGACCGATCCGTCGGCCGTGCTGCCGGCGCTGGACGCCATCGAAGGCTACCGGGAAGACGATCCGGATCGGAGCCTCTACACGCGGTCGCGCGCGCCGGTCCTCCTTCCAGACTCGACGATCGCGGACGCGTGGGTCTACTTCTACAACGCGCCGCTCGGCCGGGCGCCGCGCATCCCGTCAGGCGATTACCTCGAACACGTCAAGGTGCGATGACTCGACAGCGGCCCCCGATTCTTCTTGCGACCATTGCGGCAGTTCTCTTCTACGCGCCAGCCGGGATGGGGTCGCCGCAGTCAGCGGCGTCGCCGTCGACGGCTGCTCTCGATCCACGCATCGAAAAGCTCGTCGCGTCGGTTTCGGAGGAGCGGCTCCAGCAGCTGCTCCAGAAGCTGGTCTCTTTCGGGACGCGCAATACCCTCTCCGATGCGGCGTCGACGACCCGCGGCATTGGCGCGGCGCGCCAGTGGATCTACGACGAACTGACGCGCACGAGTCCCCGCCTGCAGGTCAGTTTCGACACGTATCAGATTCCCGCGCACGGGCGGATCACGCGCGACGTCGAACTGCGCAACGTGATGGCCGTCCTGCCGGGAAAGTCGCCGCGGCGCATCTACGTGAGCGGTCACTACGACTCGCTGAACCTCGGCAGCGCCGGACAGCTTGCCGGCAACCAGGGCATCCGCGGATCGGCTGCGCCGCAGCAGGAGCGGCCAGGCGCGCGCCCGCAAGCGCCGGGCGAGGACACGCCTTCGCAGCGTCCGTCGGGGGATCCGCAGCAGCGTCCCGGCCAGGATTACAACATCGACGCGCCGGGCGCGAACGACGACGGCAGCGGAACGGTGCTGTCGATGGAGCTCGCACGGGTGTTCGCGCAGAGCGGGATCGAATTCGACGCGACGCTCGTGTTCATGACCGTCGCCGGCGAAGAGCAGGGAACGATCGGATCCGGGGCGTACGCAAAGAAGGCCCGGGCTGAGCACATCCCGATTCAGGCGTGGTTCAACAACGACATCGTCGGCAACTCGCACGGCGGGGACGGCACCATCGACAGTGCGACGATTCGGATTTATTCAGAAGGGCCGGAGGATTCCCCCTCCCGCGAGCTGGCGATGTTCACCGAGCGCGTAGCGGCGGAGTACGTGCCGTCGCACCGCGTCCGGTTGATGGCCCGGAAGGATCGATTCGGCCGCGGCGGCGATCACAACGCGCTCAACGCCGAGGGCTTTGCGGCGATCGGGTTCCGCGAATCACGCGAGAACTACTCGAAGCAGCACGGACCGGACGACACGATCGACGGCGTCGACTTCCCGTACCTGGCGCAGAACGCGCGCGTGAACGCCGCCGCCATGGCCACGCTGGCGCTCGCGCCTCCGCCGCCGGTCGTCACCAACGAGCGAGGCGCGCCGATGCTCGATCGGCGGCCCTCCGGCTACGACGCGCACCTGCGGTGGAACGCGTCGTCCGGCGCCGCCGGCTATCGGATCTTCTGGCGGGACGCATGGGACCCCGACTGGCAGCACGAGATGTATGTCGGGAACGTGACCGACTTCATCATGCCGCACGCGAACATCGACGATCAGGTGTTCGGCGTCGCAGCCGTCGACGCGCAGGGGCACGAGAGCACCGTCTCCGTGTACGCACGCTGAGAATTGGTGAATGGTGGTGATTCACGAACTCACCAATTCACCGATTCTGCCGATTCACTCCGTAATCTCTGCGTCTATGATGGGCTTCACGCTCTGCATTTCCTTGAGAGCGTCGACGAATTCATTGATGGCTTTTGAGACGTACTCCGTCGGCTCGACGAACTCGACGCCCGTGCGATAGAGCGCGTCGGTGCCCTTGAGCTGAGCGATCTCCGAGTGCACGATCCGCCCCTTCACGATCAGCGAGCGTTCGCCGAACGACAGCCGGAAATCGTGCAGCGAGCCGATGTGCAGCGGAAAGCGCGTTTCGATGCGCGCGCCGGTGTGGCTCATGTCCAGTACGGTCATCGGCTGGAACAGCTGCACCTCCCCGTACAGCGATCCTACCGAGACGCGGTCCAGATCCCGCTTGTTGTCGGGGTCGTCGTCCATGTGAGCTGCCCGCATGTTACACGATCTAGAATCGGGAGTATGGCGACGACAGCAACCGCGACGGTCTATCACAACTACGTTGACGGCAAGTGGATTCCCTCAGGGTCCGGCCGCACGTTTGAAAACCGCAACCCTGCCGATACGAACGATCTGATCGGCATCTTTCAGGAATCCACGCGCGATGACGTGCTCGCCGCGATCGCCGCAGCCGAGCGCGCGTATCGCTCGTGGCGGCTGGTGCCCGCGCCCGTGCGCGGTGAAATCCTCTTCAAGGCCGCCCAGCTCTTCGCGGAGCGCAAGGAGCAATACGCGCGCGACATGACGCGCGAAATGGGCAAGGTCCTGAACGAGACGCGCGGCGACGTTCAGGAAGCCATCGACATGACGTTCTACATGGCCGGCGAAGGACGGCGCCAGTTCGGCCAGACGGTGCCCTCCGAGCTGCGGAACAAGTTCGCCATGTCCGTGCGCCAGCCGCTCGGCGTCTGTTCGATCATCACGCCCTGGAATTTTCCAATGGCGATTCCATCGTGGAAGATCATTCCGGCGCTGGTCTGCGGCAATACCGTTGTGTTCAAGCCCGCATCGCCGACGCCGCTGTCGGCGGTGAACTTCGTCCGGACGCTCATCGACGCCGGGGTGCCTGACGGCGTCGTGAACATGGTCACCGGCGACGGACCGGAGGTGGGGACCCCGATGACGACGGACGACCGTGTCAAAGTCGTTTCGTTCACCGGCTCGACCCACGTCGGCCGCATCGTCAACCAGGCGGCGGCGCCGACGTTCAAGACCGTCCATCTCGAGATGGGCGGCAAGAACGTGATCATGATCATGGACGATGCGAACCTCGAGCTGGCGGTCGATGGCTGCCTGTGGGGAGGTTTCGGCACGACCGGCCAGCGGTGCACGGCGGCGAGCCGTGTGGTCGTCCACGAGAACGTGTATCGCAAGTTCGTCGACGCATTCGTCGCGCGGGCCAAATCGCTGCGCGTCGGCGACGGCCTGCGCGAGGACACCGAGATGGGGCCCTCCAACAGCGAATCGCAGCTCGGAACCGTGCAGAAGTACGTGCAGATCGGGCAGCAGGAAGGGGCCACGCTGATGACGGGCGGCCGTCGGCTCGAGAGCGGCGCGTACGCCAGGGGCTACTTCCACGAGCCGACGGTATTCACCGATGTCGCCCCGACGATGCGGATTGCGACGGAGGAGATCTTCGGCCCGGTCGTGTCCGTGATCCCGGTGAAGTCGCTCGAGCAGGCAATCGACGTCGGCAACAGCGTGCCCTACGGCCTCTCGGCATCGATCTACACGCAGGACATCAATCGCGCCTTCCAGGCGATGCGCGATCTTTACACCGGCATCTTCTACGTCAACGCGCCGACCATCGGCGCGGAGGTGCACCTGCCGTTCGGCGGCACGAAGAACACCGGCAACGGCCATCGCGAAGCCGGCGTCGCGGCGCTCGAAGTGTTCTCGGAATGGAAGTCGATCTACGTCGATTTCAGCGGGCGGCTGCAGCGCGCGCAGATCGACGTGGAACAGGTATAGCTGAAGGCCTCGGAAACGTCGGTCGAGGCCACGGAGATCTTCACTAAGAGGCCACGGAGGCCACGGAGGGGCGGTCGTCCTGCCAGGCCGGCGCAGCCGGCCTGACGGAGGGGCGAAAGAGATTCAGGAAATGAGCCGCCCTTGATTCCTGCGCGGTTCATTTCCTGAATCTCTTTCGCCCCCCGCCGCGCGTTCCGCGCGGCAGGACGACCGCCCTCGCTGGCCGACTCTCCGTGTGCTTCGTGGCTCTTAGTAATCTCCACCAGAGTGTGCTAAGCTCTTCCATCCCCGCAGCCTAGACCCCAGTTGGCATACCTCGTTTTTGCCGGAAGCTACGTGGTCGTGTATCTGGCGACCGCGGCGGCGCTCGCGCCGTGGCCGGAGGCTCGCACGATTGCGGCCGATGGCCTCCTTGGGGCGCTCGCGCTGGTGGTTCCAGCCGTCGTCCTCTGGCGACGCAGGTCCTGGGACGGCGTCCAGCGCCTCTTCTGGGACATGTTCGCCGTCAGCCAGATCCTCTGGGCGATCGGCGAGTTCGGGTTCATGTACGGCGAGATCGTCGAAGGGCGTCCATCGTGGGTACGGTGGCACACGATGTTCAGCCTGTGCGGCGGCATCGGTCCGATGATCGCCGTCCTTGCCAGACCCGATCGCGGCGTACGGAAAGAGTCCACGGCCGCGATCGCCGTCGACCTTGCCAGCTATGGCCTGCTCGCGGCTTTCATCTATTCGTATTTCGTAATGGTGCCGAGCCTGCTGCCCGCCACCGAGACGCAGGTGGAGTCGGTGCTGCTCTCGCTGGTGGAAGCGCACCGGTTCCTGCTCGTCGCGGGATTCGCTGTCGGGTACTGGATTGCACGTGACGAGAACTGGCGAAGGACGTATCTGCAGATCCTCGCGGGCACGACTTCGGGTTTCGTCCTGCGGCTGGTGACGAATCGCGCCATCGCGAACCACTCCTATTACAGCGGCAGCGTCTTCGATCTCGCGTGGATCGTGCCGTTCTTCGCGTACGTCTGGGCCGCCTGTGAGGCACCTGCCTCCCGCGCCGAGGCAGACGAGGCCATGGGCCGCGCGGCGACGCCTTCGGCGCTCACGTCTGTCATTCCCGTGCTCGGCATTCCACTCATCGGTTACGGCCTGCTGTGGCTCTCTCCGATCGGCGGCGCGGAGGACTCGTTCCGTGTGCTGCTGACGACGATCTGCTCTGCGGGCGGTCTGGGCCTCTTGACGCTTCGATTGACCGTGCAGTCGAGCGAGTTACATCGCGCCGACGAGCGGCTCAAACTGCTGGCCGCCGCGGTGGAACAGACGGGCGATCTGATCATCATTACGACGCCGGACGCCCGCATCGAGCATGCGAACGAAGCCGCGGTGCGCGCGCTTGGATATCCGCGCGAGCAGCTCGCGTCCATGCGGCTGCCGGACGTTCTCGACGAGGCCCAGCGTGATCTCGTCGGTCAGATCGGTACGCACGTGCGCGGGAGCGGCGTCTGGCGCGGCACTCTGTATCACCGGCGCGCCGATGGGCGGACGTTCCCGGCCGCCAGCACCGTCGTTGCGTTGCGCGGAGACGACGGCAGCGTGACGCATTTCGTCGGGGTCCAGCGGGACATCACCGAGGAGCTCCGGCTGCGTGACCAGCTGGTGAACAGCGAGCGACTCTCGGCCGTTGGCGAGCTCGTCGCGGGGGTCGCGCACGAAATCAACAATCCTCTTCAGACGATCGTGGGCTGCGTGGAGCTGCTGATCGAGGAGGGCCGCGACACCGCGGTCGTGCGGGACCTCAAGCTGGTGAGGCAGGAAGCGGCGCGCGCGGGCCAGATCGTCCGGAACCTGCTGTCGTTCGTCCGTCGCGGATCGCCGGACCGCAAGCTCGTCGATCTGAACGACATCGTCCGCGCGATGGCGGACCTGCGGGAGTTTCACCTCGTGCAGCGCGGCGTGACGCTGACACTCGATCTCGCGCCGCAGCGTCTGCCGGTGGTTGCCAACCGCGACGAGATCCAGCAGATCGTCGTCAACAATCTCCTGAACGCCGAGCATGCGCTCATGTCGTCGGGCACGCCACAGCCGGCCATCACGCTGAAGACGTGGACCGATGGGGGCATGCACGTCGTCGAGATGTCCGACAATGGGCCCGGCATCAGCCCGGAGCTGCGTGGACGTATCTTCGAACCGTTCTTCACGACGAAGGACGTTGGAGAAGGGACCGGCCTCGGCCTTTCGATCTCGCTTGGGATTGCTCGTGCGCACGGCGGCGCGCTCGAACTCTGCGACGGCGTGCCGGGCACGGGGGCCTGTTTCCGCCTGTCCATTCCGGCGGCGATTCCTGCGGCGGCCACCGTTGGTGCCGGCGACCTCTCAGCTGATCGAGTGGACGCCGCCGGCGAAGGCCGACGCGCGCTTGTTGTGGAAGACGAAGCTCCAATCCGTCAACTCATCGTGCGTCTGCTGCAGCGACGTGGTTATGCCGTCGTCGAAGCGCATTCGCGGACGGCGGCGCAGGATGCAGTGCGCGGCGGCTCTTTCGACCTCGTGCTCTGCGATCTCCGGTTGTCCGACGGCAGCGGTGTGAGCGTCGTGGAGGACATCCGTGCCGTCTCCCCGATCCTCACGCGGCGGGTGATATTCGTTACGGGCGACGCGAGCGGCCTCGCCGCCGCGGAACCGGAATTTGCGGACATGCCAGTGCTGCCGAAGCCGTTTACGAGCGCCGACCTCGATCGCGCGTTGACCTCGCTGATGGCGTCGGCTTCGTAGTCACCCTGTCACCACCCTGCACCGCAAAGTGCGAATTGGGCGCAGCCGCGGCGCGGTTGCGCCCTTTTTTCGTTCGAGCGCTGATATGATCCGAAGGTTATGCCCCCGCCTGAGGTCGTCATCGTCGGCGCCGCTCGTACGCCGATCGGCCGCTACGGCGGGTCGCTGAGGAACGTCCATCCGGCGGAACTCGGCGCCGTCGCCGCCCGCGCAGCACTCGCACGCGCTGGCGTCCCGGCCGACGTTGTCGACGAAGTGCTGATCGGTCATGGCCGCCAGGCCGGCTCGGGTCCCAATCCCGCGCGGCAGGTCGGGATTCGCGCCGGCATTCCCGATACCGTCCCCGCGCAGACGATCAATAAGGCGTGTGCCTCCGGCATGCAGGCCATCGCGAGTGGTGCGCAGTCCATCATGCTCGGCGAGGCCGATGTCGTCGTCGCCGGCGGCATCGAGTCGATGAGCCGCATGCCGTATCTCATCGATTCCGAGGACGCACGCTGGGGCCACAAGATGGGCGCCTTCACGCTCGTCGACGCCATGTATCGCGACGGCTTCACATGCTCCGTGTGCGGCATGATCATGGGGGAGACTGCGGAAGTGCTCGCGCGTCAGTACGGGGTCACCCGTGAGCAGTCCGATGCGTACGCGCTCGAGAGCCAGCGCCGCGCGGAGCACGCCATGACCGCCGGGCGCTTCCGTGACGAGATCGCGCCCGTGGTCTATACGGATGCCAAGGCACGCGAGCAGACGCTCGACCACGATGAACATCCGCGTGCGGGGACGACAATCGAGAGCCTTGCGAAGCTGCCGCTCGTATTCGGTGAGGTCGAGGGGCAGCGCGGCATCATTACGGCTGGATCGTCTTCGGGCATCACCGACGGAGGCGCCGCTGTCGTCCTCACGAAGGCGGAGACCGCCGCATCGAAGGGCATCCAGCCACTCGCCCGAATCATTGGATGGTCGAGCGCCGGTGTCGATCCTCGCATCATGGGCATCGGTCCGGTGCCCGCGGTGGAGAAGCTGCTGAAACGCACCGGCCTGAAACTGAACGACTTCGACCTCGTCGAGCTGAACGAGGCGTTTGCGCCGCAGGTCCTTGCCGTGCTGCGCGATCTCCCGATTCCGATGGAAACGCTGAACGTCAACGGCGGTGCGATCGCCCTGGGTCATCCAATCGGGGCCAGCGGCACGCGGATCGTCGTGACATTGCTCTACGAGATGATGCGCCGAAAGGCGAAGCGCGGCCTCGCAACTCTGTGCGTGAGCGGCGGCATGGGCATGGCCTTGGGGGTGGAATTGTGTTGAGTCGTGGTTTTCAACTCCCAAGTGCCAAGGGGGAGTCGTAGAAAGAGTCATGCGCTTCGCCATCATTGCGGGCGACGGCATCGGGAAGGAAGTCACGGCGGAAGCCGTCAAGGTCCTCACGCGCGTCGGGGAGGTCTTCGGGCGCAGCTTCGAGTTCGAGCATCTGCCGTGGGGGGCGGACTACTTTCTGGAGACGGGCATCACGCTGCCGCCGAACGGCTACGCGACGCTCCGCGACGACTTCGACGCCATCTTCATCGGCGCGCTCGGCGACCCGCGCGTTCCGGATAACCGACACGCGCGCGACATCCTGCTCGGGACTCGGTTCGAACTCGATCTGTACGTCAACTACCGGCCCGTGACGCTGCTCGACGAGCGCCTGTGTCCGCTCAAGGGAAGAGGACCAGACGATGTGAACTTCGTCGTCTTTCGAGAGAACACGGAAGGCCTCTACGTAAGCGTCGGCGGCCGCTTCAAAGCCGGGACCGACGATGAAATCGCGATCCAGGAGGAGCTGAACACTTTCAAGGGCGTGAACCGGATCATCCGTCACGCCTTCGAGTTCGCGCGCGAGCGGGGGCTCACGAAAGTCTGCATGGCCGACAAGAGCAACGCCATGCAGCAGGGACATGCGCTATGGCAGCGCGTCTTCCGTGCAGTCGCTGCCGAATACCCTGACATCCAGGCGACCCACTACTTCATCGATGCGCTCGCGATGTACATGGTGCTGGATCCGGGACAGTTTCAGGTGATCGTCACGAACAATCTCTTCGGCGACATCATCACCGACCTCGGCGCGACGTTCCAGGGCGGGCTCGGGATGGCTGCGTCGGGGAACATCCATCCGGGCAAAACGTCGATGTTCGAGCCGGTCCACGGTTCGGCGCCGAAATTTGCCGGCAAAAACATCGCGAACCCGATCGGCGCTATTGCGTCTGCGGCGCTGATGCTCGAGACGCTCGGGTCGAAGCAGGAGGCGGCCGCGATCGACGCGGCGATCCTGAAGGCCGTTCGTGACAAGCAGGCGACCCAGGACATTGGCGGCAGCCTCGGAACACGCGAAGCCGGCGACTACATCAGGAACCAGATCGCACTACGCGAACCAAATCGAACGACAGAGAACGGCTGATGGCCAACGGACAACTGACATGAGCTCTGATATCTACATCCTGGGCGGCGCGCGGACGCCCATGGGCGAATACACCGGGAAACTGAAGGACTTTTCCGCGATCGATCTCGGCGCGATCGCGGCACGCACCGCCATGGAGCGGACCGGCGTCAAGCCTGGGAACGTCGACCACGTCGTCTTCGGCAACGTCATGCAGACGAGTTCGGACGCCGTGTATGGCGCCCGGCATGTGGGGTTGAAAGCGGGCCTGCCGATCGAGGTGCCGGCGCTGACCGTCAATCGTCTTTGCGGGTCCGGCATCCAGGCGGCGATCAACGGCGGGCAACTGATTCGGCTCGGCGAGGCCGACGTGGTCCTCACGGGCGGGATGGAGAGCATGAGTCAGGCGCCGCATGTCATCCGCGGACTCCGCAACGGGCTCCGCCTCGGACAGGGACAGCTCGAGGATTCGCTCTGGTCGGCGCTCCTCGACACCCACTGCGGGTGCTCGATGGCGGTCACAGCCGAGAACTGCGCAGCGAAATACAACGTGACGCGCGAAGAGCAGGATGCGTATGCGATCCGGTCGCAGAAACTCGCCGACAGGGCGTGGAAGGACGGCCGGCTGAAGGAAGAAGTCGTACCGGTCGAGATCAAGGGCCGGAAGGGCGTCGAGGTCTTCGCCCAGGACGATCACATGCGTCCCGAATCGACGATGGAAGGACTCGCGAAGCTTCCGGCGGCGTTCAGCAAGAATGGCTGCGTGACAGCCGGCAATGCGAGCGGGATCGTCGACGGCGGCGCTGCACTGCTGCTCGCCTCCGGGAATGGCGTGAAAGAACACGAGCTGACGCCGCTCGCGAAGTTGACGAACTGGGCGTACGTCGGCGTGGACCCGTCGCTGATGGGCATGGGGCCCGCGCCGGCGACTCGAAAGGTGCTCGATCAGGCCGACCTCACGTTGAAGGACATCGATCTGATAGAGGTGAACGAAGCGTTCGCCGCGCAGTACCTGTCGGTCGAGAAGGAACTCGGCCTCGACCGCGATCGGGTCAACGTGAACGGCGGCGCGATCGCGCTCGGACATCCGCTCGGGATGACGGGCACGCGGCTGCTGCTGACCCTCACGCTGGAGTTGCGCCGGCGGGGCGCGAAGCGCGGTCTCGCCACCGCGTGCATCGGTGGCGGCCAGGGCATCGCAGCGATAGTGGAAACTGTGTAGGTGACTATGGCTCAACTTCTAATTCCCAATTCCCAATTCTCCCAATTCCGAAGGGGCAGTCCGGAGTTGACGCGGCCATCGGGCGAAACAGGAGTGCGATGAGTCTGGATATGGAGATCAAGACGGTCGGCGTATTAGGTTGCGGATTGATGGGAGCCGGAATCGCGCAGGTGTGCGCGGCGGCCGGCTACAAGACGATCGTCCGCGAAGTCGAAGAGTCGTACCTCAAGAAGGGGATGGGCCGCATCGAGAAGTTCCTCGGCGACGGCGTTGCGAAAGGCAAGGTGACGGCGGAGGCGCAGGCGAGCACGCTCGCGAACCTGTCCGGTACCACGAAGCTCGAGGACCTCGGCTCCTGCGGCCTGATAATCGAGGCGATCATCGAGAACGTCGACGAGAAAGCGAAGGCATTCGGCGTGCTGGACTCGGTCTGCGGGCCGCAGACGATCTTCTGCTCGAACACCTCTTCCCTGTGCATCACGGAACTCGCGTCGAAGACGAAGCGGCCGGATCGTTTCACGGGCCTGCATTTCTTCAATCCGGTGCCACTGATGAAGCTCGTCGAAGTGATCCGGTCGCTGACCACGAGCGACGAGACGTATGCGACGGTCTTCTCCTTCGCGCAGTCGCTCGGCAAGGAGCCGATCACCGCGCCCGACAAGCCGGGTTTCATCGTCAATCGTCTGCTGGTCCCGTACCTGCTCGACGCCGTCAGGGCGTATGAGAACGGCCTCGGCTCCGTGGACGACATCGACAAGGGAATGAAATTGGGCTGCGGGTACCCGATGGGACCGTTCACGCTGCTGGATTTCGTCGGACTGGACACGACGTACTACATCGCGAATATCATGTTCGACGAATACCGCGAGCCTGCGTACGCGCCGCCGCCGCTGCTCAAGCGCATGGTGCTGGCGGGACGGTTGGGCAAGAAGAGCGGCCACGGCTTCTACAAGTACTGACGAACGCGCGACACGATTGCCGCCCGCTCTGTCGAACAACATCCTGCTCGTCAACTCGCGGAGCTGGTGGTCCAGCGCAACCGGATCTCCACGACGGCGCGGCGCGCGTCTTCGTTCGTTCTTTGTGGGATTGACGATTGGGGCTGCTGGCGGCGCGGCGTTTCCCAGTTGTAACGACAAACTACCCGCACGGAGAAATTACCCGAGTTTCGACGCGAGCTGCTGCGCCTTCGCCTTGAACTCGCGATCTTCGGGTTCCCAGTCCGGATCGATCGGCGCGTCGAGTACCCGCTGCAGCATCGTCTTCGCTTCCGCTTTCTTGCCTTCGTCCTGCAGCGTTTCAGCGAGGAAATAGAGCGTCGCCGTGCTCTGTGGGTTGTAGGTGAGCGCCTTGCGCAGGTGGTCTTCGGATTGTTTGTTGCTGCCGCCGAAGAGGCCCGGCACCTTGTTGTACCAGCGCCCGAGCGCGCGGTCGGCGGAGCCCTGCTGAAACGCGGGGGCGAGGCGCAGCACCGTTTCCAGCTCGGTCTTGATATCGCCGCGGTATTTGAGTCCCTGGTGCAACCCGAACGATTCCGCAAGCGCCCCCATGTTCGCGGCGCTCCAGAAGTGCCCCTCGGGCTTGTCGGGCTGCAGCGCGACGGCTGTGCGGCCAGCCGCGATGCCGTCCTCGAAGAGCTGCTTGCGCTCCGCAGCCGGCGCATGTCCACCGAGCCAGTACCGCGCGCGCGCGAGCTTCCAGGCAGACTCGAAATCGCGTGGATCCTGCGCGAGCCGTTCGGCCCAGATCCGCGCCGCTTCGCGTGCCTTCGACAGGTCCGCGCGCTGCGCGTAGAGGGCGTCGGGAACCTGCTGAGCGGCCGGCGCATCAAAAGAGGCGCCGGAAAGCGCCATGTACAATACGAAAATGCAGGAAATCATCCGTCAACTGCTCGCGGAAATCGGCGAAGACCCCACGCGCGAGGGGCTGCGCGACACGCCGCAGCGGGTTGAACGAGCCCTTCGTTTCCTCACGGGCGGCTACACCGCCGACGTGGATGCCGTGCTCAACAACGCGCTGTTCACTGTCGATTATAACGAGATGGTGATCGTCAAGGACATCGACTACTACAGCCTCTGCGAGCACCATCTGCTGCCGTTTTTCGGCAAGGTCCACATCGCGTACATCCCCAATGGCAAGGTGATTGGGCTCAGCAAGATCCCGCGCCTGGTCGACGTGTTCGCGCGCCGCCTGCAGATCCAGGAACGGATGACGAACCAAATCGCCGAGACGATCCGCGACACGATCCGGCCGCTCGGCGTCGCCGTCGTTTGTGAAGGCACTCACCTGTGCATGGCGATGCGCGGCGTGGAAAAGCAGAATTCGTTTGCGATTACGAGCGCGATGCTCGGCGCGTTCCAGTCGGATGCGCGCACCCGTTCGGAATTCCTCGAGTTGATCCGGCGTGCCGGCACGCCGGTCCACCGCTCACTGCGCGCTTCGCACGATCTCGTGGAGGCGCCGGACGCCGTCGGTTAACGACGCGGGCCCCGGTTGCAGGATGTAGGTCGACTTGATTTCATAGATCCGGTCCTGCCGCACGGCGTTCACCCCGTCCCATCCCGCGCGCGACACGATCGTCCGCTTGCGCATCGCCTTGCCGCACCACGAGGCGATGATGATGTCCGGGTTGCGTTCGACGACCGCTTTTGGATCGACGATCCGGTCCTTTCCGAGGTGTGCTGTCCGCAGCTCCGGGAAAATCGGTTCGCCGCCCGCGATCTCGACCAGTTCCTCCACCCAGGTGATTCCGGAGATCAGAGGGTCGTCCCATTCCTCGAAGAACACCCGCGGCCGCCGCGGCAGGCGCCGCCCCTCTTCGGCAATCGCTTCGAGGTCCGCCGCCAACCGCGACGCCAGCGCTTCCGCCTCGGTGGAGCGTCCGACCAGGCTCCCGACGATCCGGATCATCTGCAGGATCTGGGCAACCGTCCGCTGATTGAAGGTGTACACCGGATAACCGCGGCGGATCAGTTCGCGGGCGATATCGGCCTGCAGATCGGAGAACGCGAGGATCAGATCCGGCTTCAGCGCTTCGATCTTCTCGAAACGCGCGTTGATGAACGCGGACACCTTCGGTTTCTGCCGTGCCTCCGGCGGCCGGACGGTGTATCCGGAGACGCCGACGACGCGGTCGCCTTCACCGAGCAGGTAGAGCGTCTCGGTCGTTTCTTCGGTGAGGCAGACGATGCGCGAAGGGTACGTGCTCACGGAGCGGATGGAAAAATTATACTGAGCACATGACACTTCACGGCCTCCTCACTCTCGCTGTGGCCGCCGTCGTGGCCGCGGCCCCGGCGTCCGCGCAGTCGAAGCGGCGTCCCGCGCCGAAAAAACCGGCGGCACACTCCGCACCCGCGGCGCCCAAGACCACGACGCCCGATGTGAAGTGCCCGTCGCTCATCGGCATGGGAGTGAAGACGATCCGGAGCTTTTGTGACGTGCCGGCAGGCACCGATCCTCAGCAGGGTGTCGTCGTCTCGCTTCCGCCGCACGCCGGCGCCGCGACACTCTCGTTCGACCTCCACGCCCGCCACACGTACTCGGAATCGCAGACGAAGAGCGGGAAGGGCTACTCCCGTTACAACGCGGTGATCGGTGTCCTGACGATGAAGGGGGATTTGCTGACGCGCGCGGGGGTCCAGGCCGAGTTTCGCAGCGCCGCGGACCTGTTCGATCGAATCGGCGGCGGGGCAGGGCCGGGCGGCCTCAAGGCCGTGGCGCCGGTCGGCCGCGAACAGATCTTCGTCACGATTCCGCCCGACGTCGATCAGGTGGCGATTCTGGGTGAGACCCTGGACGCGGTCACGCCTGCCGGCCACGAGACGATGGTGTTGCCTGGCCGTCCCGTGGCAGTCATCAGCGACGTGCTGGTGAAGTACACGCCCGCGGCCGCGCGGAAGAAGAGCGATCACTGAATCGGTGAAATTGTTGATTCACCCATCCCCAGTCAGTTCACCACCTTGTCCCACGGGTGTCGCGCGACGAGCACCTTCATTTCGAGCAGTTCGATCAGCGATCGGCATCGTTCGAGCGGTCCCTCGCGTTCGAGGAGCGCCTGTTTTTCGACCGGATCGAATTCCATGTACTGCGCCAGCGCGTTGATCAATTCCTCGTCCGGCATCGACGTGGGCACCTGCGATTCGGGGCGTCCTGCCGGCTGCGGCACGAGCAGCGCCTCCAGGCGGCGCCGCGCGATCATCATTTCTTCGCGGAACGTTTCAGCTCCGGGTTCACGCACGCTGTCGACATAGGCGATCCGGTACGGCCGCGCGTCGTCCTCCCCCGTGACCTCGAACTTCTCCATGCCGCGCAGCACGATGTTGAAACAGCCGTCGGCGAGGCGCTCCGAGTGCGTGATCACGCCGGCGCAGCCGATGCGGTAGATCGGCGGCCGGCCGTTATAGCGGCCTTCCCATCCCGGCCGCAGCAGGACCATCCCGAGGATCCGATCGCCGTGCAGCGCGTCGTCCACCATCTCCAGGTAGCGCGGCTCGAAGATGTGGAGCGGGAGAAACACGTTCGGAAACAGCACGACGTTCGGCAGCGGAAAAATCGGAATCGTCTGGGGCAGCATGGCGTCCAAACCGCGAATGGCAGATTTCAGATTGCAGGCTGGTCGAACCTCAAATGATCAATCGGCAATCGGCAATCTCCAATTGGCAATCTCCAATCTCCAATCTCCAATCTGCAATCTGCAATCTGCAGTCTGCAATCTTCAATCGTCAATGTACAGTTCTGGTCTTCTTATCCATGTAATCCATCAGCACGTACCGCCCGAGCGTGCGCGGCGTCGTGAAGTAGGCCTTTCCGTGGCAGATCTGCGCGACCTTGCGGACAAAGCTCACGAGGTCCGGGTCGCGCGCGAGCATGAACGTATTGATGAGGATGCCGGATTTGCGGCAGGCGGCGACTTCGGCAAAGGTCTCCGACACGATGAACGGATCCAGCCCGAACGCATTGCGGTAGATCCGGCCGTCGGGGCGCGTCAGCGCTGACGGTTTCCCGTCGGTGATCATGATGATCTGCCGCATGTCCTTGTGCTGCCTGTCGAGGACGCGCCGCGCGAGCCTCAGCCCTTCCCGAGTGTTCGTATAGTACGGCCCCACTCGCACGCGCGCGAGCTGCGAGAGCGGGATCTCCTCCGCCGAATCGTGGAAGAGCACGACCTTCAGCGCGTCGCCGGGATACTGAAGACGGATGAGGTTCGAAAGCGCCAGCGCCACCCGCTTCGCAGGTGTGAACCGATCTTCGCCGTACAAAATCATGCTGTGGCTGCAGTCGAGCATGAGCACCGTCGCGCAGGAGCTCTGATACTCACCCTGGGCAACCATCAGGTCTTCATAGTCGACGGCGATGGATGGGGGGCGATTGGCAATTTGCGATTGGCGATTGGCGATGGACGACTGGCGGTTGGCGATTGGCCATTGGCGACTCTCGTCCATCGCCCATCGATCCTCGCTCATCGATTGATCTTCGTTGACCGATTGATCATGCGCCGATCGCGTGCGCAGCACGGCGTTCAGAATCGTCGCGCTGGCGTCGAGGTTCATCGTGTCGCCGAACTCGTAGCGCTTCGGCGCCGCGCTGGCCTCGATGCCGGTCGCCATCTCACGCGTATCGTGCCGCCCCAGGCTGCTCTTGCCGAGCGAACCGAGCAGATCGCGAAGCGCTTTGTAACCCAGGAAGTCGAGGCTCTTGTCGGTGATCTCGAAGCGGAACTGGCGCGGATCGCCCATGCCGCCGCCGGCGTTGCGCTCGGCGCGATCGCGTTCGACGTCGGGCGCGCCCGACAGGTAGCCCTGCGACTGGAGCTTGTCGATGATCTTCTGAATGAGCGCGTCGAGCCGCTCCTCGGCATCGTCGGCGTCGCGCCAGTCCTTGCCCAGCAGCTGGTCGAGCATGTCGTCGGAGAGCAGTCCGCCGTTCAGAATGGCCTCGAGAATCGCGTCGTGCAGCGACTGCCACGAATGCCCATCCTGGTCGTCGTCGTAGACGCCGTACGGGTTGTCGAAGCCGCTGCCGAGCAGCAGATCGGAGAGCTTGGACAGCAGGTCCTCGAGGTCGAGGCCGTCGAGATCGTCGCCGGTGAATTTCGAATAGCGGTACCGAGCCATCGGATTCCAGAGAGCCGGCTAGTTGTAGTACTTCTTCTTACCGCTTTGTACTGGAAAATCGCGGTCCCCGAGCGAGTCGGCCATTCGCGGCCCGGTCCGCTTCGCTGATTCCCCTGCGGAGAAGTGTCCCTCGTCCGTGCGGCTGATCCGCCGCTGTGCGTACAGCCCTTCGAGAATGAAGTCGACGGCCGACGCGAGCATGGCGTCGGACGGGCGCTTGCCGGCGATCTCGCGGGCTGCCTCATGCAGTCCCTGCACCTGGCGCGTGCGCGAGAGCAGTTCGTTCGACGAAAGCGTGTCGTCTACGGCGAGACTGCCGCCCAGGTCGAACCACTCCGTCACCTGTCTGAGGTCCGCATTCGGGAGCCAGCCGTTGAATACGTCGCCGGCCGACGCGCGGATCAACTCGCGGGCGACGTTGTCGGCGCCTTTCAGCTCCCCCTCGTATTCGAGCTCGAACTTGCCCGTAATGGCTGGCAGTGCGGCGTAGACGTCGGTGATGCGCGGTACGGCCGTCGACTCTCCGCATGCGAGCGCCCGGCGCTCGGCGTTCGAGACGACGTTCTCGAGGAGCGAGATCGGCAGGCGCTGGCTGACGCCAGATCGTTTGTCGATCTTTGCATCCTGTCGTGCCTTGAAGGCCACTTCCTCGATCACTTCGCGGACGAACGCCGGAATCGATGCCTGCAGCTCGTTGTGCGCGCGATCCGTCCACGCTTCCTGCTGCGTGATCTGGAGCGCCTGCTGGCGCGTGACGGGATAATGCGTGCGGATTTCCGATCCGATGCGGTCCTTGAGCGGCGTGATGATCTTGCCGCGGGCCGTGTAGTCCTCGGGGTTCGCGCTGAAGGCGATCAGCAGGTCGAGCGGCAGCCGGACCGGATATCCCTTAATCTGGACGTCGCCTTCCTGCAGAATGTTGAAGAGCCCGACCTGGATCTTGCCCGCGAGGTCCGGCAGTTCGTTGATCGCGAAGATGCCGCGGTTGGCGCGCGGCACGAGGCCGTAGTGCATCGTCATTTCGTCCGACAGTTCGAGGCTGGCGCGCGCCGCCTTGATCGGATCGAGATCACCGATCATGTCGGCGATCGTGACGTCCGGTGTGGCTAGCTTTTCGACGTAACGCTGCTCCGGCGCGAGCCAGGCTACGGGCAGATCCAGGCCCGCGTCACGCAGCCGGGCACGGCATGCGGCGCAGATCGGGTTGAGCGGGTCGTCGTGGATTTCGCAGCCTGCGACGACCGGCAGCGCCGGGTCGAGCAGCGTCGTCATCGTGCGGAGGATCCGCGTTTTCGCCTGGCCGCGGAGACCGAGCAGGATGAAGTTGTGCCGGGACAGAATGGCGTTGACGACTTGCGGTACGACCGTATCGTCGAAGCCGATGATCCCGGGGAAGAGCGGCTCGTTCGCGCGCAGCTTGCGGATGAGATTGTCGCGAATTTCGTGCTTTACCGACCGCCTCGGAAGGCGCCCCGCATCGATTTCCTTCCGCAGCGCACCGAGGGTCGAGACCTGGGGAGACGGCATGCATCGATGGTATCACTCGGATTGCGAGAGTCGTCGGTTCTCGATGCGAGTCCAGTAAGCTTCACTGAAGCTCGTGAACCGTGAGCAGAACCGGACCCTGGAACCGTGAACGAGACCTTGAACCCTGAACCCCGAACCCCGAACCTCGTGATTCCGTTGGTTTATGCCCACCGCGGCGGGGCGAAGTTGAGGCCTGAGAATACGATTCCGGCGTTCGATCACGGTCTCTCATTGGGGGCGGACGGATTGGAATTCGACGTCCATCTCTCGCGGGACGGTGCGGTCGTCGTTCACCATGATGCGGCGCTCGATCGGACGACGACCGGTTCCGGTCCGCTCGCGTCGCTGACCGCGGCGCAGCTCGCCGCGCTGGATGCGGCGAAACTCTGGCCCGAGTTTGCCGGGCGCGGGATCGGGCTTCCCTCGCTTCGCGAGGTGCTCGGCCGCTATCCGGGCATCCCGTTGATCATCGAGCTGAAGGTGAATACGCCCGAGCTGGCGCAGCGCACCATTGATGATGTTCGCGCGGCGGGCGCGCTGGAATGCGTCGCGCTGGGTTCTTTTGGCACGCGGGCGCTGCGTGCGGCCCGGGCCTACGAGCCGCGGATCGCGACGGGCTCGTCGCGCGAAGAAACGCGTCTGGCGTTGTATCGATCGTGGGTGCGGTGGCCGGTGCGTTCGCCGGCGTATCGCGCGTTTCAAGTACCGGAAGTCGCGGGCTCGACGCGCGTGGTGTCACCGCGCTTCGTGCGCGACGCCCATGCGGCCGGCTGCGTTGTCCAGGTGTGGACGGTTGACGAGGAATCGGACGTGCGCCGCCTGCTCGCCTGGGGTGTCGATGGCATCATCAGCGATCGGCCGGACGTCGCCGTGCGCGTGAGGGACGCAGTCCGCGGCGCCGGAAATGGGGACAGCCGCCATTTTTCGCAAAAAATGGGGACAGCCGACACGATGGGAATCGATGGTGCACCATGAGGCTGTCCCCATTTTTTCAAAAAAATGGCGGCTGTCCCCATTTCCGGCGCGCGTCTTGTAACGAACCGACGCGTTCACACAATCAGGAGGGCCTATGGACTTACGCGGGAAGTACTCCTACGCCATCGATACGGCGAAAAAGCTCGGATTCCAGGGGGCCGCGACCCAGGAAGGCGACAAGCTGCACTTCAAAGGCACTGTCCGTTCCGAAGACGAAAAGAACCAGATCTGGAATGCAATCAAGACAATCCCGGACTGGAAGAACGACATCAACGGCGAGATCAACGTCGTGCCTCAGCCGCAGGCCGTCGGCACCACCGGCTCCGCATCGCAGCGCACCTACACCGTCAAGTCCGGCGACACACTCAGCAAGATCGCCAAGGAGTTCTACGGCGACGCGAACGCGTTTCACCGCATCTTCGATGCCAACCGCGACAAACTCAGTGACCCGAACAAGATCGCGGTCGGCCAGACGCTCAACATACCCGTCTGACGAAGCGAATCGAAGAGAGCGGAGTAGATCTGCAGATTGATTCCGGCTCGACGATCCATCAATCTGCAATTCACGGGCGGCGGTGGCAGCGAAGCTGCTCCGCCGTCGTAAACCGTGGCTCGATGTCGATCGGCACATCAGCGAGCTTGTCGAGCACGTTCCGAACCTCCGGCCGCACGACACCGAAACGCGCGAGCAGGTCCTTCGCCTGCGCGTAATCGCCGCGGGCCTGCAGCGTCATCAGGTCGCCCGTCAGCGACGCGACGACACCGGCGATTTGCGTACGCTCGACGGTGAACGTGCCGTCCGGCAGCACCCTGACGGCGCCGCGATCCAGCAGCGTGTTGAGCTGCACGGCGATGCCGAGCCCGTGCGCCTCCGTCACGCCGAATCGAATGGATCGAAACGCCGACGCAAGGAACGTCGTGTACATGGTCGTTGCGATCCCTGCATCGATCAGCCCGCGATCGGCAAGGTACTGAAGCGCCCAGAGACCCGAGATGTCCGCCTTGGCCTCTTCGATCGCGCTGTAGGTTTCCTTCAGCTCCTGACGCACAGTCGTCCGCCGTCCGCCGACCGTGATGTCGTGCGGCCCCAGTCCGTGCATCAATTCGTGCATCAGGATGTGCGTGAAGAACGCATCGAAGGACACGTGTGCCCGGTCTGCAGCCGGCAGCGCGACTTTCGAGATTGGCAGGAGCACCATCCTGAACTTGGCGTCCTGGACGTTCTTCAGCATGACGCGCTTGGCGCCCTTCTCGCGGATCACGCGCTCGTCGTTCGGCAGATTGAACGCCGCAGTCTGTACGCCGCGGTTCCCGTCGCCGGCGGCGAACACGACGTTGACGACTTTGATGGGCGCCATGCCGCCGAGTGACGGATTTCGCAGAGCCGGATCGATCGGCAGGTGATTCTCGATGTCCTGAAGGTGCGCGCTGAAGGACTGCAGCTGCCGTGACTCTTCATCGTCGCGGACGGTGACGAACGCCTCGAACGCGGCCTTGTAGTTGAACCACTCGTCTTCGTAGACCTCGTACGGCCCGATGGTGGGCTCGATAGCCGCGTCGAGCTCCATCCATGCGACGTCGCTCGGGTAGTAGTCGTTGCTGAGGAACGCTTCGGCGCGCGTCGACAAGAACCTCTTCAGACTGACGTTGGAGGTGAGCGCCGCCGCTTCATGCAGCAGCCCCGCCGCTTCGACGAGCGCGCCCTGATATTCGACGCTGTAGGGCACGGTGACGAATCCGTCGCCGCTCCGGCGGATCGTCGTGAAGAAGCTGGTCGCTGCAGCTTTCGCATCAAGGCGCAGCGAATCGATCCAGCGCTGTACGTCCTCCTTCGACGCACCCGCAGGATAGAAGTTGGCACCTGGCGGTTTGGCCGGCGCGCCCGGGACGAACGGTCGATTTCCCTCGAGTCGATCCCACGGTCCTTTGTTGATCAGGAAATCGTGCAGGTGCGGCGACGCCGCGCGCGACAGATCCTGCAGCATGGCATCGTTGCCACCCCAGACCTGGCGCAGGAAGAGCGCGTCCATGATCCGCGCGGCGTCGACGAGGCGCGCGAGCGCCTTCTGCTCGTTCTCGGGCAGCGTGCTGATGTCCGCGCGGATCTCTGCGGGCGCAAATGGCGCGGTCATCCGTGAACCTCGGCAAGGATGGGCATTTATGTAACGTCCTGATGACGCTCGCCTGCGACGCTGGTTGGCATGCGTCAGCGCAGGTGACGACGCACGTGCGCACCGTCGATTTGACCTACAATAGAAGGATTGTAGTCCTACAAGTTTCCACAAAGGTTGACCCGCGATGAGAAATCCGGCCCAACGCGACAGCGCCGACATCGAAGCCCTCGAACAGCGTGAGTGGCGCGAGGCGCTCGACTATGTGATCCAGCAGGGAGACCGCGGTCGCGTGCAGCGCCTCCTCGCCACGCTGCGCCATCACGCGCGCATGAATGACGTCGCGCTGCCATTCACGGCCGTGACTGCGTACGTCAATACGATCCAGCCAGACCAGGAGACGCCGCTTCCCGGGAGCCAGGAGATCGAGCGCCGCATCAAGAGCCTGATCCGGTGGAACGCGATGGCGATGGTGGTGCGGGCGAATCGTGTGTCGGAAGGGATCGGCGGCCACATCTCTACGTACGCGTCGGCCGCAACGCTCTACGAAGTCGGCTTCAATCACTTCTTCCGCGGCAAGGGGCGCGACGGCGACGGCGACATCGTGTATTTCCAGGGCCACGCGTCGCCCGGCATTTACGCCCGCGCGTTCCTCGAGGGACGTCTCTCCCTCGAGAAACTCGAGAATTTCCGGCACGAGCAGCGGCCGGGCGGCGGCCTGTCTTCGTATCCGCACCCGTGGCTGATGCCCGACTTCTGGGAATTCCCGACGGTGTCGATGGGACTCGGGCCCATCATGTCGATCTACCAGGCGCGCTTCAATCGCTACCTCGAAGATCGCGGACTGAAGAAGCCGTCGACCAGCAAAGTCTGGGCGTTTCTCGGCGACGGCGAGACCGACGAGCCCGAAGCGCTCGGCGCGATCAGCCTGGCGGCGCGCGAGAAGCTCGACAACCTGGTCTGGGTCATCAACTGCAACCTCCAGCGCCTCGACGGACCGGTCCGCGGCAACGGACAGATCGTCCAGGAACTCGAGGCGATCTTCCGCGGCGCGGGGTGGAACGTCATCAAGGTGTTGTGGGGCTGCGATTGGGATCCGCTGCTCGCCAAGGATCACGACGGCCTGCTTGCGAGGCGCATGGGCGAAGTGGTGGACGGCCAGTACCAGAAGTACGCCGTCGAGTCCGGCGCCTACCTGCGTGAGCACTTCTTCGGCACCGACCCGCGGCTGCTCGAGATGGTCAAGCACCTCTCCGACGATCAGCTGAAACGGATGCGCCTCGGCGGACACGACCCGCAGAAGATCTACAACGCCTACAAGCGAGCGGTCGAAACGAAGGGGCAGCCGACGGTCATCCTCGCCCGCACGATCAAGGGATACGGCATGGGCGAAGCGGGTGAAGGCAAGAACGTCACCCACCAGCAGAAGAAAATGAACGAATCCGACCTGCGTTCCTTCCGCACGCGGTTCGGAATCCCCGTGTCCGACGAGCAAATCGGCGAAACGCCGTTCTACCGTCCGGCCGACGACAGCGTCGAGCTGCAGTACATCCGCGAACGCCGCAAGGCGCTCGGTGGCTACGTCCCGGCGCGCTCCGTTCGGGTCGAACCTCTCAAGGTGCCGCTCGACGGCGTCTTCGAGGAGTTCTTCAACGGCACCGAAGGCCGCAAGGCGTCGACGACGATGGTGTTCGTGCGCATGCTGTCGAAGCTCCTGCGCGACAAGGAAATCGGCGATCTGATCGTGCCGATCGTTCCAGACGAGGCTCGCACGTTCGGCATGGAGGCGCTCTTCCGGGCGGTGGGCATCTACTCGCACGTCGGCCAGCGCTACGAGCCGGTCGACATGGATACGCTCCTGTACTACAAGGAAGCCAAGGACGGCCAGATCCTGGAGGAAGGAATCACCGAAGCGGGATCGATGTCGTCGTTCATCGCCGCCGGGACGGCGTACGCCACGCATGGCGTCAACATGATCCCGTTCTTCATCTACTACTCCATGTTCGGGTTCCAGCGCGTCGGCGATCTGATCTGGGCCGCGGCCGACTCGCGCACGCGCGGGTTCCTGCTCGGCGGCACGTCAGGCCGGACGACTCTCGCGGGCGAAGGCCTGCAGCATCAGGACGGCAACAGCCACGTGTATTCGCTGGCGTATCCCAATTGCGTGTCGTACGACCCGGCGTACGCGTACGAGCTTGCAGTGATCATTCAGGACGGCATCCGGCGGATGTATCACGATCAGGAGAGCATCTTCTACTACCTCACCGTGATGAACGAGCAGTACGAGATGCCGGAGATGCCGAAGGGTTCACGCGAGGGAATCCTCCGAGGGATGTACCGCTTCAAGGCGGCCGGAGATCCGAAGGCGAAGCTTCGCGCACAGCTCTTCGGCAGCGGCACCATCCTGAACGAAGTCATCAAGGCGCAGGATGTTCTGTCGAAGTACGGGGTTGCCGCCGACGTGTGGTCTGTGACGAGCTACCAGGAGCTGTATCGCAACGGGCACGCGACGGAGCGGTGGAACATGCTCCATCCGGGTGAGAAGCCGCGCGAATCGTACGTCACGGAGTGCCTCAAGGACGAACCCGGCGTGCTGGTCGCGGCGTCCGACTACCTGAAAGTGCTGCCCGACTGCCTTGCGCGGTGGGCCCCGCGGCGCATCCGCTCGCTCGGCACCGACGGGTTCGGCCGCAGCGAAGACCGTCAGGCGCTGCGCAATTTCTTTGAAGTCGACGCGCGCTATATCGCGCTCGCGGCGCTCGCGGAACTCGTGCGCAAGGAACAGCTCGATCGCAAGATTCTGCAGCAGGCGCTCAAGGACTTGCAGATCGATCCGGAGAAGGCGAACCCGGCAATCTCTTAACTTATGGCTGATTTCACGCTCCCTGAACTGGGGGAAAACATCACCGCCGGCGACGTCGTCCGAATTCTCGTCAAGCCTGGCGACGCGATCGCGAAAGACCAGCCGGTGCTCGAACTCGAGACCGACAAGGCCACCATCGAAGTGCCGTCGAGCGTTGCCGGCACCGTGCGGGACGTCAAGGTCAAACAGGGTGACAAGGTCAAGGTTGGACAGGCGATTCTGACGGTGGATGATCAGGGCGACGGCGCGTCCGCGACGCCGCCGAAGCCGGAGCCGCAGCCGATGGCGGCTGCGGCCGAGGGCGGTCTCGCCCAGCGGGAAACCCCGGGTTCGACCGGGCCAGCGGCGGCGACTGAAGAGGATGCAGAGCAGGGCCGCGAGGATCGCGAGAGCAGCAAGCCCGGGACGGTCGAGCCGAACCGCCGTGCGGCGCCCCCGCGACTCCCCGAAGACGAGATAGACGACGGCGGATCGAAGGGACGCCCGCGGCGCGGCGAAGTCGTCAACATCAGCCGCGAACCGAGAGCGCCGCAGGCAGCGAGCGAAGGTCCCGCGCCAGCGGCGGGACCGTCAGTTCGCCGCATCGCGCGCGAGCTTGGCGTCGATATTCGCGAGGTCTCGGGAACCGGTCCTGGCGGACGCATCACGGCGGACGACGTGCATGCGTACGTGCGCGAAGCTCTTGCCGGCGGAGGCGGCGCCGGCCGGACATCCGGAACGGTCCCCTCGCCGCCGCTGCCCGACTTCTCGAAATGGGGCGACGTCGAGCGCAAGCCCGTGAGCAACATCCGCCGCAAGACGGCGGAACATCTCGGCCACGCGTGGAACGTCATTCCGCACGTCACGCAGCACGACAAAGCCGACATCACTTCGCTCGAAGCGCTGCGAAAGCAGTTCGGACCACAGGCGGAGCGCGCGGGCGGCAAGCTGACCGTCACGGCGATCGCGCTCAAAATCCTCGCAGGAGCGTTCAAGCGATTCCCTCAGTTCACGGCCGCGTTCGATACGGAACGGGGGCAGCTCGTTTACCGCAAGTACTCGCACATCGGCGTCGCTGTCGATACGGATCGCGGTCTTCTGGTGCCCGTCATCCACGACGTCGACACGAAAGGGATTGTCGAACTGTCGGTCGAACTCGCAAAGGCGAGCGAGAAGGCGCGCGCGGGAAAACTCTCGCTCGACGAGATGTCGGGCGGTGTCATGACGATCACCAATCTGGGCGGGATTGGAGGAACCGCATTCACGCCGATCGTGAACTGGCCGGAGGCCGCGATTCTCGGCATCTCGCGCGGCACGCACGAGCCGGTGTGGACGGGGGCCGCGTTCGAACCGCGGTTGATGCTGCCGTTGTCGCTGTCCTACGATCACCGAATCATCGACGGCGCCGACGCGGCAAGATTCCTGCGATGGGTGGCCGACGCGTTCGAGCAGCCTTTTGTGCTTGCGCTCTAGGCTGACGCCGAGAGCGCGCGTCAACTCCCAATTCCCGACGCCCAACTCCATAAGGAGTCCTCCAGCCAGGTTCGGGCGAACATGAGCGCCTTGGGAATGGGGCTTGGGAGTTGGTAGTTGGGAATTGACATGTCCATCTCAACACAGCTCGTCGTAGTCGGAGCCGGCCCTGGAGGCTATGCCGCGGCGTTCTACGCCGCTGATCGTGGGCTGCAAGTCACCCTCGTCGACCCGGAAAAGAATCCCGGCGGCGTATGCGTGTATCGGGGGTGCATCCCGTCAAAAGCGCTGCTGCACGTCGCGCAGGTGATCAACGAATCCCGGCACGCGTCGGACTTCGGTGTGCAGTTCCAGAAGCCTTCGGTCGATCTGGACAAGCTGCGGGCCTTCAAGGACGCCGTGGTCGAAAAGCTCACCTCGGGCGCGGGGCAGGTGAGAAATCTGCGGAAGGTCAGACACCTGCGGGGCACGGCCGCGTTTCGCGACTCGCGCACGATCGACGTCCGACTCGTCGACGGCGCCAACGAAACGGTGACCTTCGAGAACTGCATCATCGCGACCGGGTCACGTCCGACGACGATTCCCGGCCTCTCGATCGACAGCCCGCGCGTGATGGATTCGACAGGAGCGCTCGATCTTCCTGACATCCCCGGGTCGCTGCTCGTGGTGGGCGGGGGCTACATCGGACTCGAACTCGGGACGGTTTACGCTGCCCTTGGCAGCCGGGTCACCGTGGTCGAAATGACCGACGGGCTGCTGCCGGGCGCCGACCGCGACCTGGTGGGCATCGTCGCCCGGCGCGTCGAGTCGATGTGCGAAGCGGTCCTGTTGAAGACGAAAGTCACCGGTATCAAAGAGGCCGGGGGGCAACTATCGGTGTCGCTCGACGGCGTAGGATTCACCGGCGAGCGCACGTTCGATCGCGTTCTCATGTCGATCGGGCGGCGCCCGAACTCGTCGATCCCGGGTCTGGACACGACGGGAGTCCAGGTCGACAAGCGCGGATTCATCATTGTCGACGAGCGCCGGCGGACCGCGGACCCCGCCATCTACGCGATTGGCGACGTGGCGGGGGAGCCGATGCTCGCTCACAAGGCATCGCACGAAGGCCGTGCGGCGGTGGATGCGATCGCGGGCGATCGCAACGTCGCGTTCGAGCCGCTCGCAATCCCGGCGGTCGTCTTTACCGACCCCGAAATCGCGTGGGCCGGCCTGACGGAGGCGGAGGCGGAACGGCAGGGACGAAAGGTCGCGATTGCGAAGTTTCCGTGGGGGGCTTCCGGGCGCGCAATCACGCTGGGCAGGACGGACGGTCTCACGAAGCTTCTGCTGGATCCGGCTTCCGAGCGGATCCTCGGCGTCGGCATCTGCGGCGTGGGCGCCGGCGAAATGATCGCCGAGGGGGTGCTGGCCATCGAGATGGGCGCAACGGCAAAGGATCTGGCGATGACGATCCATCCGCACCCGACGCTCACCGAAACGCTGATGGAAGCGGCGGAGGTATTTTTCGGCACCGCGACGCACGTGTTTCGGCCGAAGCGGCGTTAAGGGCGCTCCCTCGCCTTTCGACCGCCACTCGTTCGCGGTAGCGGTAAACTCTCCGGCATGCGGATGCGCGCCGTGGTTGCCGGCGCCGTTGCGACGCTCACCCTGCGCCTGCCGGAGAGCCTTCCGGCGGTCCTTCTCATCAATACCGCGCCGGTTCGGACGCACGCCGCGCTCGCAGACGATCCCGTTCTCGTGCTCGCGAAAGAATACGTCGCGCGTTTTGAGCAGACGTTCTCGTCCGTCATGTGGCACGAGCACTACGCCCAGGAGGACCACGTCCAGCAGAAGTTCGCGTCGTCTGGGGCGCAGTTCACGCGGCTCGCTGCCAAACGCGAAATCGAATCCGACATGCTCCTGGTATGGATCGCGCGCGAAGAGAACTGGATCGCGATCCGCGACGTCATGACCGTAGACGGCGTTCCGCCCGGCAATGAAGGACGATTGGGCGCGACGCTGGCGCGTCCGGACGCGTCGCTCGATGACCTCCGAGCCCTGGCAGCCGAGAACGGTCGCTACAATGTCGGCCGGATTCTGCGGACGTTCAACGAACCGACGCTCACCCTTCTTTTCCTGAACGAGCGGAACCGCGACCGATTCTCGTTCAAGCGCGGTTCTGATGAACCCGTCGGCGATCGCGACGCGGTCGTGTATGAGTTCGCGGAACGCGGACCGCACACGATCGTGCGCGACGAAATGCACGACGTGCCTGCGCGCGGCCGGATGTGGATCGATCCCCAGACCGGGCAGATTCTCCAGACGTTTCTCGAACTGAAGGACCGTCACAGCCACGTGACCGGGCAGATGACGGTCCGCTACGGGCCGCACGCAGGATTCGACGTGCTCGTGCCCCTCGACATGCGCGAAACGTACAAGGCCGACGCAGGCGAACAGGTCATGACGGTCGCGACGTACTCCAACTTCCGAAAGTTCCAAACCGCAGCCCGCATTCTCCGGAAGTGAACCGTGGCTGATTCGATGCGACGGACGATTCCGCTGGCGCTTCTCATCGTTGCGAGCGTACTTGCGCTCGTCGTGCCTCCTGCGCCACCGCTGGTGAAGGGCGCACCGCCGGTGGCGGGCGACGTGGCCTGGATGATGACCGCTGCGGGCCTCGTTCTCCTCATGACGCCCGGCCTCTCGTTCTTCTACGGCGGCATGGTCCAGAAGAAGAACGTCATTTCGACGATGCTCCAGAGCATGATGGCGATGGTCGTCATCAGCATTGTCTGGGTGGTCGTCGGGTTCAGTCTGGCTTTTGGCGACGACGTCGGCGGCGTGATCGGGAACCCGGCGACGTTTTTCATGTTCCGCCATGTGGGCACTGCGACGAACCCGGCGCTGGCGCCGACGATTCCGCTCGTACTGTTCGCGCTCTTCCACCTGAAGTTCGCCATCATCACGCCCGCGCTCATCACGGGTTCCTTCGCGGAACGCGTGCGGTTCTGGGCGGTGGTGACCTTTACGGTCCTCTTCAGTCTCGTCATCTACTGTCCGCTCGCGCACGCGACGTGGCACCCCGACGGGTTCCTTCACCGCTGGGGAGTGCTGGATTTCGCGGGGGGAACCGTCGTGCACACGTCGGCTGGCATGGCCGCCCTTGCCGGCGCGCTGGTACTGGGGCGCAGGAAGCTGCATGAGCTCGGCGGCGAGCACGTCCCCGCCAACATCCCATTCGTGATTCTGGGAACGGGAATGCTGTGGTTCGGGTGGTTCGGTTTCAATGCGGGCTCCGCGCTGGCCGCGTCGGAGCAGGCGGCGCTCGCGTTTGCGACGACGAACACCGCGTCGGCAGCGGCGGCGCTGGCGTGGATCGCGTTCGACCTGCTGCGGGGCCGAAAAGCGTCTGCGCTGGGCGCGTGCATCGGCGCGGTGGTCGGACTGGTGGCGATCACACCCGCGGCCGGCTATGTGTCGGTCGCGCAGAGCCTCGTGATTGGAACGGTGTCGAGTGTCATCAGCAACGTCGCCGTGCACTGGAAGTCACGGTCGTCGGTCGATGATACGCTCGACGTATTTCCATGCCATGGCGTCGGCGGAATGGTGGGAATGGTGCTGACCGGCGTCTTTGCGGCGGACGTTGGTCTGATTCACGGGCACACGCACGTGTTTGTGATCCAGCTGGTCGCGCTGGGCATCGCGGCGCCGTTCGCGTTCTTCGGCTCGTGGTTGCTGTACCGCGTCACCGATGCCTTCATCCCGCTGCGCGTGAGCGAGCGGCAGGAGTTGATGGGGCTCGATCTGACGCAGCACGACGAGACGGTCAGCTCGCGCGGCGTGCGTGCGGCGCTGGAAGCGATTCAGGGCGAGCTGTTCCGCGACAGTTAATGGGGACAGCCGCCATTTTTCGACAAAAAAGGGGACAGCCGGGGCGGTGCTCCAGGCTGTCCCCTTTTTTCGCAAAAAATGGCGGCTGTCCCCTTTTGTCGAAAATTATTCGCAGCTGCCCGAGACGGTCCGGACGTGTTCGACGGCGAGACGCGGGGCAGTGCCGTTCGCGTCGCCGCCATTCGGCGCCGCCGTCGTCGGGGTCATGTTGCGCTCCGGACTGGTGCCCGCGTCGCGGCTGGAGCGGGCGTACTTGTCCTTGTCGCTTCCTTCGTGGCCCGAGGTGCCGAGCGTGTTGACGCCCGAATCGGTGATGCTCCCGATCACCTCAACGCGCTTGCCGAGGTAATCGTTCAAGTCGGCATCCTTTCCGCCGACGAGCCGCACCCAGGTGCCATTCGCGATCGGCGGGTTCTGAACGACGTGCTGGCCATTCGGCTGCGTCGCCGGATCCGCCAGGACGACGTCGCGCAGAATGAAATCGCCATCGGGCCGCATTCCCGGCGCAAGGCATCCATCCAGCTTGACGTTCTGCCCCTCCGAGCTGGAGCCCCGGCCGCCTTCGGTCGCGTAGCGCCCATGGTCGGGATTGTTACCTTCGCCACACGCCACGGCGAGCGCTGCAACGGAAACGGCAATCAGAAGACGAGCAGCATGGTTCCGCATATGAAATCCTGCAAAGCATACTTGCAAGATCCGTTGCGTTTCAACGGATCAGCTCGCGCCGCGCGAGACGAAACACCGCTTCGAGCATGCCGGGCGTGAGTCGACCCGTGTTCGTGTTCTGCCGGCTGGGGTGATACGAGCCGATCACCGTCAGCGCCGCAGTGCGGTACAGCCCACCATGCTCGAACGGCGGTCGTGATTTGACCACGATCCCCCGTGAGGCGAGCAACCTCCACGCCGCATCGAACCCGATCCGGCCCAGACATACGACCGCACGAAGCCGCGGCAGCGCGGCGGCTTCGTCGACCAGATGCGGATGACACGCGGCGATCTCGGCGGGTGTGGGCTTGTTGTCGGGCGGCGCGCAGCGGACCGCCGCGGCGATGTATGCGTCGCGCAGCTCGAGGCCGTCATCGACGTCCCGCGACGTCGGGATGTTGGCGAAGCCGGCCGCGTGCATCGCGCGCATCAGGAAATCCCCGGAGCCGTCGCCGGTGAAGACGCGGCCGGTCCGATTTCCGCCGTGAGCCGCCGGTGCCAGGCCGAGCACCAGCAGCCGCGCGTGCGGATCGCCGAAGCCCGGCACGGGCTTTCCCCAGTAGACATCGTCGCGATAGGCGCGTTTGCGCGCGCGGGCGACGTCGGTGCAGTAACGACGCAAGCGGGCACACCGCTGGCACTCCACGATACGCGTCTGGACGCTGACCAGGGAAATCCGCGATTGACTATTCGGCGGCAATCAAACTGCGATCTGCAAGCTACGCCGTGGAATTCGCGAGTGCCTGCGTCTGCTCGTGAGCGTGATACGAACTGCGCACCAGCGGCCCGGATTCGACGTGACCGAAGCCCAGCTCGAGCCCGATCCGTTTGAGCTCGGCGAACTCCGCTGGCGCGTAGTACCGCTCCATGGGCAGATTCGCGAGCGACGGTCGAAGGTACTGACCGATCGTGACGATCGCGACGCCAGCCGCCCGGAGATCACGCAGCACTTGCACGAGCTCGGGCCACTCCTCGCCGAGTCCAACCATCAGGCCTGATTTGGTCGGGATGTCCGGCGCGATTTCGTGCGCGCGGCGGAGGACGCCGAGCGCGCGCTCATAGCGGCCGCCCGGGCGGGCCGTCCGATAGAGCCGCGGAACCGTTTCGATGTTGTGATTGAGCACGTCCGGCCGCGCGGCGAGGACGACGCCCAATGCCGTTTCGTCGCCCTGAAAATCGGGAATCAGCACTTCGACGCGGCACTTCGGCATCCGCTTCCGCGTTTCCGCGATCGTGCGCGCGAACTGCGCTGCGCCGAAATCCGGCAGGTCGTCGCGATCGACCGATGTGACGACGACGTAGTCCAGCGCCATCGCGTGGATTGCGCTCGCGACCTTCACGGGCTCATCCGCGTCGGCCGGCCCGGGCGTGCCATGGATGACGTTGCAGTAGCCGCACGACCGCGTGCAGGTGTCTCCGAGGATCATGAACGTCGCCGTTCCGTGATGCCAGCATTCGCCGATGTTCGGGCAATTGGCTTCCTCGCACACGGTATGCAGGCCCAGCTCGCGCATGATGCCCTTGAGGCGCAGATAGTTCTCCGAACCCGGCGCGCGCACCTTCAGCCACTCGGGCTTCGGTGTACGCGATACCTCGTCGAGCCGCTTCTTCCGGCCACGAATGAAGTTCAGCGGAACAGTTCCCACTTTGTGACTTCCGTCTTCAGCCTTTCGTCTTCTTATTATACTGGCCGTATGAGCGGACTTTCGATTACGTGGTACGGACACGCGACCTTCTCGGTGACGAGCCCCGGCGGCCGGCGGATCGTTTTCGATCCGTGGCTCGAAGGTAATCCCAAGGCGCCGGCCGGAGCGAAGATCGACAAGGCCGACGTGATCTGCGTCTCTCACGGACACTCGGATCACACGACCGATGTGGTCCCGATCGCCCGCGCGACCGGCGCGCCTGTCGTCGCGATCTTCGAGCTTGCCAACTACTTTCAAAGCAAGGGCCTGAAGGACACGATCGGCATGAACATCGGCGGCACGGTCGACGTGAAGGGCCTCAAGATCACCATGACACCCGCGTTGCACTCGAGCGGCGTGGTGGAGGACGGCAGGAGCATCTATCTCGGCGAGCCAGGTGGATTCGTGATCCGTCTCGAGGACGGACGAGCGCTTTACTTTGCCGGCGACACGGCCCTCTTCGGCGACATGCGCCTCATTCGCGAGCTGCATGCGCCCGACATCGCCTTCCTCCCGATTGGCGATCACTTCACGATGGGTCCCGCCGCTGCGGCACGCGCGGTGGAGATGCTCGGCGTCCGCCAGGTCGTCCCGATGCATTACGGGACGTTTCCGCTGCTGACGGGAACACCGGAGGAGCTGAAGAAGCTCGTGGACCCGCGCGGCGTTGATGTGCTGGTGCTGCAGCCGGGCGAGACGGCGCAGTAGTCGAGTCGCCGTTCGACCGATAAGAGCCTTCAGAGGGCTCTGACGATGCTCAACGATCTGCGTTACGCCGCCCGCGCCCTGGGGCGGGCACCCGGCTTCACATTCAGCGCAATCGTGGCGCTGGCGCTGGGGATCGGTGCCAATACGGCGGTGTTCTCCGTCGTGTACGCAGTAATGCTCAAGCCGCTGCCCTATCCCGCGTCCGATCGGCTCGTACGGCTGTACGAAGCGAGTCCCGTTGACGGCATCACGGCCGGGGACGTCTCCACCGGCACTTTCATTGATTGGCGGGCGCGTTCGCGAACGCTTGATGGGCTCGCGATGTACATGGTTCCGCTCGGCGGTGAAACATTGTGGACCACCGACCGCGGCGTCCAGGTCGTCAGGGCAGCGTCGGTGTCGCCGACGCTCTTCGGCACCCTCGGCGTGCAGCCCGTTCGGGGCCGCACGTTCACGAGCGATCTCGATCTCCGGCAGGGTGGCGGGATCGGTCAGTTCGTCATCAGTTACGGATTATGGCAGCGCGCGTTCGGCGGCGCCGCCGACATCGTTGGCCGTCGCGTGGTGGTGGAGGGCAGGCTTCCGCGCGAGATCATCGGTGTGATGCCGCGCGGATTCGACGTTCCCGCCGGTACCGACGCATGGATTGCGTTGCCGTTTCAGCCCGTCGCACCTGCCGATCGGCGGTTGCGCTCCGGGCCGGTGATCGCGCGTCTCGCTGCCGGGAGGACGATCGACGACGCCCGCCGCGAGTTGCAGGATATTTCGGCGCAGCTCGCGACAGAGCAGCCAGTCAGCAATCGCGGCTGGACCGCGGACGTTGAACCGCTGGCGGGCGCCGATGCGAAGACACTCCGCCTGGCGCTGATCGCCCTTTCGGCCGCGGTCGCCGGAGTGCTGTTAATCGGCTGCGCAAACGTGGCGAACCTGTTGCTCGCTCGCGCAGTGGGAAGCCGTCGCGAGCTGACGGTGCGCATGGCGCTTGGCGCCGGCGCGTGGCGGCTGTTCCGACTCGCGCTCGCGGAGGCGATCGTGCTGGCCGGCGGCGGCGTGGTGGCCGGCCTGCTGATCGGCGACTGGATGACGAAGATTCTCGTGCATCTGGCGCCGCCCGACGTCCCGCGTCTTGCTGAGGTCGCCGTTACGTGGCCGGTCTTTCTCTTCGCGACGGCGGCCGGGATATTGGCCGCAGTGATCACCGCGCTCGCGCCGGCTTTGCACACGGTTCGCGCGGAGCTTCGCGTCGGCCTGAGATCGGACGTGCGGGCGGCAACGGATCGGAGCGCCCCGGCGAGGCGCTGGTTGATCGCGGGGGAAGTTGCCGTCGTTGTCCTGCTGCTCAGCGGCGCACTGCTGCTGGTGCGGACGTTCGTCAAGCTGCGGGGCGTCGACCTCGGCTTCCAGGCCGACCACGTCGTGGAAATCGAGACGCGCTGGCCGATTGGAACATTGTTCGGACATCCCGGTCAGCAGTGGCCGCGAGTCCAGCACGCGGTGGACGGGCTGCTCGCGGCCGTCTCGGGAGTGCCAGGCGTGCAAGCCGTCGGCGTCATCTCGGATGTGCCGCTGGCTGGTGCGGCAACCGAGGCGACTGTGTGGCGGACGGACGCGGCGGGAGCGGACCGTGACCACGCACCCGTCGACGCAGCCGCGCGCTGGAAATGCGACCTCGCGGTCGTCAGTCCCGGTTACTTTGCCTCGCTGGGAATACCCGTTCTCCGCGGCCGGAGCTTCACGGGGGCGGATCGATTCACGGACGACCAGCTTGTTCAACGGCGGGCACGTACCGGTGTCGTTCTCGTCGACGCCGCCTTTGCGGAACGGTACTTCCCCCACGAGGATCCGGTCGGGCATGTGCTGGTGTTTCCAGAGGCGAATGCGTTCGCGGACGAACGGGTGATCGTCGGCGTCGTCGGGAATGTCAGGACGCAAGCCGTCGCCGAACCGCCGCATCCAACGGCATACTTTCCACACGCGCAGAATCCGGACATTTTCCGGCCGTCGCTCCTCGTTCGATCCGCGCTGCCGCTGGCATCGATATCGGAGGCGATTCGCGCCCGGGTCGCCGCGTACGATCCGGCGCTGGTGATCCTTCGGATGCGTCCCATGGGCGACCTCGTGTCCGGCTCCCTCTCGCGACCCCGCTTCAATCTCCTGCTGCTGTCGTCCTTTGCGCTCGTCGCTCTTGCGCTGTCGGCGATCGGCATCTACGGGGTGCTCGCGTATCTGGTCACGCAGCGGACGCGCGAGATCGGGATCCGCATCGCGCTCGGCGCGCGGCCGGCGGCGGTCGTTCGCCTGCTCGTGCGCGAAGGCATGTTGCCCGTGCTGTCGGGGGCCGCGATCGGTGTGGCCGCGAGCGTCCTCGCCGCCCGCGCGATCCGGGCGCTCCTGTTCGGTGTCACGCCGCTCGATACCCTGAGCCTCGCCGGCGCGCCGATACTGCTCGCGCTGATCGCGTTCGTGGCGTGCTACCTGCCAGCGCGGCGCGCGCTGCGCATCGATCCGGTCAACGCTCTGCGGGCCGAGTGACCGCGGTGCCCCTGCGGTTTACTGATGAATCAGCGCGCTGACTTCGCCTGCGACGGCGTCCACTGAACGGCCGCTCGTATCGATGGTGTGATGTGCCGTCGCGTAAAGCGGCTGCCGGGCCTCGAGCAACGCGCGCAGGTCGGCCATCGCCTGCGGATGATCGGCCATGGGCCGCTTGTCTCCCTGCGCGACGACGCGGTTCCAGTGATCCTCGGGCGTCGCGCGCAGCCAGACCGTCGTCGCGGCGTGCTTCAGAAGCGCGTATGTCTCCGGCGACGTCACGATGCCCCCGCCTGTCGCGAGAACAGTCGGGAGTCTCTCGGCGAGCGTGGCCGCCAGCGTCTCGCGCTCCAGACGCCGGTAGTAGTCCTCGCCGTACAGCGAGAACAGTTCTCCGAGCGACATATCCGCCGCCTGCTCGATACGTCGATCGAGCTCCACGAACCGCACGTGCAGATGCCGCGCGACCCGCTTGCCGATCGTCGTCTTGCCGGCCCCGCGCAGACCGAGCAGTACGACGATCGGTGCCTCGCCGTCGCGTTCGTTCAGGAGGTGCGACGGCGGCACGTCGAATGCTCTGGCGAGATCGGCCAGGCGCCTGACGGAGATGTTCGCGCGGCCCGCTTCGAGCTGAACGAGAAACCTCACGGAAACGCCTGAGCGTTCCGCGAGTTCTCGCATGGTCCAGCGCCGTGCGCCGCGCATCATTCGGACGCGCGCACCCAGCCGCTCGAGTAGGTCGTTCATGTCTTCGTCTTCGATCCGCCGTTGTGCATTATATAGCATGTAATACGGAAGACACGGCAATATAGTGCCTTGACAGCCCTGCTCCGGGGACATACGCTTGGCGGAATGGCTACTGCCACGAATGCCGCTATGCCGGCCGTTTCGTTCGAAACGGCGCCCGACCGCTACCATCACTGGAAGCTCACGTTCGACGGACCCGTCGCGACGCTGTCGATGGACGTACAGGAGGACGAGGGGCTCTCGCAGGACTACAAACTGAAGCTGAACTCGTACGACCTCGGCGTCGACCTCGAACTTGCAGACGCGCTGCAGCGCATCCGGTTCGAGCATCCCGAAGTGCATGCGGTCGTCATCACCAGCCTCAAAGAGCGAGTCTTCTGCGCCGGCGCGAACATCTTCATGCTACGCGGATCCACGCACGCGTGGAAGGTAAACTTCTGCAAGTTCACGAACGAGACCCGGCTGGCGATCGAGGACGCAAGCGCGCACTCGGGAATCAAGTTCCTGGCGGCGCTCAACGGCATCTGCGCCGGCGGCGGGTATGAGCTGGCGCTGGCGTGCGATGAGATTTTCCTCGTCGACGACGGCAATTCGGCAGTGAGTCTGCCCGAGACGCCGCTGCTCGGCGTGCTGCCGGGTACTGGCGGCCTCACGCGCGTCGTGGACAAGCGCAAGGTCCGCCGCGATCTCGCCGACGTGTTCGGCACCGTCGCTGAAGGCGTCAAGGGCCGTCGGGCGGTGGAGTGGGGGCTGGTCGATCAGGTGTACCCCACCAGTCAGTTCCGCCAGCGAGTGAAAGAACGCGCGGCGATGCTCGCCGCGCAGTCCGATCGTCCGTCGGAAGGGCCGGGCATCACGTTGGGGCCGCTCGATCCGCAGTTGTCGGACGACCGCGTGGCGTACCGGCACGTCACGATCGACTTCGACCGCCCCAAACGGGTTGCGACGCTGACGGTCAGCGGACCTGAAGGCGGCCAGCCCGCAACCCCGGAGCAGATCGTCACTGCTGGCGATGCGTACTGGCCGCTGCGCGCGTTCCGCGAGCTGGACGACGCGCTCCTCCGGCTTCGGCTCAACGAACCGCTCATCGGCACCGTCGTCATCAAGACCCTCGGCGATCAGGCCGCGATGCTCGACGTCGACGACGTCCTGCTTTCGAATCAGCAGCACTGGCTCGTTCGGGAGATCGTGAGCTTCATGAAGCGGACGTTGAAGCGCCTGGATCTGACGTCACGCAGTTTCTTCGCGCTCGTCGAACCGGGAAGCTGTTTCGCGGGGACGTTGTTCGAGCTGGCGCTCGCGGCCGACCGCTCGTACATGCTCGACAGTCCGGACGAAGACAACAGCATTGCCCTCTCGCGCATGAATTTCGGGCCGCTGCGGATGAGCAATGGCCTCACAAGGCTGCAGACGCGGTTTCTGGGGAACCCCGATCACGTCACGACGCTCGTACCGTCAGATGCCTCCCGGCGCTTCGACGCGGAAGAAGCGGCGAGGCTGGGACTCGTCTCGTTCGCGCCGGACGAACTCGACTGGGACGATGAGGTGCGGCTCGCGATCGAGGGGCGCGCAGCGCTATCGCCCGACGCGCTCACCGGTATGGAGGCAAACCTCCGCTTCGCCGGACCGGAGACGATGGAGACGAAAATCTTCGGTCGCCTCACTGCCTGGCAGAACTGGATTTTCATCCGGCCCAATGCCGTCGGCGAAAAAGGGGCGCTGACGACGTACGGCTCTCAGTCGCGGCCGGAATTCGACTTCAACAGGACGTGACATGATCTCAGCGGAACGCATTCCCAATAACGTCGGGCTCTCGAGCAACAAACGGCTGCAGCGCGCGCTGGAGCATTGGCAGCCGAAATACATCCAGTGGTGGCGCGACATGGGGCCGCAGGGCTTCCAGGATTACCACCAGGTTTACGTCCGCACTGCCGTAAGCGTCGATCCGTCCGGGTGGGCGCACTTCGAGTACGTCAAGCTGCCCGAATACCGGTGGGGCATCTTCCTCGCGGATCCTGTCCACGATCGGCGCATCGGGTTCGGCGACTTCCTCGGACAGCCGGTCTGGCAGGAAGTACCGGGAGAGTTCCGCAATCAACTGCGGCGTCTCGTCGTCACGCAGGGCGACACCGAGCCGGCCAGTGTCGAGCAGCAGCGCTGGCTGGGGCAGCGGTGTCCGTCGCTCTACGACCTGCGGAATCTTTTTCAGGTGAACGTCGAGGAAGGGCGCCATCTCTGGGCCATGGTGTACTTGCTGCATTCGTATTTCGGCCGCGACGGCCGGGACGAGGCGGAAGAACTGCTCGAGCGCCAGAGCGGCAATCGCGACAAGCCGCGCATCCTCGACGCATTCAACGAGCCGATCGACAACTGGCTCGACTTCTTCATGTTCACGATGTTCACCGACCGCGACGGCAAGTCGCAGTTGCTCTCGCTCTCTGAGAGCTCGCTCGATCCGTTGTCGCGGACCACGCGGTTCATGCTCACCGAAGAAGCCCATCACATGTTCGTCGGCGAAACGGGCGTGGCGCGCATCCTCGAACGGACGTGCCAGTTGATGAAGGCGTCGGGGTTCTCGGAAGACGTCCGCCGACTGGGCGGGATCGACATTCCGACGATTCAGAGGTTCATCAACCTTTGGTTCAGCCTCAGCCTCGACCTTCACGGCAACGAAGTGTCGACGAACGCCGCGTCGTACTTCGCGAACGGGCTGAAGGGCAGGGCGTACGAGGACAAGTGGGACGACCACGCCGTGACGGAGGCGATGTACGATCTCGAGATGCTCGCGGAAGGCCGCCTGGAGCGCCGCCACATTCCGATGCGGACGGCGATGAACGAGGTGCTGCGCGATTGGTACGTCGGCGACTGTCAGAACGGCGTCACGCGGTGGAACAAGATCCTCGAGCGGCACGGCATCTCCGATCGCCTGCGGCTGCCGGACCGAAAGTTCAACCGCGGCATCGGGATGTTCTCGGCGATGCACTTCGATCCGTACGGACACGCACTTTCGGACGAGGAATGGGAACGGCGCAAAGGTGAATGGCTGCCTGCTCCGTCCGACCGTGAATACCTCCTGAGCATCCAGGCGGCCCCGGTGTACGAACCCGGCAAGTTCGCCAACTACATCGCCCCGCCGCAGCGGGGCATCAAGGGGCTGCCGGTGAACTTCGAGTACGTGCGCACCGAACTTTGAGCTGACGTCTCTGCAATGCGCAAGATTTCCGCCACCCTTGCCGACGGCATCTACACGATTGAGTTGAACGATCCGCCGGCGAATACCTACTCGTACGAAATGATGCGGGAGCTGGACGATGCGGTGCTTGCGGCCAGGATGGATCCGCAGGTCCACGTGATCGTGCTCCGCGGCGCCGGAGACAGGTTCTTCTGTGCCGGCGCGAACATCGGGATGCTGCAGAAGGCCGATCCCGAGTTCAAATACTATTTCTGCCTGCACGCGAACGAGACGCTCACTCGCCTCGAGCAGACGCCGAAGCTCGTGATAGCGGCGCTCAACGGCCACACGGTGGGTGGCGGCCTCGAAGTCGCGCTCGCGGCCGACATCCGGGTCGCGAAAGCCGACGCCGGGAAGATCGGGCTGCCGGAAGTCTCCCTCGGCGTGCTGCCGGGCACGGGTGGTACGCAGCGGCTCGCACGGCTCGTCGGCAAGTCGCGCGCGATCGAGTTGATGGCCACCGGCCGTCTCTTGACGATGGCCGAGGCGCACGCGGCCGGGCTGGTGAACGAGGTCTGGGGAAGCGAGACGCTCGGAGGCCGTTCGTTCGCCGATGCGGTACACGCGTATGCGCGACAATTCACTCCACCAAACAAGGCAAGCCGCGCGGTCGGACGGATGAAGCGTGCGGTGCAGTCCGGACTCGAAGCGGGGTTCGCCGAGGGCCTTGCGATCGAACGCGAGCTTCAGCAGCAGCTGTTTCAAAGCGACGACGCGAAAGAAGGCATCGCCGCGAACCTCGACAAACGCAAGCCGGCGTTCAAAGGACAATAGCGACCGTGGCGACAACGACGATCGAACAGAAGAAGCTCCTGATCAACAACGAGTGGCGGGACGCCGCCGCGGGCCGCACGACGGAGGTCGTCAACCCCGCGACCGAGGAAGTCATTGCCACCGTTGCCGCAGCCGAGACGAGCGATGTCGATGCCGCGGTCGCGGCCGCCCGGGCGGCGTTCAACGGGCCGTGGAGCCGCATGTCGGCGCGAGAGCGGGGCAGGCTGGTCAGCCGACTGGCCGATCGGCTGATGGAAAAGGCAGACGAGGTCTCGCGCCTCGAAACCCTGCACAACGGCAAGCCAATCTTCGAATCCCGTCACATCGAGATTCCCGCCGCCGCCGAATGCTTCGAGTATTACGCGGGGTGGGCCGACAAGGTCATGGGGGAGACGATCCCCGTCAAAGGCAATTTCCTGACCTACACGCTGCGCGAACCGCTCGGCGTCGTCGCCGCGATCGTGCCCTGGAATTTCCCACTCCTGCTGGCGGCGTGGAAGGTGGCGCCGGCGCTCGCGACGGGGAACACCGTCATCCTGAAGCCGGCGAGCCAGACGCCGCTGACCGCGATCGCGCTCGGCGAGATCGCCGTCGAAGTCGGCTTGCCGCCTGGCGTGTTGAATGTCATCACGGGTCCTGGCTCGAGCGTCGGTCAGGCGATCGTCGAGCACCCCGGCATCGACAAGATCGCGTTCACGGGCGACACGAGTACCGGGAAGGGCATCATGCGTGCCGCGGCCGACACGCTGAAGAAGATCACGCTGGAACTCGGCGGCAAATCGCCGAACATCGTCCTGCCCGACGCCGACGTCGATGCGGCGCTGCGCGGCGCCACGACTGGAATCTTCTACGGCAAGGGAGAGGTCTGTGCGGCCGGCTCGCGCCTGCTCGTCGCGAGGGAGATCAAGGACGAGTTCATGACGAAGCTGGCGGCACGCACGAAGAAGATGGTCGCCGGCGATCCGCTCGATCCGAAGACGCGGTACGGCGCGCTCGCATCGAAGAAGCAGCTCGAAACGGTGAATCGGTACGTCGACGTGGCGAAGAAGGAGGGCGCTGCGCTCGTTGCCGGCGGAGAGCGGATCGACATCGGGACCGGCAAGGGATACTTCTTCGCCCCGACCGTCTTCGACAACGTCACGCCCGAGATGACGATCGCGCGGGAGGAGATCTTCGGCCCCGTGCTGGCGACGATCGAATTCGCGGATCTCGACGAAGCGATCGCGCGGGCGAACGATACGCAGTACGGCCTGGCGGCCGCGGTCTGGACACGCGATGTCAAGAAAGCGCACTACGTCGCGCGAAAGCTGCAGGCGGGCACCGTCTGGATCAATACCTACAACGTTTACGACTCGGCCGCGCCGTTCGGCGGCTACAAGGCGAGCGGATTCGGGCGCGAAATGAGCGCTCACGCCATCGAGCACTACACACAGATCAAGTCCGTCTGGGTCGACCTGAACATGTAGCGCTGGACCTGGCGCAGCCCCTGCCGAGCGGAGACGCGTGTCGAATCGATGGAGACGCATCGCCCTCGACGCATCCAGTTCGCGCACCGCCGTACGGATATCTCAATCGCTTCTTTCGTGGCGGCCCTCTCAGCGGAATACGATATACGATCGCATTGTCGATGCGCATCACCGACGCCCACATTCACATCCAGCCTTTTCACATGATGCCGCCGTCCATCGCGGCGACGTTCTGGAAAGGGAAGGCGAATCGCGAGGAGCTGGAAGGATTCGCCGCGGATCCCGGGAAGCTGCTCGCGCGTATGGACGCCGACGGCATCGAACGTGTAGGTCTCATCAACTACGTCAGTCCCGATCTGATGGGTTTCACGGCGGACGCCAATCCCTGGATGGTGCGGTACGCGTCCACGGATCCGTCGCGGTTGATCGCGTTCGGCTCCGTCCACCCGCGTTTCAGCAACGACGTCGCGGGCGATACGCGACGCGTCATCGACGCCGGGGCCCGCGCCTTGAAAGTACACCCGCCGCATCAACTCGTCCGAGCGAACGCGTATCAGGACGGCATCCCCCAGCTTGCCTCGCTGTATCGTGTCGCGGAGGAGTGCAGGATTCCCGTCACGATTCATACCGGCACGTCGGTCTTCCCCGGCGCGCGGAGCCGCCTTGGCGACCCGATGGACGTGGACGATGTGGCGATCGATTTCCCGAACCTGACGATTCTGCTCGCGCACGGAGGCCGTCCGCTCTGGATGGAGCACGCTTTCTTCGTCGTGAGGCGTCATCCGAACGTGTTCCTCGAGGTGTCGGGAATCCCGCCGGCCAGACTGCTCGAGTACTTCCCGCGCCTGGAGGAGCTCGCCGACAAGACCGTCTGGGGAACGGACTGGCCGAGCCCCGGGATCAAGTCGATGCGTACGAACGTCGACGCATTCCTGGCGCTGCCAGTGTCGGGAGAGACGAAGCGCAAAATTCTTCACGACAACGCCGCGCGGGTCTGGCCGAGATGACGACGCGCGCGACGAGGACACCCATGACGGACACGACCCGCGAGATCGACGTCGAGCGCTGGCGGCGAGAATTTCCGATTGTCGAGACGTGCACGTATCTCGTGAGCCACTCGCTCGGCGCGATGCCTCGCCGGACGCGCACGTACCTGGCGCAGTTTGCCGACGAATGGGGTGACCGGGGGGTGAGAGCGTGGCACGAGGGCTGGTGGGAGATCGGCCGAACCATCGGCGACCTGCTGGCGCCCGTCATCGGAGCAAGGCCCGGCACCATTTCGATGCACCAGAACGTCACGGTCGCCCAGGCCATCATCGCGTCGTGCTTCCGCTACGACGGCAGCCGCCGGCGGATCGTGATGAGCGATCTCGACTTTCCGTCGAATCACTACCTCTTCGAAGGGTTCCGCCGCTACGGCGCGGAAATCGTGTACGTCGAGGCTCCGGACGGCATGCGGATCGACACCGCACGGTTCATCGAGGCGATCGACGACCGCACTTTGCTGGTGCCGCTGTCGTACGTGCTCTTCCGCAGCGCGTCGATCAGCGATGCAGCCGCAGTCATCGAAAAGGCGCATCGCGTCGGCGCCCACGTCATCCTCGACGTGTACCAGGCGGCGGGCACCGTGCCGTTCGATCTCACCGCGCTGCAGGCCGATTTCGCGGTGGGCGGATCGGTGAAGTGGCTCTGCGGCGGGCCTGGCGCCGGATATCTGTACGTGCGCCCGGATCTGGCGGAGACTCTCGAGCCCGGCGTGGTCGGCTGGGCGTCACACGCGCAGCCGTTCGAGTTCGCGCCTGGTCCGGTCCAGCGTGCGGGCAGCCCGGAACGGTTCCAGAGCGGGACACCGAACGTGCCGGCGTTGTATTCGGCGCGCGCCGGATACGAGATCGTGCGCGAGATTGGCGTTCCGGCCATCCGGCGCCGATCGCTGCAACTGACCCGGCGTCTGATGGATGGCGCGCTTGCGAACGGTTTTCGTCTCAATACGCCCGCGGGCGACGAGGAGCGCGGCGGCTCGGTCATCGTCGACGTCCCCAACGGCTACGCGGTGACCGAAGCGCTGATCGCGCGCGGCGTGATCGTCGACTACCGTCCGGGGGCCGGCATCAGGATGGCGCCGCATTTCTACAACACCGAGGCGGAGATCGACAATGCCATCGCGATGCTCCGGGAGCTCGTGAATCCGTGAACTGGTGAGTTGGTGAATTGATGGAGATTCGCAATATCGCGGTGCTCGGCGCCGGGACGATGGGGCATGGGATTGCGCATGCGGCGATCGCGGGCGGGTACGGCACGCGGATGTACGACGTCAACGACGCCGCAGTAGCCAAAGGGCGTACGGTGATCGAACAGATCGTCGCCAAGGCCGTGGAGCTGGGCAAGGTGGCCGCGGCGGACGCCGACGCCATGCTCGCGAGGCTGACACCGACCAGCCGTCTCGACCAGGCCCTCGGGGATGCCGACTTCGTCATCGAGGCCGCGCCGGAGCGCATCGACCTCAAACTGCAGCTGTTTGCCGATATCGAGCGCCTAGCCCCCGCGGATGCCGTCATTGCCACGAACACGTCGGCGCTGAGCGTTACCGAGATGGCGGCCTCCCTCGCCAACCCACGCAGAGTCGCGGGCATGCATTTCTTCAATCCCGTGCACAAGATGAAGCTGATCGAGATCGTGCGTGCGCTCGAAACGTCAGCGGAGACTCTGCACGCGGTGGAGGAGGTCTCGAGGCGCATGGGCAAGGAGACCGTGCTCGTCCGGGAATCCCCGGGCTTCATCACCACGCGCGTGAACGCGAGCATCGGCAACGAAGCCTTTTACATGCTCATGGAGGGGGTTGCGTCGGCGCGCGACATCGACAAGGCCTTGAAGCTGGGGCTCAATCATCCTATGGGTCCGTTCGAACTCGTCGATCTGGTGGGCCTCGACACGCGGCTCAGCATCCTCGAGTATCTCCACCGCAGCATGGGCGAGAAGTACCGCCCGTGCCCATTGCTCGCGCAGTACGTCAAGGCCGGACGCCTCGGGCGGAAAGTGGGACGCGGCGTGTACGAATACTACGATTTGACTTGAGACTGACGTGATCAGAATCGATATCTCCGAGTCCGTCGCGACGATGACGATCGATCGCCCGGACGTCAAGAACGCGCTCGATCGGCAGACCGTCGACGAGTGCAGAAGGGCGCTGAGGGATCTGGCGTCAAATCCCGACGCCGGCGTGCTGATCGTCACCGGTGCCGGCGAAACGTCGTTCGTCTCGGGTGCGGACATCAACGACATCCGCGCGCGGGGGCGGGACGAGGGGCTTGCCGCCATCAATTCGTCGCTGTTCGCCGAGATCGAGCGGTTCCCACGCCCGACGATTGCCGCCGTCAACGGCTATGCACTGGGAGGGGGGTGCGAGCTGGCGCTGGCGTGCGACATCCGTATCGCATCCGAGACCGCCAGGTTCGGCCAGCCCGAACTCGGACTCGGGATCATCCCGGGCGCCGGCGCGACGCAGCGCCTCCCGCGGATCGTCGGCATGGGATGGGCGAAGCACCTGATCCTGACCGGAGAAATGATCGACGCGAAGCAGGCGCTTGCGATCGGCCTCGTGACGGCGATCACACCTGCCGGTCAATTGCAGATTCGAGCGCGGGAGCTGGCGAAGAAAGTCCTCCGCCAGGGTCCGCTTGCGGCCCGCCTGTCGAAGCTCGCGCTGAACGCGTCGGCGCGAGTCGATCTCGACTCGGGGCTGGTCATCGAGACGCTCGCGCAGGCGATCTGCTACGCGTCGGAAGACAAGCTCGAGGGAACGTCGGCGTTCCTCGAAAAGCGGAAGGCGAAGTTTACGGGCAAATAAGATGCGTTGGACCGCGCCGGCTGCGAAGCCGCCCGGCGCGGCTAGAAAAACTTCCGCGAAATATTGAAGCCGATGAACCACGAGTCGTTCGACACGCCGCCGCGCGCGATCTGCCCCAGCGTCGTTCCGAAGCCGTTCGAGAAGTTGATCTGGAACGTGTGTCCGCCGACCCGCTTCTCCAGCGCGAAGCTCGCCTGGTTCACACCCGGATCGTAGCCGGCGAGACGCGGCGTGACCTCCGCGACGATGTACGTCGTCGGCCTGATCCGGACGCGCGTGCCAAGACCGAGCATGAACGTGTTGTTGTCGGCGACGACGTCAGACGGCAGCGCATTCGTGTTCACGACGAAGATCGGCTCCACGTAGACCGCGGCCCTGCCCGCAAGCTTCCGCGAGACGAGCGCGCCGAACGCGCCCGAATGCTGGCCGCGCAGATTGTCCGTGCCTTCGTAGGTTGCGATGGCGTCGATCGCCAGCGGGTGCGGACCCTCGCGCCAGAAGCTGTGCTGGCCGAACAGCTCGATCGTGCGATCGCTGGTTCGATGGATGCCCACCTGCGTACCGGGCAGGAGCCCGTATCGCAGCTCGAGCCCTATCTGCGCGCCCGAATCGAAGCCGAAGAAGTTGCTGAGCAGATCGCCGAAGTCCCCCTGTCCGAGGGACCTCGTGAATCGGTGCGTGACCCGGAATGCCAGCTTGTGTTCCGGCAGGCGCAGCGTGACGGGCAGTGCCGCGAGCGTGAAGTCCGGCTGGAGGGCGTCGACCCTCGCATCGGACAGATTCTGGCTGTCCGGCTGCGGCGACGGCGACGGCGCCGCAGCCGGCTGCGGGACAGGGGGCGGCTCCGCCGGCGTTTGCGCACTCGCCGGCGAAGCAGTCAGGAGGACGGCGAACAGGGCCGCGCCGGATGCAATCGACGCGGCGCGGACATGGCATCGCATGCGAGTAGAGGGCATGGCAGCGTTGACGGGTGGCAAGACGCGTCAGCCCTTAACCGCAATAGCCCGTGCAGGGCCCGGGGTCCGGCGTCGCCGCCGAATTGAAGCTCCCGACCATAGTCGGATGGATCGTGCAGTGGTACGCCACGTTCGCGGCGCCGACCGGGATTGCCGCGCTGGTCCCGCCCGCGGGGATTTCCCCCGTCTGCAGCGAACCGTCGTCCAGCATCACGTGATGTGTGACGATGTCCGTGTTCTTGAACATCACGAGCTGCCCGGCCTGCACCGACGCCGGGTTCGGTGAGAAGGACAGCTTGCCCTTGACGCCGACGATGTTGATCGTAACTGTCGTCGCTCCGCCAGTTCCCCCGTTGGACGGGCTGGTCGGCGCCGACGAACTTCCGCCGCAGGCCGCGAGAGCCGCCGCCGCGGCCAGCAGCATTGCCATTCCTGTTTTCCGCATGAAGAAGGCCTCCAGGTCAAGGCGGAGCAAGTGCGGTGCCCGCCTGGACTGGCCGCAAATCGTTGGATTTACGGTGATTTGACGCGGATCCAGTTACGCGTCGCGTAAGCGTTTACGCGGTGCTGCGGTCCTCGATCCGATGCTTCGCTAGGTAATAACTGAGCGCGCGCTGGCTTATTCCCATGGCTTCGGCCGCGTCCTTCTTGACCCCCCCGGAGCCTTCCAAAGCCCGGCGCACAGTTTCCCGTTCGGCCCAATCCAGGTTCTGCCGGAGATTGAGCGATGGCAGACCGGAAGGCGGCGTCGAAGGGACACCCAGCAGCCGGACGACTTCCGGACCGATCAGGCGTGTGGGAGCGAGGACGACGGCGCGTTCGACCGTATTTTCGAGCTCGCGAACGTTGCCGGGCCAGTCGGCATTCTGAAGCGCCTCGAGCACCCCCGGCGCGAGCCCGTCGATTGCCTTGCCTGCGCGCTGCGCGTGCTTGCGCACGAAGTGTTCGACCAGGATGGGCACGTCCTCGCGCCGTTCGCGGAGGGGCGGAATCTCGATCGGGATGACGTTCAAACGGTAATACAGATCCTCCTGGAACCTGCCGTCGGCAACCATCTGCCGCAGATCGCGATTGGTCGCGGCGATGACCCGGACGTCGACCTTCTGGCTGCGCTCCGAGCCGAGCGGCTCGAACTCACGCTCCTGCAGGACGCGCAGCAGCTTCGCCTGGAGCGCCGGCGCCATCGTGCCGATTTCGTCGAGGAAGATCGTCCCTCCGTCGGCGAGCGCGAACTTTCCCTTCTTGCCGTTGACCGCACCGGTGAACGCGCCGCGCACGTGCCCGAAGAGTTCGGATTCCAGCAGGTTCTCTGGAATCGCGGCGCAGTTCACCTTGATGAGCGGCATGTCGCGCTGCGGGCTGTGGAAGTGGATCGCCCGGGCGACCATCTCCTTGCCGGTGCCGGTTTCGCCCGTCACGAGCACGGTGCTCTTCGTCTTGGCCACGATCTCCGCGGTCCGAATGACATCCTGCATCCGCCGGCTGCGCCCCACGATGCCGTAGTGATTGAACTCCTCATCGCGTTCGCTGATGAGATATCCGTGCTGCGTACGCAGCCGCTGATGATCCAGCGCGCGCGCCGCAACGACGAGCAGTTCGTCGATCTCGAACGGCTTCTGCAGATAGTCGAAGGCGCCCAGCTTGATCGCTTCGATGGCGCTTTCGATCGTCGCGTGGGCCGTCATCATGATGATCTGCGGGCGGTCGGTCTCTGGCGACGAGCCGACCAGCTCGCGGATGACGTCGAGGCCCGTCAGCTCCGGCATCAGGTTATCGATGATGAGGACGTCGAAGAAGCGGCTGGCCAGCAGCCGCTGCGCTTCGCGGGGGCTCTCGGTGGCAAGCACCTCGTGCCCTTCTTCGCGCAGCGCCTGGGCAAGGGCGTTGCGGATCTTGGCCTCATCGTCTACGAGCAGGATCGATCCAGTGACAGTCATGTCTTCGGATGCAGCGGCAGCTCGATGCGGACCTCGGTTCCCCGATCGAGCTGACTCGAAACAGTGATGCGGCCTCCAAGGCCCTCGATGATGTTGCGGGAAATCGCGAGGCCGATTCCCGTGCCGGTACGGCGGGTCGTGAAATACGGATCGAACACGCGTGCGAGATGTTCGGGTGCGATGCCGATGCCGCGATCGCGGACGGTCACGACGACGTGCGTGCCGTCCAGCCGGTGCGTCTCCAGGCGAATTGCCGGGTCGCCGCCGGATGGCGCCGGCCGCGCGTCGACCGCCTGGACGGCATTCGACAGCACGTTCACGAGCACCTGCCGCACCCGTTCGGCGTCCGTCGTCATCGGCGGAATGCGCGGGTCGAGACCCAGCCGGACGCCATGGCGATCGCCGTCGACGGCAGCGGCGCGCACGGCATCCGCGGCCACGGCGTTGAGGTCGGCCTCCGCCAGCTCGAACTTGATCGGCCGCGCGAAGTCGAGGACTTCGCTGACGATGCGATTGAGACGTGCAATCTCTTCGTCGATGTCCCGGACGGCGGCGTGCGCCCGTTCGGGCGTGACGTCGTCGCGGCGGAGCCCGCGCAGCGCCGCCTTGATGATCATCAGCGGATTCCGGATCTCGTGCGCGACCACCGTGGAGAGGCGGCCGAGCGACGACAGCCGCTCGCGCTGGCCCGCCTCGCGCTGGAAGCGCTGGATCGAGTCGGTCATCGAATTGAACGTCGTCGCCAGCAGGTGCGCGTCCTCATCCTGCCATCGCGCATCGGCGGGAACCGGGATCCGCCGGGTGAGATCTCCGGTCGCGGCCATTTCCCGCATCGTGGCGGTGATCGCGCCGAGCGGACGCGTCACCGATCGTGCGATCGCATAACTGATCAGTGTTGCGCCCAGCAGTGCGACAACGGCAATGCCTCCGAGCAGCGCGTGAAGACGACGCAGGAACCGCAGCTGCTCGGTGCGCGAGCGCAGGACCACCACGGTCGGCTCGCCTGCGGTGCCCGCCGGCCCGAGCGGCTCCGCGAGCGCGATGTATTCTGCGCCGTTCAGGTCGAGGCTGGGGGTAAAACCGCGCGTCGACAGCACGGCGGCGACTTTCGGCCAGAGCGTCGGGTCGATCGTGCCCGCCTGGATCACGCCACGGGCGCCGAAGACGATGTCGCTGTTCGTCAGCATCTTGAATCGCGCGGCGGCCGTGGAGTCGAGGCTCACGCCGACGATCAGTGCGCCCGCCAGCTCGCGCTCGATGAACACCGGCACCGAGACGACCTGCAGGATCCCGTGTGGAGCGGGCCAGAACGCCGTCATTTCATGCGCGTTCGACGCCTCGTCGAGTCCGGGCTTGGCCAGGAGTTCGGCCTCGGAGATGTCGCCGCCGCCGAACCGCGCAAGCATCCGTCCGCGCCGGACGATCACGAATACGTCGGCCTTGAGCTGCTGCTGATAGCCGCGTGCGACGTCCTGCACGGTCGCCGGGTCGTTGGTGTCCACGGCGGCTTTGAGCTTTGGCAGGTCGGCCACGAGCCGCGCTTCGTTCTGGAAGTGATCGAACCGCAGCGCGCGATACTCGCCGACGAGCGACGCCGCTTCCTCCAGGCCGTGCTGCAGCTCGCCTTCCGCCTGCCGCGTGACGGCGACATTCACGATGTACATCGCAATCGCGATCGTGACGATGGCGAGCAGCGCCGTCGCGAAGAAGATGCGGTTCGTGAGGGAGGCGAACGCCTTCATCGGACTGAAAAATCAGCGTCCACGTCGCCGCCGCCCTCCGGGATCGTGACGGCCCTTTTCGGCGCGTCGCCACGAATCGTCTCGTTCCAGACGGTCAGCGTGTATGTACCCGGTGGCACGTTTTCGAGGCGATATCGCCCGTCGTCGTCCGTGACGGCGAAGTAGCGGTGCGCGAAGACGAGAATGAACGCGCTCATGTGCGAGTGGATATCGCAGAACACCCGCACGATCCCGGGATGGTCGAACCGGACAGACTTGGAGCGGCCCGTCTCGTAGCGACCCAGATCGAACGATTTTGCCTTCGAGAGTGAGAACACGTTGTGGTATGTGCGGTCGTCGTTCGGAAAATCGACGACCGTCCCCGCCACGATCGCGAGCACGTGCGGCACGAAACTTTCGTTGCGCTGGTCCATGCGGGCGTGCGGCTCTTCGCGCGTGTCAAACGCCGCGCGCGGCGCCGTCTCCAGATACACGACACTCCGTCGACGGTCCATCGGCTCACGGGTGGACGGCATCGCCAATGCTCCGACGTCGGGGCGCGACGGCTCCGGCGCCAGGGGCGTCTTCACGTCGACGCGTCCACGGATCGTTCCAGCCGCGGCGCGGCCTCCGGCGCCTGCGGGCCAGAGCGCAATCGCAGCGGCAACGACGAGGAGCGACACGAACCGGCGCTGGATCATTCAGAACCAGTACGCCAGTTCGGCGGACGGATACGTGCGCTGCCGGACACGGCCGCCATCGCGCCAGTTCGGCTGCACGATCACGCGCAGCGTCAGATTGCGCTGCAGATACACACCGGCACCGAACTCGAGCCGCTCGACCGGCGCGTCCCACTCCGTCGGCTGTCCATCGAACAAGTGCTCTCCCGTTACGCGCGAAAACGTCAGCGTATCCGCACGTCCTGCGACGTACCAACGCGGCGTCACGCGATAGCGTCCTTCAACATATGCCGATGTCGCGGTGAGCGGCTGAGCGACCAGCGGCGTGCCCAACTGGGGAATCGTCCATCGGCTGTGAATCCATTCCGCCCTCACCATCCAGTGATCCCGGGAATACTCTCCGTCGAGCCCGAACGCCGTCTGCGCGTAGGACTCGTCCCCGAGCAGCGGGTGATACTGGTTCTCGATCTCGCCGTTCACGAACTCGCCGTGGGCCGCGGACGCGCCCAGGACCAGTCCGAACAGCGGCCGCCACCCGACACGCGCAGCCACCTGCGGGCCGTCGTTGTCGTCGCTCGTGCGCGGGTTCGAGAGCGTACCCGTCGTCACGGAGGCGGCGACATCGTACCGGTCGGACGCGAAGTTCCCCTCGACGCCCGTATCCCATCGATATGCGCTTACGATAGGGACGCCGGGAGCGGCATATTCGGATCCCACCGGGTAGGATGCCCGCCAGCCGCGGCCACGCATCAGCAGCAGATCGTCGGCATTGCCCGGAATGGCATCGGGCCGGAGCGACGTGAGGTACTGATACGCGAGCGGATAGCCGATGAGCGGGTTGTCATCCACGCGATACGAGCGCCGGGCGAACGAGCCGAATACCGGGGGAATACGCCCGGCCTGAATATCGAACGGGACGTGTGCGAACGGCCGCGCGCGTACATAAAACGCATACGGAACGACATGTTCGCCGTCCTCCGACCGTATTTCGGTCAGCACGGCCAGCCGCGGCCCAATCCGCCACGCACCCGACACCGCCGCCCGGAACATCCGGAGGGCGTTGTGTTCATAGTCGGTGTAGTTGAAGAACGCGATGTCGTCGTGGCTGCTGATCGAAACCGACACGTTCCCGGAGACGGTGACAGCGCCCCCCGCGAACTCCGCCGGCCCGGCCGGCAGCGTTTGCGCGGGCGCCGCAGCCGCGATCGTGAGCGACACCGCCGCACCGCCGGCAATCGTGCGGAAACGTATCATCGTCTGTAGGACGCCTTCGAGGACGAGCGCGGGCCGAACCGCCTCATTATGCGGTATATTTGTGGGATTCCCATGCGGGGCCCGCGCGTTTGCGCGGGGTATTGCGAAAGACTTGCCGGGCGTTTGACGGAGGGATTCGAGCGTGGCGTACATCATCTGCGAACCGTGCATCGGCACGAAGGACTCCGCGTGCGTGGACGTGTGCCCGGTGGACTGCATTCATCCGCGTAAGGACGAGGCCGAGTTCGCGGCGACCGATATGCTTTTCATCCACCCGGACGAGTGCATCGACTGCGGGGCCTGCGTTCCGGCATGTCCCGTTGAAGCGATCTTTGCGCTCGATGAGACCCCTGAAAAGTGGAAGGAGTACATCCCGAAGAACGCGGCGTACTTCCAGAAGTAGCGCGACGTGTTCCGTAAGTCTCTACGCTATACGTAAACCCGTTGGGGGGAGGGCGCGGAGACCCTTCGGGGGGGAGAGGCCGGGGAGGGTTAACTGAGAGGCCACGGAGGCCACGGAGCGCTTAACCATTAAGGGCACGAAGCTCCAGAGACCACGGTGTTCAGGGGACCGAGCTCAGTGGGCGTGAACTGTTGAGTTCAAGGCACTTGGAATCACGTGCTCGACGGCGTTTCATTCATGGTTAGACGCGGCCTGTAACCCTCGCCGCAGCCCAATACCTCCGCGGCCACTCAGTTAACCGTCCCCCGGAAGGGGTACCGTGGCCTCTCACTCTTGCCGGAGCCCAATACTCTCCGTGGCCTCCGTGGCCTCTTAGTAGATCTCTCTGTCTCTCTGTCTCTCTCTCTCTCCCCCTTCCACTCCCTCGCTCATCACCCGCGGCCCCGCGCTTGCTATACTCGCCCCCGCCATGCGTGCGGCCGTCGTTCTCGTCGCCTCGACGCTCGCGGCCATGCCGTTCGTGCTCGAGGCGCAGGCGCCTCGCACCGCCGACGTCCAGCTGCAATTCGCGAAACTCCTGATGAACGAGGCGCGTTACCGCGACGCGGTCGACGCGTATCGGCGTGCCCTTGCGCTCTCCGACGGCCTGCAGCTGTCCCAGGCGCGCACCGGACTCGCGCAGGCGCTGCTGCGGACGGGCGACTTCGCGAGCGCACGCCAGGTGGCCGAAACCGCGGCGTCCGCCGCTCCCGCCGATGCCGCGATCGCAGCGCTCTATGGCGACACGCTGTGGGCGTCAGGATTGTTCGACGAAGCGGAGCACGCGTATGCGCAGGCGCTCGCGGTGAATCCGGCGGAGGCGCGGGCCCACCACGGTCGGGCCCGCGCGCTCGCCGCGCACAACCGTCTGGACGAGGCGTTTGCCGAGGCGCAGGAAGCGCTGCGGCTCGCCCCGCGCGAAGGAGAGTTCCACCACACCGTTGGCGTCATCTACGAGCGGCAGCGCAAGTTCGACGAAGCGGCCGCCGCGTTCGCCAACTACCTCAATCTGTTGCCGAACCGCGATCGCAGCGATACCGCGGCGTGGACGAAAGCTGAGATCCGCTTTCTCGACGATTTCCACGGCCGCACCCCAATCGACATGGGCCCGGTGAGTCCCGACGCGTCGTGGACCGTTCCCGTCCGCATCGTCCATGAAAAGGTGATCGTCAAGGTCCGGGTGAACAAATCGGGGCCGATTGATTTCGTCCTGGATACGGGAGCGGAGCAGACGGTGTTGACGCGTGACCTCGCTCGCAGCCGCGGTGTCCTCCCGATCACTTACATCCAGAGCGCCGGCGTCGGCGACGTGGGTCTGCGCGGGCTGCAGGTGGGACGGATCGATACCATGGAGATCGGCGGCCTCACCGTCCGCAACGTTCCGTGCCTCATCAAGAACCCGCCGCTCGGCAACCTGCCGTCGCGCGAGCCTGAGAGTTTCTCGCCGCTGGCGCTCGGCCTCTCGATGCGAATCGATTATCAGCGCCAGGAACTGGTACTGGCGCGCACGCTGCCCGACGTCCCGCATGCGACGACGCTGCCGCTGCGCATCTATCGGCTGGCAACGGTTCGGGGGATCGTCAACGGACGCCCGGCGAGCTTTGTTGTCGACACGGGCGGCGAGGTCATCTCGATCAGTCAATCGACGGCCGGCGCGCTGGCGATTTCGCCGGCGCCGCGCCGGATCCCCCTGCGCGTCTACGGCATGTCCGGGTGGGACAAGGATGCCTTCCTGCTTCCGGGCATCGATCTGCAGTTCAGTTCGATCGAGTTTCGGCGCATTCCAGTCGTCGTCTTGAACCTCGATGCGCCGAGCGCGCTCCTGGGCTTCGACGTCGGCGGGATCGTCGGTCACAAATTTTTAAGCCGGTATCGCGTCTCGATCGACATGACTCGCAGCATCCTTGGGCTGGACGGGAACTGATCTCAGCCGCGGTGACGGCAGCAGAAGACCGGAAGAACAGGGGTTCACATAAGCAGATTTCGCCGGGCTTCTGCGCTCCGTCGCTCTTCGTGGGAAAATCGATGCGTGCGGCTGCTACTGATTGCGATCGCTTGCCGCGAGCAGATCGCACCGGGCTTCGAGTTCCTTGCGCGCGGTGAGACGGTCTGACCGGCGCGCCTCGGCGGCGATCACCTTCTGGCGGTCCTCTTCGGTCTCGACGATGAGTCCGGGGATCTGCACGCGCTGGCCGTCGCGCGAGATCGCGACGAACGTCAGGAACGCGCGGCTGGTCAGCCGGCGGATGCCCGTCGTCGTTTCCTCCGAGAACACCTCGACCTCCACTTCGAGCGATGTGGTCCACGCCGCTGTGACCCTCGCGCGCAGGATGATGAGATCCCCGACTTTGATCGGGTGAAGGAACTGCAGACCGTCCACTGCCGCCGTGACCAGCAGGCTGCGGGTGTGACGATGACACGCGATCGCGCCGGCGATATCGATGAGATGCATCACGGTGCCGCCGAGGATGAACCCGAGCGGGTTCGCATCGTTCGGCAGGACGACCTGCACCATCTCGGTTGCACTCTCGGAGGCGCGCTTCGGCGCCGCCGGCGCCGTGCCGGTCAGTTGTTGTGGCATTTCGCGTCGATGAAGGACTTCACCGAGAGCCGCAGTTCGGGCGGAAGGTCTTCCTCGCGGAGCGACCGCAGCATCGACACGGTGCTCTCATACGTGCGGAGCTGCGCGACGCAGCGGGGGCAGCGGCGCAGGTGGTCGTCCAGTTCGGCCCGCAGGGGGGCAGGGAGCTGCCGCTCGAGGTAGTCCGCAAGCAGCTTCACGACCGAACCGCAGCCGCAGCCCATGGTCTGATTGTGACACAGCGCGCGCCGACGATGGAGGTCGGGGTAACTCCCAACTCCCAAGTGAAATGGGGACAGTCCCCATTTTTCGCAAAAAATGGGGACAGCCTGTTGGGAATAGGATTGATGCGAGTTCCTAGAAGTCGTATCCGATCCAGACGGAGTACTTGGCGCGCCGCAGCCAGTGGCTGCCGCTCGAGTCGCCGTCCAGCGCGGCCCGATACGAGTACACGTAATCTTCCCAGTTGCGGTTGAACAGCGTGCGCCACGCCCAGTCGAAATGGATGGGGAAGCCCAGGGCGAACGTCTCCAGGCCGAGG
>DATJIW010000052.1:0-14692 GCA_035492775.1 Vicinamibacterales bacterium
TGCAAGCGCCCGTGCCCGGGACAATGCTGCCGCCGCCGTGCGTGACGCGCTGCCGGGGCGGATCGCCGCCATCACTCCCGTGGATGTTCCGGACGAAGACTGGGGCCGCCGCTCCCAGCAGAGTCTCACGGCGGTTCGTGCGGGACGTCTGATCGTCGCTCCGCCGTGGGATGTTCCGAGCGCGTCGGACGTCCCCGTCATCATCATCGAGCCCTCGACGGGGTTCGGGACCGGTCATCACGCGACAACACGCCTGTGCCTCGTGCTCTTGCAGGCGCTGGACCTTCGCGGAGCGCGAGTCGTCGACGTCGGAACAGGGTCCGGCGTGCTCGCGCTGGCCGCGTGGAAACTCGGCGCCTCGGATGTGGTGGCGATCGACAACGATCCGGACGCGCTGGAGAACGCACGTGCGAACTTCGCGCGCAACGGCGCCGGTCCTTCGATCGACGTCATCCTCGACGGACTCGACACGCTCCGCCTCGAACGCGCTGATGTCGTCCTCGCAAACCTGACGGGCGCCGTGCTCGTGCGCTACGCCCGGGAACTGCTGTCGCTCGTGTCCGAGGTCGGGTACCTCGTCGTCAGCGGCTTCGCGCCGGAAGATGCGGCGGTCGTCAAGGCGGCCTTCAAGGGGATGCGCGTCATCGACGAACGCGTCGACGGCGAATGGGCTGCGCTTTGCTTGCGCGCCTGATCCCCCTCCGTGGGCTTGGAAAATTGGGAGTTGGAGTTGGGAATTGGGAGTTGGGAGTTCTATAAGTCTTCCCATATAGCCTGTAGCACGCCGATCGCAACGATCGGCACGGCATCGGCGCGCAGCGTCCGGTGGCCCAGGGTCACGGGCACCCAGCCGGCTTGCACCGCGAACTCCACCTCGGCGCCGGTCCATCCCCCCTCCGGTCCGACCGCCAGCGTTGCCGATGCCGGGCGGGCAGCTTCCCGCAACACGGACAGCGCATGACCGGGCGTCGGCGCCTCCGGCTCGACGAGCATCACGCGAAGCGCCGCGCTGTCCTGTACCACCCACTCGAGAAACGGCGTCCCCTCCCCTACGATCGGCAGCACGGCGCGGCGGCATTGCTTCGCGGACGCGATGGCAATCCGGCGCCAGCGATCCGCGCCGCGGCCTTCGCGGATGGCACCACGGGCAATCGTGTGTTCGGTCACGAGCGGCTCGATCGCCGCGACGCCCATCATCGTCGCGTCCCGCACCACGTCGTCCATCCGTTCCCCTTTGAGCACCGCCTGGGCGAGCGTCAGGCGAACCGAGGGTTCGGGCGCGGGTTGCAGCTCTTCGATGAGCCGAAGCTGCGCGCCTTCGCGGCTCACGCGCTCGATCCGCGCGCGATATTCCCGGCCGTTTCCATCGAAGACGGCGATCTCATCGCCGAACCGCAGGCGCAGGACGCTCGTGAGATGGTGGGTCTCTTCGGGCGATAACGTCGCCGAGCCCGAGATCGCGTCGAGGTCGGCCGCAAGAAAGCGCGGAAGCGCCACGAGGCGCGATTATAATTTGTCCAACTTGCTGTTCAGGGGTCAGCAGCTCGGGAAGTACAAAATCATCTCGCCGCTCGGCAGCGGCGGCTTCGGTACCGTATACCTCGCGCAGGACACCTGGATCGACAAGAAGGTGGCGATCAAGGTCCCGCACCGCCAGAACCTGGATTTCGGTGAGTTGCTCCACGAGCCGCGGCTGCTTGCGTCCGTCAGTCATCCCAACATCGTCTCGATCACGACCGCCGAGAAGCAGGACAACGTCTTCTTCATCGTGATGGAGTACGTCCCCGGGGAGACGCTGGAGAACCTGATCGCGGCCAAGGGACTGCTCGATCTGAACCGTGCGCTGGATTACACCTGCCAGATTTGCAACGCGGTCGATCACGCGCATGGTCAGGGCGTCATCCACCGCGATCTCCGGCCCGCGAACGTGCTCGTGACGGAAAACAACATGCTCAAGGTCGCCGACTTCGGGACCTCGCGGTTCCTCGAAATCGCGGCGCACGGCACGACCGTCATCGGCAGCCCGCCGTACATGGCGCCCGAACAGTTTCACGGCATGGCAGTCTTCGCCTCGGATCTCTACTCGCTCGGCGTCACGATGTATCAGATGCTGACCGGAGTGCTGCCGTACGAGGCCCCCGCGCCGTCGGACCTCGACAAGCTGATGTCCGGCGAACTCGTATCGCCTCCCCGCCTCAAGAACTCCGCGATTCCGCGGTCGATCAACGACATCATCATGAAGGCGATGGCGCCTGATGTGGCGCAGCGTTATCAACGCGCGTCCGACCTTCTGGAAGACGTGCTCGGCGCGGTCAATGCGCTCCGGACGCCGCCAGCGGCGGCTGCTCCGAGCCGGATACCCGCATCAGCCGGCCGCGCCGGACGCGACGATGCGCAGAGCATCCAGACACGGCTGAGGGCACGCGAGGCGCCGGCCGCCCGATTCTGCTGGCATTGCCGCAAGCCGCTCCATGCGCGCAGCGACAAATGTCCGTTCTGCGGGGAGCAACAGTAGGCCTGGCGCCCCGCAGGCGCCAACTGATCTTTGGCATGGCGCTTTTCGCCTTAGGCCGTTAACATCTGACTTATGGCAGCGTCCGCATTTTCTGGCACCGGAAAAGTCTGGATGAATGGCTCGCTCGTGGACTGGGCGGACGCCACGATCCACGTCGCCTCGCACGTCATTCATTACGGCAGCGGCGTCTTCGAAGGGGCCCGCGCCTACCAGACGCCGCGCGGGACCGCGTGCTTCCGCCTCGACGCTCATCTGCGGCGATTGTTCGATTCGGCGCGGATTTACCGGATGGAGCCGCGCCAGAACTATTCCGAGATGCACGACGCGGTAATGGCCACCATCCGCGGCAACGACATGAAAGCGTGCTATATCCGACCGATCGTCTATCGCGGATATCACACGCTGGGCGTCAATCCGTTCCCGTGCCCCGTTGACACCGCCGTTCTCGTCTGGGAGTGGGGAGCCTACCTCGGGCAGGACGCGCTCACCAACGGCGTCGACGTCCGCGTGAGTTCGTGGGCCCGCTCCGCGCCGAACACGTTCCCGACGCTGGCAAAGACATCTGCGAACTACGCCAACTCGCAGCTCATCAAAATGGAAGCGCTCGAGGAAGGCTACAGCGAAGGCATCGCGCTCGATACCTTCGGATATCTGAGCGAGGGCAGCGGCCAGAACATCTTCCTCGTTCGCGACAACACGCTTTACACGCCGCCGCTGACCGCGTCAATTCTGCCCGGAATTACACGGAATTCAGTGATTACGATCGCCAAGGACCTCGGCATCAAAGTGCGCGAGGAAATGCTGCCGCGCGAACTTCTGTATATCGCCGACGAGGCCTTTTTCGCGGGAACGGCCGTCGAAATCACGCCGATCCGGACGGTGGACAAGATTACGATTGGCAACGGGCGGCGCGGTCCCGTCACGGAGGCCGTGCAGACGGCCTTTTTCGACCTGATCAACGGCAAATCGCCGGATCGCTACGGCTGGCTCGAATACGTTTACCCTGGCGAGCCGCACCAGACGGTGCCCGCCGCGGAAACTGTTCGCGTCTAGACGAGCTTAGCGTTATCATAAACGGGCACGCCGCCGCTCCCCGCGGCCACTGGGTGCCCAAACCATGAACATAGACGACCTCCTGAAGACGGCGGTAAGTGCCGGTGCGTCCGACCTCCATCTCAAGGTAGGCGCGTATCCCATGATGCGCGTCAACGGAACGCTCGTTGTCGCTTCCGAAGAGAAGCGGCTGGAGCGCGCCGACACCGAAGCGATGGCGGCGGCGATGTTTACCCGCGATCACGCGGACAAGTTTCGCGCGAATTCCGAAGTCGATCTGGCGTACAGCGTACCGGGCTTCGGCCGCTTCCGCTGCAACGCCTTCCAGCAGCGCGGCGCGGTCGGCCTCGTCCTCAGAATCATCCCGACGATCATCAAGAGCATCGACGAACTCGGGCTGCCGTCGGTGCTGCGGTCGATCGCCGACGAACAGCGCGGCCTGGTGCTCGTCACCGGGACGACGGGCAGCGGCAAGAGCACGACGCTGGCGGCCATGGTCGATCACATCAACGCCACGCGGTCGACGCACGTCATCACGATCGAGGATCCGATCGAATACCTGCACCGCGATCATCTGTCGCTCGTCAGCCAGCGCGAAGTCGAGCTCGACACCGATTCGTTCGCGGCGGCGCTCCGGGGGGCGCTGCGCCAGGATCCGGACGTCATCATGGTCGGCGAGATGCGCGACAACGAGACCATCGAGACGGCGCTCATCGCGGCCGAGACGGGGCATCTCGTGTTCTCGACGCTGCACACCGTCGACGCAATGGAGACGATCAACCGGATCATCGCGGTGTTCCCACCGCACCAGCAGCGGCAGGTCCGCATCCAGCTCGCGAACGTGCTCAAGGCGTCGATCGCGCAGCGGCTGCTGCCGCGCGCAGACGGCAAGGGTCGTGTCGCCGCCGTGGAAGTCATGATCTCCACGCCGTTCATCCGCGACTGCATCATGGACAAGGACAAGACGGCGCTTCTCAACAGCGCGATCGCCGGCGGCACGTCGCAGTACGGCATGCAGACGTTCGACCAGTCCATCTTCCAGCTGTATCAGCAGGGCATGGTGTCGTACGAGGAGGCGCTTCGCTGGGCGTCCAACGTGGACGAGTTCAAGATGAAGGTGCTCGGCATCTCCACCAACACGGAGCTCGCGCGCGACGAAATGCTGCGCGCCGCACAGCAGAAGGGCAAGCCCGGCAATCCCGACGTCGTGCGCTACGTCGGATAGGAGATCGCGCTGCGCGCCCACGCCGCGTGAGCGCTTCACGCAGTGCTCGGCGCAAGGGACTCGGTGCTCGGCGCAAGGGACTCGGTGCTCGGTGCTCCGTGCTTGGTGCTCCGTGCTTGGTGCGAGTGTCCCCGGCGGACGCGCACGGGAGCACCAAGGACCGTTCACTGTGCACGGCGCACTGTGGACGGCGCACTGTGCACGGCACACCAAGTACCGAGCACGCCGCACGCAGCACCCCGCACGGAGCACGGCGCACCGAGCACCGAGCACCTGACCCTTATGTCTTCCCGTTCCGGCGAGCGATCGGCATACGTTGACGCGTTGTACCTGCTTTCGCGGCGGGAACTGTCCGAACGGCAGCTGCGCGGCCACCTGACGGAGCGCGAGCACCGCCCGGACGAAATCGAATCGGCCGTCGCCCGGCTTCGAGACGAAGGCTCGGTGGACGACAGCCGCGTCGCGCGCGCGTACGCGCGCACGGCGCTGAAGATCAAAGGCCGCGGCCGTCTGCGTATCCAGCGCGAACTCCACGAAATAGGCATTCCGAAAGAGATCGCCGCGGAGGCGCTCGCCGAGACCTTCGTCGACGTCGACGAGCGCGCGCTCATCGCGCGTGCGCTGGAGAAGAAGCTGCGCGGCGGGCGCCCCGTCGACTCCCCTGCCGCGTACGCCCGCATGTATCAGCATCTGCTGCGTCAGGGCTTCTCGCCTGCCGGAGTGAGTGCCGCGCTCAAGGAGCTGCGGCGAAAGAATCAGTAAACCTGGCGAATTGGTGACTCGCCGGCTGCATGCGAGTGTGCCAACGTCCGGCAGAAGCTCGCGATAAAATCATCCGATGCGTTCCAGCGAGATCCGCGCGAGTTTCCTGCAGTACTTCGAGCGAAACGGCCATACGGTGGTGCCCAGCTCGTCGCTCGTGCCCGGCGACGACCCGACCCTGCTCTTCACCAACGCGGGCATGAATCAGTTCAAGGACGTCTTCCTCGGCCGCGACAAGCGCGCCTACCGGCGCGCGGCGACCTCGCAGAAGTGCATGCGCGTCAGCGGCAAGCACAACGACCTCGACAACGTCGGACCGTCGCTCCGGCATCACACGTTTTTCGAGATGCTCGGCAACTTCTCCTTCGGCGATTACTTCAAGAACGAAGCGATCCCTTTCGCGTGGGAGCTGCTGACGACGACATGGCATCTCCCGGCGGAGCGCCTGTATCCCACCATCTTTCACGGCGAAGCATCGATTCCCCGGGACGAGGAAGCCTTTGGCATCTGGCGGCGGCTCGTGCCGGCGGATCGCATCACGGAACTCGGCCTGGCCGAGAACTTCTGGCAGATGGGCGACACCGGTCCGTGCGGCCGGTGTTCCGAGATCCACTACTTCCGCGGCGCCGACGTACCGTGCGAGGAGGAACGGGCCGGCCGGCCGTGCCGCGGCATCGACTGCGGCTGCGACCGCTTCGTCGAAGTCTGGAACAACGTGTTCATGGAGTTCGACCGGCAGGCCGACGGGACTCTCATGCCGCTGCCCGCGCCGTCCATCGACACGGGCATGGGACTCGAGCGCATCACGGCCGTGATCCAGGGCAAGCTGTCGAACTACGACACGGACCTGTTCACGCCAATCCTCGGCGCCATCGGAGATCACTCGGGACGGCGATACACGGCGTCCCTCGACGACCCGTCCGACGTGTCGATGCGCGTCATCGCAGATCACCTGCGCGCGATGACATTCCTCATTGCCGACGGGGTCGTCCCCTCGAACGAATGGCGCGGGTACGTCCTGCGGAAGATCATGCGCCGCGCCATGCGGCACGGCAAGAAACTCGGTTTCGAGGAGCCGTTTCTCCATTCGCTGGTCGACGTGCTGGTCGGCGAAATGGGGAGCGCGTATCCGGAGCTGCCCCGCAGTCGTGACGCAATCGTGAAGGTCGTGCGAAGCGAAGAGGAACGGTTCGAAGCCGTGCTCACGTCCGGACTGCCGCGCCTGGAAGAAGCGATCGATCGTGCCGTCGCGGCATCGGTTCCGATGCCCGGAGACGAAGCGTTTCGCTTGTACGACTCGCTTGGCGTGCCGCTCGACTTCATGGAAGACCTTGCGGCCCAGCGCGGTGTCGCGATCGATCGCGCCGGCTTCGAACGCTCCATGGAAGACCAGCGCGAGCGCGCGCGAGCCGGCAGCGCATTCGAGGCAAGGAAGACCCGGGAGTTTGGCTACACGACCGACGCGGACCGCATGGCGATCAGTTCCGCCAGGGATCAGTTCGAAGGGTATACACAGACGCGTGTCGGCGGTGTCCCCGTCGTGGCGGTCTTCGACGACGAGCGCCGGCAGGTGGACAGCCTCGACGCGGGAGCGGCCGGGTTCATCGTGCTCGAGCGAACACCCTTCTATCTCGAATCAGGCGGCCAGGTCTCCGACACGGGCCGAATCCTGAACGAAGCGACGGGCGCCATCGCCGACGTATCCGGACTCGTCCGCCTCGCGCCCGGCGGACCGCGGGCCCACCGGGCCACCGTCGCGGCCGGCTCCTTCAGGCCCCGCGACATTGTGACGGCCGTCGTGGACGCCGAGATTCGCGACTCGACGAGGCGCAATCACACGGCGACCCACCTGCTGCACGCGGCGCTGCGCGAAGTTCTCGGAACGCACGTCAAGCAGGCAGGATCGCTCGTCGCGCCCGACAGGCTGCGGTTCGACTTCGTGCATTTCTCGCCCCTCACCCGGGAGCAGATCGATCGGATCGAACGGATCGTCAACGTGCAGATCTTCCGCAACACGCCCGTCCAGACCGAGGTCAGGTCGACGGAGGAGGCGATCGCGTCGGGCGCGATGGCGCTGTTCGGCGAGAAATACGGCGACCAGGTCCGCGTCGTATCGGTGCCGGGCTTCAGCATGGAACTGTGCGGCGGAACGCACGTGCGGGCGACCGGCGATATCGGCCTGTTCGTGGTGACGCAGGAAAGCGGTGTTGCCGCCGGCGTCCGCCGCGTGGAGGCGCTCACCGGTGCCGGGGCACTCGCGCACTACCAGCAGCAGCGCGACGCGCTCGACGGCATCCTCGGCGCACTAAATACCGGCGCGGACCAGGCGGTCGACGGCGTTCACCGTCTGCAGTCGGAAGTGAAGCGACTGACACGCGACGTCGAACAGCTCAGGATGAAGGCGGCCCTCGGTGGAGACGCGGGCGCCGGCACGGGAGGGGACACGCACGAAGTCAAGGGCGTGAAAGTACTCGCGCGCCGCGTGTCGGGGCTCGAGAAAGGCGCGCTGCGCGGTCTGTCCGATTCGCTCCGCGATCGACTCGGCAGCGGGGTCGTCATCGTCGCATCGGAGATCGACGGAAAGGTAGCGCTCGTGGTGTCGGTCACGAAAGACCTGATCTCACGCGTGCAGGCGGGCCGCGTCGTCAAGGAGATCGCGCCAATCGTCGGTGGCGGCGGCGGCGGCCGTCCGGAATTTGCCGAAGCCGGCGGCAAGGATCCGTCGAAGATTGACGAACTGCTTCGCAAAGCGCCCGAAGCGATCGAGCGCCTGCTCGTGTGAACGATGAGGCCGTCAACCGGAAGCCGTTCGCCGTAAATAGTTACGGCAAACGGCCTGTAGCAGACGACTACCTCACCTTCGCTTCCAGCCGCATCCACGGATGAATGCAGCACTGGAACTTCACCGTTCCGCTGTGATCGATCGATTCGGTATACGTTCCACCAGGAGCCACGAAATCGTCGTTCTCCAAAGCCGCGCATTCCGGCGCGACGTTGGGTGTGCCGGCAAGCTGATTCAGGAAATCGACGATTCCGCCTCCAAAGTCGGCGACCTCGGTGAACGTGTGGGTTTCACCGCCTCTGTTGGTCGCGAGGAATGTGTCACCAACGTTGGCGTTCGCGACGCCCGGCGCGAAATGCCACGCGCCGATGCTCCCGTGCGCCGTCAGCTGCGCGACGAATTCGCTGAAGCTGACACCTCCGTTCCGGCTGCAGGTCCCGGGTCCGACAGCGGCGTTGAAGGTCGTGGAGTCGCAGGCGTCCATCAGGCTGACTGTGATGTTGGGGCGGCCATGCGAGGTCATGACGGCGGGCGGGGTCATTCCTGGAGCAGATACCGTGGTCGAGGCGGCGGCCGCGGCGTTCGCGCTGGGCGCCGCCGGGCTGGTTCCGCAGGCCGCAGCCAGCGCGAAAGCAACCGCCAATGCGGCAACGACGGGCAGGGTCCGAAGCATCATCGTGAACCTCCTTGCGCGCGGCGGATAGGCAAGCGGCCGGCCCACGCAGATTCACAGATTTGCAGGGGATTTTGGCGCGTGCCCGCCCGGAGGACTTACGCACGCTGTGTGCGCTTTCGTCTCACGTAACAGTCGTTCGACGTCGATCGTCCAGGCGACTGATCGCACGAACGGATCACAATCCCCGCTCGTGGCTGTGCAGAAACAGCGCAGTTAGGCGCGACGATCGCTGTAAGTTGTTGAAAAACAGCAGGCAGCTGGCTTGCCATCGTCGTTGGTGCGCCCATGATCCGCCTGCTCGCCGCCGCCGCCCTGGCCGTGCTGACGCCTGCCGTCGCGACGGCCCAGATCTACACTTGGCGGGATTCGTCCGGGAACCTGGTCATGTCGGATCGGCCGAAGACGGGTAGTGTCCGCAGCTACGCAGTGGTACCGACGAACGGGACAATCCGCACGACAAGGCCCGTCGTGGTTTCTCAGGCCGTGCGATTCGCCGATCTGATTGACGAACATGCTGCGCGGCAGTCCCTCAGTCCCGACCTCGTACGTGCGGTCATCCAGGCTGAGTCGGCGTTCAATCCGCGCGCGCGCTCCGTCAAGGGCGCAATGGGCCTGATGCAGCTGATGCCGGAAACGGCCGCCGAGTACGGCGTTCGCAACGCGTATGATCCCGACGAGAACATCCGCGCCGGCACCGCCTACCTCGCCTCGCTCCTCCGCCGCTACGACGATGACGAGGCGCTCGCGCTGGCGGCCTACAACGCCGGACCGATGGCGGTCGAAAAGTACGGCCGGACCGTACCGCCTTACCGGGAGACCCGGAACTACGTCGCCCGAATCCGCAGCGCGGCGCCGTCGACGTCCCGCTCGTCAGTTGGAGTCTTCAAAACCGTCGAACTGGTCGACGGTCGCGAAGTCGTGCGGTATTCGAGCAAGCGCGGCGCATCCGCCGCACCGCTGAGACCGGCCGCCATCCAGCCGTGAGATTCCCAACCAACCGTTTGCCACGTCGGTCCGTCTGATGCTATATCCGTCACGGATATAGCATATGACCACACGCCGACCGCCTGATATCTCCGCCCTTCTCCCGCTCACCCCGGCCATCGTCCATATCCTGCTCGCACTTGCCGATGGCGACCGCCACGGTTACGGCATCATGCAGGAAGTCGAACGACTCACTGACGGCGCCGTCCGGATGGGACCCGGGACGCTGTACGGCACGCTCAAACGGATGCTCGCGAGCGGGTTCGTCGAACCGGCCGACGAGCGGCCGGATCCTGAACTCGACGACGAGCGGCGACGCTACTACCGGGCCACACGGCTGGGCCTGGCGGTGCTGGAAGCGGAGGCGGCACGGATGCAGGCGCTCGTGGGCGCCGCACGCGCGAAGCGGGTGCGGGCGCGATGAAGACGGCGGCACGAATCTACGCTGCGCTGCTTTTTCTGCTGCCGCCGTCGCTTCGTCGCACGCATGGCAGCGAAATGCAGCAATGCGCCCGGACCGTCGCCGCGCGGCGCGGCGTCCGCGCGGTCCCGGCACTGCTTGCCGATCTCCTGGTTGCAGCCGCGCGTGAATGGCTCGCGCTTGCCGGAGGAATCTCCATGAATGGATTCGGACGCGATGTAGTGCACGGGATTCGCCTGCTGCGGAAGACGCCGGGGTTCACCCTCGCGGCTACGGCAACCCTGGCGCTGGGGATTGGCGCCAACACCGCAATGTTCAGCCTTGCGGATGCCACGCTGCTCAGGCCGATGCCGATTCGCGATCCGTCACGAGTGGTCGCGCTCGACTGGTCGACGTCATATCCGGACTATCTCGAATACCGCGAGCGTACCGACCTGTTCGACGGTGTTGCCGGGATCGCTGGTCGCGATCGCGTGATGTTCGATGTCGAGGGAGAGCGTGAGCTGCGCTCGGTCGCATTCCTCTCCGGCGGGGCGTTCGAGATGCTCGGGGTGAGGATGGTTGCGGGCCGGCCGTTCGAGATTGGCGAGGACACGCCAGGCGCACCGCTCGTCACCGTGGTTTCCTACGCGTACTGGCAGAGGCGATTCGGTGGAAACGACGACGCGATCGGCCGGACGGTGAGCGTCAACGGACAGCCGGTCACGATCATCGGGGTGGCTGCAAGGGATTTTCGAGGCACCAGCCTGTTCTCGTCGCCGCAGTTCTTCATGCCGCTCACCGCCACGACCCGCGTGGGGACCGGTCTGATGTCCAGTCCACGGGCGCTGACGAGCCGGGATGTCGTCTGGATGACGATCGTCGGCCGCCTGAAATCCGGCATCACGATCGATCAGGCGACGGCTGCCGTCGATGCCATGTATCAACATCAGCATCCGCCCGAGCCCGGGCTCCAGGCCGACCATGTGCAATTGGCGCCGCTGGCGACTCGCGTCCTCGGCCCCAATCCCGCAGCCGTCCGACGCTTCGTGATCCTGCTCCTCGGGGTGGTCACACTCACGCTGGTCATCGGATGCGCAAATCTGGCAAACCTGCTGCTCGCACGGGGCGCGCAACGGAGCCGCGAAATCGGCATCCGGATGTCCCTCGGAGCCGGCCGGGCGCGCATCGTGCGGCAGTTGCTCATCGAGAGCGTGCTGCTGGCGGCGATGGGAGGAATCGCGGGCATCGCTGTCGCGGCCGTGCTGCTCCGGCTGCTTGCCGCATACAAGCTGCCCGGCGGGATCGACATCGGGATGATGGGACTGCGTCTGAATGGTGCCACCCTCGCGGCGACGACCGTGTCGTCTGTCGTGGCCGCCCTGCTCTTCGGCGCCGCACCTGCCTGGCGGGTATCGCGCGTCGACGCCGTGGGCTCATTGCGGGATTCCGGACGAAGCATGACGTCGCGGAATCGTCTCCGCAGCGCGCTGCTCGCCAGCCAGGTCGCACTGTGCCTCGTTCTGCTTACCGGCAGCGGGTTGTTCCTGCGGAGCCTGCGGAACGCGCTCGATGTGCCGCTCGGTTTCCAGCCCTCGGACGTCGCCCTCGCCTCGGTGAACCTGTCGCTCGCCCACTTCGCGCCGGAACGGGAGCGCGCGTTCTATGCCGAATCGCTCGCGCGCGTGCGAGCGCTGCCGCAGGTCAGTTCGGCGGCGTGGGCGTCGATGATCCCGACCGTCGGCGGCGCGTCGATGACTCTCGAGATCGAAGGACGGCCGCCGCGCCCAGGAGAAGACCTGACGTTCGCGGTTTCCCAGGTCGGTCCGGATTACTTTCGGACCGTGGGCACGCGCATCCTGTCGGGACGCGCCTTCGCCGCCGCGGACGCGGGAATCGGATCCCCCGCAGCCATCGTCAACGAGGAAGCGGCGCGGCGGTTTTTCGATGGGAACGCCGTCGGACGTCAAGTGCGCAGCAGCAAGGCCTCTCCGTGGAGCACCATCGTCGGCGTCGCGGAGAACACAAAACTCCGCCAGCTCGACGAGCGGCCCCGTCCGATGGTCTATTTCGACTTCGACCAGCGCTACACCGGGGAGCTTGGCCTCATCATGCCGGCCGCCCATCTGTTCGTCCGCGCGAACGGAAACGCCGACCTTCTCCTTCCGGCGCTCGGCGGCCAATTGCACGGCATCGACACGGCAGCGCCGGTCTACGACGTACGGACGTTTGCGGAGGCCGTGCGCGGCCTCGTCATGCCGCAGAAGATGGGGATGATGCTCTTCTCGTGCTTCAGCCTGCTCGCCCTGGGGCTCGCGACCGTCGGCACTTACGGCGTCGCGTCGTACGTTTCGTCGCTTCGGACTCGGGAAATTGGAATCCGGATGGCACTCGGCGCCGGATCGGATGAAATCCGGCGCCTGATGATTACGAATGGTCTCGCGCCGCTTGCCGGCGGACTGCTGTGCGGGCTCGTCATCGCGCTGTGGTCCGCCCCGCTCGCGGCGGCGTTCCTGCTGGGACTCAGTCCGCGCGATCCGTTCATTTTCATCGGCGCCACGCTGCTCGTCGGCACGGTCGCGCTCGTCGCGACCTGGATTCCGGCGCGACGCGCCGCTCGGCTGGAACCGGTGAGCGCGCTCAGGGCCGAGTGAGACAATGGAGGCATGCGTCTGGATGTGTGGCTCGACGTCGCATGCGTGTGCAAGACCCGGTCGGACGCCAAGCGCGCATGCGAAGGCGGCAAGGTCGACGTGAACGGCCAGGCGGCCAAACCGCACCGCGACATCGGTCCGGGCGATGAGATCGAGATCACCCATCGGTTCGGACGGCGCCAGAAGCTGGTGGTGCGAGGCGTGGCTGAGCAGCACCTCCCCAAAGCCGAAGCGAGGGCGCTGTACGACGATGTGACCCCGAAGCCGACGGCCGAAGAGGTCGAACTGCGACGGCTTGCGCGAATGGCTGCCCCGTTCACCCGACCCGCATCGGCGGGCGCCCCGGACCGCCGGGAACGGCGGACGCTGCGCCGCTTGAAGGAGCGTGGCTGACAGCCGTTGTGCTACAATCGACGTTTTGTATATGGCAGCCAGACACCAGTCAGCTCTCAAGGCTCATCGTCAGAACGTCGTCCGCCGCGAGGCGAACCGCAACCTTCGCAGCCGGCTGCGCGGCGCGCTGCGCGCCATCCGCGCCGCAGTCGACGCCAACGACCCCGCACAGGTCAAGGACGCGCTCCGCGACACGATTTCACTCGTGGACAAAATGGCCGGCAAAGGCGTGATTCACCGGAACGCCGCGGCGCGCTACAAGTCCCGTCTGTCGAAGCGCGTTACCAGGCGCTCGGCCGCCTGACCGACTCCCGGGCTCCGCACAATTCGACGACCAGTCGTTCGAGGAGTACTCGAGGATCGCCCCCGGACGTCTTGAGATCGAGATCCGTCCGGAACAGCGCATCTACGGCGGCCTTGATGCGCCTCGGATCCGCCAGTTTTTCGCGCACGAACCATGCGAGCTGGCCGAGGACCATGTACGGGACGGCGCCGGAGTCGAGCGCCAGCGCCAACTGCCGCAGCGCTTCGGCGGAATTTCCCTGCTGGATCGCCGTCGTGACCGCCCAGTTGTCCTGCGAGGATTCGGCGCTGACGACTTCCCGGGCATCTGCGAGGGATATTTTCGGCTTTCCTGCGGCAAACAAGAGCAGCCTGTCGAGGTCGCCCCTCAAGCGAACGATGTCAGCGCCGGCCCGTTCCGCGACGAGACGCGCCGCCGCCGGATCGATCTGCTGGCCGGCTTCGGCGGCCGCCTGACGTACGAGCTGTTCCGCCCGGCGCGCGATCGCGCGCAGATCGAGATACTTCGGATCCTTTTCCCCTTTCAGCCCCCAGCATTCGACGACGACTGCGTGTTTCTGGAAACCTGATTTCCAGATCTTGCGCGTGCGATCCACGTCGGACGCAGCCACCACCAGCGTCGTCGAGGGCTCGGGCCGCTGCAGGTACTCGACGAGCGCATCGGCGTCCCCCGCCGGTTCGTCCTCGGACGACTCGATCTCGTCCACCCGTCCTCGGCGTTTCGGTTTCAAGAGACGCTCACCGCGCAGCACGACGACCACACGGCGATCGCTCATCATCGGCAGCATGCGAGCCGCCTCGGCGATCGAGGCCGCCGTGACGCCTTTCTCGCCCGCATACAGCCGCTCGACGTTGAACGCGCGGAGTTCGTCCTCGACGAGCGCCGTCAGCTCCGCTGTAAGCCGTACGATCTCCGCGTCGTCGTCGCCGACGAGAAGATACACC
>DATJIW010000053.1:0-20801 GCA_035492775.1 Vicinamibacterales bacterium
GGCGGCGCCATGCTCGGCTTCGAGGAAGCGCATCTTTCCGAGGCCGACGCCGTGCTCGCCGCTGCACGTGCCCCCCATCGAGAGCGCCCGTTCGACGACTCGATCGGTGATGCGGTGTGCTTCGGCGATGTCATCCGGATCTTCGGGATGGACGGGCATCACGAGATGGAAATTGCCATCGCCCGCATGGCCGACGAGCGGACCGACGAGCCGCGACGATGCGAGATCGGCTTTCGTTTCGTGGATGCATTCAGCGAGGCGCGAGATCGGGACGCACACGTCGGTCGTCCACCCCCGCGACCCGGGTCTGAGCGCCAGCGCCGAGTAGTACGCGTCGTGGCGCGCCTGCCACATGACCGCGCGCGACTCCGGAGAGATCGCGCGGGAGAAATCGTGCGCGCCATGCTCGGCGACGATCTCGCCGACGGCCGCGGCATGTTCCTCGACCGAGGCCGTGCTGAGGCCATGGAATTCGAAGAACAGCGCCGGCGCGACGGGATACGACAGGTGCGAGAAGCAGTTGATCGCGTCCATCTGCACTTCGTCCAGCAGCTCGATGCGTGCGACCGGGATGCCCAGCTGGACGATCGTGATCACCGCAGACACCGCCTCGTCGATCGAATCGAACCAGCAGGTGGCGGCGCCGATCGCTTCGGGGCGGCCGTGCAGCCGGAGCGTGACTTCGGTGATGATGCCGAGCGTCCCCTCGGCTCCGACGAAGAGCCGCGTCAGGTCGTAGCCTGCGGAAGACTTCCTGGCGCGTGTGCCCGTTCGGATCGTCCGGCCATCGGACAGGACGACGGTCAACGCGAGTACTGCCTCGCGCATCGTTCCGTACCGGACCGCCGTCGTCCCGGACGCCCGTGTCGACGCCATGCCGCCGAGGGTCGCGTCGGCCCCCGGATCGAGCGGGAAGAACAGCCCGGTCGGCTGCAGATGCTTGTCAAGCTGCTTGCGCGTGACACCCGCCTCGACGGTGCAATCCAGATCGTCGCCGCTGACCCGTAATACACGATTCATCCGCGACAGATCGATCGTCAGTCCGTGACAGACCGGAACGACGTGGCCCTCGAGCGAGGACCCGGCGCCGAACGGCGTCATGGGGACGCGCTCACGCGTACAGAGCGCCGCAATCGCGCTCACCTCCGGTGTCGATACCGGAAACGCAACCGCGTCGGGCATCGACGGTTCGTGGTGGGATTCGCCGCGGCTGTGGTGTTCGCGCACGGCATGGGACGACGAAAGGCGGTCGCCGAGCAGGCGACGGAGCTCCCGCAGGAGCTCGTCGCTCATCACCGCGGCGTCTCCGCGACGATGCGTTTGACGAGTTCTTCTGCCGCGGGCAGGCTGACGGTGCAGCTGGGGTCCTCGATGCGGCACTGCGCCAGCGTCTGGCCGCAGCCGCAGCCGCATTCCTCGGTGTTCAGCGTCTGCAGCACTTTCGTGCGCTGCGCGGGCGTGAGCTTCGAAAGGTCGACGCCGGGAATCTTGTTCGCCTGCGCCGCGTTCTCGAGCTTCACCTTGTCCTGATCCTCGCGGTATTCGACGCGCACGTTCGTGTCGAGTCCTGCCAGCACGCGCGTCTCGACTTCCGTCAACGATGCGTTGAGCATGCCGACGTGCCGCTGCGCGATCCGCCCGTCGCGATCGATGATGAACGACGTGGGCAGCGCGTGAATGTTCGTGAAGGTGTGCTCGAACTCAGGCGAGTCCATCACAATCGGATAGTTCATACCGTGCTCGGTCGCGAACTGCGCCACCATCGACGGCGGCGCTTCGTCCTGTGAAACGCCGACGATTTGAAGCTGATCCTTATATTTCGCCTGCAGCGCGATCAGATCCGGAATCTCTTCGCGGCACGGGGGACACCACGTCGCCCAGAAATTGACGATCACGACCTTGCCGCGAAGGCTGGCCAGGGAGACCGGCGTCCCATCGAGGGCGCGCGCGGTTACCGGCTCGACGGTCTTACGATCTTTGAGCAGCGTGATCGTTCCACCGTCGGCGACGGTGGCGTTCTTCATCGCCGTTTCGACGTGGCGCGTGTACGACACCATGCCCGCGACGGCGGCCGCGGAGACGAGCAGCAGCGCGGCAATAACGGCAGTGCGGCGGATGGACATGTAGGCTACGCTACTAATTATGACGTACGGCGTGTATTCGCCGGGCCGGCAAGTGTCACAGCGGCTCCAGGAGCACTTCGCCCGGCACCTGCGAGACGGGGACATCCCGGCCGTGGCGGCAATTCAGTTCGCGGCGCCGGTCCCCCCGCTCGAGGCGATCGACGCGCTCATCGACGCGGCCTTCTGGACGAGCCTGCGCCGTGAAGAAGGGTACGTCCCGAAGATTTCCCTTGCGCTTCTGCCGCCGGACGCTACGCCGCAGCCTCTCCGCTTCGAGCGGCCGCTGGCACTCGCGCCTGCGGTGCTGGCCAAGGTCGCGCCCGCCGTCGAACGCGCCGGAATTCATCTCGCAGTCTGGAGCGGTCCCGACGGCTGGACCGTGTGGGGGACCACGCGAGTGCTGCCTCGCTACTCGATGGTGCTCGAGGTCACGGCCCCCGGCGTGCTCGTCGTGAAGCAGCATCGCGGGGGAGAGCACACCAAGTACACCAACGTCGCGGTGCTCGAAGCAGATCAAGTGAAGATCGTCGACGAAAACGCATCGAGTTTGCCCGACTGTCCGTCGCTCCTGACGTCACTGCTCGGGTTCGACGCCCCGGGGTCGTGGGGAGATTCGGTCAACGTCCTGGTGCAGCTGGCCGTATCGATGCGCGCGCACGGACGCGGCGGCCTGATGCTGATCGTACCGCGCGACAGCGAAGAATGGCGGGCGTCGATCGTGCCACCGATCCTCTACGCGCTGCATCCGGCGTATGAAGAGTTGACGTCGCTGATGCGGCTGGCCTCCGAGAAGCGCGACGACGAGCTCTGGCGCGATGCGCTCGCCCGCAGTGTGAATGCCATCGCGGGGCTGACGGCGGTCGATGGCGCGACGCTGCTCACCGACGACCATGCGCTGCTCGCCTTCGGAGCGAAGATCGTGCGCCGCCGCGGCTCGCCGCCCGTGGAACAGGTCACGGTGACCGAGCCGATCGAGGGCGGCATTCCGCAGGTGCTCGCCCCGACGGAGCTCGGGGGCACCCGTCACCTCTCAGCCGCGCAGTTCGTCCACGATCAGCGCGATGCGGTCGCGCTCGTTGCCTCGCAGGATGGACGGTTCACGGTGTTTGCCTGGTCGCCGTGCGAGAAGATGGTGCACGCGCACCGCGTGGAGACGCTATTGCTGTAGAATCAAGCTACATCCCCGGAGGCGCCGATGCAGAAATCGCGACCCACGCAGAACAAGCGTGCGCGTGAGCGTGCGAAACAACTGAAACAGCAGGAAAAGATCGCGCGGCGCCAGGAGATGAAAGAGCGCAAGGCGAACAACCCGCGCCAGGCCGGCGCCGAAGACCCCGACATCGCCGGCATCATCCCCGGTCCGCAGCCTTCTCCCTGGGGCGAAGAATTCGACGACGTCGAGACGGAAAGCGAAGAATAGAACCGCTTCACGACGATCCGGGGTGAACCAGCCTGGAACCAATCTCGAACCTCGAACTTCGAACCATCGAACCAGACCGTGAACGCTGAACCCCGAACCTGCGCTGGTTCACGAGTTCACCCGTCCGAAATCGATAAACCCCCTCTCCGGATTCGTCGAGATGAGTCGCACACGGACGTGATCGCCGACGTCCAGCCCCTGCTCGCCCTGCTCGACGCGCCCCTCGACCGCCGGGTGCGTGATGCGTACCCACGTGCCCTTCGGCGACGCGCCTGTAATGACACCGTCGAACGTTTCGCCGATCCGCGAGCGCAGCAGCAGCGCGGCCGCCGCCTTCTGCACCAGCCGCTCGATCTTGTTCGCATCGTCTTCGCGCTGCGTGCAGTGCGCAGCAAGGGTCGTGAGCGTTGATAGATCGTACGGCGTCTGACCGCCCGCGAGTGCGGCCTTGATCTGCCGCTGCGCTACCAGATCCGGAAAGCGGCGGTTCGGTGCGGTCGAGTGGGTGTAACTCGATACCGCCAGCGCGAAGTGCTCAGATGGTGCGCCGGGCTGCGACGCGATGTATTCGCCGCGGCCGAGCAGCTTCAGCACTGCCAGTGAGACGTCGGGAAAAGCCTCCGGCGACGAAGCCTTCTGCTCCCGCAGGAACGCCGACAGCGCCGCCGCATCCGGATCCGCCGGGAGTCGCGTGCCGTGCTGGGCAGCCAGCGCGACGATGCGGGCCCAGCGCTCGGGGGCGCGAACGACGCGGCGAAGCGACGGGACGTTCTTCGCGCCCAGGAACCGCGCCGTGACGCCGTTGGCGGCGACCATGAAGTTCTCGATGATTTCGCGGGCGCGGTTGGTGCCCTGTGTCTCGAGGCTTGCGACGTGGTCGCCTTGCATCACCGGCGTCACCTCGGCGCGGTCGAACTCCAATGCGCCTTCCGCCTCGCGATTCGCGCGCAGCAGGCTGGCGACGCGGTCCTGCAGGCGCAATTGTTCCGCGATGTCCGCCTGGCGCAGCGCGTCGGGCGCAGCGCCGCCGTCGAGCCACGCGGCAACCGAGCTGTAGGCGAGCTTGGCCTGATTCCGGACGCGGGCGGCGTAGACATCCTCGGCGACGCGCGTCCCCTTGGCGTCGACACGGAATTCGATGACGATGGCGTCGCGTTCCGCGTCATGATTGAGCGACGTCGTCCCGGTGGACAGCTCCGGCGGCAGCATCGGGAAGATCTCGGCCGGCGTGTAGACCGACGTGGTGTTGCGAGCGGCGTGCTCGTCGATCGCCGAGCCTTTCGGCACCAGACTGGCGACATCGGCGATCGCCACCAGGACGCGGACGTCGCGTCCTTCGGGAATGACGACTTCCGCCTGGTCAAGGTCCCTGGAGTCGTCGTTGTCGATCGAGGACCAGGGCAGCGCCGAGAGATCTTTGATTCCGGCCGCGGCGGCCGGCGGCATCGCGGCGGCGGCCGCCTCCGCGCCGGGCGGGAAATCCGGTTCGAGCCCGCGCGCGATCATCGCACGGCGGGCGATGTCACGCAGCAGGGCGCTGTCGGTCGGCATCGTGTCGCGATTTTCCCACGAGAGCCGGGGTGGAGCACGGCAATTCGGGGTGGCCGTCGATTTGAAAGAATAGGATCGAGGTCAGTATGGCGGACTTGCTCGACGACAGAGGCGTGGTCGTGTCGTGCTCTTCCTGCGGGAAGCGCAACCGCGTGAGATATGCGTCGCTCGCAAAGCCGACGCGGTGCGGCCAATGCCAGACTGCGATCGCCTCACCGTCTGCGCCGGTTCAGGCGGCTACCGCCGCCGCGTTCGACGCGGCACTCCGAGACTCCGCGCTGCCGCTCGTCGTCGATTTCTGGGCGCCGTGGTGCGGACCGTGCCGCATGGTAGCGCCCGAGCTCGAGAAACTGGCGAAGACGCACAGCGGCCAATGGCTGATCGTGAAGGTGAATACGGACGAAGTCCCTGAACTCGGCGACCGGTATCGCATCCGCTCCATTCCAACGATGGCGGTGATGCACCGAGGCCGCGAGCTGTCTCGCACGGCCGGCGCGATGCCAGCGGCGCAGATCGAAGCCTTTGTGCGCGACGCGCTTACGCGGCAGTCAGCAGGATCGGCCGGCCATCCGTGATGGCGACGGTGTGCTCGAAATGCGCCGTCAGGCTGGCGTCCTTCGTCCGCACCGTCCATCCATCGTCATCGGTGATCATCGCCGGCGCGCCCGCCGCGATGATGGGCTCGATCGCGACGACGAGACCTCGCGATAGTCGGTGCCGCTGGCGGTGATCATCGAAGTTCGGCATGAACGGCGGCTCGTGGATGGTGCGACCGACGCCGTGGCCCCCGAGTTCGCGGATCACCCGGAACCCGCGCGCGCACACTTCCGCATCGATCGCCGCTCCGACGTGGCGAACGAGTGCGCCGGCCCGCGCGACATCCATCGCGCGCGCGAATGCCGCTTCCGCGCAGGCCTTCAGCGCCAACGCGCGTTCGCTGCCGCGACCGAGCACGACGGTCCGCGCGGCGTCGGCCACGTAGCCGTCCTTTTCGAGCGTGACATCGAATTTGACGACGTCGCCGTCACGAAGGGCGCGGCCGTCCGGAATGCCGTGAACGACCGCGTCGTTGACGCTGACGAGCACCGTTCCCGGAAACCCATACGTGCGCGCCGGAGCGGAAAACGCACCGTGAAAGCCGATGAACGCCGCCGCGCCGGCGTCCAGCGCTGCGGTCGTGACGCCCACCGCCGCCTCGCGTTCGAGCAGGTCGAGCGTGAGCGCGACGATGCGCCCGACGGCGCGAAGGCCACGCCAGTCCCGATCCGATTCGATGGACATCGATCGACTCTGTGATTGCGGTTCGGAGATCAGGGATTGGCGATCATGATTTCTGTTTCGCGACGATCTTGTCCTTGATCTTGTCGTAAGTTGCCTGCGGGATCACCTTCTTCGAGACCAGTTCGTTCTTCGCCCGGTAGGGGCGGTTCGCGATGATCTTCTGTGCGTAGGCGTCGCCGATGCCCGGCAGGCTCTGCAGGACGTCTTTCGACGCGGTATTGAGATCGATCAGTTCGGCCTTTGCAGCCGACGCGGCCTTGGTGGCTGACTTCGCTGCCGTTGCCGGCTTCGTCGTGGTCGGAGGAGCCGCCGGAGTGGCCTGGGCGAAACTGCTGGCCGCGGGAATGAGGAGCAGAGCGAACCCGAAGAGGACTGTCAACAGCCGTTTGAGCATGTCGAGTCTCCTGCGCTGAGCTGGGGGCTTCGCGCGACGGCGCTGACCCGGAAGTATATCCTCGCTGTGCCCTGATGCGCGACGCGACGTTCCGTGGTGGCTTATCGGTTCAGCGGCAGAGGGGGCGCAGCCGCCGGCACAGCCGTTCTGAAATCCTCGCCGACGACCGCCGCGATCGTCGCAGCTACCTGCGAGGTCGTGACCGTCAGGTTCTCGCGCACTCCAAGCGGTGGAACCGCCGGACCGAGCACCGCGATCCATGTATTCTCCGCCGCGGGTACATCCCGACCGTGATCGCCCCAATCAGCGGTCGTCGCGCCGCGCCCGTGATCGGTTGTCACGATCAGCGTCGTGTTGCCTTTGTAGTCGGGCAGCGACTGCAGCGTCCGCCAGATGCGTTCGATGAAACGATCGGCGCGCACTGTCGCGTCCAGGTAGAGTTCGTAGCGTCCTTCGTGTGCCCATTCGTCGCCTTCGCCCAGCATGACGTACAGCACACGCGGTTTGTGTGACCGAAGCGCATCGATGGCCGCGTACACGATAGGCGCGTCGAACGGTCCGTAATCCCAGTACGCCGGCAGGTCCTGTGCCAACTGGTCGATCTCGCGCTCGTGCTCGTTCGCCGGATTGGGGACTGGCTGAAACCCTGAGCCGACCGGCAAATGGCTCCGGTCGGTGTTGAGGATGAACGGCAACACGTCCCACGAGCCGAATGCCGCCACGCGGCCGGCGAATCCCGGCTGCTGATTCAGCCACTCCAGAACCGTCAGGTTCGGATTCGGCACTTTCTTGTTGCTGTCGACTCGTGGGTCGGGGACGCCCGACAGCATCTCGCTGTAGCCGGGGTACGAAAACCAGAGGCCGTTGGTCACGTGCGACACGCTGTGCATCGCCGGATTGCCGAACACCTGGCCCTGCGTGGCCATCACATTCCACAGAAACGGCATGATCGTTTTCCGGCGCGCCTCCGCCGTTGCCGCGAGATACCGCTGCTGCGCAGCGGAGAGATCGCCGTTCGTGTCACGTTTGAAGTACGGCTCCGCGGCTCCGGTGAACACCTCCTGCCAGCGCAATCCGTCGATCGTGATGACAACGACGTTTCTGGACCTCTCGCGTGCGAAGGGGGCTGCCGTGAAGAGCGCGACGAAACCAGCCGCCACGAGCGCTGCACCAGTGACCCGCACCCACGTCCGGCCCGGCCGCGCGAGTTTCTCCACGAGTACGACTGCTGTGAGGATTCCGATCACCGCCACGTTCATCACTCCACCCGCGAAAAGCAACAGCATGAAGGCCCAGCAGCAACCGACGCACGCGACGCCGTGGTCGACGCCGAGCCGGAAAGGTCCTGTGTCGTTCCGCCAGTGCCGCGCGAGGAAATCGATCGGCGCGCTGCACGTGGCGAGGCAGCGTGACTTCAACGGCGTCAGTTGGTACACGCCGGCGGCCACCAGCAGGGCGCCCGACACCGACGCACTGGTTGCCGTCATCATCGGTGACAGCATCAGGAGTACGGTCAGCGCCCGTTGGAGCGCCGTTGCAAGGATGCTGAAGCCGATCCAGGTCGTCAAATAACCGGCCGTCATCGCGTACACGGCTCGGGCCGCGGCGCCGCTGCCCTCGCGGTGCCGGACCGCGCCCGCGTAGAGCAGCAGGACCGGAGCGGCGGATGGTACCATCATGCCGGTCATCATCGCGATCCACATGGCCAGGAGAAGCAGCACATGGGCCGTGTCCCAGTGCGGCGTCATCATCCACGCCGACGGCCCCGCCATGGCGCCGTACATGTCGTAGGCCATCGGCACGATCCATGCCCAGCACGCGAGCGGGAGCGCCAGCAGCATCAGCGTCAGCGCGACACGATCGTGGCGGAACGTCTCTTCGATCAGGGTCCGATCGGTCGCGTTCATTGTGCTAGCATCGCCGCAGAGGAACCATCCGGATGGCCAACGATCAGCCGCCGTGGACGATCAAGGGCACCGCACTCATCTCATGTAACTGCGATTATGGCTGCCCGTGCAACTTCAACGCGCTGCCGTCGCGCGGACATTGCGAAGGCGGCTGGACGTGGCACGTCGACAGCGGCGTCGTTGGCGACGTGTCCCTCGACGGCCTGAATTTCTCCGTTTACGCGAAGTGGCCCGGCGCCATCCACGAAGGTAACGGCGAAGCCGTCGTGTTCCTCGACGAGCGGGCGGATGAGCGTCAACGCCAGAGCATCGGCATGCTGGTCGGCGGAACGGTTGGCGGCCCCTGGGGAGTGTTGGGCTGGACGTGGCCGAACTTCCACGGCGCGTTCGTCCTCCCGTACGAGGTCACGGTCGACGGCATCGGCTCGCGTGTCGTCGCCGGCGATGCGCTCGAGTACGAGTCTGCGCTGATCAGGAATCCCGTGACGGGCGTCGAAGTGCATCCCGGAATCCTGCTGCCCGAAGGACTCATCGTCAAGCGCGCGCATCTGGGCCGCTCGAAGGTGTTCCGCGTTTCCCGCGGTGTCTCGATGGATCACTCCGGCCAGTACTCCGCCGTCGGTCCATTCGAGTATTCCAACACGTAAGTACCTCAATCGCTTCCCGGCACCCGTTTATTCCGCGCGAAAGGGATCGCGCCCACCGACCGATCCAGATGGAAGGAGAAGGTCTCGTGAACAAACGGGTGTGTGCAACCATCGCAGGCGCCCGGTTCACCTTCTAACGTTGGATCAGCGGTAGTCTCCCGGCGCGGTCTGGTCGACCGCGCGCGGGAGGTTCAGGCCGTTCATGACGAGCGTGGTCGCGGTGGCGACGATGAGGTTGAGAATCAGCGAGTACAAGGCCGCGTATCCGGGGACGATGAAACCCGCGAGATGGAGCGGATACGTGGAAGACTGGAAGTGCAGCGACGCGACCATGCCGGTCCCGGCTGCCATGCCCGTCAGCCAGCCGAGCGTCAGGGCGCGGCCGCGGAACCACGGTGTGAACACGCCGATGATGATCGCCGGCAGCGTTTGAATGATCCACACGCCGCCCAATAGCTGCAGCTCGATGGCGTACTGGGACGGCAGCAGGATGATGAACGCGAGCGCTCCGACCTTGATGACGAGAGACACCCGCTTGGCGGCGGTGGCTTCGGCCGCTCCGCCAAGCGAACGGTGGAAGAGATCGCGATAGATATTGCGGGTGAAAAGATTCGCAGCCGCGATCGACATGATCGCGGCAGGTACCAGCGCGCCAATCGCGATGGCCGCAAACGCCACGCCGACGAACCACCCCGGAAATTGATCCAGAAACAGCGCGGGTACTGCGAAATTCGGTCCGTACCGGGCGAAGTAGGGCGCGTATGCGGGCTTCGCGGCCACGCCGGCTGCGGCCGCCATGAATCCAAGCGCGGCGATCATCGCCAGCGCGAGCGAGTACGCGGGCAGCAGCGCCATGTTGCGTCGAATGACATCGCGGCTGCTGGCGCTCAGCAGACCCGTGATCGCATGCGGATAGAGGAAGAGCGCGAGCGCCGAACCGAAGGCGAGCGTGGCATACGCCGTTGAGGCGCCGAAGTTGTTGCCCTGCGGGGGCGCGAGCAGCAGTTTGCCCGCCGGAATTCGTCCGAAAATTGCCGCGTACCCGCCGAGGTGAAGCGGGATGACGATGACGGCCGCGATCACCGTCACGTAGATCAGGACGTCTTTGACGAGCGCGATGAGGGCGGGCGCTCGAAGGCCGCTGTTGTATGTGTACGCCGCGAGGATGACGAACGCGATGATCAGTGGCAGATCCGCCGTCAGTCCTGTAGAGGCGCTGAAGCCCATTCCCGCGATGACGACTTCGATCCCCACCAGCTGCAGCGCGATATAGGGCATCGTCGCCAGAATGCCTGTGACGGCGACGGCGAGCGCGAGCGAGCGGCTGCCGAACCGGCCTGACACGAAGTCGGCGGCCGTGATGTAACCGTGCCGGTGCGACACCGACCACAACCGCGGAAATACGATGAAGGCGATCGGAAACGCGAGCAGCGTATACGGAACCGCGAAGAAGCCGATCGCGCCGGCGCCGTAGACGAGCGCCGGGACGGCCACGAAGGTGTACGCGGTGTAGAGATCGCCGCCGAGCAGGAACCACGTGACGACCGTTCCGAAGCGGCGTCCCGCCAGTCCCCACTCATCGAGGCGATCCAGGTCTCCACGCCGCCAGCGCGCGGCGATGAAGCCGAGCACCGTGACCATGACGAAAAAGAAGAGAAAGACGACGGTGATGTCTGTGCGCATCTACACGCCGAGCCGATACGCGATCCCTGTCGCCGCGGCGGCCGCGAGGATCCACACCGTCTGGAACCAGTAGAAGAAGGGAATCCCGAAGAGCGACGGCTCGACGCGGTTATAGAAGGGTACCCACAGCGCAACCGCAGCGATGAACAGATAGAGCAGACCGGCGATGATTCGTCCGCGGCGCACCCGCGGGTCCGTCTTCATGCGGTGGGAGCTTACTTCAGATGGCTTCGTCGTGGACAGAAGCCGCCGCTTGCCCGTAGGATCTGCGGCGAGTCTGTCTCGACGATCGCGCCGGATCGAGTGATGGGCGCGTCTAACTCGTCCCACACGTTTGACTGAAGAGCGGAGGCATCATGTCGAGAGCGGTCGTCATTCTCGTCGTCACGGCCCTTGCGGCGGCCTGTTCCGGCGGCGGCGCGCCACAATCCGGCGCCGCGCAGCAGCCGTCAAATGCGCAACCCGCCGCACCGCCCCCGGCGAGCGCACCGCAACAGGCCCCGTCATCAGCCGCACCGGTGCCGTCCGGCGCTCCGGCGCCGTCGAGCGCTCCAGCCCCGTCGAGCGCTCCAGCCCCGACAGGTGCTCCGCCAGCGGCGTCACAGCCAAACGCACCGGCATCGCAGCCGGCCGCTCCGCCCGCGCCTGTGGTGCAGGAGGTGACGATTCCCGCGGAGACACCCCTTGTGGTCACGCTCGAAACAGCCATCGCCTCGGACAAGAGCCGCGTCGAGGATCACGTGAGCGGCAAACTCGCCAGGGCGATCGTGGTTTCGGGGACGACCGTGATCCCGGCGGGCGCCCAAGTGACCGGATTCGTCACCGAGGCGGCGGGGTCGGGCAGAGTGAAGGGCAAAGCACGCGTCGCGTTTCGCTTCGATCGGATCGCGATCCGCGGCGAGACCGAGACGATCCAGACGGCGCGCATTGCTCGTGAAGCGGCCGCGAGCACGAAGAGCGACGTGAAGAAGGGCGCCATCGGCGCCGGCGCCGGTGCACTGATTGGCGGAATCGCGGGAGGGGGCTCGGGCGCGGCGATCGGTGCCGGTGTCGGCGGAGCCGCCACGGTGCTGGCGACGAAAGGCAAGGAAGTCGTGTTGCCGGCCGGCACGAGCGTCAGCACGCACTTGACGGCACCATTGACGGTGCGGGTGCCGGTACAGAAGTAAACAGCAGGAGGTTCGTTCGAATGCGCAGCGCGCGGCAGGTCGCTTCTTTTGCTGCCTCCGTCACCATCGCCCTCGCCGCGACGCTCACATTTGCGTCGAGTCCGGCACTCGACCCGCTGGTCTATACGATCAGCTTCCCCGACCCGGCCTCCAAGAGCTTCGCCGTTCAGGTGCACGTGCCGGCCGCCGCCAAACCATCCGTCGATCTGATGATGGCGATCTGGTCGCCGGGTTTCTACGGCCTCCAGAACTACGCGGATCGTGTCAGCGATTTCAGTGCCAAAGGCGATGATGGCGTAACACTGGACGTCACGAAGCCCTCGCCGAGCCGCTGGACGGTGATCACAGGAGGGCGCACCGCTTTCACGGTCACCTACACCGTCGCCGCGCCGCGAGGAAGCAACCTGAGTAACGGCGTTACCGAGACGTCCGCGGTCATCATCGGACCGGCCACGTACATTACCCTTGTCGAGCCATCGGGCACTCCGAGACAGGCGGACGTGCGGCTCGACCTGCCGGCGGGTTGGGTGGGTTCGATGACGTCGCTCGATGCAGCCGCGGACGGTAAACCGAATCACTATACGGCGCCCGACTACGACGTGCTCGCCGATTCGCCGATCCTCGCCGGCGTCGATTTGACGACGACGCCGTTCACCGTCGGCGGCATACGGCATTACTGGACATACCTGGGCCACGCGGAGTGGGACGGACACGATGCGGTGCAGATGCTGGCACCGCTCATCCAGGAGCACATCCACTTCTGGCGCGAACTGCCGTACCGGAAATATGCGTTTCTCAACATCGTGATCGACGGCCGCGGCGGGTCGGGCGTCGAGCATTTGAACTCCGTCGCGATTACGACCACTGGAAAGGCGCCGCAAACGCCACAGGAGCGCTTCCGCGAAGCAGCATTCCTGAGCCATGAATACTTCCACGCCATGAACGTGAAGCGGCTCCGGCCGATTGAGCTCGGGCCGTTCGATTACGAGCGTGCTCCCGTGACGACGGGGCTGTGGGTCGCCGAAGGCCTTACGTCCTACTTCGGTGATCTGCTCGTCGCGCGCTCCGGCGTCGGCACGGCGCAGGACTATCTGCAGTGGGAGTCAGGGCACATCAGGGATCTGCAGACGAAGCAGCCGGGTCGTCTCGTCCAGACGCTGGAGCAGGCGTCGGCGCAGATGTTCGAGCGGCTGCCGGCCGACAAACGCGTCGACTACTACACCAAAGGACCCGTCGTCGGGCTGGTGCTCGATGCGCACATCCGCCATCTGACGAACGACCGGAGGAGCATGGACGACGTCATGCGGCTCGAATACAGCCGATGGTCTGCGGCGCACGGCTACACCGAAGAGGAGTTCGATCGGACCGTCTCTGACGCGGCAGGTGTGGACGTGAGCGAACTATTGCACACGTTGATCGCAACGACCGCAGAGGTAGATTATTCGGAGATTCTGGACTGGTTCGGTCTCCGCTTCGCGGCGTCGGATGATCCGGCAAAGGCGTGGACCGTCGAAGTTCGACCCGACGCGACCGACGTCCAGAAGCAGCATCTCTCCTCGTTCCTGGCGCACAGTCGTTAGACTGAGGCGGCGTTGCGTCAGCGTGCGGGGAGGCGCGTCACAATAGCGGCATGAGAGAACGGGAAGAGGTCTACCTCGACGGTAATCCCGATGTCGACAGCACCCGGCGCCACATGGAACGGGTGCTCAAGGGCTCGCCGCGCCCTCGACGATGGCCATGGCTTGCCGTCGCGCTGGGTGGAGGCAGCGTGTGGATGCTCTGGCGGCTTGGACAGGGCGCCGCTCGTGCGCGTCAGTCGCCCGGCAACGAAACGACGCCCTCCAAGCCGACGACAACCGATGCCACTCGGGCCTGAGATCGGCGGGCGCCCCCTGTAAATTCTGCACATGCGCGGAGGAGTGCTGTATCCTCTAGCGACAGCATTCTCCAGCGGCGGCGGCTCTGGCTGCGTCAGCGAGGAACGACAATTACCAGTGGCGGGACAGGAATCTTCGGCGGCGGAGCGGCTCTCGTGATGACCGCGCTGCTGCCCGCGTGGATATTCATCGAAGCGCTCGAGATCGCGGGCGCCGTTGCATTCGGCCGTTACTGCGGGTCGCGGCTCGAGTCGACGCTCCGAGCGTATCCGGCGCATCGCAGCCCGGTCGGGGGCACGCTCAAGATCGTGCGCTTCATCATCGCGTATCTCGCGATCCTGACCGTCGTCTGGACGCTGGAATTCTCGACGCTCCCCTTCATCCATCAGGTTGCCGTGATCGTGCTCGCCGCGTTCGTGGGCGGCGGGGTGCTCGATGGTCAAAAGCCTGTGGTCAGGGCGGTGTGCGGCCGCTGCGGGAAGCAGATGACCGTTCTCGCGGGCACCTCCGCGGCGACCGCGTTCGCCTGCCAGACCTGCGGGACGACAGTATCGACGCGCCGATAGACCTTCCATCCCGACCGTCCGCGGCGAATGAACCTGCAGCCGTGACGTCTCGTATTGTCTTCCCATAGGAAACGCGCTAGGCTTTGTATAGCTTAGCCATAGGAGTACCCATGGGGCGCGACAAACCCGACGTGTGGCAGGGCACCCTCAGCCTGATGATTCTCAAGACGCTCGAATCGATGGGGCCGCTGCACGGCTATGGCATCGCGCGCCGGATCGAGCAGACGAGCGGCAACCAGCTGCTCGTCAACTACGGCACCATTTACCCGGCGCTGCTGAAACTGGAACAGGAAGGGGCGATCGAATCCGACTGGGGTGTGTCCGACAACAACCGGCGCGCGAAGTTCTACCGGCTCACCCGCGCAGGCCGTAAAGAAGTCGAGCGGTCCACGCGCGAGTGGGAACAGGCGACCGCGATCCTGTCGCGCTTCCTCGCACCCGGAGAACGCTCATGAGAACGCTGCGCGCGTGGCTGCATCGGCTCGGCGGCTCGTTTGTCTCGTCGCGGCGCGACCGCGACTTCGACGACGAGCTCGAGAGCCATCTGCAGCTGCATATCGCCGACAAGATCCGGTCCGGCATGACGGCGGCGGAGGCCCGTCGCGAGGCGCTCATTGCGCTTGGCGGCGTCGCCGTGACGCGCGACCGCTACCGCGATCGCCGCGGCTTCCCGGTGGTCGCGCACCTCGCGCAGGATCTCCGTTTCGCCGCCCGGCTGTTCCGCCGTTCGCCCGGCTTTACGCTGACCGCGATCGTCACCACGATGCTGGCGGTCGGCGTGAACGTCGCGATCTTCTCCGCGTTCAATGCGGCCGCTTTCCGACCGCTGCAGCTCCCCGATGCGGGGCGCCTCGTCGCGATTTCGACGCGCTTCGAGGGCCATCGGAGGCGCAACGTGCACGGCGCGCCCAGCCTGCTGTCGCTGCAGGAGTTCGAGGCAGTCCGCGACCAGGCGCGGGCCTTCGACAGCCTCGTCGCATTCGCGCCCTTCAACCCGGTGACGCTCGGCGGACGCGACCCGAAACAGATCCTTGCGACCGCCGCGTCATGCGGGTATTTTGCTGCGCTCCGGGTCTACCCGGCGCTCGGCCGCGATCTCGCCGCGTCCGACTGCGTGAAAGGCGCGCAGCCGGTCGTCGTGATCAGCGATTCGCTGTGGCGGTCCTCGTTCTCCGGCGATCCGTCGATTGTCGGACGTATCGTCACGCTCAATCGCACGTCCTTCCTCGTCGTCGGCGTCGCGCCGCGTGGATTCACGGGTACGCAACTCGTCACGGAAGATGCGTTCGTGCCGCTCTCGGCGCAGCCGCTGCTCGACCACAACTGGAGCCAGGTGGACGGGACCACGGCCAGCTGGCTCATGGTGATGGGGCACCTGCGCGACGGCGCCGCGATCTCCACGGCGCGCGCCGATCTGGACGTCATCGCGGCACGGCTTTCTGCCGCCGCTCGCAGCGGCAATCCTGATCTGACGGAACACCTCGATGCGTCGGCCGCGACGATGTCGGCGCTGCCGGAGATCCGGTCGATCGTTCTCGGCGTCGGCTTCACGCTGGTGGCGGGCGTCGGATTGGTGCTGATCATCGCGTGCGCCAACATCGCCAACCTGTTGCTGGCGCGCGCCCGTGCGCGGCGGCGGGAAATTGCCGTTCGCTTGTCGCTTGGCGCCAGCCGCGGCAGACTCGTTCAGCAGCTCTTGACCGAAAGCCTGGTGCTCGCGGCGCTCGGTGGCGCGGCAGGCTTCCTGGCTGCGTCGTGGGGCACGCCCGTGCTCGTGCGCTACCTGCTCGCACACCTGCCGCCCGGCAGCTGGCCGATGGTTTTCGATCCGCGGCCCGACGGGCGTGTCCTTGCCTACGCGATCGGCCTGACGCTCGTGACCGGCGTTGCCTTCGGACTGGTGCCTGCGATGCAGACCACCAAGGACGCCATGCTCGATTTCAAGACTACGACCTCGACGGATCGACGCAGCAGCCGCCGGCTGCAATCGGTCCTCATCACCGTGCAGGTAGCGACGTGCCTCACGCTGCTGTTGTCGGCAGGTCTGCTGGCGCGCGGGCTCTATCGCGCCAACACCGCGGATCCCGGCGTGGCGATGAACGGCGTGTCGGTCGTTTCCTACGATCTCGCCAATGCCGGCTACACGCCCGCCGCCGCGCAGGCGCTCCAGGCGCGCGTGCTCGAGCGGCTCAGCACCGTGGCAGGCGTGACGTCCGTCGCCGAAACGACGGCGACGCCGCTGAGCGATCAGCACAGTCAGACCGATTTCAGGCTTCCCGGATCGGACGAGGTCCACATGATCGAGTTCTCACAGGTGACGCCGGAGTTCTTCGATCTGCTTCACATTCCGATCGCGCAGGGCCGCAACTTCCTTCCCGGCGAGGTAGCCTCCGAAGGCGCTGTCATCGTCAGCGATACGACAGCTCGTCGCCTGTGGCCAGGACGTGATCCGCTGCAGCAGACGCTGATACTCGACAAAGTCGCTCGCCCGGTCGTCGGCGTGGTCCACGATCCCCGCATTTCCCATCTGGGGCGGGCCGGTGATTCGTACGTGTTCCTGCCGCTGGGTCCCGATTCCCAGGTCCGCGCGACATGGCTCGTCGCGGGAAGTCAGCCGCCTTCACCTCGCGATCTCCAGGCGGCGGTCCGCGCGGTCGATCCCGGGCTAGCCGTGGACGTTGCGCCGCTGGCCGACAACCTCGAGACGTGGCGTTCGCCGTCGCGTCTGGCCGCGTCGCTCGCCGCCGGCCTTGCGCTGCTGGCGCTCATCCTCGCGCTCACCGGAATTTTCGGCACCGTCGCGTACGCCGTCAGCCGGCGGCTGCGCGAGATCGGGATCCGCGTCGCCATCGGCGCGGCACACGCCGACGTTCTCCGGTTGATCGTGCGTCAGGGCATGTCGCCCGTCATCATCGGCATCGGCATCGGTCTGGCCGGCGCCGCGGCGGCGGCAGGTCTGTTCGAAGCGATGCTCTTCGGACTCAGCCCATACGATCCGGTGTCGTTCGTCCTCGCGCCGCTTGGCTTCTTTGCCGTTGCGCTGGCGGCGTGCTACGCGCCCGCGCGCCGCGCGTTGCGCGTCGAGCCGACGGTCGCGCTGCGCGCCGAGTAACGGGACGGGACGGACGCGGTTGTCCTCGATGAGACGATGAGGACCGATGGAGAATCCGGCCGTCAGGGTCTCGACGAAATCAGCGCGGCCAATTGCTCCGTCGTGGAATTACCAACCAGGCGTTGATCGCCCACTTCTACAACCGGGACCGACCTGATTCCCTTTGCAATGAGCGTCTGCGGTTTGAGAGTTACATCGATGATCCTCAAGGTAAACCCCATTTGTTCCTGCAAAGCTTGCAGCCGTGCGAGGACGATAGGACAGAACGGACAGCTGAAGAAGGAATAGAAGTTCACGGCGACGGAAGCGGCCTGGGAACTGGCATTCCAGGTCGGGACGGGGGAGATTTTGTCGACGATCTGTCCGTAACCGAGGAAGCGGGAGATGCGGGGAAAGAAATGATACAGCGTCCACCGCAGGCCTGGTACACCCGCCATCCACAGCAGCGCGACCAGCCACTGGTGTTGATACGTGAAGTACGTGATCCCGGCAGCGTACCCTATCCAGCTAATCGCGAGTCCTGCAACGCTGCACTGCTGTTCCTTGAATTGGGTGTTCATCGGCCCCCCGGTGTCTTGCCCTGAGAGAGAGGCGATCAGTCTTCTGAGATCGCAACCGGCGTCTCGGTGTCATCCGCACAGAAGCAGGTCAATTCACACTTCGCGGGATGCTGGTCGAGCGGCGGTAACGTCCGATCCACCATTGCGCGATGCGGTCGGTGAAGTACTTGACAGCCAAACCGGCGAGCCCAGCGATCGGAACGATCCACCAGCCAAGCAACTCAACCGCTGCGGCTGGCGGATTGCCGCCGACGACCAATGTGGTGGACCAGAGATTGCCGGGGATGTACCAGAGCCCTCCGCGCGACGGAACGAGGATCTTCTCGAGGGCCGCGGCCCACAGGATCCCCAGGCCGAAGTAGCCGAGCACAAAAAGCGCCGTTGTGGTGACACGTTCCAACGTTCCCCCGCCGGCGTGGCGCAGGCCTTGGAGAATGACGAGCGGTGAGCCGCTGCACTGGGCGCGCACCATCTGGTTCTCGGAGCGGTACGTCCGCGCGAGTTCCAACGGATCACCAAGGGATCGGAGTGCCGCCTCAACTCCGGGGACTTCTTTTCCCGCGAACTCGTCGACGTAGCTGCGAAGCTCGCGAAGAATGTCGTCGATCTCCCGCTCGGGCAGGCCCCGCAGCGCGACGCGCACGCGTGCGAGATACTTTTCGATTTTGGGCGCGTTGCCAGTTGAATCGATCATTTGCCATCTTCTTTCAAGACCGGAGACAACAGGCCCTTCAGGTTGGCGGAAAACCGCGTCCACAGCTTCGCCATTTCCATGGCGCGGCGGCGGCCTGCTGCCGTGAGCTGGTAGTACTTGCGAGGATGGCCGGCATCGCCTTCCACCCATTCCGATTTCAGCAGTCCTTCCGCCTTGAGCCTGGACAGGAGCGGATAGACCGTGCCCGCAGAGAGCACCAGATCGGCATCGCTCTCGAGCCGGCGCAGAATCTCCAGGCCGTAGAGTTTTCCGGACCACAGGCAGCCAAAAATGGCCAACTCCAGGCAGCCCTTGCGGAGCTGTACCTCCCATTTCCCGATCGGGGAATCGACGAAGGCCTCGGCCGGACCAGAACGTGCCATACATTATAGTATGTGATACGATATATATGGTTGACAAGTACAATGGAGCCGATTCGGTAAGATGCACCACAGATCGGCATTACCGAGGGAGAACCGATATGCGTTCGGCCAGTGCCCGCCTTCTGCTGGCGGTGACGTTTCTCGCGTGCGCGTGGGTGTCATCCGCGCAGAGCGTTGACGAGATCATCGAGAAGAGCCTGACGGCGCAGGGCGGCCGCGAGGCCCTCGGCAGGATCACCTCGCGTTCGACAAAAGGCACCATCGTCATCACATCGCCGGCCGGCGATCTGCCCGGAACGATCGAAGTTCTCAACCAGTCGCCGAACAAGCTTCGCACGCTCTTGAAGGTGGATCTGACGTCGATGGGCGGGGGATCGCTCACGCTCGAGCAGCGGTTCGACGGCACGAAGGGCTATTCGATGGACAGCATGCGAGGCGAGAGTGAAATGACCGGCGGCCGGCTCGAGATCCTGCGCAGCGCCGCCTTTCCATCGCCCTTTCTCGGCTACAAGGATCGCGGCACGAAGATCGTTCTCGCCGGCACAGAGAAGGTCCGCGACAAGAACGCCTACGTGTTGAACATCACGCCGGCGGCCGGGCCCACTTCTCGCCTCTGGATCGACGCGGAGTCCTACCTGCCGGTCAAGACATCTACGACGATCGATACGCCGGAAACCGGTCCGCTCGAGCAGACCACGGAATTCTCCGACTATCACGACCTCGACGGCGTGAAGATGCCGTACACACTGAACACCACGTCAACCGTCCAGTCCTACACCGTGAAAGTCACCAGCGTCGAGCAGAACGTGAAGATCGATCCGGCCCTCTTCGTTAAACCGGCGGCCAAATAGCCCGTGTGCTCGCGACTTGCGCGATCCTGTGTGTTTCGCCACCGCGCCGCCTGCGGGGCCAGCGTCGCGCGGCTTCAACGCGACGGCGGGCACGTGAGAGCTCGGAGATGACGTTCACGCCGATATCAACTCCGCGCGTCGTGACTTCGCTGATTGGCATCGCTGCCGGCCTGATTGCTGGCGTTGGGCTCCCACTACTCGAAGTTGGTTTCGCGTGCCGGCGTTCAATATCGGAGGGATGCGTCTGGGGCCGCGCGTTGATTGGCATCAACATTGTTGCCACGCTCGTCGTCGTCGGCATACCCGTCGGATTGATGACGGCCTGGTTGGTCTCCCGCAGAAGACGAATGTCCAACCGTCACGATTGATGTCTGCCGTTCTTCGAGAATAACGAACGGGCGGACCCGATTTCGATGAGGCCTACCTGCTGCCCGATCTCGATCGGCTGGCAGATTCGTTCCATCTCATCTACTACGACCAGCGCGGGCGGGGGAAGTCCGCCGACAAAGTCCGCCCCGCGGACGTGTCGCTCGCCTCTGACGTCGACGACATCGACACGCTACGCGAGCACTTTCACCTGCAG